>CALUUI010000001.1 GCA_944323925.1 Candidatus Gastranaerophilales bacterium
ATTCTACATAATTATTATTCCCAGTTTTTTTAATAAAATATCAGATTTTTTTGTTTTTGTTACAAAAATTTACAATTTAATGCTATTTGCTAGGAATAAAGATTTTTATCTTTATATTTTTTTTGTGGTAAACTTTTTGTATAGAATATATGTTTATGAGGTTTTTATGGAAAGTTTGAGAGATAAATATGAAGTCGTTATTGGCTTAGAAGTCCACGCACAGCTTAAAACTAAGTCGAAAATTTTTGCCCCCGACGGAACAGAGTTCGGGAGCGAACAAAATACACATATCAGTGCTATTACACTTGGTATGCCCGGTGTTTTGCCAGTGCTAAACAAGGAAGTAGTTAATATGGGTATTCTTACAGGACTTGCACTTAACTGCGAAATACCTTCACGCTGTAAGTTCGATAGAAAACAATATTTCTACCCAGATTTACCGAAAGGGTATCAAATCTCTCAATATGATGAACCGATTTGTGTCAACGGTTACTTAGATATCAAAGGAAAAAGAATCGGGATTACAAGAGCTCACTTAGAAGAAGATGCAGGGAAATTAGTTCACGCAGGTGCTGCAGGTCTTGCAGGGTCTTCTTATTCTCTTGTTGACCTCAACCGTGCTGGAACTCCGCTTCTTGAAATAGTTTCTGAACCTGATATGCGTTCTAGTGAAGAAGCTAGACTTTATATGGAAGAACTTAGGAATATTGTCAGATACATCGGCGTTTGCGACGGAAACCTTGAAGAAGGTTCTATGAGATGTGACGCAAATATTTCTATTATGCCAAAAGGTTCTAAAGAGTTTGGGACAAGAGCTGAAATTAAAAACGTAAACAGCTTCTCTGCCTTACAAAGAGCTATTGAGTACGAAATTGACAGACAAATAGAAATAGTAGAAGAAGGCGGACAAGTCGTTCAAGAAACTAGATTGTGGGATGACAATGCTCGTGAAACTCGTTCTATGAGAGGAAAAGAGGATGCTCACGACTACAGATACTTCCCTGAACCGGATTTGATGCCTCTTGAAATTTCAAGAGAATGGGTCGAAAATATCAGAAAGTCTATGCCTGAACTGCCTAGCCAAAAGCGTCAAAGATATATGGATTTAGGTTTAAGCGAATATGATGCATCTGTTATCGTTGAACAAATGCCACTAGCTTTCTTCTTCGATAAGGTGCTAGAACTTGGAGCTAACCCTAAAATCGCTGTTAACTTTATTATGGGCGAGATTGCCGCTTATCTTAAGGAAGAAAAAATTGAAATTAATGATACTAAGTTGTCACCTGAGAACTTGGTAGAACTTATTCAACTTATTGAAAAATCAGTTATATCTAATAATATCGGAAAACAAATAATTATTGAAATGATGAAAGACGGGACTAAAGCTAGTGCTATCGTTGAGAAAAAAGGTCTTTCACAAATTACTGATGAAAGCGCAATTAAAGCAATCGTTGAAAAAGTTGTTGCTGCTAACCAACCGCAAGTTGAAGCATATAAAAACGGGAAAGTTCAACTATTTGGATTCTTTGTTGGTCAGGTTATGAAAGAAACTAAAGGTCGTGCTAATCCGCAAACGGTTAATGCGTTGTTAAAAGAAGTTCTTGGATAATGTTTGACAAAAATTTGAAAAATTCTAAATTTAAGTATTGGATGGAAAGCGAAATATATCAACAACCATTGGTGCTTGCTGATATTATTAATGCTTACAAACAAGGTGCTGAAAAAATTTCCATTCCCGAAAAAGTTAATCGGGTAGTGGTCGTTGCAAGCGGATCTTCTTACCATTGCGCAAGATTTGCAGTTGATTTACTGGAAAGGATTTCAGGCGTCGAAACAAGAGCCATTTATTCCAGTGAATTTCTTTTAAAAAGTGTTATTCCTCATGACGAAGGGCTGTTGTATATCTTTATAACTCAATCAGGGGAAACTAGTGATACTCTTGGAGCTGTCAGAAGAGTCAAGGAGTTTGGGCATATTCCTACTCTTTGTATTACGAACAAAGAAGGCTCATCTGTTTGGGAATTGTGCGATTACAGAATAGGTTGTTCGGCGGGGAAAGAACTTGGAATTGCTGCGACTAAGTCTTTTACTGCACAAATGCTCTCACTGCTCATTGTTGCTCTTACGCTCGCTAAAAATCACGATGAAACTAATCAGTATGTTAAAACTTATCAAAAATCACTTAATTTTATACCTGAAATTATTACTAAAGCACTAAATGAGCGAAAGAAGATTAAGCATTTGGCATCACTTGTTGCTAAGGCTAAAAATATTGTAATTGCCGCTGATGGTATTGCTTATTCACTTGCTAAAGAAGCGGCTCTAAAAATTAAAGAAACTTCTTATATGAATGTTAATGCTGCTATATTGGGCGAGTTTATGCACGGGCATGTTGCTGTTTTAAATAATAAAAGTGTTTTGCTCTATCTTTCTCTAAAAGATATTTCATATACCTCCGCTAGATACTTGCAAAATATTAAAAAAGATTATAATCCGTCTATTTATGTTATTGGTAAAACCAGTGCTGATGTTAAGGCAAATATGAGCATTAATATCGAATGTGAAAATGAACTTCAGTATATGTTCGCTAATGTTGTTATATGCCAACTATTAGCGTTGGAGATTGCTATTAAAAAACACAGAAATCCTGATAAACCACACGGATTGAAAAAAATCGTTCGTTTTTAATACGTTTTTACTTTATTAAAATTAATGCTAAAATACCGTTATGGAATTAAGAAATACTAAAAATAAAGCAGTAGCTTGGCTATCGGTTGCCCATTTGGTTTGTGATTCATATACAGGTTTTATGAATCCGCTTATGCCGTTTATTGCGATTAAACTGGGCATGACTCTCGGTATTGCCACTATTATTATCAGTATTTCACATATATTTTCCTCAATGCTACAGCCAATTTTTGGTTTTTTAGCGGATAATACTCTTAAACGATTTTTTGTATTCTGGGGATTAATCCTTGTTGCTATTTTTATACCACTTACCACACTAGCCCCAAATATCTACTTATTAGTATTATTTATGGTACTTGGAAGTATAGGAAGTAGTTTTTTCCATCCTCAAGGAACAGGGTTTATTCACCGATTTGCATTTAATTCCCAAACAAATTCAATGGGTTTGTATATGAGCCTTGGCTCAATCGGATATTCATTTGGACCTTTACTTGCCGCGTGGATTACACAATACTTAGGCATGGAAAAACTCCCATACACCACTGGAATTGGGATTCTTGTTGCTTCTGTTATGTTCCTTTGTGTACCCAAACTATCTAACAGCGGCGAAAAAGTTAATAAAAAGAAATTATTATCCAGCTTTAAAGATATCTTTTCACATAAAATTATTCGCTACCTGTTAATCATATCAATGATGAAAACACTTGTTACCAACAGCACTTGTATATTACTTCCGTTTTTATGGCATGACATGGGATATAGTGCTTTTTATATCGGAGCTGCTCTGTTTGGATTTATTTTTGCAGGCGGGATAGGCTCTCTTGTTAGTAGAAAAGTAGAAGAAATGGTTGGAGCTAAAAATTTGCTCTATTTCTCTATGTATATAACATTTCCTCTAATACTGGGGTTTGCTTTTACATACCAAAATCATCCGATTTTATCGCTTCTATTGTTCCTGATTATGGGATTTACTACAATGATGGCACAGCCTGTGACTGTAGTCATGGCTCAAAAGCTCTTACCAGAATATAAAAGCGTAGTAGCCGGCTTGATGGTTGGGTTTTCTTGGGGAGTTGTCGCTCTTCTTTTGTCCGCACTCGGTACCATCGCAGAAAAGTTCGGGATTATAAATGTTCTGGTTGTTCTGTTTATATTCCCTGTAATAAGTGCTTATTTTGTTAAGTTTCTTGATGCCGATTATGATAAATAAAGGATAAAGCAGCTCATAAGCCGTGTTCTGTTTTTAGATAATCATCTGTCTGGTATTACAATTACTTGTAATCTCTAGCGATTTGTCGGAAGTAGGCGGACACCTTTATAACCCTCCTGTTAATCTTGCATTCATCCGGGGTTTACCTAGCCGGTATTTCTCAATACCGCTGGTGAAGCTCTTAACTCACCGTTGCACCATCGCCTGCGAATTTATATCCGCATTGGCAGTCTACATTTCTGTTGCACTTTCCACCGATTCACATCGTCCGGAGTTTCTCCGGCGGACTGTCCTTGAATGCACGGACTTTCCTCACTTTAATTATTTAAAGCGCGATTATCCGACTGCTTTATCCTACCCCTATTATATCAAAAATTCAGTTTTTATACCCCTTTACTACTTTCTAACTAATTATTATATCTTAATAGTTATTTACAATTGTTTACAAATTGTAGAAAACTTTTTCTTTTTCTACTCCATAAGTACTAGGTCAGTATAACTTAAGTATAAATTTTTGTAAAAAAAGCAAATTTTTCCTAAAGTTTTTCAAAATTGTGCCGTAATACTAAATATAAGTAGAGATTATTATGGAAGGACATAACATGCCGGAAGAGCAAAATGGAGTATCTTTGTTTGGCCGAACTCTTGATTTGGTTGATGGCGACCCCATGGAAGAAATTTTTGCACTCAACCTTGGAGATTTCATATCTGAATACCTTATTTCTGATGATTTGGCTAACAAGATAGGCAGTGATATTCGATCTAAATCCGAAAAACTGACTTCTCAATTAAAAGAGCTCATTTCTATATATTCATTAGACAATACTCTTAAGGTTCTTGGATTTAATTCAAAAGAAGAGTATGTTATATATAACGCTATTGCAAAAACCTTAACTCAAATACTTGATATTGATGCTTGTCATATCTACTTAACCAAGGAATTTGCAAGAGAATTTCAAAATTCCGATAAGGATTTGCCTCTTGTTGGAACTTCTTTAGATTTTGAATACAACATATATGACAAAGACTTAGGATATAAACTTTCAAGGAAAAATCTTGCAGTAAATGCGTTCAAACACATTAAAACAATCGAAATAGAAAATGTTTCCGAATCAGAGTTGTTTAAACCAATAAAAGAATTAGACGAAGAAAAGGTTAAATCTGCTCTTGCTGTTCCGATGCATAATAATGCTAATATTGTTGGTGTTGTTGTAATTGAAAATTATAAATTGAAAAAAATTAAAAAAGTTTATATAAAATTATTAGAATCAATAGCCGGCTTGTTTGGAACATCATTGTCACTGCAAAAGTCAATAGATGAAACACAAGAACTTTTAGAGGATGAAGCAGCTTCAGTCCCTGAGTTACAACACCAACGTGCTGAACTAACTGCGCTGATAGGTGATTTAGGTGATTATCAACAGGCTTTTGTTGAGAAACTTGTTAAGGCCGTTGATGAAAAAGGACAATATAAAGTCGCACACTCTCAAAATGTTGCTAAATTAGCTAAAAAGATCTGTAACCAGCTTAAACTTAATGAAAAAACAACAGATTTAATCTACTATGCTGGTTTATTACAAAATATTGGTAGGATTACTTTACCAGAAGCGCTCTTTGCAAGTGATAAAAAACTAACTAAAGATGAATGGGAAAAATTACAAAACCATCCGAATGTTGGTGTAAACCTATTAATGAATATTAATTTCTTATCAGAAGTAATACCATATATCCATTATCATAAGGAACGCTGGGATGGTAGAGGAGAACCGGAAGGATTAAAAGGTAATTCAATTCCTTTAGGTTCAAGAATTATTGCTGTCGCTGATGCATATTCCGCTATGATTTCAGATAGAGCATATAGAAAAGCTATGTCAAAAGAACAAGCCATTGATATCATTAAAGAAGAATCAGGAGCTAAATGGGATCCGCTTGTTGTTGATGCTTTACTTGATGTTCTCCGTAAATCAAAATAATTTCTTTCATAAAAAGGCAATTTTTAAACCTTAATTTACTTTATATATTAGTAACGGGAATTAAGGAGAAATTGATGCCAAGTGGATCAGAGATAAAAACATTTGCCTCTTTTCAGAACTTTGCGAACTTAGATGGAAGCGGAACATCTCTTTCTACCTGCGGCTTTAAAGTTGCAAAAGGTGTTACTGTTGAACAATCCATTGCAAAAGATTGGAAACAAGATGGTCAAATTTCTAATATTAAGGGCGTAACAGATTTTAAAGCCTCTTTAAAGGTTGTGGATCTTGGCAGTGCGTCTATTAATGCTTCATCTCGTTCAAGATTTTCTTACAACAATAACAATTCCGCTCTTGCTCAACGTTTTGCAATCGGAGTGGATGTTCCTGTTTCAAAAAATATTAGTTTGTACTTTACTCCTAACTCTACTACGAACATTAATTTTAAAACCGGAGAAATTGCAGAACCAACGTTAAGTATCTATAGTGGTGCTAATATAAATTTCAAATTGGCAGATAAAAACTGTACGCTATCAGCTGAAGTCCAAGGATACGATTTAATCAATAATCCTACAGCTAAAGCTAAAACAGGTGTCAACTTGATTTTTAAAATGAATTTTTAGGTTAGTTAGTTGTATGTAGGTTTAACCGCTTTTATTAAAAGCGGTTTTTTTTATTGTTTTATTATTATTTCTTTATTCATGCGAATTAATACTTAAGAGTTAATTTATAATATAAAAATAATTCTTTTGGGGATGAAAAACGTCTTAAAAACAAGTTAACATAATAATGTAAGTCGGTCACACCAAATGACAGATTTCGGGGTTACGAAAGATTTATATATTATATGCATTCTTGATGGGTCGGCTTACGTCTTATAATTTTTATTATAACTTTATTTAAGTTTTGTTTCGACAAAAAACGCCCTTAAGGGCGTTTTTTGTGTATATGATTAAGAAAAATATTTATAAAAATCTAGTCAGTGCTAGCAAGTCAAAATTAAAATAGTTTGGGAAAATAAAAGGATTTCATTTGAGCTTAAGACTCTAAAACTGATATTTAACTCTTTGAGTTTTAATTTTTATTGGTCATTGTATGTCTCTTTTTTTTGTTAATTTTCAATGTCAATATTGTGAGGCAACGGGAATTTTTTTAGTATTATCTATAAAAAAAGAACCTAAACAGGTTCTTTTTAATCCGCGCTTGGAGGGATTCGAACCCCCGACCTTTTGGTTCGTAGCCAAACGCTCTATCCAACTGGGCTACAAGCGCTTATTTTATTTTCAGCGCAAGGACTAATCCTTACACTTCTAACATACCAATAACATAATACTTTTTCAAGTGCTTTGTTCTTTTTATTTTTGTATTCTCTATATTTTCTTGCTTAATTTTTCTTTACATTCTTTATGCTTTTAGCAATTTTATAATAATAAAAAACTTTATTAATATGTAAGGGAATTTGATCTTTTACTTAATGGGAATTAATAAATTGAAAGATAAATATATACATTAAAGATAAAAAGTTTATTTTTATACTCTCTCTCTTAATATCCTCGTGTTTATTTAATGTTTGCCATCAATCTCTTGGCAAACTTTTTTTTGTAGATTTTTAGATCTTATTATTCATTGTTTCTTTTATAAAATTTTTAGCTAGCGTGAGGGCTTTATTATAGATTATTTTATTCTCAAAAAAGTCCGGCTGAGAAATATACTCTTTAACAATCTTTCTTGCGTATGAGCCTACGGCTATACCGTGGTATTTTATTCCGCATAGCTTGGCTAACTTTAGAGTTTTAGAATTAGTTCCTCCTGATAATACAATGTAGACCGGTAAATCTTCATTTTGGATTATTTCAGCCATTGCTACCGCTTGAAGGGTTGTTTTGTAGTCATCATCACTTCCGCTCATTGGTATTCCGTCTGCTTGAATTATTGTAGTATATGGTTTCCTCGTGGCAACTAATCTTTTTATTCTGGAGATAACTTTTTTATTCCCAAGGTTTAATCGGTCTATACAAATAGAAAGCATTCCATTATATAATCTGTTAATGGTGTTCCACTTTTCGTCTGTTTCGTCTTCATCTCCTGCTGTTGCATGAAGCTCTATACAATCAATGCCAAGCGGAATAATGGTCGGAAGAATTTTATTAAGGTCAACATCTTTAGATATAAGGTCTATTCCGTTAAAAGGACAAATCGAAGCACATTTTGTGCACCCCAGACAACGTTCTTCTTGTATTTGTGCAGGGGCATTTATAATTGCATTATTAAAGCAGACTTCTTTGCATTTTCCGCAGTTCGTACAGTTAGAATTAATTTTCGCTTTTAAAATATGCGGATCACCTTTTATTCCGACACTTACACATTTGTATTTTGCATCAGATGCTGCATTAATAATCTCGGGTTTTGCAGACAAGTCAAAAACTTTACAGCCTGCATCTGAATATAATTTAACCAAACGGCGCACTTCCTCAACGGATTCATTACCTGCTCCGCAAACAAGTTTAAAGAAGCATCGGTTTTCAAGAAGTTCTTTCACTTTTTATTGTTTGCCTTTACGTTTGTAGTAATCTTCAATAAATCCCGTATTGAAGTTTCCGCTGATGAACACATCATCTTCAATTATGCCTTGATGGAAAGGTATGGTTGTTTCTATACCGGTAACAACATATTCTTTTAAAGCTTGATACATTCTTCTTCTAGCTTCATTTCTTGTGTGCCCCCAACATATGAGTTTTCCTATCATACTGTCATAGTATGGAGGTATGCTATATCCAGGGTATACATGTGAGTCAACTCTTACTCCAAAACCGCCTGGGGCAAAGTATCCGTCGATTTTTCCTGGACAAGGCATAAAATCTTTTTCTGAATTTTCTGCATTTATACGGCATTCAATAGCATGACCGTGTAATCTTACTTGATCTTGGGTATAACTTAATTTTTCGCCGGAAGCAACCAAAATTTGTTCACGAACGATATCTATTTGAGAAATCATTTCTGTTACACAATGCTCAACTTGAACACGGGTATTCATTTCCATAAAATACCATTTGCCGTCGTGGTCAAGTAGAAATTCGCAGGTTCCGGCTCCTTCGTAATTAATAGCTTTAGCAGCTCTTACTGCTGCTTCACCCATTTGTTGGCGAGTTTTTTCATCGATAGCAGGTGAAGGTGCTTCTTCAAGCAACTTCTGATGGCGTCTTTGTATAGAGCAATCTCTTTCTCCCAAGTGAATAACATTTCCATAGCTGTCGCCGATAATTTGAACTTCAATATGTCTTGGGTTTTCAAGGAATTTTTCTGCATAAATATCAGGATTGCCAAAGAACTTTTGTGCTTCTTGTTGACACAAATTCATGTTATCTTCTAGTTCTTCATCGCTGCGAACAATTCTCATTCCTTTTCCGCCGCCGCCCGCTGTTGCTTTTAGGATTATCGGATAGCCTGCTTTATGAGCAAATTCTTTTAATTCTTCAACGGAGTGAATAATTCCCGTTCCCGGGGTTACAGGTACATTGTTTTCAACCATTGTTTTTCTTGCAGTAGCTTTATCCCCCATTTTTCTCATGCTATCTGCACTTGGACCAATAAATTTTATACCGTGTTTATCACAAATATCTACAAAATCTGCACGCTCTGACATAAAACCGTATCCGGGGTGTATTGCATCAGCTCCGGTCATCATTGCGGTTGATATTATTGCGGGGATGTTAAGATAACTTTCTGAGCTTGGTGCCGGTCCAATACAGTATGCATCTGTTGCTAATCTAACGTGTAATGAATTTGCATCAGCTTGAGAATATACCGCAACAGTCGGTATTCCTAATTCTCTACAAGCTCTTATTACTCTTACTGCTATTTCTCCGCGGTTTGCGATTAAAACCTTTTTAAACATTTATACTCCTTAGTGCAAAAATGGGGGCATTAATTGCCCCCTGTTATTTTTGTTTTACTATTCTACATACATTAATACTTGTCCGTATTCTACAGGATCTCCATTTTTTACACAAATTTGTGTAACTTTTCCTGAAAATTCAGACTCAATTTCATTCATTAATTTCATAGCTTCGATGATGCAAACAGTATCACCTTTTGAAATTGTTTTACCAACTTCAACAAAAGGTGCAGCATCCGGTGCAGAGGCTGAATAGAAGGTACCAACCATTGGTGAAGTAATTGGTGTTCCTGCTGCTTTACATTCTTGTTTCGCAGGGGCTTCAGATGCTGGAGCTGTTGGCTGGCATGCTGAAACAACTGGAGCTGCAGGTACTGCGACAGGCTGTGCTACAACTTCTTTCACTTCTTTTCTTAAGCTAATTGCTTGTTCGCCGTCCTCTAGTACTATTTCTGTTAAGCCTTCTTTTGATAATATTTCGGCTAATTCTTTTATATAAGATGTATCAAATATCATTTTCTTTCCTCTCTACAATCTAACATCTGTCAAGATATTCATTTGTTCTGGTATCAACTCTTATTATATCTCCGTTAGATACAAAGAATGGTACGTTAATTACTGCACCTGTTTCTGTTTTAGCAGGTTTTGTTCCACCTTGCGCTGTGTTTCCTTTTTCTGCCGGTGGGGTGTCTACTACTTCTAACTCAACGTGTGGCGGTAAGTCTACTCCTAGTATTCTTGAATCGTGCATTAATACTTGTACTATCAAGTTCTCTTTCAAGTATTTTACTCCATCACCAATTTGGTCTTCGGTTAGCTGTACTTGTTCATAGGATTCATTATCCATCATTACATATTCTTTGCCTTCTTTATAAAGGTATTGCATTTCGCGTCTGTCTAACATCGCTTTTGCTACTTTTTCCCCTGCTCTGAAGGTCTTTTCTATAACGTTGCCGGATTCTACATTCTTTAGTTTTGTTCTTACAAATGCTGCTCCTTTTCCGGGTTTTACATGTAAAAACTCTACTACAGTCCAGAGTCCGTTATCTAATTCTAAGGTTAAACCATTTTTTAAATCATTTACGGAAATCATATTAACTCCTATATTTTCATATTACTATTCTCTTTTTATTTTTGATTTTAACATAAACATATATTTTTTCAAACTCACGCTTGGTTTGATTATATCTTGTTTATATCTTAATTTCTCTTAGCCCTTTGTTTTGTTGATTTTTTTATTTTTATTTTCGTTAAATTTTTGTAATATAATTTTCTTATGAAGTTTAAAACTCAAAAATTTGCTTTCATATTTTGTCCGGTACTTTATGTACTTATTTTCCTCTTGCTTTGTTCTAATTTTAAGGAAGATTATTTAGCTGTACAGAATCATATTTATCCCGTGTTAAACCTTATTTATATTTTTGCTGCGGATGTTATTTTGACTCTTTTATTGCTTATTTTTAATTCTAATTTAAGAGCAAACTTGGCTGCTGGGGTATGTTTTGTTTTGTTAGTTGCTCTATATAATTCTTTTAATTCACTCTTTGGATTATTTTCTAATCATGTGCCTCTTATTACTTCTTTGCTGCTGACTTATGTTGCAGGTTTGCTGGTAAAGTATGTGCTTAGGAAGTCTAATAAACGCTTATTAAATGCAATTTTAGGTGTGTATTTTTCTAAGAAAACTCGAAACAAAATGATTTCAAGTGTAATGACTGAATGTGAACCTGTTAAAGTTCCGGTAACTATTCTTGAATGTTCTATTGCTAATACAAGTGCTTTAATTGAAGATAATTCCCCAAAGGAAGTTTTTAGCAAAATAAACTTTGTCTTAGATGCAGTAATTAACAGTATTATAAACAATAATGGACGTGTTGATAAATTTATTGGTACAAAAATTTACGCTTATTGGGATAAGAAAGACTCTGCTCATCTTGCGGTTAAAGCGGCTCTCGAGGCTTGTAAAAACTTAGAGTTAGCTGGTGATGCAAAAGATGTAAAGATTAATATTGGTATTCATTATGATGAAGTGTTGATAGGGCTTTTGGGAACAACCAGTGTTATGAATTACTCCATTGTTTCTCCTGCTATTGATATTGTTGATACTATTGTTTCATCTTGCTCTATTTATAATAAAAAAATTCTTATCTCTAGAGAGGTTTATAAACAAGGATGGCGTAATTTATTAGCTATAAAGACTGCTACTATTAATGTTCGAGGTGCTATTATGTTTACTGATTTATATGAACCCCTTGAAGTAAAAACTAAACGTGTTGGGATTAATAATGATTAATATTGATTATCTTACTATACGTGCTTTTATTAAGGAGAACAAAAATTTTATTATTTCTTCTCGAATTCAGAAAATCAGACAGTCTTCACCTCGTGACCTAATTTTGGTTTTAAGAAATAATGGTGAATCAAGAAAATTATATATTAATATTTCTCCAGAGCTTTATCACTTATGTTTTATGAGTTCTCAAAATGAAGAAAAAAGATTCTTAGAGTATCCCAAAAATCCACCCATGTTTTGTATGCTGCTTAGAAAATATCTTGAAAATGCGAAAATAACTAATGTTACTCAACCGTATTATGAAAGAATTGTTGAGTTTGAGCTCGAAACTAAAACCGATTTTGAGATTAATAAAAAGTTTATTTTGGCAATTGAGCTTATGGGTAAGTATTCAAATATAGTTTTATATGAAAAAGCTAATTCAATAATAATCGGATGTGCTCATAATGTTGGTGAAAATAAGAGTCAGATAAGAGAGCTCTATGGTGGAATTCCTTATGTTTATCCTCCGGTATCCAACAAAAAAGATTTGTTAAGATTCTTTGGACAAGTTAATTATGAATATTTGTCAAACGACTTTTTAGGAGTCTCAAAATATTTTGAGTCCTTGTGTAAAGGTTTGGATTTAGAAAAAATCAAAGATTGTATGGAGTTAAAAAATATCAGTCCTGCAATTGCAGATAATGAGTATTCAATTTTCGGTGATTTAATATCCGGAGAAAAAGAATATCTACCTTCTGTTAATCAGGTTATTGATGAATATTATTCCAGAGAACAATATATAAAGAAAATTTCAGGAATAAAATCGACGCTTTTATCAGTTGCATTCGCAAAATACAAAAAAGTTAAAAATTCGCTTGCTAAAATAACTACTATAAGAAACAGACGTGACAACACCGATAAATATAAATTGTATGGTGAGCTTTTAACGGCTTATGCTTATATGAGTAAGGACTATATTCCTGAAATTGAACTTACTGATTACAATACCGGAGAGCAAATTCTTATCCCGCTTGATGAAACTCTCTCAATGATTGATAATGCAAAATGGTACTTTAAACTTTATACAAAATCAAAACGAACTCGAGAAAAGACAATCGGTTTAATTAATTCTTTAAATGAAGAAAAAGAGTATTGTGAACAGCTTCTCTATAGTATAGAAAAAGCAGATTCGATAGAAATTTTAAATGATATAAAAGAAGAATTGGGAATTGGCGATAGTCCAAGTAAAAAGAATAGTTCTGTGCAAATATATCAGAGAGATATATCAGACCATATTGTTTATATTGGTAGAAATAATAAACAAAATGACTATATTATTTCAAAGTTGGCAAAGGAAAATGATATTTGGTTCCATATAAAGGACCATGCCGGATCTCATGTTTTATTAAAAATTACAGATAATAGTGAACCGGATGAAAAAATTATTTTTGAGTGCTGTAAATTAGCAAAAAAATATTCATCTGTTCCGGAAAACGAGAAGGCTGGTGTTATTTATACCAAAAGAAAATATTTGAGAAAGCCTCCTGCCGCTGCTTTAGGGTATGTAACTTATAAAAACGAAAAAGAAATTTATTTGTAATCAGTATTTTGAAAATTTTTGTGAAAACTTTATAAAAAATTAATACACACTACATTTTGTTTAATTTATAATATTTGTAGAAAGACTTGGTAGTGAGATGAAATACTCAAAGTATTCAGTAATAATAGTGGGCAGTGGAATAGCAGGCATGTATTCAGCCTTAAAACTGACCGAACATACAAATTTGCCGGATGGTATTCTTTTGGTTTCTAAATACAAACTTGGTGATGGAAATTCAAAATTTGCACAAGGCGGAATTGTTGGGGTATTGAAAGAAAACCCCTCAGATTCTTGTGTGTCTCATATTAATGATACCCTTAAAGCCGGTGCAGGGTTAAGTGATATTAATGCAGTAAAGTTTATTTCTGAAAGTTCAGATGAAGTAATTCATGATTTAATGGGCTACGGTATAGACTTTGATAAAAATGAAAAAGGAGCATTGAGCTTTACGCTTGAGGCTGCGCATAGTATAAGAAGAATTTTACACTCCGGCGGAGATGCAACCGGCAGAAGAATTGATGAAGGTCTTTGTAAAAGTGTTTTAGAAAATGAAGATATAACAGTTTATGAAGATTCAATAGTTGTAGAATTGCTTATCAGTAAAGAAGGGGAATGTAGAGGCGTAATTGCTTATAATTCAATTACTGATGAATATGAAGTCATATATTCATCTCATACTATATTAGCTACAGGTGGATTGGGACAATTATACAAATATACCACTAATCCTCTGGGAGCAACCGGTGATGGTTTAGCTTTGGCTTATAATGCCGGAGCAGAGTTAAGAGATTTGGAATTTATCCAGTTCCATCCTACATCACTTGCGGTAGATGGTGGTGAAAACAGATTTTTGATTTCAGAAGCAGTAAGAGGCGAAGGTGCAAAGCTGATTGATAAATCAGGAAACGAGTTTATGGCTAAATACCATGATAAACGTGAGCTCGCACCACGTGATATTGTTACACGTGCGATAAATTCCGAGATGCATTTGAAACATTTAGATAAAGTTTATCTTCAAACCTCTTGTATTGATAGGGCTACAATTTTGCACAGATTTCCGACTATTGCAGGGGTTTGTAAGAAAAACGGTATTGATATAACTACAACTCCAATTCCTGTTTCACCAGCGGCCCACTATTCAATGGGTGGAGTTAAGACTGATTTGAATGGTTGTACTTCTATCAAAGGGCTTTATGCAATAGGGGAAGTTTCCTCTACAGGGTTACACGGTGCAAACAGACTTGCTAGCAATTCTCTGCTTGAGTGTGTTGTATGTGCTTGGTCGTTGGCTGATTATCTGTCATTTGCTAACCTTACTCCTCCAAAGATGATTGACGAAACTATTAAAAATATTATAGAAGACTATGAACAAAATATTGATGACATAGTTTATGATATTAATAATCTAAAAACAGAATTACAACAGTTAATGTGGGAAAATGTTGGGATTATAAGGTCTAAGGAAACTCTGGAAGTTGCACTTAAACAAATAAAATGGTTAAAATCAACATTTAGGAAGACAAAACGTTGTCTGAGTATGGATGAATACGAGTATAGAAATATGCTTGAGGTTGCAGAACTCATAACAGAAGCTGCCTTGATGCGTAAAGAGTCCAGAGGTGCTCACTATAGAACAGATTATTTGCAAACTGATGAACACGGTGTTCATAGTTCAATTAAAAAAGGAGAGTTACAAGTTGCTTACTAATTTTTATATAGAAGATCATGTCAAAAATGCTCTTCAAGAGGATATGAGTTTTGGGGATATAACAACAGATTATTTAACAAATGAAACAGATGTAATGTCCTGCGAATTAAACACAAGAGTTGATGGTATATTCTGTGGAAAAGCGGTTTTTGAAACGGTGTTTAAGATACTTTCCGGTGGAAGTGTTAAGGTTAAGTTTTACGTAAAAGACGGTGATGAAATAAAAAAAGGTCAAAAGTTGGCAGATATAGAAGGTCCAGCAAGATACATTTTAACGGGTGAAAGAACCGCTCTTAACTATATTCAAAGAATGTCAGGTATAGCTACAGAAACAAATAAATATCAAAAAGCAATAGGTAATCATAAGGCAAAAATAGTTGATACAAGAAAAAATACTCCTGGTTTTAGAGCTTTTGAAAAGTATTCGGTAAAAGCAGGAGGAGGTAGCTTACATAGATTTAATTTGTCAGATTGTGCAATGATAAAAGATAATCATATTAGGTATGCGGGAACCCTGACAGCTGCTGTAAAAAAACTCAAAGAAAATATCTCTCACGCTCACAGAATAGAAGTTGAATGTGATACTATTGAGCAAGTAAAAGAATGCTTGGAATGCGGTGTAGATATTATAATGCTTGATAACATGTCATTAGATAAAATGAAAGAAGCTGTAAATTTGATTAATGGCAAGGCTGTAGTAGAGGCAAGTGGTAATGTAAATCTTTCAACTGTTGCTGATATTGCTGCAACTGGAGTTGATATAATATCTTCAAGTTCAATAGTAGCTAAAGCTCCTACGCTTGATTTGGGTCTTGATGCTAAGTAATAAGATGTGTACACGGACTATAAATTGTGCTATACTCTAAATAGTGGTAGTGATTTTGTAAAAAATCGTTTAAAATCTGTATAGAATAGCTTATTGGAGAAATGTATGTCTAACGAGGAGAATGCTAAAGAGTTCGCAAAAAATAATAAACAAGAACAAAGTAGTTCATTGGTTTTAAATATTGTATCAATGTTGATTATTGGTGCATTAATTGTTATAGCTAATTATTTTCTATTTAACTCCTTTACAGAAAAAATATTATCAAAGGTTAATACAGAAGCTATAGAAAGCGAAGAAGAAGTAACCGATGAAATAGAGAGGGGAATTATTGTAGATTTAGGCGATTTCATTTTGAACTTAGCAGATGATAGTTCCAGAAAATACTTGAAAGTAAATGTTGCAGTGGAAGTATCCAAAAAGGATACGGATATGCTTGATGCACAGCCGGAACAAGCTGGAGGTGGTCATGGCGGACACGGTTCTGCTCCTGCACCTGTTGATCCAATGGAAGCAATTCAGAAAGAAATGAATCAGTTTAAACCAGCAATTAGAGATGCAGTCATCACTAATTTAACAAGCAAGACCTCTACAGAATTATCTACTACTGCTGGAAAAGAACTCGCTAAAGAACAAATTGCAGATGAAATTAATTCTATTTTTGGAGGCGAAAGAGAAGTCTTAAGAGTTTCTTTTGGACAATTTATAATTCAATAATTTTATAAGGCAGATAATGGCAAAGCATATAGACGGTGATTTAGAAAAAAATAACGATTTTGCAGTAGGGAATAACGATCTTGAAACAATGGTTCAGGATTCGTCTTTTCGTAGTTACAAACTCTATAACTTCAGACGTCCGGATAAATTCTCAAAAGATAACTTAAAGGCTTTGCGTGATATCCACAGAGAGTTTTCTAAACAAATTTCACTTATCTTAACCGGTTATCTGCGTATGAAAATAGATATTGAAACGGTTTCTGTTGACCAGCTAACATATGAAGAATTTGTTCGTTCTATGCCGTCTCCTATCACTGTAGGTGTTTTTGAATTTGAGCCATTACCCGGACAGATACTTTTGGGTATTAGTTTTGAAGTAATGTTTTCAATAGTAGATAGAATGCTTGGTGGTAATGGTACTTTTGAGGGGAAAAATAAAGAGCTTACTGATGTGGAAAAGGCTCTTGCAAAAAAAATTATTAATGTCATAATTAATACCCTAAAAGATGCTTGGAATACTATTATTCCGGTTAATTGTAAGTTTATTAGTTTAGATGACGGGTATCAATCTATACAAGTAGCTACATCAGGTGAAATCGTTGCTTTATTAACTTTTGAAGTTCAAATTGGCGGTAAGCACTATGGATTGTTTAGCTTGTGTTTGGCGTATTCTGTTTTGGAATCAGTTTTAGGACATTTATCTGCCCAACATATTTTCCAAGTCAAGGGCTTAGTTGCGACTAATGATGAACGCCAAAAAATGATTACTAAATTAAATACTTCACCTGTTGATGTAAGAGTTCAGTTTGGAAGTTGTGATATTACAATGGAAGATTTTTTACAGCTAAATGTTGGAGATATTATAAAACTGGATAATAAAATTAATGATGATTTGATAGTACAAGTGAATGGAAAGAAAAAGTTCTTTGCTCGTCCTGGTACTATAAAAAAGAACATTTGTGTTAAAATAACGGATGTTTATGATGAAATGCAAGAATTATTAAGGAAATATGTATAAAGGAGTTTAGATGCCAAATATAGATGATGAAAATTCTATGAATAATCTGCCATCGGATGATAATGAAAAAGAAATAAATTCAAATTATAATTTTGAAGAAATGTCAGAAGTTGCTTCAAATAATCCGGAAGAACCTGATATGACAGATTCTGTAGTTGATGATATTTTGTCTGGTGCAAAAGAAATGCATGAGGCCTCTGAACATTTTAACCAACAGCAAGAAAAGTCGGTTGATGGAACTGTGACGGCTCAACCTGTTAAGTTTGCTTCTTTTGAAGATTTGGATTCTGCTCACGGTCTTGCTAATCAAAATTTGGGCATACTTCTGGATGTTAAATTACAGCTTACCGTTGAGCTTGGAAAAACAGAATTGCCTATAAAAAAGGTTCTTGAGTTAACGAAAGGCTCTGTTGTTACTCTTGATAAAGTTGCAGGAGAACCTGTTGAATTGTATGCTAACGGAAAGTTAATTGCGCACGGCGAGGTCGTTGTTATTGAGGATAATTTTGGCTTAAGAATTACTCATATTACACCACCGGTTAAACGTATTGATACATTTACTCATTTGCCTCACGAATCACTACAGCTATAAAAGAAAAGAGGTATTGTTTGACTACTAAAATTGCTATTACAGGTAAAAGCGGCAGTGGTAAAACTACAATTACTAAAGCCTTTATGAAGATTTTACAGGAATATTTCCCTGAAAAATCAGTATTGCTTTTTGATAATGATTTAACAAGTGAATTAGGACATACATTTGGTCTTGATATTCGTAATACAATTTATGGTATAAGAAGTGGAAAACACGAATATAATACAGGTATTCCTCAACATATGACAAAACAGGAGTATGTAGAGTGGGCAATGGAAGATATTATTGTTAGTCTTTCACCCAATGTTGATATTATTGTTTCTTGGTTTGTTGGTTCCAAAGATTGCAGATGCCCTATTACAGGACAAATTAACGATGCTTGTTTAAAAATTTTGGATAGATATGATTTTGTTATTTTTGATTGCGAGTTTGATTTAAAGTATCTTAATCAACTTGTGGATACAGATATTGATTTAGCTTTGATAGTTGCGAATCCTCAAGTTGATTCTTTAAACTTGGTTAAACGTATAGAAGAATTTAGTGCAAAGTATGCTGCAGGCGGGCAGTTAGGTGTTGTCTTGAATAAGGTCGCAAATGCTAATATGCCGTCTGTTTATAATATGGCTAAAGATTTTGATATAGATATTTTAGGCGTAATTCCTTTTGACGAAATGTTGGCTGATAATCCAATGGAAAGAAATTCTGATAAAGTTGTAGATGCAATTAAACAATTCTATTTCAGGCTTAATTTGCCGCAGGAGGGTGCTTGATTTTAGATGGTAAAGCAGTTGCGGCACAAATCATTGAAAGTTTAAAGCAGGATTTGGCTAAAAAAAATATTTCTCCTGTACTTGCGGTTATTCTTATTGGTGATGATCCGGCAAGTAGGGTTTATGTTAGAAATAAGCAAAAAAAGGCTGAATATATTGGTATCAAATCTCAGCTATTTGAATACCCTATTGATGTTGAAGAAGCTGTTATTCTTGATAAAATTCATCAACTGAATAATGATGAGAATGTAACAGCGATATTAGTTCAAATGCCAATTCCCAAACATATTTCAAGAGAAAAAGTTATTTGTGCTATTGATCCTAAAAAAGATGTTGATTGTTTTACCCCTGAGAATGTAGGACGGTTATGCATTGGCATTAAACCTTACTATTACCCAGCGACTCCGCAAGGGGTATTAATGCTTTTAGATTCATACAATATACCAATAGATGGTAAAAGTGCTGTAGTTATCGGACGCTCCAATATTGTTGGTAAGCCTATGGCTCAAATGCTTTTAAATCGCAATGCTACTGTTACACTTTGTCATTCGCATACTGCAAACTTGGATGAAATAATAAAAACCGCAGATATTGTAATTTCTGCGGTTGGTAAAAAAATTGTAAGATGTAAGATGGTTTCTAAAAAATCTGTTATCGTTGACGTTGGTATATATAAAGATTCTAACGGCAACTTGACTGGTGATGTTGACTTCAATGAAGTCGCTCCGTTGGTCGATTTTATTTCGCCTGTACCCGGCGGGGTGGGACCTATGACTATTGCTTCCCTTATGGTTAATGTTGTTAAGTCTTATGATGCTAACAAGCCGGTGTCTTGAGCGCTTGTTGATACTGATTCATTATAGCTTTCTATCATTGCACTTAACTCTGTTACCATTGCATCGTATGTGCTTACGGCTAAGTCATATTCTGTATCTAGATCAGAGTATTCTTCTAATGCGTCAGGGTCATAACTTCCTACTTTTGCATTTGCGTATGCTGAAAATTGTGCTTCTGATTTACATCCGGTTTTTACTGTTATATCTCTACAAGTAAGACTTTTTCCGTCTTCACCATAATAGCCTTGATCGTAAGCTGAATCATAAGCTGTTATCCATTTTTCTTCGGCTGATTGTTGAGCTGCTAATTTTGATGCGTTTGCTTCTTGTTTTGATGCCCACAATGTTTGTTGTAATACTGCAAAGTTATAATCTGCTTTACAATTTAATAAGTTTGATAATAACGCTGCTGTGTTTGCCATTTTTTTTATCCTCTTAGTTTCATCTTACATATATATAAAGTATTTACTTTTTATCTAATTTCACAAGTCATTTATTTCGTTACATTTCTTTACAATTTTGTAAAATATTAGAATTATTCGATTAAATGTAACAATTTATATACAGATTAATGACAAGATGACGTTATTAATGTATTATATATGTGGAGAAAAGGGGTATTTTCCTATGTTAGATAATAAAAAACTTGAAACAATTAATCCTGTAAAGAGTACATTTTCAAGTGATCAGGATATGTTTACAGCTCTTTCTACGTCTGCATTATTAGCTAAAAGTGCTGTTCCATATTCTCATAGAAGAGTTGCTGATAATTATGTAATTATAAAGCGAATTTATAAGTTTCAGGCTGTTCAAAGCAGAATAACAAATGCTGAAATTGCATTGTTAAAGAAATATGATTTTAATACCCTAGAGTTTTCAACTATAAAACAGATTAATGATGAGCTAATGTATTTGAAGAAATGGTCTACATCTAATAATGTAGCTCTTCGAAAGGATGCTGATACAATAATTCAAATCAGAGCAAAAGAATTAAAATATATTGTTGCAAGTCGTTATTCTGGAATAACAAACGAGGTTTATAACGGATATAAGGCATTAGAGAGATATTTTGAAGAAATATCAAAATTTTATTCTCGAGTATGTTAACAAAAGTAACATTTTATTTTTATTAAGGCAAATATAAATCTTGATACGTTTTATAGAGACAGGAAGGTGAGAAACAATTATGTCTCTAAGTGTTAATACTAGTTCAAACAGAGTTACAACAAAACAAAATTTTGGAACATTATACCCTAATACAAAGAAAAAACCTGTAGATTCAAGGTTGTCAAAAAGTGAGAGAACTGGTGTTGCCGTATCTTCTATGTTAGGAGTTGCAGCTTCACTTGCAATTCTTGCAAAGACCGCTACTTGGAAGAAGTTTTCATTAAATCCCAAAAGAATAATGAATACAAAAATTAAGGATACATATTTGTATCAAGTAAAATTTGAGGAGAAAGAAATTGTTTCAATGGCTGCAGGTTCTATATTAGGTGGACTTGTTGGCGGAATAATAATTGATGACAGATCTAATAACAGTAAAGCAGAAGTAAAATCAAAAGTAGGAGAGGCAATTATTCAGTTTGGAAATGCTTGTGTTCCTATTCTTACAGTTGGGCAGTGTGCAAGATTGGGAGAAGTAGCCGAGGGTAAGATTTTATCCAAGATTTCAGAAAATTCGAGTAAATGTATAAAGCATTTAGCAAAACTACCTAAATTAGCACTTATATTAGCGGGGTTATCTGCAGGGATGCTAATAGGTAATAAGGCTGCAAATTATATGAAAAAAGTTTTACTTGGCTGTGATGAAGATAGAAAAATTAAGGCAAGTGATATGTTAATGCATTGGGATGACTTATGTGTTGGGGCATCATTCTTGTCTGATGGACCGATTGTCCAAGGTGTTGCAAGGTTGGTACCATTGGCTATGCTTATGGCTGGGTATCAAGTTGGATGTAAAGGCTTAGATCATAAAGTTTCTAAAATTCCTCAAAAGCCGGTTGAAAAGAATATGCAAGATAATGTTGCCGAAGTAAAGAGTGTTGATAAATCAACTTCGGAGGATATAAAAGATATTAATATCAAAAGTTAATTAAAAATAAAAAATTTATTTTAGAATATGCAATTTCTTTAATATATATCTTCCTGATAATAAAAATGCTCCCAATCCAACAATTCCTGCTGTTATTTTATTCCATAACAGATTTTTGAGTTTATTTAAAAAATTATTTTCTTTTTTAGTTTGATTATTGGAAAGAGTATCTGTTTTATTTTCGTGATTTAAATCTAATAAATCTCTATCAATTTGTTGCCTTATATAACTTCCATCTACTCTTGCAAAACGGTTATCAGGTATAAAAATATCTCTATTTGAATTAGGGATAATATCGCTTGAGGAGCCTGTTAAATAATCTTTGGGATTATAGTCTAGGACTCCGCGCCTATATAAGTTTTCAAGAGTACTCATATCTGTCATTTTTATTACCTGCACACCTATTCTTCTTTATAAAGTTATTTTTACAGTAAAAATTGCCTATTTAAGTTGGTTTTGTTAAAATCTATTAAGTGAAGAAGAGTATTTTTAACGATAAATTAATAATATTTTTTATTTGGCTTGTTATTTCGGCTTTATTTGTTTTGACTTATGCTAAAATGGGCTCACCATTTGTTGATTGCGGTAGAGAGGTTTATATCCCGGAGCAGATTTTAAAAGGACAAGTTTTATATAAAGATATTTTTAATCTTTATGCTCCTGCGGCATATTTATTTAATGCACTCTTATATAAAATATTTTCACCGAGTATTAATGTTTTGTATTTTTCAGCTTTTATTAATTATGGGATATTAAATACTTTTTTATATTTGATTTTAAGATTATTTGTTTCAAAACAAAGATCCTTGATTTTAAGTATTTTAATTATTGCACTAACCGGAATATCCGGAAATGTTTTTAATTTTTTCTTCCCGTATTCTTTTGGGATGGCTTATGGTATTACTTCGGTTGTTATTTCGATTTATTTCTTGTTAAGGGGTAAAAAAGAGTCTGATTTTTATTTATCAGCCTTCTTTGCAGGGCTTAGCGCTACATTTAAGTATGAATTTGTGTTGTATTTTATTCCCTTGATTATTTATTCTTTCTACAAAATTAAAAATATTAAAGAAATATTTAAACAGGTTCTTGTATATAGTGCTTCTCCTTTGTTATTTGGGTTTACTTTAATCATTCAAGGACTAAATATTAATGATTTAGTGAAAGAATACTTTATTATAAAGTCTGTTTTGCATTCTAAAACCATGTGGTATTTTTATAGTATTACAGGTATTTCTTTTTCTATTGATCATATTTTTTTAATTCTTAAGTGTTTTATAATATTTTTTATTGTATTTCTTTTTAGTGTTGGGCAAAGCAGAATTTTGAATATTATAAGGTATTTTACACTTTTTTTTGCTGCTTGGTTTTTGTTCCCTTATTTTAGCTATAAATTTTTTGTATTTATACCGATTTCTTTATTAACATTGCTTATTTTAAGAATAAAAGAGTTAAACCACAAAAAGATTATTCTTACAATTTCTGCATTGCTAATTTCGGCTAAGGTTTTCTTTTCTTTGATGTTATTTAGTTACGGAGTATTTTTTATCGGATTATTATTAGTTGCGTTTTTAATTGTTTTACCAATAAGATATAGACATAAGTTTTTAGTTACGTTATCGATATTTACTATTTTGTTATTTCTATTTTCTATAGAAACATTAAAAGTAAAAACTGATTATATAGCTACTGAAAAGGGTAAATTGTATACTGTTAAAGAGCAAAGTATATCTTTTATGCAGACATATAACTATTTAAAGGATAATACATTGAAGCAAGATAAAATTCTTTGTTTACCTGAGGAACCGTTAATGAATTTTATGCTTGGTAGAGATACAGATAATTATTTATACTCTTTAATTCCTATGTATATTGAAGTTTTTGGAGAGAAAAATATTATTGGTAGAATTGAAGAGCTAAAACCAAAATATATAGTTGTTAATGATTGGAATACAAATTCTTATTATTTTTCATATTTTGGAAAAGATTATGCTTTAGGTATAATGCAATATATTAATGAAAATTATGCAAAAGTATTTGAAACTGAATATGGGTTAAAACATACAGTATATAGGAGAAAACAAAAATGAAATATTTGCACGCAATGATAAGGGTTAAAAATATTGATGAATCTTTGAAGTTCTATGAGGAGCTTTTAGGAATGAAGCAAATTAGAACAAAAAGGTTAGATGATTGTATGTTATATTTCTTGGAGGATGAGGACGGAAGTCAGTTGGAATTAACATACAATGACGAAACCCCAAAAGAAGGATATAATAATGGGAATGCGTTTGGTCATTTTGCATTTGGGGTTAAGTCATTAGATGAGTTTACCAAGAAGTTGTATTCATTGGGTTATGAGTATTTATATGAACCGTTTGACTTGGATGGAAAAGGCTCTATGATTGCATTTGTTAAGGACCCTGATGGTAATGAAATTGAGTTGGTTCAAAGTGTTGTTTGGGATTAATTAAAATAAATTTTTTATGGAAAAAGTCAAGGAAGGTTATATTCTCCCTTGGCTTTTTAGTTGCCGAGAATTAAAGTAACCGGTCCGTCATTTATCAAAGATACATTCATCATTGCGCCGAACTCTCCGGTCTTAACACTGAAACCTTCTTTTGATAAATATTGGACAAAATATTCATATAATCTTTTTGCTTCGTCAGGGGGCGCTGATTTATCAAAACTGGGACGTGTTCCTTTTTTACAATCTGCTGCCAGTGTGAATTGTGAGACGGCTAAGATTTCACCTGAAACGTCTTTTATTGATAAATTCATTTTACCTGTTTCGTCAGGATATATTCTTAATTTCGTTATTTTATTAGCCCATTTCTCAACTTCTGCTTCTGTATCATTTTTTTCTATACAAACAAGTAAAAGATAACCTTTTGTGATTTCCGAGTACAATTTGTTATTGATTTCTACTGAGGCTTGATTTACTCTCTGTAATACTATTTTCATTATTATTCCTCTGTTTTTAATGTTTCAATGTCTGTTTTTATTATATCTTTTACTTCATTAACATGTTCTGTTGCGTATTTTAGAAATTCATTTTGTGTATATATTATTTTAAGTATATTATCAATAGTCATATTGGTTGCTTGGTTTAAGCAAGTTTCAAAGTTCATTTGCTCTTTTTTCGTTATAAAATCAAAAATTGGATTTTTTTGTGCGTAATTTATTGATATTTGTATATAGTTATCAACAAGTTTCTTCACACCTGTTAAAATTTCTTTTGATAAACTCTTGTTGCGTTTATATATAAGTTCTAAACGTGAAATAAGTTTTTTATTGTCATTAATTTGAGTTTCTACAGTTATAAAATCATTTAAGATGGCATCAAGTTTATTAATAACAAAATTTTTATCTATTGAAGTTGAAATATTTAATTCTTTTTTTTCTATTTTAGAGGAATTTTGTAATGCAGTTTCCAAAGGAATATTCTTAAAACCATCAAGCAAAGCACCTTTCATAGAGGTGTTAATATAATTTCTATCGGGATACAGTGTAGGGTATTTAGAAATAGTATTTGCAAAAGTTGCATATACTGCTTCAGTTGGAATTAATTCCCCAGTTATACTTTTTATGGTTGTTATTTTCCCTTTATATCGGTTAATGGTTTTTTGAATAAAGAATGGCAGCTTTTCTTTGTTGTTAGAAAGGTTAAACCCGAGTCTTTCGTAGTTATCAACTACTACTTCATAGTTCTTTGTATTTTCATTGTACTTGAGTTTTAAATCACCATATGCAGAGTCTTTACTGTACAACTGATTGTCAATAAATGCAAGGTCTTGTCCCACAAGAATAATATTTTTGCAACCGAGAATTCTTGCACAGTTAAGAGCACAATATGAAACAGTACCTCTTGAGTAATATTCCTTTGTGTCAAGTTCTGCTAAGTTTGCCCAAATCTTATTCGGTGGCAGGTTATCTGAAATATGTAAAAATGTTTTCTTTGTTTTAAGTTTATGAAAAACAGGGTGTGTAGATGGTTCTATTATTAAATTAGTTTCAGATAAATCTAAACCATTAATTTGTCCGCTACAGTTCCTGTCTTCAATAATACAAAGAAAGTCAGGCTTTATTCCTGCGTTTACAAGTGCTCTATATGCAGGTCCAACACATAATATTATTACGTTATCTTGATATTTTTTTAGTGTTTCAAGGTTCTCTTGTAGCGTTGGACCTGCTGAAACTACAACTGCTGTTTCATTTTTGTAAATATCTTTTATTTCACTTAATGGCGGCTCATCAATTAGATAAGGTATATTGTTTAAGATTTTGCAGCTTACAGGATAATACCTGTTTTTAGTATATGCACAGTCCAAAGATATTGCGCCTGTTAAAATAATTAATTTTTTCTGCTCTTCTTTTAATTGCTCTTTAAATATTTCTTTGTAAGAAGGCAGGCAATATAGTGCCGGGTAACTTCCATATCCCATATGATTTCTTAAGATTGGTTCAAGTGTTGTTTTATCGATTGCAACAAAAACATTATCTGAGGAAAGTTCTTTAGAAAAATCGACAAGCGTAAATGCTGTTTTTAAAATATCAAGATTGGGTTCATATAGTATAATTTTCCCTACAGAGTGAATAGCACTGTATTGAAAAAAATAACCTAAACCAATGCCGTAGATAATATTTATTGATTCCGGGGAATTGTCCAGAGTCTCAAAAATCTTTTGAGCTTCGCCAAGCGGCGATGTTGGGTTATGGAGTAACATTCCATTATATTCCAAGTTATATCCGTTAGTATTTTTTATTTGGATATTTTCTTTAACATTGTGTTTAAGAAGTAATTCACGAATGGTATTGCTTTTTAGTGCATCAATATTTTTTTGAAAGATAGTTTTTTGCATTAGCATCCTTTCGTTGTTTTTGCTTTCCCGCTAAGCTGACCGCAGGCAGCATCAATATCTGCACCACGCTCTAAACGTACTGTAACCTTTTTACCTGAATGCTCTAATATGTATTTAAATTTCATAATATCACTTTTTATTGGTTTCTTATATCCAGTTTCTGTTACAGGATTATATGGAATTAGATTTACATTACACTTGATATCCTTTAAAAAGAATGCAAGTTCTTTTGCTGTTTCAAATGTATCGTTTAGTTTGTGGATTAAAATATACTCAACAGTAATTCTGTTGTTGGTTTTTTCTGTATAATTAATTAGTGCTTTTTTTAATTCATCAAGCGGGTATTTATTTTCTATCGGCATAATTTGTTTTCTTAAATTATGGTTAGGAGCATGTAGTGATATAGCAAGCGTTGATTGTAGGTTAAGTTCTGCAAGTTTATATATTTGCGGGATTATGCCGCTTGTAGAAATAGTAATTCTTCTTGCCCCTATTCTAAAGTCATTGTTAAAGATTTCAAGAGCTTTTAAAACGTTTTCAAGGTTTAGTAGAGGTTCTCCCTGCCCCATAAAAACTATATTAGTGACTTTCAATCCGGTATCTCTTTGAATAGTGAGTACTTGTTCAATAATTTCTTTATAAGATAAGTTCCTTTTAAAACCTTGTTTACCAGTTGCACAAAATGAACAATTAACGGCACATCCAATTTGAGAGCTAACGCAAGCGGTAAGATTTGCTCTATTATCAAAACGCATAAGAACGGTTTCAACTTTTTCGCCGTCGGGATATTCAATAAGGTATTTTATTGTCCCGTCAGAGCTTACTTGTTTAGTTACTACTTTTGTATTTGTTATTAAAAAGTTTTCTTTTAGTGTTTGCCTGAAATCTTTGCCTAAATCAGTCATTTGATCAAAATCTGAAACTGATTTTGTATAAATCCAGTTATGAATTTGCTTAGCTCTGTATTTAGATGCTCCGAATGCGTTTGTAATATTTTCAATTTCTTCCAGTGATAATCCAGATAATACTTCCATAATTTAGCTCAATTTATTTTTGTAAAATTCTATTAAATCAATTTTAGCGTGTATACTCATTGCAACTTTGTTTACTTCTTCTCTCCATTTATAGTATCCACAGGTAGAAGGAAGAACTTTAAGCGGGTTGTAAGGGAATTGTTTGCAGATGTCAGGTCTGTTCTCATAATCAGAACATAAATTATCATCTGTTAGTTTTGGACAATAATAGAAATAGACTTTTTTATTCTCCCCGAGAGAGTCTAAAAGTTCAAAATATTCGGGAAGAGCAGAACGTGCCTGAATTTCTGTAGGATAAGGTACAAATACTTGTAAAAATTGTACAGCGAATTTATCACCACGATTAGCCATTTTCTTTAAATCCTCGTAAGAATGTTCAGATGCTGCGAGTTTACAGCAAGCACCACATTTTGAACAGCTGTAGTTGTCTTTCCTCAACATTATAGATTTTTGCAGATTTTTAAGACTTTGTTTGTAGTCTCCATTAAGGAATGCTATAAATTTAAGCTGCCAATCTCTATAAGGACATTTAGCAGGATAGGTATCAAAAATGGTAAAATTTTGCGGTCTATTTTTACAATCTATAGTACAAGAATTGCAGGAAAAAGACGGCTTCATTTTATCAGCTTCCATTCTTATGCTTTCTGCTGCAGCAATAAAAATTTTTCTGTAGTTTTCTTTTAAATCGTTATATTGGGCATTTATCGCTTTGTTAAAACTAAACTCTTCCATAGCTAATATGCTACCATAAATAGTCATTATGGGCAATGAAACTCAATCGAATTTATTATATTTTAAGGTCAAACAGGAGGTGAATTTTGATAAGTGAAAGAATTATTAATATCATCAACGAGCAAATTAATCGCGAGTTTTATTCAGGTTATTTATATTTGTCAATCTCTGCTTATTTTCGGGAAATCGGTTTATTTGGTTTTGCACACAGAACCCGCGAGCAAGCTGCTGAGGAGATGGAACATGGAATGAAATTGTTTAGTTTTATAATTGATAGAGATGGAAAAGTTGAGTTAAAACAGATTTCGACCCCAAAGTTTGAAATGGGCTCACCTACAGAAATTTATCAAAAAATTTATGAACACGAAAAATCCATAACTAATGCCATTATGGATGTAGCAAAATATGCAGAAGAAGAATGTGATAGAACAACACTTTCTTTCATTGATTGGTATATTAATGAACAAGTTGAAGAAGAACGAAATGCACTTGAAATTATTAAACGATTAAAAATGTTTGGTGAAGATAAGGCATCTTTGTTCTTGATTGATGAAGAACTTGGCAAATATTCAAGAAGTTAGTTATTGCTCCACAACTTCACGTTCTTTATATCTTGCGCGTTTTGCGTTTACTGCTGAACATACGGTATTTAGTTTTTGTGAAAGCATGAACATATTACGTTGAATAGTTGCAATATCGTTCATTGTTTCCAGCATTTTGTTAGGATCAATCATTGATGTAATGTTTGTGTGATTATCTACTTGTTCATTTGCATACTTTTTAACCAGTAATTTGTCGATGTAATCTCTTGCGCCGATAGACATATTTTAATTCCTCTTTTAAATTCCCCTATATATATAAGAAGCAATTTTCTTTATGAAAATTGCTTCTTTTTTGATTGATTATTAAAAAAAGTTTACAATTAAGTTCTATATAGAGCAGTGATGATTATTAGCATAATCAATTCTGCCTATAAGTTTGTTTAAGTTAGTCATAACTTCCCTAAATTGAGGGATAGAAAGGCTTTGTGCGCCATCTGAGTAAGCCTTGTCAGGGTCGTGGTGTACTTCCATCATAATCCCGTGAGCCCCAGCAACAAGAGCGGCCTTGCTCATAGGCTCAATTAAAAATCTTTTTCCTGTACCGTGAGAAGGATCTATGATAATAGGAAGATGAGAGAGCTTTCTTATAAGAGGAACCGCTGCTATATCAAGAACATTTCTTGTGTAAGTTGAATCAAAGCCCTTTATACCTCTTTCGCAAAGTATAACTTGTTCATTCCCGTTTGCGAGGATATGCTCAGCAGCAAGTAGAAATTCTCTAATGCTTGCTGCCCCACCTCTTTTGAGCATAACAGGTTTTCTGCACTTCCCAACTGCCTTAAGAAGTTTGAAATTTTGCATATTTCTTGCACCGATTTGTATAATGTCAGCATATTCCATAACCAGTGGTAAGTCTAATGTGTCCATAACCTCTGTAACCACAAGAAGCCCTGTTTTTTCTCTTGCTTCAGCTAAGTATTGGAGTCCTTTTTCTTCCATCCCTTGAAAATCGTAAGGAGAAGTTCTTGGTTTGAAAGCTCCGCCTCTTAAAACTTTTGCGCCCATTTCTTTGGCCGCATAAGCAACTTCTAATAATCCGTCTATTTCTCTCTCAACGCTGCAAGGTCCTGCCATTATTACCGGACGTTCATTCCCGCCAATTTTTAGCCCGTTTGGAAACTCTATTACTGTATCTTCTTCCTTTGTTTCTCTGCTTGCCAGTTTGAACGGTTCTTGAATTATTTTTACTTCTTTTACCCCGTCTAAGGACGATATAGATTGCGGTTGCAAAAGACGTTTGTCGCCAAGAGCTGCAATTACCGTATAGACTTCGCCATGGTTAAGATTTATTCTAAATCCGTAATTCTCTAATCGGGCGCAGACTGATTTTATTTGTTCTTCAGTTGCGTTTTTCTCCATTATTATTATCATTAAAATTTCCTCACTTACTTTATGTCTGTATATTGATAATACTACATAAAAATTTTATAAAAATATCTTTTTATTTTTTTGTTTTGAATTTTATTACTTTTTTGATTTAAAAAAGAGTTTTTTGTTATAATTAAGAAAAATTTGGAGAGCAAATGAGAAAATTATTATTAATATTATTTTTATTGGTCTTTATCTTTTGTGGATGTTCAACCAAACAGGATGATAATGTCTTAACCTTTTGGACTTTGCAAATGGGTGATTTCTCTGAATATATTAACGGAGTAATTTCTGATTATGAAAAAACTCATCCCGATATAAAGATTGAATGGGTAGATGTTCCCTTCTCCGAAGGCGATAAACGAACATTAGCAGCGGTTCTGGGTAATAATCCACCTGATTTGGTAAACTTAAATCCGGATTTTTCTGCTTTGCTGGCTCAAAGAGGTGCATTAATGAATATACCTGAAACGAAGGTTGAGGGGTATAATAAGAATGTTATTGAGTCTCTAAAATATAATGGTGAATTGTATTCTATCCCTTGGTATGCAACATCTTCGGTGACATTCGTTAATTTGGAGTTGTTAAATAAGACAGATTTGGGAAAAGAAGATGTAGATATTAAGACAGTATGGCAAAAAGTCTCTAAGCGTCGGTATAGACCTGTTACACAAAAAATAGTCAGTATAGACAAACCCATTCCAATTTCTTATACCCAGATGAATAATAATGCTGAGTATGTAAAGAAAAAAACAGGTGCTTATATTTATACTCCAAATCTTGTTGATAACGATTCTATGTATAGAATTCTGAATAAGTATGGTTTAAACTCTCCTGATAAAATAAATTCCGAAGATAGCGTAAAGTTGTTTACTCAGTTTAGAAATTTGTACCAAAATAATTTAATTCCGAAAGAAACGGTTTCTATAACTCATAGAGAAGCCTTTGAACAATATATGTCAAGCAAAAGTGTCTTTTTTCAAGCAGGTGCAAATTTCTTGAATATGCTTAAAGAAAATGCTCCTAATGTTTATAATTGTACAGAAATAAAGCCTCAATTGATTGGTGCTAAAGGACAATACGATTTTTCACTTATGAATTTTGTAATCCCCTTAAAGGCAAAACATAGAGATGAAGCATTAGACTTTTGCTTGTTTTTAACGAATTCGGAAAATCAACTTAAACTTGCAAAGAAAACAAACGTTATAGCAACAACAAATAGAGCTCTTGGTTCAAGTTTTTATAATGATTATTCTTCGTTAGAATCAAAAGCTCGCTCTATAAGTGCAAAACAGTTAAATAAGGTGGTGCCTGTAGTAAAACAAATTAGAAACCAAAAAGAACTTAATACATTAATAAATACGGCGGTTCAGCAAATACTTACCGATAAAAATAAATCAGTTAAGTCAATTTTGGATAAATTAGCAGCAGATTGGCGAGTTTTAATAAGTGAAGAATAATCTTTTCTTGAAATCTAAAATTTAGCAGATATCATAATAAGTGTAGATTTTACACTAGGGAAAAAGATTATGGATAATAAAAAAATAAGAAATATAGCTATAATAGCTCACGTTGACCATGGTAAAACAACATTAGTAGATTGTATGCTAAAGCAAGCTGGTGCATTTAGGGCAAACCAGCATATGCAAGAGCGTGTTTTAGATAGTAATGACTTGGAAAGAGAACGTGGAATAACAATTTTATCAAAAAATATATCAATAAATTATAAAGATTATAAGATAAATGTAGTTGATACCCCTGGGCACGCAGATTTCGGCGGAGAGGTCGAACGTGTGCTAGGTATGGTTGATGGCGCTCTTTTGATTGTAGATGCTGCAGAAGGCCCAATGCCTCAGACCAGATTTGTTTTATCAAAAGCATTAGAGTTAGGTATAAAAATTATTGTCGTAATAAATAAAATAGATAAACCGGCAGCCGATCCTGATAGGACTTTGGATAAAGTATTTGATTTGTTTACAGAACTTACGGATAGAGAAGATTTAATAGACTTCCCATATATTTATGCAAGTAGTCTTAACGGTTTTGCAATAAAGAATATTGATGATGAAAGAAAAGATATTGTACCTTTGCTTGATTGTATTATAGAAAATATAGCCCCACCGACCGGTGATGCATCTTTACCATTGCAGTTTAGGGCTACAACATTAGATTATAACGATTATGTAGGTCGAATTGTAATTGGCAGAATAGCAAATGGAAAGGTATCATCACAAGAAACGGTTACATTGGTTCATGCAGATGGTTCAACTGAACGTGGAAAAATTACAAAATTATTTGGATTTAAAGATTTAGGCAGAGTAGAAATAGAAGAAGCAAGTGCCGGTGATATAGTTGGTATTGCAGGTTTTGCTGATATTCAAATAGGTGAAACAATTTGTGATTTAAATCATATTAATCCGCTTCCATTAATAAAAATTGATGAACCAACTTTGCAAATGAATTTCTCTGTAAATGATAGTCCTTTTGCCGGAGAAGAAGGAAAGTTTGTAACCAGTCGTCAGATAAGAAAACGTTTGTATGATGAGTTGGAAAAAAATGTTTCAATGCGTGTTGAGGATACAGACAGTACGGATATGTTTAGAGTAAGCGGTAGAGGCGAACTCCATTTAAGTATCTTAATAGAAACAATGCGCAGAGAAGGTTTTGAATTCCAAGTATCAAAGCCGGAAGTAATTTTCAAAACAATTAATGGTGAAACTTACGAACCTTTTGAAAATTTAACAATAGATGTTCCTGAAGTTTATGCAGGATCTTGTATAGAACGTTTGGCAAAAAGGAAGGCCAATATGTTAGAGATGAACAGTGCAAACGGAAGAACTCATATAAGATTTTCAATACCTGCAAGAGGCTTAATTGGTTTTAGAACAGAATTTATCCGTATGACTCGAGGTGAAGGTATTATGTACCATACGTTTGATGAATATAAACCGTATTCCGGTGATATTCCCAGACAACGTAACGGTAGTTTAATAGCTCACGAACAAGGTGAAGCTGTGCCTTATGCATTAGCTCAATTCGAAGATAGAGGTATATTCTTTATTACTCCTAAGACTAAGGTATACCGTGGGATGATTGTTGGAGAAGGAAATAAGCCTCAAGATATTGTTGTTAACGTATGTAAAACTAAGAAATTAACAAATATGCGAAGTGCTACTGCTGATGTTATGGTAACTTTACAAGGCCATAGGGAGTTATCTCTTGAGGATGCTCTTGAATATATTGGAGATGATGAGTTAATGGAAGTTACTCCCGAAAACATTAGACTAAGAAAAATGGATTTGGTTAAATTCAGAAATATATAATTTAGATTTTATATTTTTAATATGATAAAAAAAGAGGGTTCATTGAACCCTTTTAAATTACCCCAACATAAATATCATTTACCCCTAAACAAAATCTATAATTTAAAATATTGTTTAGCCTTATTAATTAATCCTTTGCCAGATTTATTTAATAAATTGTAGCCTAGTTTTACAATTAATCCTGTTATTAAACCTAAAACAACTCCAACAATTGTAGCATCAGGTTTGGAATCGCTTAAAATGCTGTTTGTGTCGTAAAGGTCTTTATATTGTTGCTCAAGATAGTTTGCTTTAGCTTCTAATTGTGGATAGTTTGTATTTACCTCATTAATAGAATTTTGCATTTTTTGTATATTCTGACTTGTTTCTTCCATTCCTTTGATACGATTGTTGATTAACTCACGTAGGTTGTATATATCTTTAAAAGTTTGATAAGATTCATTCCGTAGTGCATGATATTCTTGCAACATAACCCATTTATTATTGTAATTATCAGTATAAATTTGTTGAGCTTTGATAACGGGTGATTTTTGAGTGTAAGTTAGTTCTTGTGAGTTTTGTGTTCCGTTAGATTTTTTAAAGGTGTCTTTCCCCTGGTTATTAGCTAGGTTTGCGAATGAAGATAATAATGTTAAAGTAAAAATTGACGAATAAGCAAGGTTTGTTGCTTTATGGTTAATTTTAAAGCCTTTATAATTTGTCTCAGTTTTATTAATTGCATTTATTTTCATTATTTATTCCTTATTATTCGTTAATAGATTTTCTTCAGGAGAGATTTCCTTTTTGTTTATTCTATTTTGTTTTATTAATCTTCCAATACCAAAAGGTAATATAAACCCACATATAAAACCTCCTATCATATAGGGTAAAAGTTTTTTTTCTAATGAGTGATACGTACTAATTTCATTCTCAAGATACATATTGTAGCTTTGAATTCTTATTGCTACATCATTTAGTGCTTTAATTGCTTCATTATATTGTTTTTCGACAACAAGCGAATAATTATCAAGTTGCTCATCCTGCTCAACTATTTCCTCATATTTAGCTTCTGTATCTTTTAATTCTTGTTTTCTTTCTTCAGCTTCTTTTTCAACTTCTCTATAGTGTCTATATGGAACCCATCTGTTTCCATACATATCAGTGTAAATAAATTGTGCTTTATTTACTTTATTATCGTTTGGTTTAAATATTGTATTTTCTATCTTTGCTTCTTCTGTATTTTCGTTTGATTTTACAAAAATATCTTTGTTATTAGCAACAGAGGATAACAGTGACAGAGTAAACAGTGCAGAATAAGCAAATTTCGCAGGCTTATTAAGTAATTTCCCTGCAGAACCGTAATTTATACTATTTTTTATATTGCCTCTGCTAATATCAACCCCGTTAATAGCCGATAGCTTCATTAATATACTCCTTAGAATCCCTTTATATTATATATCGTATATTAAATATGATATATTGCAAGCGGTTGTTAAGAAATATCAGTGAGAATTTGTGGCCAAAGTATCATATCTTTAACTACAACTTGTTCAAAAGCCTTACTTCTAACGGTTAGTGAATGGATATGTTTAACAGGTAGATCTATAATTGAGTAATTGTTTTTAGCTTTATTTTTATAAAGTAGATAGTTATCGCCATAAAGAATTTTAAGACTTTCAGGTATATAATAATAATTTTCTTTTTTTCCTAGAATTATGCATCCCCAATCAAGAAGTGTATCAAAGTCATCTATTTTCATGAATTGTGGCTTTTTATCTTTATCTATCTCTGGTGGCGATATTTCATCTTCTTCTATACCTAAATCCATTAAATATAAAGTGTTCATTCCTACCAGACCCGTATTTTTTTCTTCTAAAATTTTAGAATTATAAATCTTAGATATAAAGTCTTTGCAACAGACTATATCATCGTTTAAAAGCCCAAAATATTCATTTTTTATAGATTGTATACCTAAATTCCAACTTTTATTAACATATAGGTTTTCTTTTTGTTTTAATATTTGTATTTTGGGATTGGAATATTCAAAATCTTTTTTAGGATTATTATTTATAATAAAAATTTCGTCAATAATTTCATCTTCAACTAAGATATCCAAATTAGAGCTTAGGATATCAGGACGTCTTAGAATTGTTGGTATAATTATTGAAAACATAATATTTCTCTTCCTCTAGAACATGAGCCTGAAAAGTAAGAATCGTTTATTTAACTTTTCAGAGAATTTTCTTAGATTAGAAACAGATACAGATGTATCATTTACTATTTGTTGTAAATTAGTTTGATTGCTGCCAGCCGCACAACTGTTTAGTGAGTCAAGTGCAATATTTAATTTAGTCAGAGATAAGTTGACGTTTTCAATACTGGACATAATTTGTTTTTTAACACTTTCATCGCTAGTAAGAGCATTAACAGATTGAGAAATCTCATTTAAGTTATGCATAACTGCATTAAGGTCACTAGCAAATGCTTGTGAATCAACAGAACTAAGTATAGGAGTAACACTGTTAGATAATTTAGTCACTGATTCTGTAAAGTTATACATAGCAGGTTTGAATTGCTCATCACCAATTATGTTATTTATATTAGTTGTTAAAGTATTGAAGTTTGTAGAAACATCCTTCATCATATCCATAAGAATTTGAATATCTCCCTTAGATGCTTCAATAAGTTCTTCAGCTTTAGTAAGTGTTGAAGTAGCTTGAGCAGTAAGATTTTTGAAATTAGAAACAGATTGTTTAAGGTCTTTAACCATAGCATCATTAAATAATTCGTTAATAATACGATTAGTTTCAGTCAGCCCTTCAGCTGCTTCGTATTGTAATTCCATAAAATCAGCAATTCTCATTGGCTCAATAATAGTGTAAGGAGAAGTTTGGTTCGGATAAGGAATTGCAGCATTGTCTTTAGGAGCAATTCTTAATTTTTTCTTTCCGTTAATAGTAACAATTTCTCCAGTCATAAAATCAGGAAGAATCAATCCTGGAAGATCTACAACATAGTTAATTTTATAAGCATATGGAGTTTTAATATCTTCTCTGTATTTAAGAGGAACGAGTTGAGAAGTTAGTATTTGAGATTTTTTAACTTCGCCAACATCATACATTTTCTCATCAAGTTTGATTTCTACAGGAACATTGGTTGGTAAAATATTCTTATTATAAACAGGTAAGAATATCGTCTTGGTATTAGGTGGAGTAATTTCGAGGAATTGTTCTCCAATCAGACCAGATTGTTGGATAGAAATAGCAGATGCTCTTGGAATAGAAATATTAGGGTTAGTAATAACGAATTTTAATTTAACGTAACTGTCCGATCCATTTACAACAGGTGTAATTTCTTCTACCTGTCCGACTCTGAACCCCATCATTTGAACCCCAGAACCTGGGCGCATACCGTTAACATCTTTAAAGCGGATTTCAATTCTTTCTGCAGAAGAGAAAGAACGACCTTTAACCCAAAGAATAGTCATAAAAAATATAGTTAAAGCTATAAGTGCTAATATTCCTACTTTTATTGATGCTGGTACCTTCATTATGCCCTCATTTCTTTATTATTTTAGCAAAAACCTTTTATTCTGCAAACATTTTCATAGGCCCATCCAGTGAGGCGTTGACAAATTGTTTTGTATAAGGAGTTTCTTCTTTTTCTAATTCATCAGGAGTTCCTGCAAAAACAATTTGTCCATTGTATAACATAATTACTTTATCTGCAGTTCTTTTTATAGTCGACATTTGGTGTGTAACAACTATAGATGCAGCATTTGTTTCATTTTTGAGTCTTACAATATAGTTTTCAATAAGAGTTGAAGAAATCGGATCAAGTCCGGCTGTTGGTTCATCATAGAGTATGATTTGCGGTTCAGTTACTATTGCCCGAGCAAAACTTACGCGTTTTTGCATACCACCTGAAAGTTCAGACGGGAATTTCCCTTCAATCCCACTTAAACCTACTAATTCTAGTTTTTCTTTTACAATTTTATGTAGTTCTTGTTCTGTATATTTTTTTCTTAAGTCTTTTCTTTCAACCAGAGCAAAAGAGATATTGTCAAAAACATTAAGCGAATCAAATAAAGCGGAATATTGGAACACCATAGCGATATCACCGGTTGTAATAATATTTCCGCCATCAGGGGTAATAAGTCCGCTGATAAGTTTTAATACGGTACTTTTTCCGGAGCCGCTAAATCCGACAATAGCAAGAATTTCTCCATCATTAACGCTGAAGGAAATATTGTCTATAACCTTTTTACTATCAAATGTTTTTGTTAAATTTTCAACTTTTATACCCATTTGTTCACCTATATTAGAAAAAGAAAGCTATTGCAAAAATCATATCAAGAAAGACGATTGCAATAAATGACCAAACAACAGCTTTAGTAGTTGCATCCCCAACACCCTTTGCACCACCGTCAGCATAGTAGCCGCAAGTACAGCTTATTAGAGCAATTACAAAACCAAAAACTGCAGCTTTGAAGATACTTATATACATATCTCTGACAAACAAACCAAACCAAACCGAGTCAAAAAAGGCTCGATAAGATAATCCGCTTGCAAGGTTAGAAGCAACGGCTCCGCCTAAGATACCGAATAATGTTGCTATAATTGTAAGCAGGGGCATCATAATTATTCCGGATAAAATTCTTGGCGCAAAGAGGTATCTTATCGGATCTACTTTTAAAACTTTTATTGCATCAATTTGGTCAGTAACCTTCATAGTAGCAATTTCTGAGGCAAGAGAGGAGCCTATCATATAAATTATTGCGAAGCCGGACATAATTACTGCTTCTTCTCTAACGAGAAGTATAGCAACAAACATTCCGACATAATTTCCTCCGCCTTGCTTTATCATCTCACCGGCAACCTGTGTTGCTACTATTACAGAAGACATACCGACTATTGATAAAGTTATCGGTAGTGAACTTACACCAAATCGATAGCATTGATAGATAAGCTCTTTTATATCAATATCAAATTTGATAATCCGCTTTAATACCATCCCCATCATAATTACTATGTTGCCAAGGGTCGAAATAAAAACCGTTAAATATTTTTGCAGAGTTAATAATAGTTGATAAGTTAACGTATTTTTGAATAAAAAGCGCTCCATAGAATTATTATAACAGAAAAAAATTTTAATCCTATACAAAAAAGATTTTGCATGATATTATTAAATTAGTTGTAGTAGAAAATTTTTTGATAATATATGCGATGAAGTTGTTTAAAAAGAATATTAAATAATAATTCGGTAGGTTATATGTACCGAATAGTCGTGTATAGATAAAAAAAAGAATAGAAAAGGACAAGGTGAACAAATATGATATTGACCACCGTGGCTGCTGTTATATGTGTAGTCCTGCTTTTACTGGTTGTAGTCCAGCAGGTTAGGTATAACAATCTTTCAGCACAAACAGAACAGAGCAAAGCAGAGCTGGCAAAAAAAGAAGCAATAATACACAAAGAGGCTTTAATTAAAGCAAAAGAGGCGTTACAAGCAGAGAGCGAACAGATTAAAGAAGACGAAAGAGAAAGAAGAAGAGAACTTTCTGCATTAGAAAACAAACTCATTAAGCGTGAAGATCTTTTGGAAACAAAGATTCAAGAAGTTACCGATAAGGAAGTAGAATTAGATAAATTAAAAGATCAAATAATAGACAAAGAGGATATTTTAGCAGAGATAATACAAAAGCAAACTGCAGAGTTAGAAAGAATAAGCGGTTTGTCGACTGAAGAAGCGAAAAAGATGTTTCTAGAACAGTTAAAAACCGAATTGGCGCAAGAGCAAATGCAGTTAATTCGTGAGAATGAAGCAAAAATTAGAGAGACAGCTGTTGAAAAATCAAAAGAAATATTATCGACAACAATGCAAAGATGTATGATAGAGCAAGTAGTTGAGTCTACAGTTTCAGTTGTATCTTTGCCAAATGATGAGATGAAGGGACGTATTATTGGTAGAGAAGGTAGAAATATAAGAACATTAGAAACTCTAACCGGAGTTGATTTAATAATTGATGATACTCCTGAGGCTGTTGTACTTTCATCTTTTGATCCTGTAAGACGTGAAGTTGCAAAATTAGCATTGGAAAAACTTATCCAAGACGGGCGTATTCACCCTGTAAGAATAGAGGAAATGGTTGAAAAGGCAAAAGAAGAAATTGATAAGAAGATTATGGAAGAAGGTGAAAATGCAGCATTAGATGTAGGCATTATCGGATTGAATAAGGAGCTTATCAAGAATCTTGGAAGATTATATTACAGGACCAGTTACGGTCAGAATGTTTTAAAGCATTCCTTGGAAGTTGGACATATTGCCGGCATGCTTGCAGCAGAGCTTGGAGCAAATGTTTATGTGGCAAAAAGGGCAGGTTTATTGCACGATATAGGAAAAGCTGTGGACCAAACACAAGAAGGTACACACATAGAATTGGGTGTTGAATTGGCTCAAAGGTATGGTGAAAAACCTGAAATTATACATGCAATAGAGGCTCATCACGATGGTGTTACCGCTAATACTGTTGAAGCAGTTTTAGTTAAGTTAGCTGATGCTATTTCTGCATCAAGACCCGGAGCAAGGCGTGATACTCTAGAAATATACATTAAACGTTTACAAAAGATTGAAGAAATTGTTAATAGTTATGAGGGCATTAAGCAATCCTTTGCCGTTCAAGCTGGACGAGAAGTTCGTGTTATTGTTCAATCTGAAATGTTTGATGATTTAGCATCTCAAAAATTGGCTAGAGATATTGCTAATAAAATCGAGAATGAACTTGATTACCCCGGACAAATAAAGGTCACGGTAGTAAGGGAGTTCAGAACAACTGAAATAGCAAAATAAATTTTATGGAAAACAAGCAGAGTTATAAAATATTATTTTTTGGTGATATAACAGGAAAACCCGGTCGCATAGCGGTGCGGGATTTCCTGTCATCATTGCCAGAGGATAATAGACCTGATTTTGTTGTTGCAAATGTGGAGAATGCTTCTCACGGATTTGGGTTAACAAAAAAAAATTATGATGAGTTAAGGGCTTATGGTATAGATTGTTTTACTTCTGGTAATCATATTTGGGATAAAAAAGATATTTTAGAATATATAAAAGAAGATGAAACATTAGTACGTCCAATTAATTACCCAAAGGATACTTTAGGTATGGGCTGTCGTGTATTTGAAAAATCAAATAAAAAGATAGCTGTGATAAATGCATTAGGGCAGGTCTTTATGCCACCAGTGAATTCGCCGTGGGAAACAATAAAAGCAGAAGTCGATAAATTAAGAAATAATGTTGATATAATAATAGTTGATTTTCATGCAGAGGCCTCTGCAGAAAAAATAGCGTTAGGGCGTTATTTGAGTGAACAAGGTGTTGGTTTGTTTGTCGGAACACATACACATGTTCAAACAGCAGATGAACAAATTTTCAATAATATGGCTTATATAACAGATGTTGGATTTTGTGGTTGTCCGGATGGAGTTATTGGTATGGATTATTCTACATCTGTAAATCGTTTTTTAAATGCTGTCCCAGTAAGATATGAGGTAGCAGATTCAGGAAGAACTCAAGTTAATGCTGTAGAAGTCGTTTTTGAAGATAATGTACCAGTTGAAATAACTAGGTTAAAGTTTATTAGTGATAAAGCAAAGGTTAGTGAGAATAGTTCTATGCTAGGTGGTGAAGATAATGAAGGCTGATTTCCATATTCATACTAATTATTCAGATGGTGTTTTTTCTCCCGAAAAAATAGTAGATTTGGCTGTAGAAGTTGGCTTGGAAGCTATTTCTCTTACCGATCATGACAATGTTTTATCTTATGATGTTGCAAAAACATATATTGAAAAAAATAATATTAATTTAAAAATAATTCCTGGAATAGAAGTAAATACATTATATAAGGACTATGAAGTTCATATATTAGGTTATTTCCCAGATGTTAATAATTCTGATTTTATTTCAATGTTAAAAACACAGCAGCATGCAAGATATAAGCAGACAAAAGAAATAATAAAATTACTAAGTAAACGAGAAGGAATAAAGATATCTTTAGAAGATATAAAAAAGATGGTAGCAGAAGGTGGTAGTATAGGTCGTCCGCATATAGCAAAGGCGATAACAAATGCCGGAGGAACCAGTGGTGTAATTGAAGCATATAACAAATATATTCACAAAAATTCATCGGTTTATGTTGAGCGTAAAACTGTTTCACCATTCGATGCTGTAGAAGTAATATATGATAGTGGAGGAGTACCTGTAATAGCACATCCTTATGATATAGATATAGCAGAAAAATTAATAAAAGAGCTGATGAATTACGGCTTAAGAGGTATAGAAGCATACCATAGAAAACATTCTCCGGCTATCGTAGAATATTTTTCATCAATGGCAGAGGATTTAGGTTTAATTGTAACAGGCGGGTCTGATTTTCATGCTCCAAATATAATGAACGGACAAATTATTTTAGGTAAAAATTTTGTACCTGAATGGATTTGGGAAAGCCTTATTAATGAAAAAAAACGCTTGGATATGGCATAAGGAGAGGGCTATGAAAAAAGCATTTACTATTATTGAAATAAGTATTCTAACAGTGATTTTAATTATTGTCGGGTGTTTAATAATACCATTCTCAATAAATGACACAATGCAAGCCTCAAGAGTTCTTGAGTGGAGAGCGCTTCAAGATAGGGTTAATCATGCTTTTTCAGCGGCAAGTGTTTATGGAATAAAGGATTTTAAAGAGTTTGAAATAATTATGTTAAAATCCATTTCGGATTCTGAGTATAAAAAAATTAAACCATATAAAATAAAATACATGAATGGGCATACTGCATCAGGAATTGGTAATTTTACGAATGTTTATGAAGTAGCAGATGATAATATAATAGGGTTTAAATGGAATGATTCTGATAATTCAGACAGATTAGGCATGATGTTTTATGATATAAATGGAAGTAAAGGACCTAATCGCTGGGGCAAAGATGTTTTTGGTGTAAATATATACAGAAAAAAAATAGAACCACTTTGTGCAAATAAACCCCACGAAGAAATAAAAGCCGATTGTTCTCCAAGTGGCACCGGATGTTGCTGTTCATATTATTATTTGGTTGGAGGTAATTTTTAAATGATAAAGAAAGTTTGTGTTTTTGCATCGTCATCTTCAATATTAGATGAGGTATATTTTCGTGATGCGGAAAATTTAGGAATGTTATTAGGAAAAAATGGATTTGATTTAGTTTATGGTGGAAGTAATTTGGGATTGATGTGGGCCTCTGCTTCAGCTGCAAAACAATATGGTGCAAAAATTACAGGCGTAATGCCTGAAAAACTTTATAAATTATGTGTTAGTAAAGAAGAAGCTTGTGATGAATTTTATGTAACATCAGGTATGCGAGAAAGGAAAGCAAAATTAGATAATTTGTCGGATGCAATTATTGCACTCCCCGGTGGCTTTGGAACATTGGAAGAATTGTCTGAAATGATTGTTCAAAAACAGCTTGGATATAATAAAAAGGCTATTGTACTATTAAATACTAATAACTTTTATACAAAATTAAATGAGTTTTTTGAAGTTATTATTGGCGAAAAATTTGCAAAAGAGCGAAGTCGCGAAATGTACTATATTGCAAAAACTCCTGAAGATGCTGTTGAGTATTTGAAAAATTATGTTGAACCACAAATTGTTGAAAGTAAGTTAGACATTTACCAGCTAAAAAATTAATTCTCAACAAGAGCAAAAGCAATTGCCTTATCTTTTTCGTGAGAAATACTAACGTGTACTTTTTTTAAGATATTATCTGGCAAACTTACTTCAAGAGCACCTGATTCCTTTTTTAATATTTCAATTTTTTTATATGAAGAAATATTAATATTTATAGAAGATAACGCTTTGTAAACAGCTTCTTTAGCGCAAAATCTTGCAGCAAAATGAGGAGCAGGATTTTTATAAGATTTACAATAATTTATTTCATTATCTGTAAATAGTCTGTGATAAAACTCTTGCGGTTTATCTTCAAATCTTGAAATATCTTCTATATCTACACCTATCATTATTTTATGATTTTACGACAAAAAATTTTTTTTTGATACTTTATTCATAAACGTATTTATGCTATGATTTTATAAAATAGCTATGTGAGTAAGATTATTGTATAAATATTATTCAATGAGAGAATTATTTGTAATATCTGGAATTATATTATTGGCGGCGTTGCCGGTATTTTCTGCTGAAAACATGAGTACAGTGGACACGTCGGATTTGTATAATACAGGAACAATTAATATAGATGCCCCGGTTCAACCTGTTGAATTTAATACGGTTTACATCAAAGATATAGAAATATTGGGCTCAAACATCATCCGTCCTGAGAATATAAAAAATGTAATGCAGTTAAAAAAGGGTGATGTATATGACGAGGAATTATTGCAGCAGGATTTGTCTAAAATATTTAATATGGGATATTTTACAGACAATATGAAAGCAATTCCTATTCGTTCTGCGGATGATACGGTTACGCTAAAAATTCTATTGGAGGAAAATATTCCTGTTACTGATTTTACAATAGAGGGGAACACAGTTGTTTCTACAGAAGAATTAATGCCGTATTTATTGCCATTAAAGGGTAAACCTCAAAATATTACAACAATTAATGAAGCAATTGAAAAAATAAACGATAAATATTATTCAAAAGGTTATATTTTAGCTCGTATAGATTCTTTCTATGATGATCCTGATGGAGTTTTGAATTTAAGAATAAACGAAGGTCGAATCAACAAAATAATGATTGTTGGTAACGAGAAAACAAAGGATTATGTTGTAGAAAGAAATATAATGACCGAACCGGGTACTGTTTATAATGAAAATTTGGTAAAACAGGATTTGGTAAAATTGTACTCTACTCAGTCATTTAAAGATGTTAATCGTCAAGTAGATGTAAGTGAAGAGAATCCTGATTTATATGATGTAACAATTGTATTGAAGGAACAAAGAACCGCATCAGTATCCGTTGGTGGCGGTTTGGATTCTGTTACCGGTGTTTTTGGTTCTCTTGGTATTGCGGATAATAACTTTAGGGGATTAAATCAAAGAGTATCTTTGTCAGGTATGATCGGTACAGGTGTACTGATGAGTGATGCATCAATAAAGGATCATATGAATTTCCAAGCCGAATTAAGCTTCTTTGAGCCATATTTCTTAAATGCAGATACTTCTTTGTTGAGCCGTTTGTATTTTAGAGATTTAGGTAGTTATCAAGTTCCGTTGGCTATTGAACAGAGAGTTGGTGTTGAGGCAACTGCGTATCACAGACTGAAGTTTAATGAGCATTTACAAAGTACGTTTTCTTTAGGTATTGAAAATATCAGTTTAAAAGAAGGTGCTGCAGATCAAGTTGCATCTTTGTATGCCGCAAATCACATACCAATATCACGTCGTGCGGAAGAATTAGCAGATGGTGCATTCTTTAATATTACACCGGGACTTATTTACGATTCTCGTGATACTAATATGAACCCTCGAAATGGTGTTTTAGCATCAATAAGATTTGAAGAAGCTCTTGGTTTAACAGATTTTGCTAAAACAAATGGCCGATTGTCAGGTATGGCGAAGAAATATATTCCTATACTTAAAAAGTCTGCATTATCATTTACTGCGAGAGGTGGTATAAAAATCCACGGAGACGAAATGCCTGAAGTTATGGCATATAAACTTGGCGGACCATACTCAATTAGAGGTTTCAAAATTAACGGAGTTGGTACAGGTGAATCTTACATTATGGGTTCTGTTGAGTTGACAACGCCTATTCCGTTATTAGACAGGCTTAAATTTAAGTTCTTTGATAATATAAGACTTGCATTCTTTGTTGATGCAGGTAAAATATTCGATCCGACAATTGCTTCTGCGTTGTATGATAGACCCTTATATGCAATTACAGCAGGTGTAGGTTTGAAGGTTTATGTTCCGGGTGTTGGTCCAATGTCTATCGATTATGGTATACCGCTTACCAATTCCGGAGAGTACGGTTCGCCTAACGGTTACTTCACTTTTGGTGTAGGCGATATGATGTATTACTAATCTATGGAGGTTTTTATGAATAAAACAAAATTGTTTGCAGTTCTTTCAATGATTGCACTTTTGGCAGCGCCAGCTTTTGCTGATGGGCTTGGGTATATTAATTATGAAAAAGTTCTTTCTAATTATGATGCTGCAAAATCGGTTGCAAAAGAATTAGATGCTAAAGGTATGGAATTGCAACAATATCTTATGGATAAGGAAAAAGAATTCAAATCTATCGATACTCCTGTAAAAAAACAAGCATTCAAGGATAAAATTGCTAATGAATATAAAGCAAAAGAAGAAGCCTATATAAAATATCGTTTAAATAAAGAAAAAGAAATTTTTACAAAGGTTCAAAATACGGCAAAAATCATTATGGCAGAACAAAAATTAGATGCAGTAGTAGATATAAAGGCTGTATTCTGTGGTGGTGTTGATATAACAGATATTGTTATTGACAGATTAAAAGGAATTAAAAACTAGTGCGAATAGTAGATATTATAGAGAAGAAAAAACAAGGCAAAGAACATACAAAAGAGGAAATAGATTTTCTTATTAGTTCATTGATGGATGGTACTGCCGCAGATTACCAAATAAGTGCTTGGTTGATGGCTGTTTATTTTAAAGGTATGTCTGATGATGAAACGGCATATTTGACAGATGCGCTTGTTCGCTCTGGAGAAGTAATTGATTTGGAACAGCTTGCATCGTCGGTTGTAGATAAACATTCAACCGGTGGAGTTGGTGACAAGGTTACGATTACTTTAATTCCGCTATTAGCAGCTTGCGGAATTCCAGTTGCTAAGTTATCAGGAAGAGGGTTAGGACATACTGGTGGAACTATTGATAAGTTAGAGTCAATCCCCGGGTTCAATACTAATATGTCTATTCCTGATATGATAGCTCAGGTTAAGAAAATCGGAGTTGCTATAGGTGCTCAAACTCAAAAATTGACACCTGCTGATGGTAAACTATATGCCTTGAGGGATGTTACAGCGACAGTTGATAGCAGACCGTTGATTGCTTCTTCTGTTGTATCTAAGAAAATCGCATCTGGTGCTGATAATATTATTTTAGATGTTAAATATGGTTCAGGGGCTTTTATGAAAACGCCTGAGGATGCTGTTAAATTATCTGAAATAATGGTTAAAATAGGTAAGAAACTGAATAAAAATATTACTGCTGTTATTACATCTATGGATGAACCATTGGGAAGGGCTGTCGGTAATTCTCTTGAGATTATTGAAGCAATTGAATTCTTGAAAGGGAATATTAAAGAGGGGGATATAGCAGAGCTTACTTATGATTTTGCAGCATTGGCGCTTGTTCAGATGAAAAAATCTGATAATATTGATGAGGCAAGAAAAATAATTAATGATGCTATAGAATCAGGACGTGCTCTTGAAAAATTCAGAGAGCTTATTATCACTCAAGGCGGGGATGCTTCAGTTTTAGATGATTACTCTAAATTCCCGCAAGTTAAATATATTGTAGAGCTCAAGTCTGGCGAATCAGGATTTGTACATAGAATTGATGCTTTAAAAATTGCATATGGTTGTAAACTTTTAGGGGCTGGTAGAGAAAAGAAAACTGATAGTATTGATTATGGTGTAGGTGTATTTCTAAATAAGAAATCCGGTGAATATGTAAATAAAGGTGATGTAATTTGTACAATTTATTCTAATGATGAAGATAAAACAAATGCTGCTTTAGAGTATTGTAAAGATGCGTTTGTGTTATCAGAATCAAAATATGTGGAATATAATTTAATATATAAGATTATAAGATAAAGGCAAAGACATCTGATGTTTAAACAAAAAATGCAATATGTAATAAAATCAGCTCTAATGGATGAAAGACAGGAGCTTGAGGATTTACTCAATGAAATGTCGAATTCCGGTTGGGATTTGTATGGCATGCATGAAGTTGAAAGAAAAGATGGAATATATTTTGATTGTATATTTGTGCGCCAAAAAGATGAAGAAGAAAAACAAGAATTTGATGATGTCGTTAAGATAAAAAGTTTCAAAAATCAGATGGAAAAAATGTTTGCATCATCTCTATCTCCTTATGCAACCTGTAAGGAATTGCAAATTAAAATAAGAGATCAAAAGGAGATTATTTCTAAGATTAAATATCAGTTGGAAAATGATGCTTTAACAATTAAAGAAAAAGAGTTATTAAATAAGCAGCTTTCTGATGAGATAAACAGATTTGATTCCCTAAAAGCATCGTTGGTAAAAGAGATTTCTCCTGATAGTATGTATTCATCTTTAGCTAAAGATAAATATGTAATAAATTTATCCGATGAATTGATTGAGACAGTTATAAATGATGTAGATGATAATTTGTTGGCAGAAACAGTAAAGGTTCGTCAAAGATTAGCTGATACGTTAGGGTATGTTATCCCAAATATTGTTTTTTCAAACGAAGAAGTTCTTGATGATAACGAGTTTAATATCGTTTTACACGGTATTGAGCTTATAAAATGTTGCGTTTTCCCTGGTAAAGTTTGTATTTTTAAAGATGAACTTGATGGGTATAAAAAGAAAAAAGATGATATTCATACCAAGGATTTTATCACAGGAAAAGATATATTCTGGATTGATGAAGAAAAAGCTCGTGATTTTTGGGTAAATAAAATTACTCCTGTTCAATTTATTGCAAGAGCTTTAGAGTTTGTTTCTGTTAAAAATGTTGATGAAATCTTGGATTATAATGCGGTAAATAAATATATGGAAATTGTGCAGGAGCATAATTCTTTCTTAATAAATAATATTTATCCTGATTATATTTCAGCTGCTGAAATAAAGTATATTTTGGCATCTCTAATCAGAGAAAAAGTTTCTGTGAAAGATATAGTTTATATTTTTGAAAAGATTAATGATTTTTCGTCAGAAGAATCAAAAGATCATTTGATAGAAAAATTGCGTTTATCTATGAGTAAGCAGATTTTAAAAGATATTCAAGTTGGTGAAAGTATTAAAGCTATTGAATTATCATCAAAGACAATAGAAAACTTCTTTGAATCATCATTGTGCGCAGAAGATGAGGGAGTCGTAAAGATTGATGGCGCAATTGTAGAAAAAATGGTTAAAAAGATTAAAAAACTTGCCGCTGAAGCCAATGTAGATGAGATTATATTATTGGCTCCTTATGAGATAAGACACATGACTTTTTTAATATTCTCGGAATTTATTAATAATATGAGAGTTATTGCATTTGAAGAGTTGGGACAAAATACCGAGATTGAGACTATTGGTGAGGTTTAGTAATTACTTTGTAAACAATTATTAACAGTATATTATTAAAATAGCAACAATTTTTGTTTTTGGCATTTTAATAATATATAAGTTCTATAATAAGTTAGAAAGGTTAATAATGAGTATATTACCGGTATCATTAACGGAGGTAAAACAAGTTTCAAAAATCTCTGATAATAAGTCAACAGAAACAAAAGTCGGAGTTAGTGCAGATAAAAATAATGGAAATAAACTACTATATGCATCGCTTTCTGCTTTGGCTCTCCTTGCTGTTGGGGGTGGTATTGTATATAAAATCAAAAAAGGCGGAAAAGCTAATACTAATACAGATAATGCGCTGGCTGACGGAGAAAAAGCTATTGAAGCTATATTCAAAAAAGGCAAAGCGTACGATAAGGATGGTAATTTATATAGTGGGATTACCGCACAAACCAGTTCTAACGGTCATTGTTTATTAACAAATTATGTTGATGGTGTAGTTTCAAAAAGAATTTTTATACCAAAGGATGGCTATTTTGAGAAATTAGAAAAAACTTATGATCGGACAATCCCCGGGACGATAGGTATTAGAAGTGCAAAGACCATGAATGACGGAAGTGTCCAGTATTCCTTTTTTGCCGATTTTACAGAGAAAAAATTCTCTCCTGAAATTGAAGGAAAAATCAAAATGTCGGAATTTGATGCTCTTACTATGACAAAAGAGTTTAAAGGTAAAAAAGCAGATAAAGACGGATTGATAGATCTAGGTGATGGCGTAGTCCTAAAATATACCGAAGGTGAAATTTCCTTATTAAAAAATGGAGTAGCAATAAGAAAGAATGAGTCTATACTTTTAAATTTGCATACTATAACAAATCAAGTAAATGGTGTAAGTATAACGAGATTGGATAAAAAATTTCTGAGCATAGATTACAATGATGTTTATTATAAAAAAGATGGTTGCAAGCTGGTTTTCAAAGATAATATAATTGAAGAATATGACCCTTTGGGAAACCTGGAACAATTATACTAAATAAAGAATAAAGGTGCCCTTATAAAGAACACCTTTTAAACTTTTATAGTTTTTTAAGAAAAACTACTTAACAAGTTCTTTAAAGTTTTTACCTGCAGAAAAAGCTGGAACTGTTTTAGCAGGGATTTTGATAACTTGGCTTGTTCTTGGGTTACGGCCTGTTCTTGCTGCTCTTTTGCGAGCTTCAAAAGTACCGAATCCTACTAAAGTAACTTTTTTACCTTTTGATACTGTTTTTTGTACAGTGTCAATCCAAGCTGCTAATACATCTGCACTTGTTTTTTGTGATAATTTTGTTTTCTTAGCAATCTCTTTTACTAACTCTTCTTTGTTCATAGTAGCCTCCTTGAATAATGTAATATCCTATAACACCAACCATAGTATTATTGATATTCTAATTATACATATATTTCGGGATTTGGCAAGCATTTTTTTCTCTAAGAGAGAGTTATTGCTATTCTATAGAGGTTAAAACAGCTAAAATCCTGCTATTACTTATTTGTAGACCTCTGGGTTTAATTTGGCAAACTTAGTATTAGCGTAAAAATATTTTAATATTTGGTAGCTGTTAAACCCTTTTTTCGCCAAATTATTAGCACCATGCTGAGACATGCCAACGCCATGACCTTTTTTCTTTACATTATCATCATAAGACGGAACTGAACGAGTGAAACTCACATCCATATTCCAAACTTCTTTTGCAGTAAGAGTTCTTCCGCCTGCTGATGAGGAGTAATAAGCAGGAATAACTTTGTTCCCGCAGACAAGAACTATTCCTTTTGTTTCCTCAACGGCAGTATTAGTTTGGGCAGTTTCGCAAGATGCACCATTGTATACTTGGTCTGATTCCGTGTCCGTTAAATCGTATCCGTATTTTGCTCGTTTGCCTAAGTTTGCTATCGCATAGCTTCTTGCTGCTATTGCCTGTGCTTTTTGCGCATCTAGTTCCCAACTTGATGGCATTTCGGCAGGAACTACTCCCAGCAGATATTTTTCTAACTCTATATCGTTAATTACTGTTAGACCTGCTCCTGTATTTATAACTCTAAAGAAACCTCGATACCATTTTCTTTTTACTGTTAAAAATCCGTCAGGTTCTGTTTTTATTACGATGTTATCTGTTGGAAGTTTTTGCCATTTCCCTGATATTCTTACAGTTATGTTTTTGCCTTCTGTTCTGAAGTCATACCCCTGCATTTTGGTCATTGTAAATAAGAGTTTATTAGTTCTTACATCAATGACTTCTGCTTGTTGAGATGCCCCAATATAAGCTCTGTTTGCGTCGGTTAAAAGACCGATTTTTATTGCGTGAGCAGGTATTGCAAAAATCATTAATATTATAAACGTAAAAAGTACTTTCAATCTTCTCATATTCTAAATTATACTCCGCCCATAAGTGAGGGGCAAGTTATTGAGGTTTAGTAAGATATTTTATAAAAGAGGGGTTATATATGATAAGACTTCTTTAAACACTTCGTCAATTGATTTTGTTGAATCAATTAGTTTAACTCTTTTAGAGTCGTGTTTTGCAATCTCTAAATATCCGTTTCTTACCCGTTCAAAAAATTCAACTCCACCGGATTCCATTCTGTCCTTATTTTTGCCGACTCTCTCCATTGAGGTTTTTATATCGACATCAAAAACAAGCGTTAAATCAGGTTTCATTCCTTCTGTTGCAAGGTTATTGAGATAATTGATTTCATCTAAGTTAATATTTCTGCCATAACCTTGATATGCTACCGTTGAATCTGTGTGTCTGTCACATAGTACAATTTTCCCTGAGTTTACGGCGGGTTTTACTATTTGTGAAATATGTTGCGCTCTGTCTGCAAGAAATAAAAATGACTCACACCTAGGAGCTATTTCTCCGTCGTAGTTTAATAAAATTTCTCTTAGCTTCTCGCCGAGCCCTTTTGCTCCCGGTTCTTTTGTTTTTATTACTTCATAATTTTTAGAAAGAAATTCTGCAACAAGCTCTAACTGCGTGCTTTTTCCGCAGCCGTCTACTCCCTCAAATGTTATAAATAATCCGTTTTTCATTTAGTTTTCTTTTACTACTTCTATAAATTCATAGTCCTTTAGATAAGGCAAATGTTCTTCTCTTATCAGTTCACCCGGAAGAAGTATTGAAATCCCCGGTGGACATTCTGCTATAACTTCTGCTGATATTCTTCCAACTGCATCGTGCTTTGATACTGTTTCTTTTTTAGAAAAATATGCATCTCTTGGACTCATTTTTATTTGCGGAATAACAAGTGGCATGTGCTTTCTGTTTTCCAAATAATACAAGTCGGTGTAATTTGTTTGTGAAATTTTTTCTAATGCATCTGCCAAGTATTTGACATCATTAAAAGTGTTACCTTGATTTACAAGAAGTAAAACCCCAACATCAGAGGCAGATTCTACTTCGATATTAAAATCTACTTCAAGGATTGTTTCAAGTCTTTTACCTGAAATTCCATCCATTTTTACAAATACTTTTGTAACGTCGGTTAAAAATCCAAAATCAGGTTTTAGCTGATGGATTTTCTCCATTCCATCAATACGTTTTCTCAAGTATTTTGCATTCTTAATCATTCTAGATATAAGTTTTTTACCTTTGTAGCTTACAAGGTTTGCCCTTGCAGCATCAAGACTTGCAAGTAAGAGCATTGACGGGCTTGTTGTGTGCATTAGTTTTAGCGCTTTTTCAACAGCATTTGCATCAATTAATGAATTCTTAGCAATATGTAGCATAGAGCTTTGACTCATGCTTCCGCCAGTTTTATGAAGCGAGTGTAAAACAGCATCAGCTCCAAGTTTAAGTGCTGTTTCAGGTAAATCGTTGCTGAAATTCCACAAGCATCCGTGGGCTTCATCAACAATTAAAGGTACTCCTCTGCGTTTACATATTGCAGAGATTGATTTTATATCTGAAACTACACCTTCATAAGTAGGATTTGTAATCCATACAAGAGAGATGTCGTCGTGTAAATTCAAAGAATCTTCTATATCTTGCGGCGAAATACTGCCCCATATAGACCAGCCTTCAACTTGCTTTGGTATTGCCCAAACCGGTTCAGCTCCTGATAATATTAAACCTGTTAAAATTGAACGGTGGCAGTTTCTGTTAACAAGGATTTTGTTTCCCTTCTTTGTGCAGCCGAGTGCCATTGCTATATTCCCTACAGTTGAACCGTTTAAAAGGAAAAACGTACGTTCTGCTCCAAAAGCCTGTGCAGCAAGTTCTTGAGCTTCTTTTATAGGACCTGTTGCAGGGTGTAAGGTGCCTAAGTTATCAAACTCATCGGTTGTATCAAGTGATATCATTCGTGTTCCGGTCAATTGCTTGAAATCGTCATATATTGCACGGCCTTTTGTATGCCCGGGAATATGAAATTGATAACTCGGATGCTCAAATGAACGCTTTAAAGCCTCTACAATCGGAGCCTTAACTTGAACACTTGTTTTATCTTTACAATATTTTTTCAATAACTTTGCCACTACTATTTTCTTTCCTATGTTCAACCATTCAATTTTAACAACATACTACAATAAAAACAAGAAGCTGTGTAAAAAATTGCTGTTAACTTTTGTAAATTTTTAAGAAGGTATCTATAATTAATTTAACGACTGTTGCTTAGGTCCTGTAACAAATTGTGAAGTAGGTAGGGAGACCTATTGATTGCAAGTATTTGCTTTGTTAGTATATTTGCAGAGGTTGCAGTATTGTAAGGGGTTAAATTATGAGGATTTGTCCAATTCAGATTCAAAATTATTATCAAAGACAAAATTATTACAAATGTGATAACATTATGGCATCAGAGAAGTCTTTATTTGTAAATGAAAGTATAGCGCAGCCATCTTTTAAAAATGATGCAGGAGCATTAAAAGGAATGATTAAAGGAGGACTTATAGGTGCTGCGGTTGCTGGTGCTATAGTTTTGACCGGCGGACTTGGAATTGCAGCCTTAGGTGCTACAGGTGCATTTGTAGGTGGGCTTGCTGGAGTTGGTGCTAATATTGGTGGTATTATTGGATCAAAGAATGATAGTGATGACATTAGTGATGATATAAAACGTTTTTGTAATAAATTTAAAGATAAAATAAAGGGTAGTGATAATAAATAGTAAAAAATATTAATTTAATTAGGGTAAAATGAAAGTAAATATAATCTCCAACACAAACATTCATAGAAATAATTTAAATTTTAAGAGTACAAACAGAACAGGAGAAGAAGTTCCGTCTTATTTGATTTTTAATGATCGTCTGAAGCAGCTTAAAACAGATGAAGATTATAAAAAAATGCAGTTAGATCAGAATGAAAGAATGATTCTGGTCGGGGCGTTGCAGTTTTTGCTATTAGTTGCTTGCGCAGTAAAATATTTGTTTAATACAACATCCGGGAAACGGGGCAATGCTCTTGATACGTCAACTTATAAGCCTTTGGTACGCCAGTTTGAATCTTTAAAGGAAAATGAACTTATTCCTACTGTTGAGACTTGTAAAAGTATAAATAAGGATTTAAAAGACTTGTTGATGTTGAAACTTAGTCTATCAAAACAAAGCGTGAAATCAAATTCCCCGCAAGATGAAGCAGGCAGGATGCTATTGTATGGACCTGCAGGCGTTGGAAAATCGTTTTTTGCAAAGATTTATGCAAAATCTTTAGATGCGGAATATTTGGAGGTATTGTATTCGGATTTTAATTCAAAGTGGGTTGGTGAAGGCGTTGAAAACTTAAAAGAAATTTTTGAACAGATTTTAGCTGTCGGAAAAAATACCCCTGAGAAAAAGTATGTAGTTGTTTTTAACGAGGTGGATACGCTTGTTTTGCCAATGGAAAAGCTAGCGAAAGATGTTTCCTCAGGTCATTATATCAGCAAAATTGAAGAGCGCTCTGTCGTTTTGAATTACTTGGAACGGCTAAAAGAACAGGCACCTAATGTTACGGTAATTGGTACGACAAATGTTTCACCTAAAGGTAACTCACTGGATAAAGCGGCAATGAGCAGATTCCAGAATATTATTGAAATCCCTTATCCTGACAGAGATTGTCTGTTTGAAGCAATTAAGTCTTATTTAAGGCGAATGAAAATAAATGATGATTTTATAAATACAAATGAAGTAGAAATAAAAGAGTTAGCAAGTAAATTAGAGGACAGAAAATTTTCATTCAGAAATCTTGAAAATATGGTTAAGAAGTCTATGGATTATTATAGACAGGATATTTATCATGGAAAAGGTGCTGAGTTTAAAATGGAGTATCTTAAAAAAGGTGAAAACTCTGTTAAGCTTTCTGAGGGAGAATTGGATATTCCATAAAGCTATTAATCAATAGAAGGGTTTAAACTCTTTTTTTGTGGTATAATGTTTTGGTATACAAAAAAGGAGTTTAGATTATGAAAGTAAGAGCAAGTCATATTTTGATAGAAACAGAAGAAGAAGCAAAAAAATTAAAATCAGAAATTGATAACGGAGCAGATTTTGCAGAGCTTGCCGCAAAGTATTCAAAGTGTCCATCAGGTCAAAATGGCGGTGATCTTAGATATTTTGGCAAAGGAATGATGGTTAAGCCTTTTGAAGATGCAGCTTTTGCTCTTAAAAAAGGTGAAGTTTCAGATCCTGTTCAAACTCAATTTGGCTGGCATTTAATTTATCTTACTGATATCACTGAGTAATAGATATGATGTTAGATTTTGATAGACTTGGAATTGACTTTCTATTAGTAAATTCTACTAATGAGTTTCTTGCCGAGTATTCCGCATTGGATGAAAATGCACGATATGTTTTAACTGGATTTAGCGGCTCTACGGGTGATGCGCTTGTTTCTAAAAGCGGTGAGGTATATCTTTTTGTAGACGGAAGGTATCATACTCAAGCGGAACTTGAAATAAAAGAGAACGTTCACCTCATTAAATTACAAACTGGACAAAAACAGGATGATGAAATAAGAAAAATTATTCCTGAAGGGGCTGTTCTTGGTATTGTTGCTGATAAAAATTCGCAAACAAGGGTGGAGTCTTTTAAAAACGTTAAACTTTTAAATCTTGATCCGATTAATTTTTATACTCAAATTAATACCAATAAGATTGAAGTTATACCTGTTTCGTTGTGTGGAAAATCGTTTGAAGAAAAGATTTCGGATATAAAAAGACCGTTTTTTACGTCTAATCTTGAAGAAGTTTCATACCTTTTAAATTCAAGGGATTTTTCAAAAAATTATTCAAGCAAAATCCAAGGTAAACTTTTGTTGACGGATTATGAAAATGTTCTGTTTACTGATATGGATACTTCTGACTTAAAAGTTGATAATTTAGAAATTTTGCCGTTGCAATCCTGTGGAGAAATCCTTTCTCAGATTGATTATCCTGTTTATGTCGACAAATCTCAAGTAAATGCTGCGGATTATTCAAATTTGCGTTATCCGGAAAATATTTCTTCTCCTGTAAAGAGAATGAAATCAATTAAGACAAAAGAGGAAATAGAGAGTTATAAAAAGGCATTTCAACAAACGGATAAAGCACTGCTTTCTGTCAGAGAGTATATAGAAAAATCTGAATCCGTTTCGGAGTATGAGATTGCGGAATATTTAGAGCAAAGTTTCCTAAATACGGGCGCAAAGTCCTTGAGTTTCAAGTCAATTGTTGCAAAAGATAAAAATTCAGCGCTTGCTCATTATTCAAAGTGTTCAAAAGAAGAAATCGTGTGTGACGGCTCACTTGTTTTAATTGATTGTGGTGCATATTATGAAAACGGTTTAGCAACCGATATTACGAGAGTATTTTTTAAAGGGACTCCGACTATAGAACATAAAAAAGTCTATACAAACGTTCTAAAAATGTTTTTAGCTGCGTTTAACGCGAAAATAACAGAAAATATTTCAGGTTATGATATTGACGCTATTTCCCGTAAATTAGGTAATAACCTTGAAGGATATACATTTGGTCACGGCCTGGGGCACGGTTTAGGAATTAATGTGCACGAAGCTCCGCCAAACTTAAGTACTGCAGAATTTGCAAAAGTTCCTCTTGTTGACGGAATGTGCTTTACTATAGAGCCGGGGTTATATAATCCGCTCACTTTTGGGGTCAGATTAGAAAACTCGTGTTATTTCCTTGATGGGAAAATTCATTCTTTTTCTAGTATGCCGTATGAGTCAAAATTAATTGATTTTGATTTGTTAACAGAAGATGAAAAAATTATGCTTAAGGAGTTTGAGGTTTTATGATTGAGGTAACTTCTTTAACAAATGAGACAGTAAAAGAAACAGTTAAACTTCAACAAAAAAAATATCGTGAACAAACAGGACTATTTCTAATTGAAGGCTTTAAACCCGTTGAAGAAGCTGTTTTGTATGGAGTTCAAATACAAAAAGTTTTTTGTGTAAATCCCGAGAAATTAAATATAAAATTTAACTCAAATGCTGAGATAATAAAAACAAATGAGCCTATTTTGAAGAAAATTTCGACAACTGAAACTCCGCCAGCTGTTGTGGCAATTGGGGTTCAGAAACAAAACACAAATTCTTGGCTTAAAGCGGCAAAAAAAGTTATTTTGCTTGAAAATATCAAGGATGCAGGAAATTTAGGTACTATTTTACGCTCTGCCTCTGCTTTCGGTATTGATGGTGTTATTTTGTTCGGTGATACAGTTGATTTGTATAATCCAAAATGTGTTAGGGCAAGTGTTGGAAATTTGTGGAAGAATAATATTCTTTTGGTTAAAAATATAGATGAATTGAAAGATTTGTTGAAGGATTTTACCAAAATCGGTACTCTGCCGAAATCTGATAACTCTGTTTATTTGAGTTCGTTTGACTTTCCGGAAAAATCGTGCGTATTTTTTGGTTCGGAAGCGGATGGATTAAGTGATGATTTAAAGAGGATTACGGATACAAATGTTACAATTGAGATGAAAAATTCTGTAGAATCTCTTAACCTCGGAATTTCAGCAGGTATAATTATGTATGAAATGAGGGTATTATGATTAAAGATAAATTAATTAACGCAGAAAGGTATTTTAATCTGTCAAGCGGTATAAAAAAAGGATTGGAGTTTTTGAAGGAAAACGATATAAGTCTTTTGGAAGATGGTAAATATCCGATTGACGGTGATAAATTATTTATCAATGTAAATTCTTACAATTCAAAAGACAGTGCTGATTGGGAGTTACATAAAAAATATATTGATATCCAATTTATAAAAGAAGGTGAAGAAAAAATCGGAATTTGTGATATCTCCGATTGCGAAGGAAAAATTTCTTATAACGAAGAAAAGGACATTGAATTTTTATCAGGCAAAGCGGGTGATTATTATACAATGAATCCATATGATTTTATGATTATTTACCCGTATGAGGTTCATAAGCCTGGGATAAAAGTAAAAGAGAGTATATTTGTTAAAAAAGCAATATTAAAAGTGTTAGTTGAGGACTAGAGGTTAGGAGAAAAAATGAAACTTCATAATTCATATACAAATAAAGTAGAAGAGTTTAAACCGATTGAAGAAAATAAGGTAAAAATGTACGTTTGTGGCCCTACAGTTTATGATAATGCGCACTTAGGACATGCAAGATGCTATATTACTTGGGATGTATTGTATAGGTATTTGAAGTTTAAAGGATATGATGTTACGTATTGTAGAAATGTAACTGATGTAGATGATAAAATTTTAAAAAAGGCGGAAAAGGAAAATAAGACTCCTGAAGAAGTATCAAAATATTGGTATAACAAGTTTACCGAAAGTATGAACGCTTTAAATAACGAGCGACCTGATATAGAGCCATTTGCAACAAAAACACTCGGTGAAATGATTGCAATGGTCAAAGACTTGATATCAAAGGGTTATGCTTATGAAACAAACGGTGATGTTTATTTTAGAGTAAAGAAGTTTTCAGATTACGGATATTTATCAAAGCAACCGATTGATGCCTTAGAGAGTGGGGCAAGAGTAGAGGTTGGTGTGCAAAAAGAAGATCCGCTTGATTTTGCGCTTTGGAAAAAAGATGAAAAATTCGGGTATAAATCACCTTGGGGTGTTGGTAGACCTGGATGGCACATTGAATGTTCGGCAATGAGTAGAAAATATCTTGGAAAAACGATTGATATTCATGCCGGCGGTGCAGATTTAATTTTCCCTCACCACGAAAATGAAATTGCACAATCTGAGTGTGCAAATGGTTGTAAGTTCGTTAATTATTGGCTTCATAACGGATTTGTTACTATTAACAAAGAAAAAATGTCTAAGTCGTTAGGTAATTTCTTGACGATTGACGATTTATTAAAGAAATATGACAGCAATACAATAAGATTTTTCATATTAACAAACCACTACAGAATGCCTGTAGAATTTTCGGATGATGCGCTTCAATCTGCGGCAGCAGGTGTGAAAAGATTGCTTAACGCAAAACGTACTCCGATTGATGAAAGTCTGGATATCACTAAAACTGATGAGTATAAACAGTTTGTAGAAGCAATGGATGATGACTTAAATACTTCAAAGGCTTTGGCGGTATTGTTTGAACTTGCTAATAAGGCTAATAAAGATGTAGCAGGAGCATTTACTGTATTGTTTAAGTTGGCTTCTGTTCTTGGATTTAAGTTTGAAAAGCAATCTTTATCAGATGAAGAATTATCAAATGTAATAGCTGAATTAAACAAAGAATTGGGAACAAATTACAAAGATATGAATGAAGTAATATCAGTAAGAAAACAAGCCAGAGATGATAAAAATTGGGCAGTTGCTGATTCAATAAGAGTTGGTTTGGATAAATTGGGAATAGTTTTAAAGGATGGAAAAGAGGGTACGGTTTGGGAACTAAAATAGCCAAAGTATTTCTTTGTCTTATATTATTATTGCTGACATCTTCTCTTGCGTTTGCAGAAGAGGTAGTTCGTGTTGGACTTACAGATTCCAGTTTTAGTAAAGTAAAACATTTTGATGTAGGAGTCTATGTTACAGCGGATTATATGATATGTGATAAAGCAACTAAACAAGTGATAGCTAAGATTCCTGCAAATAAAACTTTATATATTACGCATGAGGAAGATTCTTTTTTAGTTAATATCGATAATGAAAGAACATTAGGTTTGCAATCGTTTGTTGTCTTTTCAGACAAGGGTTTGATTGGTATTGAAGGATTAAAACGTAATGGGAAACCTGCATTATACCATGGAGCAATGGAATTTTGCAGAACAAAGAAAAATGATGGTTTCTATATTATTAATATAATAGGTTTACAGGATTATTTAAAAGGTGTTGTGCCGAATGAAATGCCTGTAAGATTTGGGCTGGAAGCATTAAAAGCTCAAACCGTGGCTGCAAGGAACTACGTTTTAGCTCCAAGGGTAAAGGCGTATGAAGAATTTGATGTTGTAGACAGTGTTGCAAGCCAGGTCTATTTTGGCGCAAATACAGAGGATCCTTTAACTAATAAGGCTGTAGAAGAAACAGAAGGTCAGGTCGCATCATTTAACGGAGAACCAATTTTAGCATTGTATAGTTCAACAGCCGGCGGTTATACAGAAAGCTATTCCAATGCTTTTTCTGATAAGCATCAGTTTCCTGCTGCCGCAAAACCATTTTTAATCGCAAAACCCGATATGCAAACATTTATTCCATTATCTAAGGAAGAAGATGCAAGATATTTTTATACTTCTATTCCGGATTCATACGATATGGAATCTCCGTATTACCGATGGAAGCGCTCTTGGACGTTAGAGGAGTTTGAAACTGACATAAATATGAATTTAAAAACACTCTCTGCTACAGGATTTATTATTCCGCCACCTGAGAATAATTTTATTTCAGGTGTTAAGGATATTAAAGTCCTAAAACGTGGAGAGTCAGGTAAAATAATGGCTCTTGAAATTGTAACTGATAAAGGAAATTATTTGGTAAAGAAAGAGCTAATTATTCGAAGATTATTTATCAATCACGGTAAAGCTCTTCCAAGCGCAAATTTTGTTCTTGATATAACAAGAGATGAAAATGGAAATATAACAGAGATATTAGCCCAAGGCGGCGGTTACGGGCATGGCGTCGGTATGAGCCAGTACGGTGCAGGTTTTATGGGAAATCGACTTCATAAGTCTTATAAAGAGATTCTTAAGCATTACTATTCAGGTATTGTTATCGGTACAAACCCTGTAATTATTAATAATAAACCCATACAGCAGAAATTTTATACAGATAAAAAAAATGGTGTAATTTTAATAGAAAATATTAATGGAGCTAAAATACTTCCAGTAAGAGTTAATGGATTGCTTCTGGAAATAAGTCTTGAAGGCGGGTTCTTACAAAAGAACTTTGAGTATGATATATCAAAATATTTACAAAAAGGAGAAAATGAGGTTATCTATTACCCGCATACTATAGGTAAACAAGTAAAAGTTCTAATTGATTTAGACAGAGAAAAGAGTTCAGATGACAGAGAGTAAACCCGAAACAAACGGAATATTAAGAGCTGCTTGGCTGATTGCCGTGATAACGATTTTATCAAAGTTTATCGGCTTTTTGAGAGATATGGTTCTTGCGGGTCATTATGGTGCATCAACTGTTTCAGATGCATATTTTTATGCTAATCAAATACCATCTCTTGCTATAATCCTTTTAGGCGGAGTTGGAGGACCTTTCCATAGTGCGACTGTTTCGGTTTTTTCTAAAATGATTCCTAATTTGAATTTGAAACCGCAAAACGATGTAAATAAATTGTATTCGACATTTTTTACAGGGACTTTTATTTTGTTTGGATTAGCTTCTGTTTTATGTTATGTTTATGCTCCGCAAATTATGAGTTTTATTATATCAAACGGCAGCCCAGAGCTAATTTCGCTATCTGTTCAGCATTTTAAAATTATGTCACCTGTCATTCTGTTTGGTGGAATAATCGGTATATATTATGGTTTGCTTGTTTGTTATAAGCAATTTACACTTCCGAATATTTCTCCTATAGTTTTAAGTCTTGTAATTATTGTAGCCGTGTTATTATGTGGTAATGATCCAAATGGTTTGGTTCTTGCTTGGGCAACAACTATTGGTGGACTCTTGCAGCTTATAGTTCAGTATCCGAAACTTAGACAAATCGGTTTTAGGGTTAAACCTAACTTCGAATTTTTTAATAATCCTCAATTTAAAACTCTTTGTGAACTGCTTTTCCCTGCGGTTTTAAGTTCAACTATTGGTCAAATTAATATTTATATCGACATGTTTTTTGCTTCATCATTAAGAGAAGGCGCTTGGACAGCGGTTGTTTATGCAAATAGAATTTTCCAATTTCCTGTAGGTATCTTGGTTACGGCTTTCTTGGTTCCGCTATTTCCGCTTTTCTCAAGATATGTCGCCGATAATGACTTTGATGGTATAAGAAGATATTTTAATAAGGGTGTAGGCGTGCTGTTCTTTATGTCTATTCCTATTATTATTTGTATTTTATTACTAGGAAAGGATGCTATTAGTCTGGTCTTTGAACGTGGAGCTTTTGATGAAAATGCTGTTTGGATGGTTACTGAGGCTCTTTGGTTCTTATCGGTTTCTATTCTTCCTTACGTATTTAGAGATTCTATTACAAGAATCTATTATTCGTTTAATGATTCTAAAACCCCTTTTATTGTCGCTTCTTGTGCAATATTGCTTAAGTATATATTAAATGTTATATTAATCTCTAAGCTGCATATGGGGATTGCAGGTATTACTCTGTCTACTTCTTTTATAACTTTGTTCAATGCAGTTATCTTGGGGTTATTTATATCCAAGAAAATTAAATTGGAATATAGATCCCTGTTTGGAAATCTGTTTAAAATGCTTATGGCAGGAACATTAACTTTTGTTATTTGTATCCTATTTGCTCATCTTTTAAATAATCTTCCTATTGGGAAATATGCTTTAGAACTCGTTAAAATACTTTGTGTAACTTCTCTTTGTTTCACTGTTTATTCAATATTTAGCTTAATTTTTAAAATGGATTATGCTATTGATTTGTACGAAAGAATACAGGCTAAATTTATAAAACATTAATATTTAGTATTTAAAAGGATTATTTACATGAATTTCGTGGAGTGTAGCTTCTTCATCATCTAAGATGAATTTCCCATCAATTCCGCCTTGTGCGTCACACATTTTGGTAAATACAGCATATTCTTCTTTCGAGATTATATTGTCTCCATTTGTATCTAAAGCCTTAAAACTTCTTTCTCCTAAGTGCGTAAGGCGACGCTTGATTAAATTTCTTTCATCATTAGGAGAATTATATCGTTCTTTGTGTGATTCATAGTATAATTTAAGCAAGCCTTGCTGGTATTCGCCTTTGTCAACTTTACCATCTTTGTTGTCGTCAAAATATTCAAGCATTTTATCAGAATAAGCTATATATGCTTCTTGTTGCTCTACCTCGGTAGTTTTTTTAGGATTAAAAAGTACTATTTCTTTTTTTATATGTTTAGGATATTTCTTTTCTGCAATTTCCATTCGGGTATTGAATGCTTTCTGAATAGTATTATTATCCGGTAACATCTCTCTTCTCCTAAGTTATATATATAATATATAAAGTTATTTTGTAGTAAAAATTTGCCAAATTTTATATTGAATGTAAATATTTGTAAAAATAACATAATTAATTGTCGAACTGAAAAGAGCAATGTAAAATATTTATATGGAAAAATCTGAATTAAGAAAAATTTCAAAGCAGAAACGTAAAAGTCTTAATCTTAAGTTAATAAGTAATAAAATTGTAGAGCAAATAGAGAGTTTAGAGTCTTTTAAGTCTTCTAAAACAGTTATGATATTTTATCCAAAAGAAGGCGAGATAGATTTGCGATGCTTAGTAAGAAATGAAAAAAAATATTGTTTACCTCGATTGAATGGAGATGAAATATGCCCTTGTCCTTGGTGTTTAGGAGAAGATTTAATCCTTTCTAAATATAATATTTATGAGCCTATAACACACGAATTGAGTGTTGCTGACGTAGATTTAATAATATTGCCGGGGTTGTGTGCGGACTATACTAAAAATAGGCTTGGGTATGGCAAAGGCTGTTATGACAAATTTTTAGAAAAGTGTTCAGCAAAAACAATTTTCCCAGTGCCTGATGAGTTGTTGTTTGATGAAATTCCAATTGATAACAATGATAAAAAAGTTGATATAATAGTAACTCAATCGAGAATTATATTTTAATACTAAAGTTATAAAAATCTTATAAGTTCCGGTAATGTAGAAAGCAGGAAAAAATTGTTAAAATCAAAGTATGTTGACATATATTACAGAAAAACATACTGTTTTTTATCCGGATTTCCGTATATTTACATCAAAATGTGTTGATGAAATATCGACGTATATTAAACTTCAGAAAAAAGAAAAAACATATAATTCTGTTGTAATTGATATGTCCAAAATACAGGTTTTGACAACAGAATTTTTTGACTTGATAAATGGTTGTCCAAATAAGATTATTTTAATAAATACAAGTGCTGAAATATTAGCAGTGTTGAACTTAATGGGATATGATAAAAAATTGAAATTGTTTGTAAATAATATAGATATGGAAGAAGATAGACGAGAATTAAGAAATCGAAAATTTCACGTTGTGTGAACAGTAAAATGTAGTATAATAAATGAGAAAGTTGGAGAAGAAGATGAAAACAGTACATTTTACAAAGATGCAAGGTTGTGGAAATGATTTTGTAATATTGGACTATGCCGAATACAGAAAATCGGGTATGTTTATGTCAGATTTGTCTCGGAAATTGTGCGATAGACACTTTGGAATAGGTGCCGATGGTTTGATTATACCTGATTATAAAACAAATGAAGCCGATGTGGGTTGGTATTTTTATAATTCGGACGGATCAACTGCCCAAATGTGCGGAAATGGAATGAGGTGTTTTGCAAGATATCTGTATGATAAAAAACTAATAGAAAAACAAGAATTTACCGTTAAGACAGGAGCAGGGATTATAACTCCTAAGATTCTACCAACAAATGAGGTTACAGTAAAAATGTCAGTACCGATTTTAGAGGTTGAAAAAATCCCGTTTTTAGGTAACAAAGCTCTTAATTATGAATTAAAATTAAATGATATTACCTTTGTAGGGAATGCAATATCTATGGGAAACCCACATTTTGTAATCTTTATTGATGGAAATACAATGGATAATGCGAAAAAATACGGCTCGCAAATAGAGTTAAATAAACTTTTCCCAGAGAAAACAAATGTAGAATTTGTTAAACAAATTTCAAGGACAGAATTAGAACTAAGTGTATGGGAACGAGGATGTGGTATAACATTGGCTTGCGGAACAGGAGCGTGTGCAACAGTTGTAGCCGGAATATTAAATAATTTTACGGAAAGTAAAGTTTTAGTAAAACTTCCTGGTGGAGCTGTAACGATTGAGTGGCAAGGGCAAGAGGATGATACTAATTATCCGGTTTACCTTACAGGTTCCGCAGATTATACTTTTGAAGGCGATTTTATATTGTAATTTTTATGTTTATGTTAAAATCTATTTATAAGGAGAAATATAAATATGAAAAATTATGAATTATTGACAATTTTAAAACCCAATCTTGATTCAGAAGAAGTAGATAAGGTTGTAGAAAAATTAAATTCAGATATCGCAGCAATGGGCGGATCTGTTATTGCCTCTGATAAAATCGGACGTAAAAAGTTAGCATTTGATGTTCAAAGTTTCAGAGATGGTTTCTTTGTAAATACTGTATTTTCTTTACCTTCTGAAAAGGTTGCAGAATTTACCAGAAACCTAAGATTGAATGAAAATATTATTAGAATTATGTTTTTAGAATCATCAAAGAAAGCACAGGCTGTATAATGTCATTAGCAAAAGCGGTTGTTACAGGTACAATAGTTAGAACGCCGGAGGAACGTTTTACTCAGAATAATGTTTCGGTGTCTTCTTTTGTTGTCTCTGTGGAAGATAGAAATTCAGAACCTATTCTTTTAAGGGTTATATCAAAACGTCAGTCACAGCAAGAAGTTCTATCTACTCTTTCAAAAGCAGATAGAGTACTTGTAGAAGGTTCACTTCAAATTGTGGGCGTAAAGGATGAACGTGGCAATGAAAGAAAAGTTTTTGAATTGGATGCTAATACTATTGAAAAGATAGGTGGTGCGTCTGCAGCTTCTAAAGCTGCGATAGAATCGGATGAACCAATTGTTAAATACTCTGATTCTGAAGAAATTGATGATGTAAATGAGTTGATAAATGAGGAAGAAATTCCTTTTTAATGTAGTACAAATATAAGGCTAGAAAGGCAAATTAATAACAATGGCAAAACAAGATTTACAAGACAAGAAAAAACGTAAAACCTGTTCATTTTGCGCAGAACACGTTGATTCTATTGATTACAAAGATGCGTCTAAGTTAAAACGCTATTTAACAGAAGCAGGTAAAATTATTCCTAGAAGAGTTACTGGTAACTGTGCTAAGCACCAAAGAATGATTACAAAGGCTGTTAAACGTGCTCGTGAAGCATCTATCATTGGTTACGTTTTTGACTAATCTTTTGAAAGTAAAAGCGGATAAATCTCTTGGCGGATTTATCCGCTTTATTTTCTGGTAAAATGTTAATTATAAGGATACGAAAATGGATAACAAAATTACTATCAGATCAGACAGAAAAGATGATTATACTTTTCAGTATAAAGGTGAAGATGTTGTTTTAAAAGCTGGCAGCATTTTAAGTATTGCTGATGGTTTACATGAAGTTGTTCTTCCAACTTGTGTAATGAAAGTTTTTAATAATTTAATTGTTATTAAAGATGATGTAAAGTAAACTAATATATTATATTATAAAAAATGCGGCTTTTTATTAAAAGCCGCATTTTTTATTGCTTTTAAGATAAATTAAACTTTTTCAGTCTTTTTATCTTCTTGTTCAACCTCAACGATTTCTTCATTATTTTCGTCTATATTTTCTGAATCAAGATCGTTATCATCATCAAGAACTGGAATTCGAGCACCTTCGTCAAAGTTTTGTTTAAATACATCATTGAAATAATATTCTTCTATTTTAGGAGTATTAACTTCAAACACATATGCCTTTGCAGGTGCCAAAATCGCTCTGATTTCATCATTATCAACTTGTATTGTACTTTTCTCACCATATTCAGGAGCTAAATTCTTTAACTTATCGTGAGCTTTTAGACCAGGGACGTAAACTTTTACTGATATAGGACGGTTAACGTTTTTGTTAGCAAGTACTACTAAGGTTTTACCGTTCAAATGTCTTGCATAAGGGATGATCCAGTCGCCTTTATCTCCTTCTTTATCTAACTCAATGAAACTACCTTTTGTGATAATATCATCATATTTTTGGCGCATTTCATTTGTTTCTTTCATTACTCTGCCAATATCATGATAATTACCAACCGATGGGCCGGAGAAGTTAAATAAATCTAATTTATTTTTGTGTACTTTATTGATAAGACTGTCAGTCTGTGTTTCAATGTCTTCCTTATTTGCATATGGATAATCATAAGCATCCCCATATTGGAATCCATCAACATAGTATGGATTGGTCATTGGTATTGTTGATTGAATAATAGTAGATAAGTTACAGAAAACTTCACCGCCTCTTACCATTGCTGACATATCATCGTGGGTAGTAAATGAACCAATCAATGATTTTCCGGCTAGTTCTTTTAACCCATCTCCTTCATAATCTCTATGAGTTAAATCAAGATTCATTGTAACATAGTCAATAAATTCACTAGCTTTCATTTCATGGAACATATGATATTGCCCATAATAACAATCAAAACCCGCTCTTAATGAGTCGATAGGTCTATCGTGCATCATATTAAGTTGAGGAGAAGCACATTCATATGTATATGTTTCAGCTAACCAAGCAAATTCAGGGTCTTTTTTTCTTGAGTATTTAATTAATATATCCCAGAATTCAGTAGGTTTAGCTCTTGCAACGTCTGCTCTGATTCCATCAACTCCAAGTTCAATACAGTTATCTACAAGTTGTTTATGCATTTCTAGCAATTTGGGATTAAGCTCCCGTTTTGTTGCATCATGCCAGGGTTCAAACATTCTTATGTCAACCCAACCTTGTGGACATTTGTCTTCACCGTGTCTGCCTCTAGCCATTAATTCAGGTTCATTGTTGCTCATATCTAAAGAACCGCAACTTGGAAGATCTAACATTACCTTTATTCCACGTTCGTGGCAAGCATCAACAAATGCTTTCATTTGTTCTTTTGGCGAGCGTGAATCATTGAAATCTACTAGTACAGGGTCTATTGCAAGATCTCCGTTATCTTCAATAATTTTTAAAGGAGCATAAACTGATCCTGCAGTTCCCATTGCATGACTCTTTCCTGGTGGGTGGATAGGAAGTATGTGTAATGTATTAACTCCTAAATCTTTAATTTCATCAAGTTTGTCAATACAGCTTAAAAATGTTCCGGGTTTTTCTCCTAGTGATGGATTAATACGTCTATCACCGTTTAAATCTTTTGCCCCAAGGATTCTTGGTATTATTGCCATTATTATTGCATTATTATCACGAATCATTGTACGTAAATTATTTTTATATTCCGGCTTATTTTCTGTTGATTCTTTGATTGCGCTAACTTTATTTACAGAAACGGCATTAATCTTTGCTTGATTATCCATATAATTATCAAATGGATTAGCACTAGTTTTCTCAGAATGTTTTTGAGGTTCCTCATTTTGAGTAGACTTAAAAGCCTTTTGAAATTTTGGAAGAATTACATTATAGTTAGAATTAATTTGCATTTGCCGCCTCCATTTCAATTTGTTTAGCTTTTGCTTCAGCTTCTTTTTGTGCTATTTTATTTTGTCTTCTTTCTGCACGTTCTTCTTTTTTTATTCTTGCAATTCTATCTTTTTCTAGCGGAATAGTTGAATCTTTCTTGCCAAAGAAGAATTGAGATAATATTGACAAACTAAATACGCCGATAAATAAACCACCAAACATTCTTAACCATTTATTGCTGTTATAGGATTTTTTAATTCCTTGGTTTAATAACTCTACAGGAGATTTTCCTTGAGCTCTGTACCTTGCTTCTGGTGTTTGTAGCATTTCATTTGCGTAATCTCCTAAGTCATCTACCCAAAATCCTGCGTACTGCCAGTTCTTATTATCATTACCAACAAGTCTTCTGAGTTTATCTATCCATTCTCTTGTTATTCTTGATGATGTAGGTCCAAGAGTCTCAGAGGTTAAACTATCTAAAAATCCCAATGAATCAGTTCCGCTTGTACGGTTATAAATTAATTTTAAGTAATTTTGGAATTTTTCAGGTTTATTTAATGCTCCAAATTTAGCAAAGAAATCTGTTGAGTGAGCAGAAAGTGTATTGGCTTTTCCTTCTTTGAATAGTTTTGAAGCCCATTGCTTGTTAATAAATCCGGTATCTCCAAGATATCTTTCATCTCCTGTTGTTTCAAACAGATATGTGCGTCGGTATAAATCTAATGTATGTATTATTCTATCGCAAGCTGTTACAAAATTTTCAACTTTGCTTACATTCTCCATTGTTTCTAAATGTGCAACAGATGTACTGTAGTTCCAGCCATCCGGTCCTGCAATAGCATTTATTAGATTTCTGAATAGCCCTGATTTATTGCCTATTCCAGCTCTGAAGTCAGATGCTATTCTGGTTTGTAACTCAATAAATTTATCAATTTGTGTTCCATTTGTTCTATAGTTCCTTTGGGTCCAACATCCGTTTCCGTTTGGAGAAGAACCTTTTACTAGTGAGGTGTATTGTTCTTCCATTCCATCGCCTAGCATTGCTTTTAGGTAGCCCATTTTTAAGTTATTAATTTCTGATAGAACTTTCTTATAATCTCCATCATTCCTTACAATGCTTTCTAAACGTTTGATTGTTTCTGCTTCAATTGCTTTTGGATTATCAATCAATGTTTTTAAATTTTTTGAAGTGATAACGTTATGTGGATAGATAATATTCGTAAATGCCTTTTCTAGTTTACCCCAGTAAAATGCATTTTGGGAGTCTGCTAAATCACCCATTTTTAGAGCGTTTATATCCTTGAGCTTTTTAAATCTGGTTAAATATGTTTCAAGGGTTGCTCCTATTGAATTGATTGTATTTGCAGCCTCTTCAGTCATAACAAATTTTGTTGATTTTGGAAGTATATTCTCTGTTGTAAATTTTGTTGTTGCTAAATCTTGAACTCTTGCAAGAACTGCTTCTCTTGTCATTGAACCAGCTGCTTTTATTTCTGATGATGAAGCTAATTTGCTTTTTATTCCATTTAGTATTTTATCTGTTATGTCATTTTTATTTAATACGCTGTATGAATCTTTAGTTCCATTTTGTTCTAACAAAATAGTCTTTATTTCATCTAATGTTAAAATACCATTTTTTAGAAGTTTGTGACCTTGGAACTTAGATTCTATATTTTTAGCTAAGTCTTCAGTGTATTTACTATCAACAACAATTTCATCAGCTTTTATTAGTATTGCTGATAAATCTTCGGCTAATGCTTCTGATACTCCATGACCTGCATCTGTTGTTATTTCATTAACTAATTTTGATAAGTCTGACTCTGATAAAACTTTATTTAGATTTTTTACAGATGTAAATTCTGCAATCTTTTCAGATACACTTTTGGTTTTAATTGCACGTTGTAATTTTTTCATTACAGATTTTGGGCTGTGTGTATTCTTTTGAGAAGTTATACCATTAACAATTTCTGAATACATTTCATTTAGTTCTTTATCGTGTTTTTTAGCTTTTTGACCAACAATGAAAGGCTCATATACTCTTTCAAAACCGTTACAAAGAAGTGCTGTAAGAGTAGGAACAGCAAAGCCTGAGGTTAACATCCATAACGTATGGTTTTGGTTTGCTATTTTTCTCATTTGATCCTTTGTGATATCATCGCGATTTTTAGCATCTTTTGCTATTCCCATATAATCGCCGATTGCAGATAAATTTTCGCTTTTCTTTCTTCCTGTATATAAATCAAATGGTACATAATTAGGATCTTGGAATACAGATTTGTTTCTTCCTTGGTCATCAATGTATCTCTTGTCAGCATCAAAACCGTGAACAAGTCTTGCTGGTCCAAAAATACCTATCTTTGGCCATAATGCCATTGATGTTAAGAAAGACGCAAGACCTATAAATTCCATATGTTTCGGCATTGTTGCAACACGCCTTGTTGTCAAAAATGCTGCAATACCTGTACCTCCAAGTACAAGACCTACATCATTAGTTCGTCCAAGTTGATGGTCGTTAGCTTTCCCTGTGTATCCATTGTAAACTGATTTTACATCGTATACGCGGTTTTTGAAGAATCGTCCGATTGAACGGAAAAATCCACCACGTATTAAATGTCCTTGACCCGGCTCCGGCTTAATCATATTAACAGAGTTAGGGATGGTATTATGGTTCCTGTAATGCCTTCTTGGTAATGGAATAAGATGCTCCATTGCAACATTGTTTGAGTTTTGATCAATGTTGGCTCTTTGTGTAAATGCTGTTTGGTTTTGAATTTTATTTACTGTTGCCATCCTACACCACCATACTGTCTTGATTCTTATCTATAACTTTTTCATCACATAAATTTTTACCCATTGAGCGGGCTCTAATTATTGTGTTTGCAACTCCAAAGACTGTTGAGCCTAATGCTGCAAAAATTAAACCTTTGCCGGCATGCTTCTTAAAGCCTTTGCTTCCCGGCGCTCCATTATATAATTCCTTGGCTGACGATGCAAAGGCATCTTTTAATGCCAGTGTTGCATTCTTTGTTTTGTTATATCCGTTACTAATTTTTACACCAAGTTTTTCTTTCCATGTCATATCTTTGTTTATAGGTGTTTTCCCTAATTTAGTATTACTAATATAGGTATCATAATATTGATCCCAGTCACCACAGGCTGCTAATGCTACTCCGCAAGCTGCCCACAAGAATGATGAAATCCTTTGGGCGGTTGTTGCTGTTGATATTACATTCTTTAAAATCGGTTTTGCTTCACCTTCTGCATTGTTTAAGTTTTCGCCTAAACCATTCTTTCTTGCTACTTTGTCAAAGAATTCCGGTTCGACTAAGTCTATTCTTGGGAATTCGACACTTTCCCATAATTTTTGGTATTGGTATTGTGGAGCTAAATCCTGTATAATTCTCTTTTGTCCCTTTTCTCCTGCTTCATTTGGTTTTGGAGGTTCTGTTAAAATAACTTTCGGGAATGGATATATAACATTTAAGTATGGTTGCTCTATATCAACTCCTGTTGCCCAAGCTACCGGACGAGTTACTAAATCTTTTGATAGTGTTTTGGCTAATGCATAAAATATTACTCCGGCGGCTAGTTTAAGACCAATTTTTTTTGATTTTTGTGCTCCTCTCGAATCAAAAAATTTGCTTGCTGCATTGAATACACCTATAAATGTTCCACTTCCTATTAGATATGGAACTCTACCCATTGCTAAAAATTCATAAAAATTTGAATTGATGTCCCCTTTTAATCCCTTTGCAGGATACTCTAAAAATGCGTTTGAGGTTCTATGAAACCCCGCTAACATACGATTATTTATACTGCTTGTAAGAACTTTGGGTTCTTCGTGTTCCTCTTTTTGTTTATTGCTTTTGGAGACTTCTTGACGTTTTGCTCCGCGGCTCACCATCTCATTTGTTACTTTTGGTATCATAATAACTCCAAATACACTACCATATATATCAAAATTCAAAAATGTTTAAATTTGCTAGTTATTTATTCTAAAATTTACAAAAATTTACATTCCTTTCGTTTTACCTATATAACCTCTAATTCCCTGTTTTGCTTATTGTTTAACCCTTTGTAAAATTTATAAAAATATATAGTATATATTTATTTTTTCATGCTAAAATCTTCTTAGGTATTTGACATGAAAATATTAGATATTAGAGGCAATTTATTAAAAATTGAGAGTAGCGAACCTATCAATATTTCTACTTTGTTAAAGGTTATTGATGGGGAAAATGTTTATATCGCTCAGGTTTTATATACAGAGTCTACGCATATTACTAATTATGTATTTGCAAAGATTGTTGCATGCTTAGATGCTCCATTTATAGCTGTTAATATTCAAAATGTTTCTAGAGATGCTTTGTGTGAGACAATAAATTTTTCAGAAGTTGTTTCTAAACTTGGGGATAATGTTAATATTGTTGCCGGTGAATTGGCGTTTGAAAATTATTTACTTCCGGCAGGAAAGTGTTTCTTTGATGATAGAATTTTAATTGTCTCAGAAAATATAGCTAATACGAATTTGCTAATTTCAAATTTTGCTCATCAAATTAAGCATCTTGGTTATAATACTATTGTTTTTGATACTGACGGATCTTTTGAAGGCATTAGGCTAACAGCTGGTAAGGATTTTAAACTTCCGCTTAATTCGCATGCTATACAGTTTATCTATGACAAATATTTTTCTGATATTACTGAAGAAAGTAAATCGGTTATTAAATCTATTTTTGATGAATTAAAAACTTATGCTTCAACTGTACCGTATATTCCATTTAAGAGCTTTAAGTCTGTTATAGATAATGTTTTTGATTATTCGAATAATTTGGGGTTGTTTTTCTTTAAAAATAAACTTGAAAAATTATATGAGGCTGACATCTTTGCTAATACTCATGAAGAAGTAATGGATTGGAAATCTCTTTCAGAATTTGGACCCGCAACGGTTGCTATTGATTTATCGAATATAAATAGTAATATATTTATTTCTGAGTATATTAGTCTTATTTTGAATTCATTTAAAGATACTGATATCAAGTTGTATTCATTTATTAAGCTGGCTGATAATTCCTTAGATAAAGATTTTATAAAAGAAGTTATTGAAAATGAAAATGTTATATCATCTTTCGTTGTTCCATCTACTTTTAGATATCTTTCTGTTTTAAAACAAAACAGTGCTAGTATTATTGTTTTTTCTGGAGTTAAGAAGACCGATAATTTTGATTATTGTAAATTCATTTTAAAAAATCTAAGAGCTGGTGAATATGTACTTACAGGGAATATATCCGCGCCATATTCTATAATTTTCAGATTGAAAGAAGTAACAGAAGTTATTCCAAATGAGGATGATATTCCTCCGGAATCTTGTAGAGATGAAAATTCTGAAAACGAAGAAATTGAACAAAATTTATCTCCGGTTGAAGAAGTGAATGCGGAATGTAATACATCTGATTACGAGGCATTACCTAGTATTCCTGATGAAGATCAAGAAGTATTAGGAGATGTTATTCAAGACTATGAGCCAGTGCAAGAAATTCAGGAGGCGGTTGATTCTACAGTTCCTGAAGCTGTTGAGCAACAACCTCTAGAAGATGCCAATTTAAGAGAATTAGAAAACAATAGTGATGCAGTTCAAGAATATAATCAATCAACTTTGGGTTTAGTTGATGAATTAGTGAGTGAAAGTCCAAATTCTGTAGATGAGCAAATTCCAGAGCTGAGTGATTCTATTGAAGTGGTTCCAGAGGAGTCTGTTGTTGCAGTACCTGAAGATAATTATGAAATTCCTTTAGAAGAAGCTTCTAGTCTTGGTGTAAATGAGCTTTTAGCTAATGGTGCCGAAGAACATTACGAAGAAGTACCGTTAGAAGAAAGTTTTGATATAGATATAAATGATAATATTGAAGTTATTGAAGCGGTTGACACTGAAGAATTAGAGCAACAAAAATCTGAAGATTTTGTATCAGCTGAACAACCTGAAGAAAATCAAGAGATAGCCTTTATAAATGAAGAAGTTAGTTTAGAAGAAGGCATGGAGCTTGTTGAAGAAAAATTAGATGATGGCTTGTTGCCAAATGATATTAATCAAGAGTTAGTATTGGATGATTCTGCTGAGGTGGAACCAAAATTAGATCTAGGCGTTGAAGAAGATATTCAACTAGAGGAACCAGAAGAAAAAACTCAAGAAGAACTTCTGGATGAAGAAATTCGAAGAGATGTTGATAGAATGTATACCGCTGCTCAACCAGAGGATTCGGAATCTTTATCTGAGGATGATTTAGATTTTATAGAAGAGTTAGTAGGAACAGATGATGTAATTATAGCTGAAGATGAACTAGTCGCTGATAATTTAGAGGATAGTTCCATTGAAGTAGTTGATGATGAGGAATTTAATAATCAAACTGAGTTACCTTTAGAGCAGGATAATATTTCTGATAATCTTGAAACCGAGGTTCCCAGCGATGATAATATTATCGTTCCTCAAAGAAATACCGCAACACCAGCGGTTCCTATTTATACTGCTGAAATTCCTGAAGATGCGATGGTTCATAGTGATCCTATTCAGCAGGGAGATAGGGTTATGCATGTTAAGTTTGGCGTTGGCGTAGTTGAAAAAATATTTAGTTATGGTACTAAAAATTTCTGTTCAATTAATTTTGAAAATATAGGTAGGAAGGTTCTGGATCCTAATATTACGGAATTAAAGAAGGTCTAATTTTTATTAGACAATTCTGTTGTTATTATCTCCTTTTAAGTAATCTCTTATATTACATATTGTTGTTTCAAGAATTGTATTTATAGCATCAGTTGTATTATAAGCTATGTGTGGTGTTATTATTACGTTATCCAGTTCTGATAATTTTTCGATTATAAAAGCGTTTTCAATACAATTCTTGTTACTTTTATTTAATTTGTGCAGTATATTTTCATTTGTGTTATTTAGAACGATATTTTCACATTCTAGAACATCTAGTGCGCATCCTTTTATTTTTCCTGTTTGGATTGCATTATATAATGCTATAGTATCTATCAATTCACCTCTTGCGGTATTTATTATATAGCTGCCATTTTTCATTATTGATAGTTCATATTCAGAAATTAAGTGATAGGCTTCTTGTGTGTAAGGTATATGAAGAGATATTATATCAGATTCTTTTAAAATTGTTTCAAAATCAACATATTCAACAATATTTGCAATTTCAAGATTCTTTTGTTTGTCATTTGCAAGAATTTTCATTCCAAGAACTTTAGCTCCTTGACAGACAGAACTTCCTATTGCTCCTGTTCCTATCACCCCAAGGGTTAGTTTATTTATGTCTCGTCCGGTATATTTTTTTATATCAATATTTTGACGTTGTAAGTCCCTTACGGCTGGAATTATATTTCTTACCAATGCTATCATTATTCCTAATGTATATTCAGTAACAGAGGTTTTTCCGTATTGTTCTACATTTAATACTCTAATGTTGCGTCTTGCACACTCTGCTATATCTATATGGTCATAACCTGTTGAACGAGTCGCTATAGCTCGTAAATTCTTAAATTTATCCAGTACTGTACTTGTTATTTTTGAGGTCATAAATATACTTATTATACAAGTTTCTTTGGAATCATACTCGCTTATTTCTGTTTCATCATTAAGTGGACTTTTTGTAAATTTGATATTGAAATCATTATTTGGATTTTTTTTGAAATATTCGTGCTCGGCTTCTCTATAATCAAAAAATAGTAAGTTCATTTTTTATCCTTTCTTTTATATTTTTATTATCTAAAAAGTATCTGCGGAACTCTATTGTCTGATAGTATTACTAATCGGATATTTTTTTACTACTTTTTATTAATGATTTTTAGAGTTTGAAGTTTATTATATGAGTATCCACGAAAGGAGCTTTATTTATGAAAACTGATTTAATAATTAGAGAACCGGATTTATATTTTGACAGTATCCATAATGAATTAAATAATTTTCTTCGAGATACAGTACTTCATCCAGTTTTTTCTAATCCATTGAACTTGAAAAAAAAGTCTATTTGGCGTCCGGCTATTGAAGTTAAGCAAACGGATAAGGCTTATAAAGTTAAAGTACAGATGCCGGGGGTTAAAAAGGATGATATCGATATAGAATTGGATAATGATTTTATGACAATTACAGCTGTTATAGAAGAAGAAAAAGAAGAACAAGAGGAAAAAGAAAAAAATATTAAGTATCATACTTGTGAGTTCAGGTATGGAAAGTATAAACGTACAATATCATTTGATCAACCGGTTAAACCAGATGAAGCTAATGCTGAATATAAAAATGGTGTCCTAAATGTTTATATTCCCAAAATAGCAGAAAAAGAAACTAAAAAATATAAATTAGATATATCATAATATTTCGAAACCGCCGCAGCCGTGTTTCTAGATTTAATCAGGCTGTCCTGTGCGGTAAAGGGCGGGTGTATCCGCCCTTTTTATAATTACATATTTTTACTACTACTAAAATCTAATGTATTTTATACAGGTAAAAGTTAACATATACTTGAAATCCTCATCGCTCATTCCTCTCGTTTAGAGAGGTTTTTTTTAGTTGTAGATATTAGTATACATCCAGTATGTTCTAATAATCTTTTTTACATAATTTTTTGTTTCCGGATACGGAATCTGTTCGACAAATTCATCAACATTGTTAAACTTGATGGTATTTTGCCAGTTCTTTACTGAGCCTATTCCGCCATTATATGCGGCAAGTGAAAATAATATTTTTTCATCTAAATTGTACATTAGATTTGCAAAATATATGCTACCTAGTTTTATGTCATTTGAAACTTTATCATTAGTTTTCTTAATATTATAGCTCTTTATTAATTCTTCTTCTGTAGCCGGCATCATTTGCATTAAACCCTTTGCTCCTGCAAAACTGTGTGCATTTGAATCAAAATGGCTTTCTTCTTTTAAAATTGATAATAATAATACAGGATTATTGGTATATTTATATTTTGTTATAATATCCCAGTAATGTATCGGATAAACTAATCGCCACCTTAAATCATCAAAGTTTGGTTTTTCAGGTAGTTTTTCCATTGCATTTCTTGCAAGTATGCAGGATAAAGTGTATTGTCCTTTTTTATAGGCTATCCAACTTTGTACAAAATCATCTGACTTACATATTTCTTCTACTAAATCATAATCTCCAAGAAGAGCTAATTTTATTACCAAGTTTTTTTCCATTGATTTTTTATATGGAAAAACAACGGCAGCAGTATCTAAGTTGACTTCATCAAACATTTCTATATCACGATTAAGTGATAAGAATGCTCTGTATGCATAATATGAGTCAGGATATTTGCTCATTGTATGTTTATAATATGCATTTGCGGCATCGTGATGCTTTGTTTTTTCAGACATTTTCCCCATAAAGAACGATACCATTGGTGCTGATTTTGATTCAGGATATTTCTTCATATGGATTTTCCCGATTCTATCTACATCATAGTATTTCTTTTCAAGGTATTTACTTAAAAATACATTCGATAGTGCTTCTGCTGCAAATTGCCCGTTAGGGTACTTTTCATACAAATTTTTATAGCAGGCAGTTTCATCTTTACCGGATTTCGTTGTACAGGTTAAATATAAAATATAATCTGATGCTTTTATTTCTTTATTCTTAAATAATCCATTTAATCTGCTCAACCCCTCTTTCTTGGTTGGATATAATCCAAGATAGTTGTCGATTATTTGATATAACTCATCTGTTTCTATTGCTTCTGAATTTTTATTTAAACCTTCTTCAATATATTGTTTAGCTTTTTCTTTTTCATTTAGTTTTAACGCAAGTTTTGCCCAACTGTTCCAATTCTCTTCACGCTTGGTTTTATCCATATATTTTTTTGAGTTAAGGTAATCCCCTAATTCGTAGTATGCATTTGCTATTAATAAGTTATCATATTCACTTTTTATCGCGCCAAGTTGAATAAGTGTTTCAAGAGCTTGTTTGGTAAATTTCCCATTTGGTGTTGTTGATATGTAATTATACAATTTTTGAACACCTTCACTTATTACTTTTTGTTTGTTGTTATCATTTACTTTTGCAGCTTTTAATATGTCAATTTGTCCAAGATAGTATTGCGAAGATGCTGCGTATTGTGAGTTGGGGTATTTCTTTAGAATTTTTTTGAAATATTTTTCAGCTTTTAAATCTTGTTCCTCATAATAAAGTACTCCAATATTATATAAACTTAATACTGAAATGGAGGATTTCCCATAAAATGCAAAAATTTTACTATATTTATTTTTTGCTGTTTCATTATCATTTAACAATGTTGCACAGCGTGCTTCTCTGAATAATGCGGCTGATTTTACACTTGAAAACATTGGTACTTGAGAAAATTCTTTTTCTGCAGTTTCGTAATTTTTCTTTTTATATTCTGTTAATGCCGTACTATATTTATTAAAGCCTACAGATTCAGCTCGCATCATGTCGATTGCTAAAATAGTTAATAACGCAAAAATTACAAATACTATGATATAAATAATCTTACTATTAATCTTTTCCATCAATTTTTATTCCAAATTATAACTCTCATATATTATATTCGGGTAAGACTCCGACTTGGGATTAATCCCCCCCACTTTAATATTGTAACCTAATTATATGAATAAGAAAACATCTGTTATAAAAAATTATGCTTTAGTTCCTGATGTGTTATACTTAGATTATAATATTTCAAATGAGGACTTAGATATCGACTCTCTGATTGCTAAATTGTCAAATATAACAAACAAACTTAAGTTGTTAAGTATTATGAAGAAAATGGAGTCTTCTTTTGATTCTAAGGACTATATTTCTTCAATCGGTTATGCAGAGAAGATTATATCAGTTTTACCGAATAATGTTAATGCTTTAAGGGGGTTGGGTATGAGCCTTTTTATGCTTAAGGATTATTCAAAAGCATTGGAGTTTTTTAACAAATCTCTTGAGTTTTCGGAAGAAAAAGAGTTTGAATATACATATATCGGCTGGTGTTTATGCAATTTGAATTATCATCAAAAAGCAAATGCAGCATTTGAAAAAGCAATTGAGCTTAATCCGCTTTATGAGCCGGCATTGGAAGGTAGAACGCAAGCTCTTATACATTTGCATGGTGAAAGACTTGATATTGTTAATTCGTTAGATAAAAAATTAGAGTAGTTTATATTAATTACTATTTATTGTAAAATAGCTGTGTTATTTAATAGTTGAATATGAGGAGAAAACTATGTCATTTAAGAAAATATCAGAATCAGTTTCTTATTGTGGTATAAACGATTTCGATCGTGTGATTTTCGATGAATTAATACCGCTGGATAATGGAACAACTTATAATTCATATATTGTTAAAGGTGCAGAGAAAGTTGCCGTTATAGATACTATGTATCCTAAATTTACAGAGCAATATTTAAAATCTTTTGACGAAAATGGAATCGATAAAGTTGATTATATAATTGCAAATCACGGGGAGCAAGATCACTCAGGCTCTATTCCAGCGCTATTAAAGAAGTATCCGAATGCAAAAGTTGTCACTAATTCCAATGTAGCAGGTAATATTAAAGAAATGCTACTTGTGCCAGAAGATAGAATTCAAATAATAGCTAATAATGAAGAATTGGATTTAGGTGGGAAAACATTAAAATTTATTTTTGCCCCTGGAGTTCATTGGCCGGATACTATGTTTACGCTTTTAAAAGAGGAAAAAGTTATATTTACATGTGATTTTTTAGGGTCACACCATACGTTTGAGGAAGTTTTTGCGGTACCATCAGATAGACTGACAAGAGGTATAAAGAAGTATTATGCAGAAATTATGATGCCTTTTAGAATGCTGTCTAAAAAATATACAGCGCAAATTAGAGAAATGGGTGTTGATATAATATGTCCGAGTCATGGTCCAATGTATAAAGGTGAGGGTTTAGAATATATCTTATCATTATATGAAGATTGGACTGCTGATGAGGGTAAGAATTTAGTTTTATTACCTTATGTATCAATGTATGGTTCAGTAGAAGAAATGGTTGATTATGTAGAAAAAGGTTTGAAAGAAAAAGGAATAAACGTATTTAAGTATGATGTAATTAGAGGTAATCTTGGAGATTTAGCGGTTGCGTTGGTTGATGCCACAACGATTGTAATGGGTGTTTCAATGGTTTTGGCAGGACCTCATCCTGCGGCTGTTAATGTTGCATATTTAGCAGGTGTTCTTAAACCAAAAGCTAAGTTTGCATCTATCATCGGTTCTTATGGTTGGGGGGGGAAATTATTTGATAAAATTGTCGAATGTATTGCTCCGCTAAAACCTGAGATTCTTGAGCCTGTTCAAGTTAAAGGTAAACCTAAAAGTGATGATTTTGCTAAATTAGATACTTTGGTAAATTCTATTTATGAAAAGCATAAATCATTAGGTCTTGTTTAGTTTTTTTTAATTTGTTTATAATAAAAATCTCTCATATTTTATGAGAGATTTTTTGTTTCAATATCTTGTTCTTGACCTGTTGCTTTAAGGTATTCTTCTATTAAATAGTTTTGTTGTATTTGTACGATTTCATCAGTTTTATTTGCACGGAATTTGTTGATGATTTTATCTGCTATAGCTCCTAAAACTAGTCCTAAACTGATATAAGCTAAGCTAAAAAGAACAGAAGTAGTATATTTCCCAATTTTTTTATATTTATCGGCATCTATTGAAAGGTTCTTATCTGCAAGCGTTTCTATCATGTCAATTATATTTTTAACTAATTTATCATAAAACTCTCTAAAGTTTTTGTCTTTATTAAAAGTTTTGTTGATACCATATATTTCTCTTGCGGTCATAGCAATGCCTATACCTAAACCTGTATACTTACCAATATTGCTGCCATTATACACGTTATTATTATCTGTTACTTTCTTCCCGCAGTAGTTGATATTACTAATCTTATTCATACATACACCTGTCTTATAAATTACATAAAGACTGTAAATATTATTTTTTCTTATAATTATATTGTTTTTTAATAAAAGTTTACAGATTTCTTACCAGCGTTTCTCTGACATAGTAATTTGAGTCATTTTTTGCTTTTTCGTAAAGCGTTTTAAATAAATCTGAATTTTTATAAATAGCAAGAATTTGTGCGGCTTTTTCCCGTACTGTGTATTCATTTAATTCAAGGACTTTTGATAGAATTTCGTATAGTATTTTTTCATCGGTATATTTACTGAAAATTTTTAAACCCTCAAGTGCCCAATATATTTTAAATAATTGCTTATTAAGAATATATTTCTTATCTCTAAATTTAATTTTAGAAATTTCTATGAATCCCTCTTGAATGAAATTTATTAACTTATTAGCATAATGTTTACCAAAATCGGTGTTATCTTTGTAGAATTCAACGGCATCAATAACAAGTCTTGAAATATTTGCATTTATGTCAATTGAAGCATCAGCAAAGGTATCGTAATTAGAGTCAAAGAAAATACCATTTTCGATAGGTATAAATTCTGCTAACCTTGAGGCAACAGCTTCTCGAATTTTTCCGTCACAGCCAGTAAGGTTGGAAATAAATATTTCAGCTTCTTTTTTTGTTTCTATTGTATCAATTAATAAAGCGGCAATTTGTTTTTCTGCCACATTACCGTTTTTTAAAAATTCGATACATTCATTATGAGATAAGTTTTTGCTGCATAAATTCAAAGCGTGATTAAAATTTTCTTCAAGATTGCAATTCAATTTCTACTCCCGTATTTTATGTATTTTTATTTTACCATGAGCGATAATGTTTTATATAACAAAAATAGTTTTAATGTATGATAAGAATATTGACAAGCATTGTATAATAATGAGTAAGGAGCCCAAATGAAAACATTTCTCAATTTTATATTGGAACTTTTTATGATAAAACAATCAGACAGAACAGTTGGTCTTTCTCAATTTAAGAAAGACCCTGTAAAACCTGTTGTAAAAGAAGTTTCTATAAAAACAAAAGATATCAAGCTATCTGATTTAATGCGTAGAGCAAGCTAGTAAATTCTTACAGCTTTTCTAACTTCCTTAAGAACTTCAGCTGCAGCTTTGTGTGCTTTATCAGAGCCATAGCGGATTATTTCCAACACTTCTTCAGGGTGCTGTTCGTAGTAGTGTCTTTTTTCTCTGATAGCTCTAAATCGTTCATTGATTTTTTGTGCAAGTTTTCTTTTACAGTCAGCACAGCCCATCTGTCCTGATTCACAGCTTGCTTTTATCTCGGCTATTTCTGATTCAGAGCCAAAAATTTGCCAATATTTGAAAGCAACTTCGCATTGGTCGGTGTGCCCTAAATCGTCGCGTCTTAAGCGAGATCTGTCAGTTATTGCTTGCATTACTCTTTTAGTTGTGGCTTCTTCGGTATCAGAAATTTTTATATCATTATGGTAAGATTTCCCCATCTTATTTCCGTCCACGCCACAGATATAAGAGCATTTATTTAGCAATGGTTGTGGTTCATTAAATAAGTCAACTTTGTAGATTGAATTAAATCTCCTTGCAATATCTCTTGTTATCTCGACGTGTGCAACTTGGTCAATGCCGACAGGTACATAATTGGCATTAAAAGTCATTATATCAGCACTCATAAGTACGGGATAACCCATAAGCCCGTAACAAATACCTTGTCCATCACCTGATTTAATCATTTTTGCTACATCTTTTAGCGTTGGATCTTTTTCTACCCAATGTTGAGGGGTAATCATACTTAAATAGATATGAAGTTCAGCAGTCTCTGGCACTAATGATTGAACGTATATTGTTGATTCATCGGGGTCTAATCCGCAAGCCAACCAGTCAGTAACAACGTCTATAGTATCTTGTCTTAGGTCTTCGGTATTATCATATTTTGTAGTTAGGGCATGCCAGTCGGCTACAAAAAAGAAACTCTCATATTCATTTTGTAACTTAACCCAATTATCTATAACTCCAAGATAATGTCCGATATGTAATTTGCCTGTTGGGCGCATTCCTGATACTATTCTTTGTTTCATTTATTTCCCCTTTTTATTTTTATTGTAATGAAAGATTATTGATTAAGTAGACTTGAATATCTCCTGCTGGTATATCTAAAATTAATTTATCTTTTTTCCTTTTAAAAGAGCCGGTTCCATTTGAGCCTTTTAATACTGATAGTTTGTGATTATTATTCATTTTAGGTATATTTATTTTGACTTTTTGTTTAGGATTCTTAAAATCAAGGTTTCCGATGGTAATGATTGTTTTGTCTCCATAAGACCTAGCGTAGGCAAATACAGAGTCATTTGTACAAGATAGAGTTACAAAACTTCCTTTAGAAAATATTTGTGAAAAAATCTTTTTATATTTGTTTGCAATACTAAGGCTGTTGCTTAGTTCTTTATATTGTCCCTCAGGCTTTGCAGAGAAATTAAACAAATCAAATTTTCCTCTATGAACGAAGTAGTAATCATCATCGGTATAAGTCAGATTTGCTTTTTTATTTCCCCAGAAATAAACGTATTGTGCTCCTGTTTGAAATCCGTCAACATAATAAGAGTTAACAGGTAAAGTTGTGTTAAGCCAAATAATCATTTCTGATAATTTAGGACCATTAATTAAAATAGGACTTAACTCGTCGTGGGTTGTGAAACTTCCAATAACAGCCTTAGGTTCACCAAACTTGTTAAGTATTTTTCGATTGAAATTAACGTGATTAATTAACTGTGAACCTTTAGTCCATTCTTTAATGTTAAACCAACTGCCATAGTATCCGTCAAATCCTGCATCAAGCAATTTATCATAAGGAGTAAATACCGCATATTCAGAAGGAGGTTCTCTCCAAGAGTCAGAGGCTTCTGCTAGAAACAAGAAGTTTGGATCTTTTTGTCTTGCATATTTGATTAAGTTTTTCCAGAATGTGTATGGTTTAATAGTAGCAACATCCGCTCTTATACCATCAAAACCGATATTCATAACCATATCAACATATTGTTGGTAAACATTATATAAGTTCTGGTTTAGGTTCTCATCATCGCCTGTATCAAATAATCTTACGTCAGTCCAGTCTGTAGGGACGATAGGTATTTGATTTTTATCTTTTTGGAACAAGTCCGGTTGTTCTATGTACATATCATAAGCTCCGCAGCTTGGAAGGTCTACAATGACTCTTATTCCTCTGTTATGGCACTCTTGAATAAACAATTTTGCCTGTGCGTTTATATCTAATTTAGAGTTTTTATCAGCTAAATAAGGGTTTATCTCCGTAAGAGAAGATGGTGAATAAACAGAGCCAGCAGTCCCAAGAGCTTTTATTTTTCCGGTAGGATTAATAGGAAGAACGTGAACAGTGTTTATTCCTGCTTCTTTTAACTCATCAAGCCGTTCAATGGCATTAATAAATGTACCTTTTTCTTCGTTTTCGTCAATTATTCCATTTTTGTTAGTGTCTTTTGCGTTGAAAGTTCTAAGGTTGATTGCCATTATTATTGCTTTGTTATTTAAAAATAGTCCTCTAAGGTCATTCTTGTATAACTCTGCAGATGCTGATTGTGCAAGTAATACTGAAGATAATAACAATCCAACATAAAACTTTTTCAACATAAGATTCTCCCTTTTGTTATATTATAACTCAGAAGTACAGCATGGACATTTTTTAGCTCTTATATCAATTGTTGAGAAACAATACGGGCAGGTTTTATTAATTTCTGCATCTTTTTCGTTTTGTTCTAATTTAGCTGTTTTTCTTAATTTGTTAATGAATTTTATTAACAAGAAAACAGCAAAAGCAGTGAAAGAAAAACTTATTATGGCATTAATAAACAGTCCGTAGTTAATAGTAACAGCGCCCGCACTTTTCGCTGCTTCCAACGAGGCATATTTGGTTATTTGTCCATTAACAGGAAGCGTTAAATATAAGTTTGTAAAATCAACTTTACCCATTAACCATCCTATAGGCGGCATAAGAATATCATTAACCAGAGAATTTACGACTTGCCCGAAAGCTGCACCAATAATTATACCGACAGACATGTCTATCACGCTACCTCGAATGGCAAAGGTTTTAAATTCGTGGATAAATGATTTTATGAATTCAAGCATTTTAATTCTCCCTTATAGTGTGTGAATTTTAATAAAATTAGTTCCTTCTTCCAGTATATGGGGAACTGAGCCTGTTACAATTACCATGTCATCTTTTTTTAAGAACGTATTATTGATAAGAAATCTTGACATAACATTGAGCATTTCTTCATCAATTTTACCTACAGCGGCCTTTATTTTGAGCGGATAAACTCCTCTGTAAAGACTTAGTTGTCTGCATAATTTTTTGCAAGAGCAGCAGGCAAAAACAGGTATTGACGGATTACTCTCTGATATTAATTTGGGAGTGTAACCTGATTGAGAAATGGTTATTATCGCTTTAACTTTGTCGATATTTTTAACCATGTCAGTTATAGCAACGCCAATTGCCATAGATGCTTTGTCTTCTGATTGGAACATTTTGTAAGGAAGTTTATTGTGCCTTATTCTTTCGCTCTCGTGAACACTTTTTGCAATATCGTCCATTATTTTAACAGCTTCTGCTGCATAAGCCCCAACGGCAGTTTCTCCAGATAACATAACAGCATCAGCTCCGTCAAATATCGCGTTTGCAACATCTGAAACTTCTGCTCTGGTTGGTATTGGATTAGTTATCATACTTTCTAACATCTGAGTTGCAACAATTACACATTTTCTTGCTATGTTGGCTTTCTCTATGATACTTTTTTGTACTAAAGGAACTTCTGTTGCAGGTGTTTCAATGCCTAAATCTCCTCTTGCTACCATAATCCCATCAGATACTGAGATGATTTCATCTATATTCTTTATGGCTTGTGGTTTTTCTATTTTAGAAATTATATTTATTCTGGTGTCTTTAATCATTTCTCTAAGGAGACGAACATCATCAGCACATCTGACAAATGAAAGAGCAATGTAGTCTAAATCCCATTCTATTGCTTTTTTTACATATTCTTTATCTCGCTCAGTCATAACTTCTAGGCTGCCTGTAGCTCCCGGAATATTGATGCCTTTTCGTTTATTGATAATTCCGTTTGTTAAAACTTTTGCACTTACTATCTCATTTTTGATGTTAACAACTTTTAATTGAATTTTGCCGTCGTCAATCAATATTTTGTCTTCAGGTTTTACATCTTTTGCTATTCCTTCATAATCAACAGGAATTATATCTCCGTTGTATTCTTTTTGATGCTTGAATTTTATTGTATCTCCGACTTTTACTTCAACTGGATTAGGCAGGTTCCCTATTCTTATTTTAGGTCCTTGTAAGTCAATTAATATCGGAATCAATGTTTTTCGTTCTTTTTCCAGAGCTCTTATTATTTTAATAACTTCTTCGTGGTCGTTAAAATCTCCGTGTGAAGCGTTAAGTCTGAACATGTCTGCGCCGTTTTGGGTAAGTGCCATTATTTTTTCTTTTGTATTACAGGCCGGACCTATAGTACACACTATTTTCGTTGATGTATAATTTTCCATTGATTTTATCCTCCTATTTCTATATTGCAACATAAATTTATAATTTCAACTAAATAATAATAAGAAAAAATACCAAAACTCCAACTATAGTATGATATCAAATTTTAAATAATACTCTAAAATCAGGATTTCATTTTAGGGCAATGTTGTTATTCTTGTAGAGTACTAGATTTTAAGAAAGGATACATTACTATGGCAACAATTGACAAAATCAGCGCGATTTTGAACACAAAAATCGAAAATCCTTTCAAAATAAAAGCTAGGGAAAGTATTCACACAAATCCGTTCAGAGATTCTAAATTTGACGGCAATACACTCCCTTTTGCTGATATTTTTGAAGGTAGTGAACTCAAAACGCAAAACAAAGCAAAAATGATTATGAGTGCTATTGCAGGAAGCGTCTCTAATTTCTCAAAGAGAATTTCTGAACCTGTAGCTGCATTTTGTAACAAAGTGAAAACAAATCTTTCATCAGCTTGGAATTATGCTAAAACAACAACATTATCAGATTTAGGTAATTCTATTTCAGAAAAATTATCATCAATGAGAAAAAATGCAGAAATGAATAAAATTTCTGAAAAAATGTCAGTAGCGGATTTGGAATCAGCTTGGATTAATGAAATTAATCTGATGAAGGAGGCAGCGTAATGAATAAGAAAATTTCACAAATTATTGATGCATTAACAATTCATCAAGATAATGATTCTATCCGTGTATTAGAATCATTAGGTACAAATTCATCAGATAATGATATAAGAGAAAAAACATCAAGAGCATTAGTAAAGAAAAATGTTCACGATTCATTAAAAGTTGTTATTATTAACGAAGGTAAAGGTATTAATGATTTAAGCCCAGTAGTAGCAATGAGTACAATAAATGAAATACTCGCTCTTAAAGATAAAACAGAAGTGTTGCATATATTAGAAGATACTATCAATATGCACTCTAATGAAACCGTAAGAGAAAATGCTGCATCAGTAAAATCATTATTAGCATTATAATTTTCTACTTGCTATAGTATCTTGTGTTATTTCGGTAGCGGCATCGGGAAACCGGTGCCGCTGCTGTTTATTATTTTAAGTTTAGATAATATTAAGAAATTCAAGCCAAGAGCTTATTTCATCTTTAGTTTCAGATTCTCCGGTTCCGTAAATTTTTAAAGGCTCTAAAAGTTTTGCCCCTTTTGCATATTGTAATATGTCAGCCTCTATTGTTCCTACACCATTATCGCCGTACGATACAAACGGTGCAATCTTTTTACCGGAAAAATTGTTTGTTTTTAAAAAGGTTTTTACCGGTGGTGCCACTGTATACCGCCATACAGGGCTGCCCAATAATATTAAGTCATAATTGTCGGTATTTATTTCGGATTTTAATTTTGGGTAAATATCCTCTTCGTTTTCTTTTTGTACCATATATATTGCTTGGAAGTAATCTGTAGGATATGGATTTTGTGGTGTGATTTCAAATAAATCACCTTCCGTATATGATTGGATTTCTTTTGCTATTTTTCTTAAGTTTCCGCTCCAAGTAAAATATGATATCAAAATATTACTCATTTATTTTAACTCTCCTTGCTAAATTAATTATACTACATTATTTATTAATTGGTGGTTATAATTGCTTGTATTATATATTTTTTTTAACTATAATTTTTGTATGGGTATATTATTAGATAATTTTGAGATTTCAGGTGATAAGCTGACCGTTTTAGCCGGCCCCTGTGCAATTGAAAAAATAGACATTCTTAGAAAGACAGCAGAGGTAATAAAATCTGTATGTTTAGATTTAGACATCAATTATATTTTTAAGTCGTCATTTGATAAAGCGAACCGAACATCGATTAATTCATATAGAGGTGTTGGTATTGATGAAGGACTTGAAATTCTTTCAAAGATAAAGAAAGAGTTTGATGTTCCAATAGTAACAGATGTACATTTGCCGGAACAATGTGCTAAAGTCGCTGAAGTTGCAGATATTATCCAAATTCCTGCGTTTTTATGCCGGCAAACTGATTTGCTTGTTGCCGCTGCAAAAACAGGAAAGATTGTTAATATAAAAAAAGGACAGTTTCTTGCTCCGCAACAAATGAAGCCGCTAGTTAAAAAGGTTGAAGAAAGCGGAAATAATCGTATTATGTTAACAGAACGCGGTACAACCTTTGGTTATAATAATTTAGTTGTTGACTACCGTTCATTTTATATAATGAAGGAATTTGGCTATCCGGTTGTTTTTGATGCGACTCATAGCGTTCAACTCCCTGGTGCAAATGGAGAGTCAACAAGCGGAGATAGAAGGTTTGTACCATTGCTTGCAAAGGCGGCAGTGGCTGCGGGTGTTGATACGTTATTCTTTGAAGTCCATCCTAATCCTGATTGTGCACCTTGTGATGGTCCGAATATGCTTAAACTTTGTGATGTTCGTTCTGTTTTTGAAAAGTGCAAGGAAATTTATGAGGTTGTTAAAAAATGATTTTAAAGACATTTGTAGAGCCTCCTCTTGATAATAATAACTATTTGCTGTTTGATGAACAATCAAAAGAAGCTGTATTGATTGATTGTAGTCATTATGATTCCCAAATTAAAAATTTTTTGATTGAAAATGGTATAACACTAAAATATATAATTTTAACTCACGGACATTTTGACCATATAATGGGTGTTGTTCAAATGGTAAAAGAAACAGGAGCAAAGGTTTTGCTTCATTCAGGAGATAAGGATTTGGCTAACGATGTAAATTCGTTTACTTTTATGTTAGGGCTGCCATCTGTTGAAGTACCCCAAGTCAGTCAATATTTAAAAGATGGCGATATTATTACTTTGGGAGATAATATACGAATTAAGGTTATTCACACTCCGGGACATACGAAGGGCGGAGTTTGTTATCTTATAGATAATATGTTATTTTCCGGTGATACGTTATTTAAAGAGAGTGTTGGTAGAACAGATTTAGATGGCGGCAGTTTTTCGGAATTAGAAAATAGTATTAAAACAAAACTTTTTGATTTATCTGATGATATTAAGGTCTATACGGGTCATGGTGATATGACTACTATAGGTCATGAAAAGAAATATAATAGTTTTTTATAGAGGTATAGTTATGAAAGAACAGTTGGAAAAAATATATAATGAAGCATCTGCTGATTTGGAAAAAGCATCTTGTATAAATGATATTGAAGATATCAAAATGAAATATCTTAGTAGAAAAGGTGAGTTTAATTCTATTAAGAAAGGGTTAAAAGATCTTTCTGATGAAGAAAAAAGAATAGTAGGAGCCCTTGCAAATGATATAACTATAAGGTTAGAAACAGCAATTAAAGAAAAATATGATATTTTTTACAGAAAAGAAATGGATGAAAAACTAAAAAAAGATACTATAGATATAACTTTGGATGGTTCATACATTCCAATGGGTAAAGTTCATCCTATAACCTCTACTATAAATGAAATAGTAGAAATTTTTCAAAGCCTTGGTTTCTCTGTATTACCAAATGTTTTGTCTCCGGAAGTAGAAACTGAGTATTATAACTTTGATATGCTAAACTTCCCGCCGGATCATCCTGCAAAGGATATGCAAGATACTTATTATACAAAGTTGGCGCCAAATACTATACTTAGAAGCCAAACGTCTTGTGCTCAAATCCGTGCTATGGAAGATAGCAAGCCCCCAATAAGAGTTGTTGTTCCTGGAAGAGTTTATAGAAATGAAACCGTTAATGCAAGAAAAAATAATTTCTTCCATCAAATTGAAGGATTATATGTTGATAAAGGTATAACTTTTGGCGATTTGAAAGGTGTTCTAAATGAGTTTATAAGAATTTATTTTGGAGCTTCCCGCCCAACAAGATTTAGAAGCAGCTTTTTCCCATTTACTGAACCCTCTGCAGAAGTTGATGTTCAATGTATTATGTGCCAAGGAAAAGGCTGTAGAACTTGTAGCGGTACAGGCTGGTTAGAAATTTTGGGTGCAGGTATGGTTGATGTTAACGTTTTAAGAAATGTTGGTGTTGATCCCGAGGTTTATAGCGGCTTTGCTTTTGGTTTAGGAGTTGAAAGAATGTCAATGCTTAAATATGCAATTGATGATATTAGGCTCTTCTTTAATAATGATAAGAGATTCCTAAATCAATTCTAAAAAAGGATATTATAATTTTTATATTTGTAAAGTGCTGAAATGTAGATATTTCGGCACTTTTGTTGTTGATAATATTTTAAAATGTAAAGAATTGTAAAAATATTAATTAAAATGTTAAAGTTTTTAGACTGTAAAGCCGTAACTAATAGTACAAAGGGAAAAGAAAAAAAGGAAAAAGCATTATGGGAATGGCATCATCACAAGCAAGGTTTTTACAATTAACAGCGAGATTGAACAACACAGAATTTCAAGGTCAGCAAATTAACCAACAAAGAACATTGTTATCAAACGAGTCTTCACAAGCGTACAATTCTTTGTTAGGAATGACAGTTCCTACTCCGCCATCTAAGACGGATTATACAAAAACTGTATACAGTTTTAAGCAAGGAACATATGATTATACGATTGATTCGGTATATCCAAACACAGACAATAATACTTATACAATCAATTATGTAAAAAGCGGGAACTTGGTTGGACTTGTTAATACAAACACCAATGCAACCATAAGAAAAGGTTCTAATCCAACTGAAGGAGTATCTGGTGATGCTACTGAATGGTTAGCTAATGGAGCCCAGTTATATGAAGTTAATGGCAATTTCGTACACAATGGCAAAACTGGTGAAGAATTGTTCCAACAAATGTTTAATAATACCCAAGACGCAAATATGGAAGATTATTATGTCTATATAACAACAAACGAAGATGGAATTGAAACCTATAGATTTATACAAAAAGATGACGTTCAAGCAATAGGTATAACTGCAAATGAGTCAGGGCTTGCAAATGTATGGTCTCAAGGTACAATTACTTCAAACGAAAAGTTGACAACTGAAAATGGTATGGTTATTTTTGATAGCTCCGGCAGAATGACATCGGTGGTAATTGATAATCAAGAATTTTCTCTTGTTGCTGAAACTGTTACTGATGATGCAGCATATGAAGATGCATATAATCAATACGAATATGAAAAATATCAATACAATCAATATGTTGCAGAAGTCAACGCAAAAATATCTATTATTCAATTGCAAGATAAGAAACTTGAACTTCAATTGGAACAATTGGATACTGAAAGAACAACTATTACTACTGAAATTGAAGCTGTTCAAAAAGTTTTAACTGATAACATTGATAGAACATATAAAGTATTCAACGGTTAATAAATTTTAGTGATCATATATTTCACTAGTTGCAAATTTAACTCTAACGAGTTAAATTTGTACTATATATGAGGTTTTTATGAAAATATTGTTTGTTATAGATAAACTTGAATATAAATATTTTGAGTTTAATGATTTAGTTACAAATTTTTGGATGATAAAAGAATATTCTAAAAATTATGATGTTTATATAACAACAATTAATTGCTTGTCTTTAGAAGGAAATGTTGCAAAAGCAAATTGTAATTTAGTAAAACTGTTAGGTGAGGAAATAGTGTATTCAAAAGATATCAATAATATTGATATAGATGATTTTGATATGGTGTTCTTTAGACCGGATCCGCCAGTGGATAATAATTATATAAATGCAACATATATATTTGATTTTGTTAAATCTCCGGTTGTAATAAATAAACCGTCAGTAATAAGAAATTTTAATGAAAAATTACATTCCTTAATGTTTAAAGAATTAATGCCTAAAACAATTGTGTCATCATCCTTGGATGAAATTGAAAATTTTTTGGAATGTGAAAACGAAATTATTTTAAAACCTTTAGATAAATGTTTTGGCTCCGGTGTAATGTATTTAAAAAACGGAGATAAAAATACAAGAAGTATAATAAATTTAATGACATCAAATGGCTCAGCGTTTACAATGGTGCAAAAATATATACCGGCAGGAATGAATGGTGATAAGAGGGTTCTTACGTTGGGGAATAAAGTATTGGATTTTTGTGTGGTAAAACATCCGACAAAAGATGATTTTAAGTTTAATACACATAATGATTCATATATTTCTAAAGGCTTTTTAACTGCTAAGGAAAAATCTGATTTTTCTTATGTAGCGAAACAATTAAATGATATTGGCATATATATGGCAGGATTAGATGTAATTGATGGGAAAATAATTGAAATAAATGTTACTAGCCCGTGCTATTTCATAAAAGAAATAAATTCATTTTTTGATGTCAAGCTCGAAAAAATTATTTGTGATTATTTTATTGAAAGCCCTTGTTATAAAGTCAAAAATGTAGTATAATTCACCTATGTAGTGTATATCATTATTGTGCATATACAGCTATCATATAAGAAGAGTTGACAAGAGTTTATAATTAATTAAAAGGTAGATATGAGAAAGTATATTTTTTTATTAACTATGGCGGTAGTAATGGCAAGTGCTTGTATCTCAGATGTGCAAGCAAAACAAAGCTCAGATTTGCAAACAGCAATAAGTATGTACAAGGCTGGTAATTATTCAGGTTGTATACAAAAATTAGAGCCATTGTTGCAGAAAGATCCATCAAATGCTTTTGCTCATTATTATATGGCAATGTCATGTGCTCAGGCAGGACGACAAGAAGATGCAATTAGTCATTATGATACTGTTATAAGGTTAAATACACAAGAAACACTTGTTAGATATGCTAATAGAGGCAAGTTATGTTTAGAAGATGCTGAAAAGTGTGCATCTGATGCTACATTAGATGATTTTATCCATCAACGTAGAGGTTTTGATGTAACAAATTCTGTAAAAAACAGTATTGAAACTCAAAAGTTAGACAGCATTAGGCGTGATATTAATGATAATAAAGATATTGCTCCAGATAGATTTAAACAGTATAAAAACTTTTCAAGCAGCGCCGATACAATGCCATCTAATGACGAAATAGTTGCAGCATTAAGGACGTTGCAAAAGGCTGGCTTAAACACACCTGTTGCAAGTTATTCTGATTTAGGAGCTATTTATGCAGGCATAGGTAGTAATGGTCAAAATTCAATAGATAATCTTATGAATTTGTTAGGTAGCTCTAATAATTTGAATTCAGGGGCTAGAAATAATATTGATCCTAAAGTTTTGCAGACATTAATGACTTCTCAAATGATGGGACTTTAGTTAGAGGTTTAAATGGATATTAATACCAGTAGATTTGGAAATATAACAGTAAATGATGACAAATTATTTGAATTTGTTATACCTATTGTCGGCTTTGATGAACTATCAAGATTTGTTTTGTTAGAGCATAGTGATGATTCAATGTTCAAGTGGCTGCAATCAGTAGAAAATTCAATGTTGGCATTTCCTGTTGTTTCCTGTGCTAATTTATCTATGGATTACGTTATTGATTTGCCGGATAAAGCTGTTGAATTGCTTAAGATAGAAAGTGTGGATGATTTATTAGTTCTAAACATAGCCTCAATACCTTCATCTGACCCAAATTCAGCTACTATAAACCTGTTAGCTCCATTGATATTTAACGTTAAAAATAAATTAGCCGGTCAAATAATATTATCGGGTTCGGGCTATGAAGTTAATTGCCCTATTTTTTCGAAGGGAGATATTGCATAATGCTTGTTATAGCCAGAAAACTAGGTCAAAAAATAATTATTAATGATAATATTGAAATAGCAGTTGTTGAAACTAAGCTAGGTTCCTGTAGATTAGCTATTAAGGCGCCGTTTGAAGTGAAAATATACAGAGAAGAAGTGTATATGCAAATTAAAATGGCAAATATGGTTGGGCAGAATACTACCGATGATTTGATTTCTCAGGTTGATGCTATTTTGAAAAATACGGATGGCAATGTTAATAAAGCTATTGTTAAACGTTCTGACGATGATATAGTTCTCGATAATAAAGTTAACAAAAGAGTTATTATTAAGAAAAATAATGAAAATAACGCTTAAAAAATCTATTGATGATTTGTTATTATCAGGGAAATATAGTTTAGCTTTGCAAAGTGATGATATAGAATCGTTTCCTATAGAGTATGCTTATGCATTATTTCTAGATGGGCAATTGGAATTAGCGGTTTCTTGCCTGCAAAATATTAATTCTATTAGAGCTAATTGGTTAAAAGAACTAATTAACCTTATTAGATTTTCAAAAATGGAATCTCCAACATATTTTCAAATAAGAAATTTTTTAGAATTGGACATTGATTTAATGATTGTTTCCCAGAAGTTTCAATATCTTGAAAAATTTTTGAATTACTCAAAATTTTTATCAGAAATTAATAAAGAAACGTATAAACTCATTGGTCGAGTTTTATTTAATAATAATTTAGTTTCAATGGCAAAATATTATTTGGATTTATATAAAAATACTGTATATTATGATCCTGAATTGCATTTTATGTACGCAAGATATTATATTTTGCATTCAGATTATAGGAACGCGTTAAATTCAATAAATCAGTGCTTACTTTCTCTGCCTGAATATTATCCTGCCATTAAATTAAAATCAGATATTATAAAAAAAATAAATTGAAATAAAAGTAAACTTTTATTAAATTAATTGTTTAAAATATTCACAAAAAAAGATTTAAAGTGTACCATATAAACTATGATAGAATTAGATAGATTATATGCGGATGTAGAGCCAACAAAAAAGAGAAACCGAGATGAAAAGTTCCGCCCGGCAAAAACTTCTCCTTTTTGGCTTTGGGTAGCAGACAGATTTTTTTACGGAATGTTAGAAAACCGTTTTTATGCATTTCGATACAAGGGTGCTGAAAATTTTGAACACAGGAATCCAAATGTTCCTACTATAATGTATGCTCCTCACAGTAATTGGTGGGATGGCATTGTCGCATACAATATTTGTAACAGAATTTTTGGTAAAGAGATACGTTTAATGGTAGAGGAATTAAATCGTTTTCCTTTACTAAGACGTGGAGGTGCTTTTTCTGTTAACAAAAAATCTCCGCAAGCATCTATGACTGCTTTAAACTACGCAGTTGATGTTTTAGCAGATTTAAATAATATTCTTTATTTATTTCCACAAGGGATTATAAATCCACCTAACTTCCGTCCAATCGATTTTCAGACCGGATTAGTTTATGTGGCCCAAAAAGCTGTTAAAAAATATGGCGCGGTTAATTTAGTTCCTGTAGCTGTTAACTATTTCTTTTTAAGGGATAATCGTCCTGAGGTTTGGGTAGAATTTGGGAAAAGCATAGAATTAAAGGATGCTAGAATTGATAGAAAAGATTATACGCACTTCTTGGCAGCTGATTTGGAAAAGTTGTGTGATAGTCAATTTGATGATATAAGGCATGCTCGGTTTGCTGGGTATGATACTTTATTTCAACAAAAATTAAAGTGGTATCGAAGAATTGAGCAACGTTTAAAAAAAGTTGAGCTTCCAAAATCTGGGGTATAGTTTGATTTATCTTTTAAATTAATTAATAATTATAGTGTATGTGTAAAATTTTTAGATTTTTGTTAATTGTATTATTCTCTGTATTAATTTCGTGTGAAGCTCAGGAGTTTGAGTATACGGCTTCTCCTGAAAAACCTTCTTCTGTATCATCTGCTGAGCAGTCGCGACTTGAGCAGGTTTATCGTGAGATGGAATTGCCTGAGTTTTCATATCAACATGATGTTGATCCTGAGCAATATTATGATATTCAAAATACAACTTGGTCGCCATATCCGCTTTTAAGACTTAACTCTGCATTGTATTTTAAAAATGTTGTTATTGAACCGGGATATTATTTACTTACACCGAGAAAAAATAATGATAATTGGTATATCTTATTTAAAGAAGCCGGAAAAGTTAAGCATATTATTCCAGTTTATGATAGAGGATATACTCCGGAAAGTTTTTATGAAGATAATATCCCTCAACCGGAATTAACTGCCGGACAGAAAGTAAGGCAAGCTGTTACAAATTTTGCCGGATTGTTTAAAAGCTCTAAACGTCCGAAACAAAAGCAGGCGTTTCTTGAAGTAAATGATTTACAAAACAACTTTTTACAACTAATCATTTATTGGGGGGATTTTAAATATTATACAATTTTTAGAACTGTTCCTTTGTAACAATTGCTTGAACATATTTTTATTAAAAGATATAATTTTTTTATGGCAAAGATTCGAAAATTTTATTGTAAAAAGAAAAATGTTGAACAAAAGAGTTTAGATTTATCAGGGTTAAGTTCTTATAGGTTTAGTCTTTGGGCTTTTATACATAGTCTTATTCCTTTAAAATTCAAGTTTAGAAATGAAGAATTTATTGCTGTTGATGATAAAAATCTATTAGGTATTGCATCTGTTGGGTTTGTAAAAGGTTTACCATATAAAGTCAAAATAGAGAAATTATTATTTACTGAAGATAATTACGATGTAGCCAAGCAGCTTTTGGAATATGTGTTTTCATATTATGGTGCAAAAGGTGCTTTGTCATATTTTATTAAGGTTAGTGATATTTATTCAGAGCTTTTAAGTTTGTTGGTTACACAGTATAATTTCAGACAATGTTCTTATGAGAGACTTTGGAAGGTTAGCAGACGTAAATACGAAGAATATAATTACAAATTAAAAACAAGAACCTTTAGAAATAGTGATTCTCAGTCGGTTTCTATTATGTATAATGAATCTTTGGTTTCTCATTTTAGATCTTCACTAGCTTTATCGTCAAATTCTTTTAAGGAATCATTATTCCCAGGTGTTTCTCAATTAGTAGAATACAAGTATATTGTTGAAGAATCGGGATCGTCTAATGCAATGGCATATTTGTCAATTTCATCAAAGGATAATGAAAATTATATTTTAGATATAGTTCAGACTTCTTGGTATGAGCTTCCGATTGATGATATTATTGCTTTTGCTTGTGCTGAGATAAAGAAAAGAAATCTTAATTTTACACTTTATGTTAAATCTAAAAAATATACTTGCTCCGGTGCTGCATATGAAGAATTTTTTACTAAAAATAAATTTTTACTTTCACAAACAGATATTATTCTAATTAAAGATTATTATAAGACTGTTACATCTAAAAATTTAAAAGGTAAGTTTATAATGTTAGGGCAGCCCTCATATTAAGTTAAATCTAATATTTAACAGTATCATTTGGTTTTAGGATTAGTGGCTTAATGCCAGACTCTACTATTAAAGACTTAAATTCATCTACATTGACAGTAATTGCCGGAAATGTATTGTAATGCATCGGTATTACTGTTTTTACCCCAAGTTTTTTAGATGCCAATGTAGCTTGTTCAATATCCATAGTATAGTGCCCACCGATTGGTAAAAGAGCTATTTCCGGTTTATAAACTTCTCTTACTATATCCATTTCAGAATTAAGACAAGTATCACCGGCATGATAGATTCTTACACCTTCAATTTCAAACATAATACTAGCAGGCATACCTGTATAAATACCATCTGCTGATGAAGAATGAAATGCCGGAGTAAAAACAGCCCATCCCCAAGGATAAATAAGTTTACCTCCAAAAGATACACCATTACTTATACAGCCTTTAGATAAACAATAGTTTGCCAGTTCAAATATTGCAGTAATACTTGCTTTAAATTTCTTAGAAATTTCAATTGCACTTCCAATGTGATCGCCGTGTCCGTGGGTTAAAAATATGTCCGTTATTTTTTGGGGAATATATTCTCCCGCATTGACAAGAAATGGATCTATTAAGATATTACCATTTTGTGTTTTAAATTCAAATGCACTGTGACCTAGATATTTAATTTCCATACATTACCTTTCATTATTGTAATCTATATTATCATTAAAAATAACTTTAATAAATCAGTTAAATGAATTGTTTAAAGTTTTTTATGTGTTTGTCGATAATCACATTGAAAGGATGGTACTATGGCTAGAATTATTGACTCTATTGATGGAAAAAGAAAAATGATTAAATTATCTACAGATGACATTATAAGTGTTATTAGAGAATATCAAAATATTACTCATAATTGCGGCTCTTTTTCAGATATTCGTTCAGCTCTTTCGGATACGGTGATTTTTATTCCAGAAGATTTATAGAGTATAGAATATATTATTTACATATTTTTTATTTTATTGTAGAATTGAATTGTGTTTGAAGTATTATTTTCGTATATACAATTTATAATTTTTCAAATCTCGACACACGCACTATTGTTTGTGCTAGTGCTTTTAGGTGTTCCTACTTTTTGGTTATTGCTAAAATTGACCAATGTACTATATGAGGATAAAGCATTATCTCTTTCTTATAGTATATTTTGTTTGACATCTGTTATTGCGACAGTAATGTTTATTGTTAATCCTTCACCAATGGATTTTTATAAGCCACTATTATTGCTACTTGGTGGGCTTATTACATTTTTTATTGTGGCACCAATATTTTCCGAATCTCAAAACTTTGAGATTAATCCACGTAAAAAATATTTTAATATTGATGGAAGCACTTTTCTTGTTGGTTCTGTTAACCAAGTTAATATAAAAAGGTGTTTTACTCGCACTAAGCCTTCTTGTATGATGGAATTGTTTATATCAGAAGAAGGGCAAAGGGCTCGTTCTGTTTATTATGAAACTAATGATGTTAGTAAATTTAGAACCGTTGTTCAGTGGTTAAAGAAATATACGAAGATTCAGTACGATACTGCTTTTACTCGTAGGAGTATTGAGAGTCCTTCATTTATTTTGTTATTTACGGTGCTTGTTTTTTCAATATTTATTTTTTGTTTGATATTACCTGCAACAATTTCATTAAATCACAAAAGGGCAGATAAGACTTTACCTGAATATAGCATGACACCAATCCCCCGCACATTAACGGAGAGTTTAAAAGATAATAGCTCTATAGTAATGGATTCTTTCAAGCCAGTGTTTCAAAAGGCTGGAATTCAAGTCATTGTTTTTGATGGTGCTCATAGTTCACAGTTTGTTGGGAACTTAAGAAAAGAGTTATACTCATATCCTGACCAAAGTTATGATTATAATATAGTATTTGTTAATCCAAAAGGTATGATGTTAAAAACAGCATTTGAGGGAAAGGTTCCTTTAACTAACACTTCTGATAATGTATATACTAAATTTGTATTAGATAATTGTAACAAGTTTTGTTTATTGGACAATGAACTAAAAGTGTTTTATAAAACAGATTTAGAAACCATAGATCCAAGAATGAGTAATGTACAGGATGCAATAAATATGTTATCTTATGCATCTGGAAAGCGTTTAGCATATACACAGAAAAAATTGCAGAACAACAAAAGGCGCTTCAACGAGAACGAGAGTTAGAGTCTGAAGAAGAATAAATTTTATACTTCTTCTTGCCTATTAGCAAGTTTTTCAAAGAATTTTTGATTTTCGTCAAGGGTATTTTTATTAGCAGTTACGCTGTATATAGGTTCTTGATCAAAGATGTAATTAGCTGCATTTATGATATCATCTTTAGTTATTTTATCAATCATTGTGTATTCGTAATTACCTTTAAGAGCACCATATCTAGATGTAAGTCCGTTTTTAATTGTTTGTATTTTAATTTTATTTGACTCGTGAGCGCGTAGTAGCTCACCTTTGTATTCTAATTTTGCGGCTTCAAATTCTTCATCGGTGAAATTACCGGATTTTATATCATTGATTAATTTTTGATATCCTAAAATAGAGTTTTCAACATTTTCATAAAGTTGTTCTCCTGTTTGGTCATCTTCTGTTGTTGTTAAGATATTGCAATAAAAAATTCCGTTTTTATAATCATAAGTTTTGTTATTTGTATAAACGCTATAAGCTAATTGTTGTTTTTCTCTAAGGTCATTGAAAGCAATTTTTGTTAGCAATCCGTCAAGTATTGAAAAAATTACTTTATCTCTAAGATTATAGTTAGTTTTATATTTATATCCAATACTAATATCTGCTTGCGCATTATTTGTTTTATATGTAAGAACAGTTGGTTCTTTTATTTGTTCGTAGTTATCTTCATCTTTAAAAGTTTTTACTTTAGAAGTTGGCAGGGTAGTAATATTTTTAAGAATATTTTTAGTATATTCAGAATCATTTTCATTTGTTGTGAATGTAACAGTTCCTGTTCCATTTTCAAGTATGTATTTATACAGCTTTTTTACATCCTCAAGTGATATTTTATCAATATTTGCAAGTACTTCTTCTTTGTTATAGTAATTTTTTAGGTTTGCGAGAGCGTGATCCTCAATCAATGATTGAGAGTCAGGTTCAATAACTTCAGAGACTTTTTTTATTTGTTTTTTAGCTTTCTCAAGATTTTCTTGGGTAAAATTGGGGTTAAGTAATTGTTCTTTTAATATTGCTAGAGCAACGTCCATATCTTCTTTATTAGCATTTGTTTTTATTATAATACTATCATCGTGAACGGAGATCTTATTGGTAATCAAATGTTTTGATAATAATTGCTCAAGAGTTTTCTTGGGGAACTTTTGGGTTTCCTCTGAGAGGATATAATCGAGAATAACATCAGTGCCGGGAATTATATCAGGCTTTTCTTCGCAATATAGTTCAAAGTTGAGGTATCTAAAATCACTTTTTGTGTTGTATGCGGCTACATCATAGTTGTTATTTAACGTATATACTTCTATGTTCTCAGGTTTTAGTAATCTTTTTTCTTTAAGACCTTTAAAATTAATATTAGATTTATCAATATTATTATTAATATCTTTTTGGGGGTGAATAACCGCAATGGATGCCTTATTAAGGTTAAAGAATTTATTGACACAGTTTGTTATATCATCAGCTGTTATAGATTGTATAGTTTTCTTATAATCGGCAATAGAGCAATCGCCTGTATTAAAATGAGAAGTTCCAAGAATATCAAGGATTCCTTCAGGTGTTTGCAGTTGTTTGTCTAATATATTTATTAATTGTTTTTTTACAAGATTCAATTCTTCGTCTGTTGGTGTTTTAAAATTAGCGATAGCATCAAAGATAACATTCAAAGGTTTTTCAGCATCTTTATCGAGTGTTGTAAATTCAAAATATACAGCTTGATTATCCTCAGGTCTTGTACTAATTTTTTCTCCACCCATATTAATTATTGTTGAATCATTTATAAATGGTTCAGTGATTGGTGTATAGGAATTTCCCAATAATAAAATATCAAGAAATTTTATTATAATTGAATTTTTTAAGTCTCTATTTTCAGGTCCGTTAAAAAATATATATCCCGTTGTTTCATGAGCTTTGGGCGAAACAATATCTCGTCTTATACTCTTTTCAGTAGGTTTTAAACTATTTACTTTTTTATTTAGCGGATTCTTAGGAGTTGTATGAAAATGTTTAGCAATAAGTTTTATTGCCTCATCAGGATTAACGTCGCCTGCAAGTGTTGTGTACATATTGGCAGGGTGGTAATTATTTTTGTAATACTCACGAACATTTTCTTGTGTTAAATTCTTAATATTTTCTACTCTGCCTGCAACATAATCATCAGATGTAGTATCGAGGTTGTAGAGATTTTTAAGAGCAAGATTATAAGCATATGTTTCAGGAAAGTCTGTATACATGTTAATTTCTGAAATTACGGCGCCACGTTCTTTCTCAATCATTGAATTTGATAGCTCGAGGTCGTTCATCATTGCGCCTTGAATACTTATTATTTCCTCCAAATCAGAATCATTGAAAATTGGGGCTTGTATATAATAATCAGTGAGAGCAAAGTTTGTAGCAGCATTTGTTGAACCTCCTATATTTCCTACTAATCTAAACACATCTCCTGTTGAGAGCTTTTTATATCCGTCTGAGCCGTTTGTACCATTGAATGCCATGTGCTCCAGAAAGTGACTTATTCCCCTTTGCTTGTCATTTTCATTGATTGCACCTGTATTTACAAATGTTCTTATTATGGTTGAGTTGGTATCCATTGGCAGAATAGAAACTCTTAGCCCGTTTGATAATTTGTAATTATGTATTTCTTGACCATTATCAAGAGTTTTTACATCAAGTTTGGTATAACTGCTTGGAATGTTTATATTTAGCGGGGTTTTTATGTTAGGTAATTCTGTTATTCCAACTTTACTAGCAGAGACTTTATTTGTTTCTGTTTCTGTTTTAAAATTTACACCTGTATTTACAGGTAAAATTTTTTGTATTCCATCAAACCTTATCATATTATTATTAAAGCTGTTCAATTTAAAAAATTGCCTATTTGTAAACCTTTGTTTACAAAATCCTTGATTTTATTGAATTTAGCCGAAAAATATTGTAAAATGTTAAGAGTTGTTAAGAAAACTCAAACAAAAAAAGCAATTTTGTAACATTTATATACTTTATATATACACGAGGTGAAAAATGGAAAAGAAATCAACGTTTGAGTATAGAGTAATAGAGAATAAAGAGAGAATAGAGTCAGAAAATAAAATTCGAACATCGCGACATCAGACGAATCCAATGTTGGAGAAATTTTTAGAGTTTAGACAGGCAAAAAAATTACGACCAAAAGATTTGATATAGAATGTATGAAGTAAAGAGCAGGATTTATAAGGAATTAAACAGAGTTCAGAAAACGGGACTCTGTAATTTCTTACGTGCATTAGTCAAGGCAAATAATGATTTGTCTGTTGATGAGATATTAGATAAATTCATATCAGATGAGCGTTATTATGAGGAGTTAGGTGTTTCAAAATTTGAGTTTTTATCAAATATTATTGATGATAGAGAGTTTTTAAGTGATACGCGGTTGTATTTATCAGAGTGCAAAAAGTATTACGATTATAAAAAGTCGCAGGCACCTATAGTTGCAGCTCAGAAGGCATTTGAAAAGCAGAAAAGAAAATTTTTACAAGAAGTAAAGATGTCAAAGGAGAAGCCGACAAAGAAACAAATTTATTATTACGAAAAATTATGTAAGCGATATAATATAGAAAGTATAGACGTGGAGAACGCCAGTCGTCTTGATATGAAAAATGAAATAGAAAGAATAATAGATGAACATTCAAGAGATTACAAAAATATTGACTGATGCGGGTATAGAGCCGAGTGAAGCTCAGGCTGAGGTTAAATGGTTAATACAAGATATATGTAAGTGGAGTCCGGTTGATATTATAATGGGCAAAAAATTGGATGAAACTCATATTTCGGAAATTGAGCAAATAGTTAGGCAAAGGGCAAAAACACGAAAGCCTTTACAGCAAATTTTAGGATATGCTTATTTTTTTGGAAATAAGTATAAGGTTAATTCGGATGTACTTATACCAAGAGATGAGACTGAGCTATTAGTAAAGAAGGCGCTTAAAATTATAAAGGAAAATAATTTAAAGGATATTCTTGAAATAGGTACCGGTAGTGGTTGTATAGCTTGTTCTTTGGCTATAAATTCTGATACATACGTTTTGGGTGTTGATATTTCATCAGATGCTCTTAGAGTTGCGCTTGAGAATGCTTCTACTTTAAATCTTAATAATAAGGCCGTGTTTAGAAAGTCGGATGTGTATTCTAAAATTCATGCTAATGAAAAGTTTGATATGATTATATCCAATCCGCCTTATATCCCAAACGGTACACCTGTACAAAAAGAAGTTGAATATGATCCAAAGTTAGCATTGTTTACAGCTGATTCTGAGGGGCTTGAGTTTTATGAAAAAATAATTTTGGACGCAAAAAAATATCTGAAGGATAATGGTTATATTTTATTTGAATGTGGAATAAATCAGGCTAATAAAATAAAAAGGCTGCTATCAGAAAACGGATTTGGAAATATTGAAATAGAAAAAGATTTAGCAGGCATTGACAGGGTAGTTTCAGCACAGAACTTTTAATAAGAAAGAGTAATATAAAAGCAAAAAGCCCTCAAATTTATCGAGGGCTTTTTTATATAAAGGAATTTTTACTTTAAACTTGTTCAACAGTGTAGAACTTGAATTCTGCCGGCATGATTTTGCTAAACATAAGCTGATCAGTAGGGGTTTGGAATTTTTCTTCTACATAGTTTTCACCATCGAAAACGTATTGTCCTGTTATTTTGTAATCACAAGAAAGTCCAATATTTTTATCAAAGACTTCTCTGCCTTCTCTCACTTCAATATGTTGTTCTCCATTTTCCCATACCCAGAATTTTTCTGAAGGGTTATGATAGTTTGCAACAACAAGAATTGATGATTTAAGTCCTTCTTTTGAGATTTGCCATACAACAAAACCATCTTCGTCTTGCCTTATTATATGAGCTTCACCATTTGGTATAATCGGTGAGTTTTTAACAAATCTGTCAATTGCGTCAAATTTAGAATAAAAATCGTAATCTTTTTCTCTTGGCATCGAAATTTCAGCCCCGATTACACTTTCGATTCCTTTTGTTGTGAAAGACTCGTCTCCATCGATATACATAACAGGTCTTTGAGCAAATTTCCCGCCGGGAAGAAATTTGTATTTAAACCACTTAAACAAGGCTCCTTGTTCTCCAAGCTGTCCCGGATATCTGTCGATTGCTGAAAATTCTCCATCTTGGTTGTTATATGTTTTCAAAATCGATAAACAGTTTTTACTGTTTGCTGAAGTATTGTAATTTGTTAAATCCAAATTGTCATTTGCAATTCTCTCGGGTGTTTTATCGCTTTGTGCTACAATATCACTTCCCCAGAGTAAGTCAAAGTTCATATCTTCGTGGTATTCTTTGAGATAATTGTCCCAGAGCATATATTCTGCAAGTGTTCCAAAGTATGGAATTTTATTTTTTAAAGCTGTATTTAGCTTTCCTAAAACTTTTCTTGGTGCTCTATAACTTATAGGGATACCATCTTTTTCTGAAACATCATCTACAATATGGTCAATGTGATCTACTCTAAATCCGTCAAAGTTGTAATCAGCTTGTAAATCCTTCATATAATTAATGAAGAATTCGATTACGTTGTTATTGTATTCTCCTGTTTCAAGATTTACAAAATAGTAAGGAGTTTGACAATCTAGGTTCGCAAATTTAGTAACATCTTCACCCTTGTAGTTGTAATGTTTGAAAGTTGGATATGATCCGCAATCACTCATTTTGTCAAATACAGGAACTCCGGCAGAACACCAAGCTCCACCAGGAGCTGGCCACATCCCTTCGGATATTAGCTTTTGGGTTACTTCACCTTGATTTGTTATATCTGATTCCTTTAGTTTCTTTGAATTGTTTTTTATAACTGATGCAATGATATGTCGTGCTTTTTTATGTAATTTAACTTGGATATCTTTTTCTAGCATTGCATTAGATAGATATTTTTTCTTTTCAATAAGTTCTTCTTGGATTGCATCATAAATAGCTTTGTAATTTTCTGCTAAATCTCCAATTCCGTTGTGAAGAGATTTTTTATATAAATCTTTTACTATATTTATATCTTCTTCACTAAATCTATCTTTTAATTGCTCAGCAACAATATCTACATTTTTTTCTATTTCTGAAATTAAAGCATTAATATCATACCATCTTGCACATTCAGGGTTTGCAAGAACAATCTTTGAGTATCTGCCGGTTTGAGGCAGTATATCATAGATTACGGGGTGCCCTGCCAATTGTGCCATTTCTATAAATAACTTAACTTGTCCGTTTTCGTTGAATCCTGTTTTTTCAGTAATTTTTTTATCTTCTAAATTAGGACTTACAGCAGAAGACGTAGGAAGATAAGCACATCCAAATTCTCTTGGGTGGAATGGTATTAAATATACTGTTGTAGAAAATATATTATTTTCTAAGTTGCCTGTTGGTAAAATCGCAAGTTGTTTTAGCCAGTCAGCCATTTTCCCCGTGTCTGATTGCTCGTTCCCATTTCCTAATCCTGCCAAATTTATTAACTTTATATTATGGCCTTCTTTTTTTATCCAATCAGAATTCTTTATATTGTTTCTTGCAAGAACAGATGGATTGTCATATTTAAACTCTTTACCATCATATATTTGGTTTTGTTTCCATTTGTATTCCAAACAATAAATAGCTTCTGCGTCACTTATTTCTTCCAATGCCCTTATATGTGGGTATGGTAAGTATCCGTTTGATTCTAATAAACTGTTTAAATAACCTTTGCGTTCTTCCGATATTGATTCATAAGAATATAGTTCTTTTAGTTTGTTGATAAAATCTGTTAATTGGGCGGCTTTATCAATCTTTGTTTCCTTCTTAAATAGAAAATTCAACATTTGTGATAGCTCCTTAATATATCTTTTTTATATGATAGTCTTATTAGATACTAGCATAACAAAATCATTTTTACAACAAATAAAATCCTAAAAAAATAAAATTGTAAATAGTTTATAATTGCTATATATATTGAGTTAGAGGTGTATAAAAGATGAAAAAAAGATTTATGAATTGTAAACTTTTGTAACAAATTATATGGTGTTTGAAATTCGGTAAAATTTATATACTTTATATATGTAAGATGTAAGTAATAAGAGGATAAAACAATGAATCCATTAATGATGTTAATGAGCGGCTGTTTTGGAAACTTTGGCGGAAGTTATACTTCTTGCGGAGTCGGAATGCCTTGGAACACATTAGGAAATATATGGACAATTGCCGGAATGCAAACAGCAATGCAATGCGGTACAATGGGATTCGGTGGCGTATACGGTGGTGGTAATGTATATGGCGGTGGTAATGTTGTAGCCGGTGGAAATGTTGCTCAAACAAGAAACGGTAATTATTCAACTGCTTCAGAATCTCCAGCTACTGTAAAGGCACAAATGGAACAAGCATATAATGACTATAACGCACATGTTGAACTTTGTTCTAAAGTAGAATCTTATATGAATGATACAACTACAAAACGTGAAACTTTGGCTGCAAATGTTGTTGCTGCTGATAAAAATATACTTACAGCAAATGATAATTTATTAAAATTACAACAAGAACTTGCGAACTTAAAGAGTAATCCATTGTTGGATGTAAAAAATAAATCAAAATTATCACAAGATCAATTAAATCAGCTAAATCAATTAAATGCTCAAATACAGGCAAAACAAGCAGAGATAAAACAAGCAGAAGAAGCAAAGGTAAAAGCAGAGCAAGAATTAGAAAAAGCCAAAATAGAATTAGATGCATTTGATATCGCAGCAGATAAAACAAAAGAAAAATACAATCAAGCAGTAGAAAACAAAAATATAGCATATACCAAATATAGAGAATTAGCAGATAAGTATTTGTCACTATTAAGTCAGTCAAATTCAACAGAATCAGTAGAGCACGACAAAGCGGCTGATTCAAGAGAATCTGGTAAATGGTGGGATAGAACAGTTTTGAACCCTACAAATTGGTTTAATAAAAAAGGCGGTTTATGGGGTGCAGACAAGAGTACACCTGATGCAAACATAGCTAAATGTTTAAGAAAACTTAAAAAATCCGGAAGAGAAGATGCATTAGCTTATGGTATTGAACAAGGGTTAATCACTATGAATAATGGTATTGCCGAAACTAAGTATTCTGAACTGGATGGACTTGTTCAATTATATAACGGCAGAGACAAACTTACTGATTTAGAACAATAATTTAGAAACAAGGCAGAATAAATGATATTCTACCTTGTTTTTTTTTATACTTATTATATCTTATTGTTTCCTCACGGTTTTTATCGACAAAAAATATTGTTTATCCTAAAATCGGATTATGCAATTAAAAAGGTATATTAAAGAAATAGTAGAAATATCAGCTCCAATTATTATGGGTAATTTGGGCTTTATTTTTATTGGTGTAGGTGATGTTGTAGTAGCCGGTCGTCATTCTACTCAGACTCTTGCATCTGTAAGTATTGCCACTGCAATTCTAAACTGTATTATGATGATTGGAATAGGTATTTTATCAGCAGTGGCACCTATTATTTCTAATATGCGAGGAGAAGGTAAATCTCCTGAAAAATATTTCTATCCGACTGTTAAATTTGCTTTTATAATGAGTTTATTTATATCATTTTTGATATTTTTATCTGTACCGCTTATTGATTGTCTTGGGTATGAAAAAGAACTTGCAAATCTTGTTAAAACTTATTCTATCATTACAGCCTTTTCAACATTTGGTGTCCTTTTACATAGTTCAATTAAGGATTTTTTGCAGTCATTTGAAATAGTTTTATTTCCTAATATTTTAACAGTTTTTGCAGTATTTTTTAATTTAGCATTAAATATATTATTTGTTTTTGGCTATGGAATAATTCCAGAAATGGGTGTTGCGGGACTTGCACTGGCTAGTTTAGTCACCAGATATGTAATGGGACTAGGGTTATATTTTTATGCTCTTTATCGCCTATCAATTAAAATGCACAGTGATCATTCATATTATAAAAATTTACTTATAATAGGTACTCCAATAGCTTTTTCTATTCTAATAGAATTTGTAGCATTTAATTTTGTTACAATTATTATGGGTAGAGTATCCGGTTTGTATGCTGCGGCACAAAATATCGTATGTACGCTTACAACTATCTCTTTTATGGTTCCGCTTGCTATTGCAAATGGGGTTTCTGTTAAAGTCGGTTATTCTAACGGTGCAAAAAATTATTTGGATGTTAGGCGTTTTGCGTTATCAGGTATTTTGATGTCTGAACTATTTATGCTTTGCAGTGCTTTAATTGTTGTTTCTTGTCCAAATTTTTTGATAGGGTTGTTTACAGCGGATAGCGAGCTTATAAAAGTTACTGTTCCTATTGTTTACGTACTTGCTTTATTTCAACTCTTTGATGGTTTACAAGTTACGCTTGCGGGTATTTTTAAAGGGCTTAAGGATACAAATATCGTTATGATAGCAAACTTTATAAGCTATTGGTTGATTTCCATTCCGCTTGGTACGGTATTAGCTTTTAAGTATCAAAAAAATATAATGGGATATTGGTACGCTCTTTGTTTGGCAGCGATTATTTTATGCACAATAATGCTTACAAAACTTTTATACAAATATAAACAATGGCAAAAAATAGCACCCGCTAAAAATATAGTTTAGCAAGTGCAATTTTTTAATTTTATAAATCTATACTGTAGAAACTTGTTTTGCATTTTGTTTAGCTTTTCTTTGTTTTCTTCTCATAAGGTCAACAAATGCTTCAAGTCTTGTTATATAACCTGCTCTACCTGTTTGTTCATCCATTATTAGAGTTAAAATCGGAATATCACAGTCTTTTCTCATAGCAGGGAAAATGTTTTGTGACATAATTTCAGGCATGCAAGTAAACGGGCTAATGTGTATAATCCCGTCCTTGTGTTGTTCATTTGCGTAAGCGACATCCGAAACACATTCTAAAGCATCACCGCCGATATCTCTCATTAAGTACGGTTTAGCAAGACGTTCAGCCCTTTGTAAGTGCGTTTCACCTTTTCTGAATGCTTTTGGTATGATGGCATCTTTTAAAAAGCTGCTTACAGTAAGGCTTCTTCTTGTCTGAACACCCATTCTCCCAAGCTCTCGTTCTATATTTTGGTTAGAAAAGTCATCATTAACAAGGTAAATTTCGCCTGTAATATCAACATTTAAAACTTCTCTGTTTGGGTCAATAGGGGTTTTTTCTATTATTTCCAGCGCTTTTTTATATGCGTGTTTAAGTTCTTGTGTGCTGTTTATTTTGTCGATTAGTTTAATTGCTTTTTTATAATTTTTTTCAGCACTCCCAGGGGTTATTTCTCTGGCTCTATAATATGATAACGCTGCACCTAGGTCATCTATGGCAAATACTTTTCTTATTGCAATATTTATGGCTCGCATAAAAAGTATAGGGTCATTTTTTTGTGTTAATTCTTTTAAAAAATTATATAGACCTTTTATTCCATCATATAATGATAACTCAATATAATTTGCATTGTATCCCATGTCTTGCAAGGTCTTGTGTATATTTTGCCCATATTCTCCCAGTCTGCAAATCCCTGGAGAAGTAATCATTGCAACATAGTCAGCTCCGCCCTCTATTGCTTCAATAAAGTTGCCTAAAATAAGTTTGTATGGCAAACAAATAGCTTCAGGTGAATTTTTTGTTCCAAGAGAAAGCGTTTTCTTATTTGTGTATGGCGGAATATATGGCTCTACGCCTACTTTTCTAAGGGCAGCAGCCCAAGCTATTGAAATTGTTCCCATATGAGGAAATGCTACTTTAATTTTTTTTGTTTCTTTTGTCATTGTATTACCTGTTTGTTTTCTTTCCATTGTAAATCCGGATGTCGTGCTGCTTGGGTTTCATCTACTCTCCTGATTGGAGTGTTGTGTGGTGAATCCATAACAAATTCCGGATTCTCTTTGATTTCATCGGCTATTTTTAGCATTACATCTATAAAATTGTCAAGAACCTCTTTTGATTCTGATTCTGTTGGTTCTATCATTATTGCTTCATGTACAATTAATGGAAAATATACTGTTGGTGGGTGAATATCATAATCCATTAACCGTTTAGCTATTCCTATTGTATTAGCTCCTTGTTCTTTTTGCTTATCTCCGCTTAATACAAATTCGTGCATACAAGGTTCATCATACGGTAGAAGATAAGTCCCTTTTAATTTTTCTTTTATATAGTTTGCATTAAGTACAGCATCTCCGCTTGCTTTTCTTAAATTGTTACCCATCATAAGTATATAAGCGTATGCTTTTACAAGCACACCAAAGTTGCCATAAAATGCCTTTACTTTTCCGATTGAATGCTTGATATTGTAGTTTCTGAAATATTTTTCCCCATCAAAATCTATAACAGGAGAGGGTAAATATTCTTTTAATTCTTCTGTTACCCCAATAGGCCCCGCCCCAGGACCTCCACCTCCGTGAGGGGTTGCAAAAGTCTTGTGTAAATTCAAGTGTACGACATCAAATCCCATTAAAAACGGGTTTGTGTAACCCATAATCGCGTTGAAGTTTGCACCGTCATAGTATAATAGAGAACCATTTGCATGCATTAATTTTGAAATTTCAAGGACTTTTTCTTCAAATAACCCTAAAGTATTTGGGTTTGTCATCATAATAGCGGCAACATCTTTATCAAGATGATCTTTTAGGTCCTCTATATCAACTTGTCCTCTTTCATTTGATTTGATTTGAACAATATCAAATCCGCACATTTTAGCGCTCGCAGGATTTGTTCCGTGAGCAGAATCAGGAACTAAAACTTTTGTTCTTTTATCATTTTTTACTTCAAAATATTTTTTTATAACCATCATTCCGCTAAGCTCTCCGTGAGCGCCTGCGCAAGGCTGAAGACTTATAGCTGACATTCCTGTTATAATTTTTAGTGCTTCTTGCAATTTGTACATTAACTCAAGTGCCCCTTGTGAATCTTCATCACTGCTTAAAGGATGAAGATTTGTGAATCCTTCAAGTGAAGCTAGCAGTTCATTAACTTTCGGGTTGTACTTCATTGTACAGGAACCAAGAGGATAAAATCCTTTTTCGATACAGAAATTTCTGTCTGATAGTTCTTTGTAGTGCCTTAAAACTTCAAGTTCACTTAAGTTTGGAAGGCCTATGTTTCCTTGCCTTAAATACTTGGATGAAATACAGTCACAAGAAGATAATTCATTATCAAGTAATATTCCGCCGTGGTTATCTTTGTTACTTTTCTCAAAAATAGTTTTCATTGGCACTCCTGTCTTATCAGTTCTTTTTTTATCTTTTCTAACGCGTACTGGATAATTCTTGATATCCTAGACTGTGAAAGGTTAAACTCTGCTGAAATATCTTTTAATTTTTTATTATAAAAGAATTTTGCTTTTATTATATCCCGCTCTTTTTCAGGTAATTCATTTATTGCTATTTCTAACAGTCGCTTAATTTCTGCCATTTGTGCATGAATTTCAGGTGTAGCAGAGGTATCTTTTAAAACGATAGGAGTTTCATTCTCTGCCACATCATCAATTGACACTATTGGTGTATAACTTGGTCCTGAGTTCTCCTGATTTCTAAGTAAATACCACTTGTATCTGCGTCTTACTTCGTTTCTTACAGCCCATTTTATTGCATTTGATAAGTATGCATTATTGAAGGTTGTGCCTAGCTTTGAGTTCTTTAACAAATAATATACTGTGTAATTCCCGACATTTATTATCTCATTGAACTCTATTAAGCCAATAGAGGAGAATTTTTTGTACTCTATCTTGCTTATTGTTTCAATTAACTCTCTGTATTGTGATATGTCAATATTTTTTTTATTACCGGTAATTTCCTTCATATTTATATCATACTCAAAAAATAGTCTTGGTAAAGAGGAAATTAAAAAAGCGTTAAATCTTCATATTTGTTTGCATTAACTTGTTAATAAAAGTTTATAATGTTTTAATATTTCTAAAGAGGGATATATGAAAAAGTTAATAATTTTATTTTTTGTAGTAATTATTAGTATGGCGTCAGGGATGTCAGAAACATTGACTGCGACTGATGTTGGACAGGAAAATTATAATACGGCAATTGAGTCAATTAACAAGAAAAAATATGTTCCTGCACTAAAATCTTTAAATAAAGCAATCGAACAGGATGCAAATAATTCTTTGTATTATTTTACTAGGGCGAAATTAAGATATGAGGCTTTTAAAGATTATCCGGGAGCCATTGCAGATTTAAAGAAGGTTGCAGAGCTTGATTCAAATTACCAAGGCGTATATTCTGAACTTGCATACGTTTCTCTATTTAATAAAGATGTGAAATCTACAAAGGAGTATTTATCTAAAGCTGAAGTCCAAAATCCTGAGGATATAAAAATATTTTTGACCCAAGCATTAATCTATATTGAAAATATGAATTTTTCAAAAGCAGTAGAAGTATATGATAAGGCAATAGAACTCTACCCAAATGATTCTGATTTGTATTTAAGGCGCGGATATGCAAAATCATATATGCGCAGGTATAGAGCGGCAATGAAGGACTATGACAAGGCAATAGAACTGAATCCTAAGAACTATGCTGCATACGAAAAGCGCTCTGAGGCACATAGCACGATGTTAAGAACAGGTAAGGCAAAACAGGATTGGATTAAATCCGAACAACTAAGGTTTGAAGTTCCTGAAGAAAAAAAATAAAAAATTACTTGCACAAAAATATTGTTGCGATATGATAGTTTTGTCGAGGGTGGCAAAAGGAAAAACTGCTCGCCGCTCAGAGTTGAAAATCTTATAGACCAGTGGCACTCTGCCGACGAGAAGGTGACTAGCGAAAGCGAGCTGAAGGTAAAAGCGAAGCGAACCTGTTAAAAGCGAGCTTTCAAGAAGAGTTCACGTTCGAGGAGAGGAAGGTAGCGCAGTCGCTACCACCATAAAAATTGAAAATTCTTATAGACCAGTGGCACTCTGCCGACGAGAAGGTGACTAAATGTCACGTTCGAGGAGAGGAAGGTAGCGCAGTCGCTACCACCATAAAAATTGAAAATTCTTATAGACCAGTGGCGCAGTGGTAGCGCAGAAGACTCTTAATCTTTTGGTCGTGGGTTCGAATCCCACCTGGTCTATTTTTTAGTGTCTAAATTTTTGAGTTGTTTATATTATTGTATATATTTGTGTTGCGTAAGCTGCTCAGAGTGTGTAATACTTTTAAGTAGTTGCAAAAAATGTTTGTCAAACTGTGCTAATTTACAATTATTAAAATCTTTTCCGCTTAATATTATATGGTTTTATAGACTAACTGTTTTTATGATGCTTTTGGGGCAAAAATGTAAACAGTCCTGCAGTTGATGCAATAATTGCATTTATAAATATTGAATTTTTGGTTGGTGATTTAAAAAACTGACATTTTCTCCCAACAAAATCTAATCCTATTCCAAAGGTAAACCAAGCAGTAGTTGTTGTTATAGCTTTTTGTGTTCTGTTTGGTGTTTTAGGTCTTTCATATCTTGTATGCAAATTTTGTTTAAAAGTAATTTTCATATTTTATTCCTTATTATTTATGACTAAAAGCTGGATGAGAAATAGACATTTCAGTCTACCTCTTATCCAGCTCATCATTTCTAAGAATGATTCACCCTCCGAGTGACAGTATTTATTTTATTTATTAAATATTAGTAGTCAACTTATAAAATATTTTATAGTCGTTACTTTAAAATTAGTAGTTCTGATGCTTATTGAATTATTAATAATTAGTTAAAGTTTTCTTAGAAGAACTCTTGTCTTGGTTTTATATAGTTAATTAGTTTTTCATCAACAAATTCTTTAAACATTTCTACCATGTATTCAAATCCATTATCATGCAATGTTGGATTTTGTTTTTCAGCAATTAATTCTTTTAATTTAGCTTCGGTTTCCTTTAACAGTGTTTTATCAGGAAAATAGTTAAAAGGATCGCCTTCAAAACCTCTTGCATATAGGTTTGTATCTAAGTTGTCAAAATTTAATTTCTTTACAGGTACTTCAAGTAATCTTTGAGCGTATGCTTTTGCTAGTTTTCCCAAAATTTTTGGTGCGTGTTCTGTTTTATCTACGTCAATTGCATGGTACAAGAATGATATTGGATTATATTCGGCCATATGATAGTTTGGACTAAAATCTATACAGGTTAAGTTTTGTGATATTGGATCGACTAGCAAGTTTTCTCCAAATCGGTCAAAGTCAATTCCTTTTTCTTTTGCTTCTTCTACTTGTTTTATTGCATCTTTAAATGATGATTCCGGAAAATTATTAGCAACAAGCTCTTGTAGTGCTTGTTTTACTTTTATACCGGATTCGGTATCACTATGTTTCATTATTTTAAGAGGAATTCCAGGAATGTATCGCATTAACTGAGTATCGGAATCTAGGTGAGCGACAACATGATTTACTTTATCATATTTGTTAAGTTTCATATCAAATCCCAGCGTTTGTCCTTTTGCTGTTAATTTCTTTAGTTGTCTTATGCAATAGTAGGGATAGTCTTCTATTTTGTATGCGATTGCTTCTTGGCCTCTGCCAATTTCAATTTTATCTTTGAGTGCTTTTTTACAAATTTTTATTATCTTATCTGATGGTAAGTCAAGCAAATCAACAGATTTTGGTACCCCTCCGCTGAAGGATACTGTGTCTTGCTTTAAAGGTAATAGCTTGGGGGATGTTAAATAGTTTGTTTGCCGTTGATAATTATTTTGTGTTTGTTGAGGACCTTTGTTAAAAATATTTGAGATTTGCAGATTCATTGTTTTCTTCTAATCCATTGTTGTAAATGTATAAATTTGAATGTTTCTCAATCAGAAAAATTGCTTAAATATGAAGAATTTGTTACAATTTTTTGATATAAAATTGGATTTTCTATTGTCCTAATATTTTATTTTACAAGATTAAGTCCGTATTTTTGGATTCTTAGTGCTACGTTTTCATCAAGTTCTGGCTTAGTTTCGTCAGGATTAAGAATATAGACTAAGTCTTCAAATCGTAGCTCTTTTCCTTCGCTGCTATATTCGTGTAGCCAGTCTTTGATTTCTTGGTGATATTCTTCTGCAAGACGACTTATTTTCCCTAAATTGAGTTTTTTATTAGCTTTTATGGTTAAGTCTTTACCTAGTGATTGTGAGTAGTAGCTGCGTTCTTGACTTGGAAAACGTTTTACCAGATTGAATACCTCAATATTGTCACAGAGTTCTTCTATTTCCATTGAGTAGACTTCTTTATTACCTGTGCTTTCATATAATATGTCAGCCAGTGCTTGTTCGATTACTAATATTTTTAATTTGTTTTCTGTTGTCAGTGCTATTTTGGGGATGATTGCCAGTTTCCCTCTTTCGTTTGCATCTTTGCGTTTTACAGTGCAATATTTATTAAATTCTTCTAGATCATCTGCATTTGTTACGGTTTTTCTGAATGCTTTCATTAATTCTTCTTGGTATGCTGCCGCATAATATGTCGGTAAAAATGGGTATTTAGAGGTGTATAAATATGTACTCTTTTTTATAGCAGGTTCTATTTCAAACATATTAGGGTTATCATAAACACAAAATTTAAAACTGTTTAGCAGGGAGTATGGTGCATTATTTTTAATTTTTTGGTATAGTGCTTTTTTTACGTTAGAGGGGTAAATTGATTTGCTTGAAAACAGTATTAGTAATGTTTTTCCATAAGTTTTTAAATAGTCTTTTAGACCCGTGTAATCAAATCCCTCATAAGTCGGATTTTCAATATTTTGTGTAAAATAGTAATCAATAATTTGTTCAAGCTCAACTTCACTTAATTCGGTTTTATAGTTGTTATATAACCTTTCGATTTTATTATCGTCAATATGTCTTTTAATGACAGGGATTATAAAATCTTGATTAAGTTTTAATGATCCAAGTTCAATAGGATTTTCACCTATATCAAGTTTATATAATGCGGTTTTAACATCTGAATGAGATATTGTATATACGTCTGGGTTTTGTGTGCATTCAAAAAGTGTTGCGGCAATTGCAGCTTCAATTGAACGATTATATATTGCGCAATTTAGTGGTTCTGTTGATGAAAGTTTTTTTAAATTTATTTGGTCTTCTATGTTTAATTGTTCTCTACGTAAGTTTTTTGTCCAAGCAATTACTTGTTCTTCCGGAATTTCATTTGCTACCATATTTATAAAATCTTTTAAATAGCTTTTGGGCAAGTGTTTTAATCTCGGTTTTAGCGGACCGTTAAAATATGCATCTTGAAATTCTTGGATATATTGAGGATATGGTATTTCTCCGTTAATCTTAATTAATTCTGTTTCTTTTTGTTTACTAGCTTCAAGTTCTTTTATTCTTTGTGTTTTGTTACGTATTATTTCTTTTTTTAAGTCTTCAAATGTTCCATTTGATATTGCTCTGTTAACTTTTTCTTGTGATTTGATTATATTTTCACCCAATAGTTTTGAATATTCTGGATGCTTATTCCAAAATTCTGTCATTATTTTAGATTGAAATTCACTGAATGCTACATTTGAGAAAAGCATATCAGCAGGTTTATAAATTTGGTTTTCCCGTAAGTATTTTGACAAATCTTTTATTAAATCAGTACTATTATTCCAAGCATCAATCATTGTGTAGCGTAATGGCTCTGAACCGCTTTTCATCTTAGAAATATAATCGGTTCTTTCTTCCGGTGTCATTGTCGCCCAGCGTTCTGTTAATCGCTGCATTCGTTTTATATGCAGGGTATCTTTTTCTGCTTCTGTCATACTTGCTTCAAATATTTTTAAGTTGTTTGTTGCCCATTTGATAAACAGTTCATTTTCCGCTAATTTTTTTGAGCCAACTCTTATTTTAGTTTTGTGGTTTGAACTGTTTTGGTCTAATTCTTTTGTTTGTTGGTTGGTTTGCTGATTTAGCTTTTTTTCTTCCCGTTCAGATTTCTTAAACGCTTTTAGCATTTCAAGTGTTGAAGTTTGGTCAGCTATCATTTCGATTATTTGTTTCCTTGTTAGGCTGCTCCACCAATTTTCATATCTTTTTACACTTTGTTTTGCTCGTGAAATTCGTTCTTCATCGCTTAGTGAATTTATGTATTCTTGTAGACTTTTTGAAATATTATCTCCAACTGAATCTGAGTAGCCTTCTCTTGTATATTTGAGTGATTGAAGGTATTCAAATGCAGGAAGGGCAATTCCAAGTGCTTTTAGGGTTGTTGAATAGATGTATTTACTATCCGTGTTTTTAAATTTGAAATCTGCTTTAAAATCCTCGTCTAAATCGGTTTCTAAATCTTGATTTATTTCATCGATTGTCTTTCCTTCAAGAAATATCTTTTTTACAAGATATACTGTTAAATCTGACTTATCTTTTAATATTCCTTGATTAGATAAAGCCAGAAGTTCTTCATTCTCCTTGATTGATTGTAAAATCCCTCTTTTTGCCATCGTTTGATTTGCGGGAATTAAATTTTTAAACAGTCCCATACATTCTTTAGGAAAAAATTGCTTTATATCAAATACTGTTTTTGCCTCTGATAATTTCTGAAATGCGTCCCTTTGTGCTGTTAGTGGCGAAATATTAAAATTATTTAATCCTTCAATATATTCTTTAACTGTTATTGGCATTCGTGTTTTATTATATTCGTAAAAACGTTGTAAGCCTTTATCTACTCTTGCTTCAAATGCCAGTTGGTCATTAAATTGGTTGTATAGTAAATCATACGAATATTCTTTACTTGATTGTTTGATTTCTGCTTTTGTTGTGAATGCTGTTTTTGGGGTATTGTTATACGGGCTTATTGCTGTAATGTAATCTATTTTCATATTAAAAATCCTTTTAGTTATTTATATAAAATCCCTAAAAATAAATTTTGCTTATCATATGAAAAATTGTAAAGTTTTTTTTTAATTAATAGACTTACTCAAAAAAGTACTTTATATCGACATTAAAATACTGGGAAATATTGTAAAGAGTTTCCAAACTGGTTAAATTTTTCCCCCTCTCTATACAAGAAATATGCTCCCTTGACATATTAACAAATTCTGCTAATTTCTCCTGCGATAAACCGTTTTCAAGCCTCAAAAATCGTATCTTTTTCCCTATGCTGTTTTTAAGTTTTCGTATTCCCATATAACCATGGTCGCACGTAATATTTTTAACGCTGTAATATGGATATTACAAAATATGTCTGTAAATCATGTAAAATAAGCTATTGCATGTTTTTAAAACCATGATATACTGATTTAGTACTCATATATTTTAATAATAATTGAGGTAAAAATGTTGAATATACTTTTTAATATATTTTATATTTTAACTAAAAATAGGTAAGTTGACTAATATACTTTAAAGTTGTGATTTAGTTATTCTGAAAAAGATAGCTTTATTGAAAATTAGAGAAAGGTTTTGCAGAAATTTAGTATGAATAAAGTATCAATAATAGTTCCTGTTTATAATGCTGAGGAGTATTTGGATAAATGTATTAAAACTTTACGGGAACAAACATTAGAAGAAATCGAAATAATATGCGTAGATGATGGTTCAACGGATAAATCTTTAGAAATCCTACAAAAGTGTGCCAAAGAAGATGAACGAATAAAAGTTTTAGAGCAGACAAATAAAAAGCAAGGAGCCGCAAGAAATGCAGGTATAAAGATTGCAACTGGCGAGTATATAGGTTTTGTGGATGCAGATGATTGGGTTGATTTGGATTTCTTTGAAAAATTGTATAACGCTGCAAAGAAGTATGAATCCGATATCTCTATGGGGACAAATGTCCGTATTGGCGGTGGAAAAAAGACTAAAAAACGTTTAGAAATATTAAAAGAAATTTGCGTTTCTACTGTTCAGGAAAAGTTTGATATCTCAAAGGTTGCTAAAAATCCTTGTCCTACAAATAAAATATATAAAAGAGAATTTCTAATATCAAACAATTTGTTTTTCCCTGAAAATATGTTTTGTGAAGATAAACTCTTTGTTACACAAGCAGTTTACTATGCAGAGAGCTTGGTTGCTGTACCTGATGTAAATTATTTTTATTATAGAAATCCTAATTCAACAGTAAACAGTCGTGGTAAACATCATTTAAAAACTCTTTTAAAGGATAAAGAGCAAGCAAAATCAGATGTATTGAACTTTTTAAAAGCTAAAAATGCTGAAATCAGAGATAAAGAGTTTTGGGCACTAAAAAAAATCTATAGATTGTTAGGCATTCCGCTTTATAAGGTAGTAGAAAGTCTACATACAGAAAAACATTATTTATTAGGTTTTATTCCTTTATTAGTGAGGACGGTTTAATGGCTCAGGTATTGTATAAGAAAGAAATAGAGGATATTAAATCCAGCGGGTATTTGAAACGTAACAGAAATATTACGGATGCTTTAATAGAAAATTTTTATAATGAAATATTGAAAGATAATGAAAAGAAATTATTAAAGTTAGCGTTTTCAAATAGGGTAATTCAAGAAGATTTGGATGAGCTATTAAAAATATGGGATATAGAGGTAAAAGGCAGTGCAAAATCTCTAATGCTTGCTTATATAATGAAAATGCATCCGGATATGAAGTTTACAGCTTATGAAGAACCAAGGTTACAGGGGCTGTTAAAGTTCTACAGATACAAAAATCTTGATATTATTTCGCATTATGGTAAAATTTGCAGGGCTTTGAATAATGCTGGTATTACACCTTTAATTCTAAAAGGTGGAGCAATGAAGTATTTACGTCCGGAGCTTCCAAGAGTAATGGGTGATATTGATATTCTTGTTCCTGAAAAAGATTTTATGAAATCGGCAAATGTTGCGTCTGAATTAGGTTATACATATTCAAAGGTCGATATTCACGCAATAGATTTGCATAAACCTAATACTGATGAAGGTGTTTTGGATATTCATAAATTTATTTATATGGAGACAAGAAAAGAAAAAAATTTCCTATCATCATTATATAAGCGCGCAAGGTTGGAAAATGTTTTTGGTACACAATCGTTTGTTCCTTCTAATGAAGATTTGATGTTTATTGCTCTTGTCAATCTTGCTAAAAATTTAAGAAATAAAACAAGTCAGGCAGGTTTAATTTTTACATTGTTTGACTGTAAGTATTTGCAAGAAACAAAGCCTGATTTTGATTGGAACATAATTAAAGAAAATGCGATAAAAACAGGAACCGAAGTTCAGTTGAATTTTGCAATGAAATTTTTGATGAAAATAGCTGATGATATTTTCCCTAAATCAATTTCTGAAAGTATTTTCTTTGAAAAAGAAACTATTGAGTATTCCAATATGGTTATGTTTAATCGATTTTATATGGAAGATTTAAGAAGTAAATGCAGAAGTTTGAAGTTAGGTTCGATATTTACCGATTGGGATGTTTTTAAAAATTATATCCGGCTAAAGCCTAAATATTTCTTATTAAAACAGTTAATAAAACATCCTAAATTAATTGAGTTTTGTATAAAAGATTTAGATAAAACGTATGAAAGCTAAAAGATAAGGAAAATAAATGATATTTAAAGATTTAAATAAAAATGAAATAAACGAGTGTTTTGCAAAAATTGATAAATATTTGTCAACACGTGTGGTTAAATGGGTAAAATATGTAGATTTAGGCTGCAAGGTCATTAAGTTAGTGAGTTATAGTGACGAGTTTTTACCATTAGTAGAGAAACAGTTAACTTATGTATTAAAAGATCAAGCCGATATATTTGATGCAACATTGATTTTATGGAATGAACAAGATGTATTTTCTTTAGGTAAGCAGCTTTCTTCTAAGTTTGATGTAAAAACAAATATACGTTTGAGAATAGAGTTACTCTACTCAAAGAATAAATTTTATGATATGCAGGTTATAGATAAAGATTTCTCATTAACTAAACCTGTAATTGATATACAGTCAAATCGCGGATTTTTAATAGCAAATAATAAAGAAAAAAACGTTTATTATTATGGAGTAACAAATCTTGAGCCTGAGGAATTTATAAAAGAGGGACATATATTTGTTCAGTTCTTTAATAATATCCTAAAAACCGAAAATTCTAATTTAGCCCATGGTGCTGTTATTGGTTTAAACGGAGACGGAATTTTAATGTGCGCTCGAGGTCAAAGGGGGAAATCTACTTTGTCGGTCTTATCAATGATGAAAGGCTTTGAGTATGTTTCGGATGATTATTTGATACTTCACAAAAATGATAAAAATGAGCTTTTATCTAGTCCTATTTATTCAATTATAACTCTTTCGCCAAAGATGTATTACGAATTGTTTGATAAATTAGAAGGCTCAAGGTTTGTTTCAAATAATGCAAGAAAAGATAAATATGTATTTAATATTTCAAATTTTCATACTCAATTTAAAACAAATTATCCTATAAAAATATGTTTGTTCCCCGAAATTGTTTCAGATAAAGAGCCAAGTATAAGGCTTTGTACAAAAGAGGAGAAAGGACGTGCAATTGTTCAGTTAATTCAGTCAACATTAATGCAGACCCAAGATTTGGCAGAAAGCGTTACTGTCAAAAAAATGATTAATATGATAGAGGATTATCCTTATTACAAGTTTAACCTTTGTCACGATATAGAAAAGAATACAGAATTCTTGAGAGAGTTTATGAATAATCTTGATATAAAAGATTTTAGAAATATTGGGTTAAACAAAATAGCAGTTGATATAACCTTTGATTTAGCAAATATTTTGGATACCGAATCAGGTGTGATTTATTCAATGAATAAGTTTGCAACCAATATTTTTGAAAATTTGCAAAATGGAGTAAGTCCTAAAGATATTTTGAAGTATTTAAAACAATATTCTAATAAAAATATAAATCTAGAAAAAGAATTTAACGTGTTTATAATGCGTTTAAAGGATAAATCAATTTATAAAGAATTGGACTTTTATCACAAAGAACCAATTATAAATGATGAATTTGTGGTGGAAGATGATTACAAATTATCAATGGCAGAGTATGGAAACAATGAAGTAAATGAGCTGGTAAAGGAGAATGAAAATGAATTATGTATTAAATGATGAAAAAATGTTTGCTGATGTAACAGATGGGATTGCAATAATAATAAATTCAGAAACAGGAATATATTACGGCTTAAACGGTTTAGCAACATCTGTGTATGAAAATCTAATTAACGGTTCAAGTATAGAACAAATACTTGTTTCACTAAAACAACTGGAAGGGGTACCGGCGGATATAGAAGAACGTTTAAAAGATTTTATATCAAAGATGCTTGAGTATGATTTGTTAAAAGAAGGAGCCGATGCGTCAGCAAATGCAAATTTTGATAATAAATTAGCAAATGATGACAATTTCGAATTTGTAGTAAGTGAGTACGATGATGCACAAGAATTGTTACTGGCAGATCCTATCCACGAGGTAAAAGAAGAAACAGGTTGGACACCTGAAAAAGATTCTATAGGTTATACGAAAGAAGAAACTCGTAAAAGAGAAGAAAGAATGGAAGTATAGGAATAAAAATGCCAAAAGTATCTGTAATAATCCCTGTCTATAATACAGAAAAATATTTGCCAAAATGTCTGGATAGCGTTTGTAATCAAACGCTATCCGATATCGAAATAATTTGTATAAATGACGCGTCTACTGATAATTCTTTGGCAATTTTAAAAGAATATGCAAAAAAAGATAATCGTATAAAATTAATTAATTTCAAAGAAAATAAGGGTGCAGCAGCTGCAAGGAATACGGGAATTGATGAAGCACAAGGAGAATATATTGGCTTTGTCGATAGTGATGATTTTGTGGACTTAGATTTCTATGAAAAATTGTATAGGACGGCTATAGATTTTAACGCTGATGCGGCAAAGGGAAATTATAAAAATGCTCAGAGTGGATATATCGATTTATCATTAAATGAAAAGATAAGAGAAGATAAAAATAATTTTGCCTTTGCTTATTGTTCAGCGATTTTTAGAAAAAAAATTATTTCGGACAACAATATCATATTTCCTCTTTTAAGAGATATGGAAGATCCGGTTTTCACTCTGCAATTTTCGCTTTTAGCAAATAAAATAGTTATAGTTGATACCGCTTGTATAAATATAGTTAAAAGAGAAAATTCACTAACGAATTCTATTCCATCTTTAAAACAAATAACTGAAAAAATTCAAGGTCTAAAAAAAATTATTGAAATTTTAAATTCAAGTAATATTGAAAGTGCAAGTTATGTATTTATTTGTTCTTTTTGGATATGGCAGGTATACATAAATTCAATGATGAATAAAGATTGTAATGTACATAAATGTGTAGCTAATAAAATTTTAGAGCTTGCTAATATCGTAAAAAATAATGAATTTGTGTATAAAGAGTTAAGTAAATATTCTAAAGAGTTTTCGCTCGCGTTAAAAAATAAAAATTTTGAAAGGCTCTGTAGAGGAGAGTTTAATACTCAAAAAGAAGAGATATTTTCTTTGTTAAGAAAAAATATTATGAGAGGTGTAGTTAATGCCTAAATTATCTGTAATAATTCCTGTTTATAATGCTCAAGACTATTTAAGAAGATGCCTTGAAAGTGTATGTAAACAAACCTTGAGGGATACAGAAATTATATGTGTGAATGATTGTTCAAAAGATAACTCAATATATATTTTAAAAGAATATGCACAAGTATATCCAAATATTAAAGTAATTGATTGTAAAGAAAACGGTGGGGAATCAGTTGCAAGAAATATTGGTTTGGATAATGCAACAGGTGAATATCTTGCTTTTGTTGATAATGATGACGAGATAGATTTAGATTTTTATGAAAAACTTTATAATAGGGCTCTCGAAACAAATGCGGATATTGTGAAAGGTAATGTTAAAACAATTGATTATGATGGAAACATAAAAGAAAGTGAGTTAAATCCGCAAATATTAAATACAAATAACAAATGGTATTTTCATTATGAATGGTGGAGTGCAATTTATAAGACAAAATTAATCAACGAGAATAATATAAGATTACCCGAAGGATATATTTTGGGTGGAGATTGTTTATTTTTAAATAAAGTTTTATCTTTAATAAAGAATATACAAGTTGTAAATGATACTTATTATTATTGGCATAGGAGAGAAAATAGCGGAGAATCTAAAATCTTATCAGAGGGAAAAGTACTTTCTGCCTTGAAAATATTTGATTTAATTTTTGACAATATTAATGAGTTGTATATTAAAAATCAGATTGATAAATATTCTTACGATTTTGTGGTATCGACTTGTATGTGGACACCTTTAGAATATATGTTCAGAAATAATATATTCAGCAGTAAGGAAACGTGCTCTAAATATGCTATTAAATTTTATAATAAGTGCTTTAGAAAGTTAGAACTTGAAAAATATCTTGAAGAGAATTACCTATTATTAAAAAGGTTTATAGTAGATAATGATTCATCTGCATTGTTAGATTTTATTATTTGTTTTAATACAAGAAACGACTTTGAGAAAAAGAATATATTTGCAAAGTTAAGAAAGGGGCGTTTAATTAATGCCTAGCGTTTCTTTTATTATTCCAGTATATAATGTAGAACAATATATAAGTAAATGTCTTGATAGTGTATGTAAACAAACCTTGAAGGATATAGAAATTATATGTGTAAATGATGCATCGACCGATAATTCTTTGGTAATTTTAAAAGAATATGCAATTAATGATAATCGAATAAACATTATAAATCTAAATAGTAATAAAGGTGTATCAGTAGCTCGTAATATCGGAATTAGTGAAGCAAAAGGAGAATACATCGCTTTTATCGATTCTGATGATTCGATTGATTTTGATTTTTGTGAAAAATTGTATGAAAAAGCAAAAATGAATGACGTAGATATAGCAAAAGGAAATACAATAATAGAATTTCAGGATGGAACTTTTCAAATTCCAATATTAAATAGTTTAATAGAAAGCCAAAAAGAAAAATTGTATTTTACACATAATTGGTGGTCTGCAATATATAAAAAAAAATTAATTCAAGATAATAATATTTTATTTAATGAAAAACTAACGAATGGAGAAGATATATTATTTTTAAATAATGTTTTATTAGCAACAAATAAAAAAATCGTATTGGTTAATGATACATATTATCACTATAACAGAAGGGATGATAGCTCTGATTCAAGAATTTTGAATATGGCAAAGGTAAAATCAATCTTGTATGCTTATGGTGAAGTAATAGATAATATTTTATTACATAAAGATGAACAATCCATATCATTATCTGGTGTTGAATTTATATTTGATAGTATAATGCAGTCAATTTTAAATCTGTGCTACCGTTGCAAGTCTATGGCCGTTCTGGATTATATAATTGAAAAAGTAATGCCTATTTATGAAAAAGTTAAGGGCTATATAAATACACAAACGGGAGTATGTGAATTAATTATTGATACTTTAAAAAGACAAGATAAAAAGGAGCTAAAAGAGTTGTATTTAAAACATGATACAGCTTCAAAAATGTTATTCGCAAATTTAAGGTATATACAGGCAAAGAGGAGTTAAGACAATGATATCGATTCCGATTTTTTTATCTGCGGATAACAGTTATGCTCCATTTGTTGCAACAGCAATTGCAAGTATTTGTGATAATACTAAGTCATTTTGTGAATTTTATATTTTAGATGGCGGAATAAGTGATGAAAATAAAGAAAAAATTTGCGATTTAAAAGATACATTTAAAAATTTTTCAGTTGAGTTTCTTTATGTTGATGTTGAAGAAGAATTTAAAAAATATCCAATGACTTTACATTTTACCAAAACAATGTTCGCACGTTTTTTAATTCCTCAGTTGAAAACGGATTTAAAAAAGGTTCTGTATTCAGATGTTGATGTAATAATATTAAAAGATATAAAGGAAATGTATGATGAGGATTTGGAAAATTATATCATTGGTGCGGTTCCGGAGTTGTTTTTAGGTAATACGATAAAGCAAACATATCTTAATATCTTATCCTTATCTTCAGAGCATCAGCCATTTGCATCAGGCAATCTTATTATAAATTGCGAAAAATGGCGGGAAAATGATATTACAAAAAAAATATTATCAATAGATTTTTCTCAGTGCAAAATTGAATATACTGATCAGACATTATTAAATATATGTTTTGCAAATGATTATAAGCAATTAAATCCAAAATATTGCTATACAATACAGTCTGATGTTTGTTTCCCCAAGAATGATATAGTTATATGTCATTATAATGGGAATGTTAAGCCTTGGCACCTTGCAGAAGGTACAAATACTAGATTAATGCCGTATTTAAATGAATTTTGGCATTATGCACGGAAAACATCTTTTTACACGAATTTGGCAGAAAAAGTAAATTATATTAACCAAGGTGAAATGCTTAAAAAGTTAAAAATATTTAGAACGGCTGCAAAAATGAATTATGTGTCGTAGTAAAGGAAAAAATAAAAAGTAAAAATGATAAAAAATGAGATACTTAAAAAATATAAAGAATATGATTTCTTTAATAAAGATAAAAAAACACCGCAAGTAAAAATATTGGTGAGCTATATAAAACCATCATTTTTGTTTAAGACAGAGATTTTGACACCTATTCATCTGGGATGTGCAGTTGAAAAAGAGATTTCCAAAGATGGTGCAATTTCTGAAGAAGATATACTATGGTTACATAACAATTGTATTAGCGATGATGATTTTAAAGATAGTATATCCTTAGTTAATCGTCGAGTAGGCTTTTTAACAGGAACATATTGGGCCTGGAAAAATTATGACAAACTAGGTAATCCTGAATATTTTGGGAGTTTTGGGTATCGAAGATTATTAAATCCTGAATTTTTACAAAAACTGCAAGATTTTGATTTGATTTTACCGAAACAGAGAAATCTTAACCTTGAGACTATAAAAGAGCAATTTATACGTTACCACGGCGAAGAAATATATCAAAATATGATTAATGTTTTCGAAACTGTATATCCGCAAGAAAAATCAGATCTTCAAGATTATTTAAGCCGGAAAAAAGGTTATTTTGATGAAATTTATATTATGAAAAAAAATATATTTTTTGATTTTTGTTCTTGGATTTTTCCTCTGCTGTTTGAATTTTTGAAACTTCCTGAAGTAAAAAACGGAAAAGAAATCAGAGATGTCGCTTTTATTATGGAACGTTTAACCGGATATTATTGTTATAAATTAGCACAAATCAAGCTAAATTACTTAGAAGAGGATGTTATTGTAACCGAAAAAATGGTTATAAATCCCAAAGTGTTAGATAAAAACCTGTTTACAACTTTGAAAAGGAGAGTGAAATTTGAAGCTTCAGAATTATAGTCCCAAAGAGGTATCACAAGCAATTCGCCATTTAATTTTAGATACTGTAAAACCGTCCAATGCTGGTCACATAACATCTTCATTCTCAGTAGTGGAAATTTTGTATGCAATATATAATTATGCAAATATTAATATAAGTAACGTCGGAGATAAATTGCGAGATCGAGTTATAATTTCCAAAGAACATTGTCGTTTAGCTCAGGTCTGTGTATTAGCATATCTGGGTTTGTTGGATGAAAAACTTTTAAAAGAATATTGCCTTGACGGAGGGCGATTGGGACATGATTTATATAATATTATATGTCCTGCAATTCCGGCAATAGATATCGCCTCCGGTTCTTTAGGACATGGTTTAGGTGTGGGTGCAGGAATGGCATATGCTGATAAAGCTCATAATATATATGTGTTATGCGGAGATGGAGAATTGCAAGAAGGTTCAATGTATGAAGCACTTTTATTTATTTCTCAAAAGCGGATAAATAATTTGGTGGTGATTGTAGATAGAAATAATATGCAAATAGATAATTATACAAGAAATATTATAAATACCTCGGATAATCTTAAAGAGAGAATGTTATCGCTTGGTTTTGATGTAGTTGAGTGTGATGGTCATAATTCAGAAGAATTGATGCGGGCTTTGAAAAAGTCTACTGTAAATCCAAAATGTATTATTGCTAATACCGTTAAAGGTAAAGGTATGGAGTTTATTTTAAGACAATTTAACTTTGCAAAATTTCATCACTCAGGAATGACAGAAGAAGAATTTAAACTTGTATATGGAGCTATAAAAAATGAATAATTTAGAAAATGTTGCAAATAAATTGGTGCACTTACTTAAAAAAGATAAAAATGTTTATGTTTTGGTTGTTGATGGCTGGGAATGTTATTTTTTTGATGAAGCAAAAAAACATCTTTCAGAAGAAGAATGTTCACGTATTATTAATATGGGAATAGCCGAGCAAAATGCGGTATCTTTTGCAACAGGATTGGCATTGAACGGTAAAATAGTCTATTTGGTTATGTTTGCAGCCTTTTTATCGATGCGAGCAGCTGAACAACTTAAATTAGATGTAGGTTTTAATAATGCGAATGTTAAGCTGATTGCAATCCATGGTGGTTTTTCTGGTCCAAGAATAGCAGGGTATTCTCACTATGCCTTAGAGGACTTAGCAATATTAAACACAATACCAAATATCAAAATTGCAAATATTGCTCATTCGGAATGTGAATTAGATTATTATATGGATTATAGCTATAGAACTTACGGTCCGATTTATTTGAGATTTGATAATCCCGGTGCGTCATATATCGGCTTGAGCTATAAGGTAGAGAGTGAAAAAATTTCTAAGTTGATAGAGCCTTCCAATTCTGCTTTTGCAATTTTGGCGACGGGTAATATGGTTGGATATGCTTATAATATAATTAAAAACCTTAATAAGGTTGGTATAGAGGGGTGTTTGTATTCGGCTCATTCAATTAAACCTTTTGATGAAAAAGGATTAAAAAAGATTTTACTGAAAAATAAGGTACTAATAACGCTGGAAGAACATGTTTCTCAAGGAGGATTGGCCTCTATTGTAGCAATGTATATTGCAGAGCATAAACCCAGAGAAGTAAACTTTATTCCATATGTTGTAAAAAATAAGGATTATAGTCGTGTCCTTATGGATTATGATAAGACAGTTCATAAAATGTTTAATTGTGAAGATATAATATTTGATATTTCCGGTGTCCAAAATAGTAAAAGCCAAGGAAAATTAAAATATTTATACAGGAAACAAGTATTTGTTGATGATCAAAACAGGCTTAATAAAGTATTTAATTTAGTAGGAATACCTTTATATAAAGAAATCATAACAAATAAAAAGCACAAATTCTATGTAGGCGGAATCCAATTCTATACAAAGAAGTAAAATGATGAGATTAAGAGATTAACTATGTTTATTATGTTACAAAGGATTTTATAAAATGGAGAATAGGACTTTGTTGAAACTATATAACGGAAATGAGCTTCCGGTATTAGGATATGGAACTTGGCAAATAAGCGGGGCAGATGGTGTAGATAGTATTGTGTTTGCAATTAAGTCTGGATATCGCCATATTGATACCGCACAGGTTTATCAGAATGAAGAATGTGTTGGGAAAGCAGTTGATATTTGTATTAAGGAAGGAATTGTTAAAAGACAAGATTTATATATTAGTTCAAAGTTGAATTTTTTTAACCCCATAGGCTATAGGAATACAGTAAAGGCTTTATACGAAAGCCTTGGGAAATTGGGACTAGATTATTTGGATAATTATTTAATTCATTGGCCTAATTTTACTCCTGATGATAGTTGGAAGTATTTAAATGCATCAAGTTGGTCTGCATTAGAAGATTTATATTCGAAAGGCGTATTAAAGAATTTGGGCGTTTCTAATTTCTTGGTTCACCATTTGGAAGAATTATTCAAAACGGCACAAATAAAGCCGTCTGTTAACCAATTAAATTTGAGTCCGCAATGGCAACAAAAAGAAGTCGTACAATTTTGCAAACAAAATGGTATCACGCCCATTTCGTGGTCAGCGAACATGAAAATTGAAAATTGGAACAGGCATGTTTTAAAACATTTGGCTGAAAAATATAAGGTTTCAGTTAGTCAGTTATGTTATCGTTGGGCGGTAGAAAAAGGATATAGTGTTCTTGCCCGCTCATCAAATATTGAACATATTGAACAAAATATGCAGATTTTTAATTTTAAAATTGAAGAGCAAGATATGTTGTTGCTGGATGACCTAAATTCTCATCCTAGTAATCATAACCAACATCCGGATGTAATGTACGGGGTGTATCAACAAGAGGAAATACTTAATCAGAGAGAGTTTGTTGCGAAAGAAAGTTGGTATTTATTTGGTATTGTTCCGCCGGTTATAAAACGGAAAAATGTATCAATTACAACTTGCACCGGATGTATAAAAGATAATTTTGAGGCTACTAAAAAAGGGTTGCTTCGTTTTAAGAAAAAGAAAAATAAAATAAAAGTATATTTGTTTAATTTTTTATTGCTCGGAACTCTGCAATTAAAGGTTAGAAAGACCCAAGTAAAAGCAATTCCGCATTATGAAGGAGATGGAAAATAGTGAAAAATATAATTTTAAGTAATAAAAATAAAGTGCCGGCTTTGGGCTTTGGAACGTATATGCTTTATGGTGAAAATTGTACGAATGCTGTAATTGAGGCGATAAAACTCGGATATCGTCTTATTGATACAGCGGTAGCATATAAAAACGAAGAATTTATTGGAACGGCAATAGATTATTGTATAAAAAATAATATTGTAAAAAGAGAGGAACTGTTTATTAATACTAAACTTTGCCATCATGAGCCTATTGGATATCAAAACACGATAAAATCTTTTCGTGAAAGTATGAAAAGGTTAAAAGTTGAATATTTAGATTCGTATTTAATCCATTGGCCCAATGCAACGAAAGACGGCAGTTGGAAACAGCTAAATAAAGAAACTTGGGAAGCAATGGAAGAGCTTTATAAACAAGGTTTGATAAAAAATATAGGTGTTTCAAATTTTGAGATTCATCATCTTGAAGAGCTTTTAAAGACAGCCAAAATTAGTCCTGTTTTAAATCAATTAAATTTGAGTCCAGTCTGGCAACAAAAGCAATTGGTTGATTTTTGTCGGAAACATGGGATACAACCCATTGCTTGGCAAACAATAGTTACAGATGAATGGGCAAAAAGTACGTTGCTGCCAATTGCTTGCAAACACAGCCGTTCCATACCACAAATATGTTTAAGATATGGCTTGGAAAAAGGGTGGGGTGTTTTGGCAAAAACTGATGTTAAAGACTATATGCTTGAAAATATGGCTATTTTTGATTTCAAATTAAATGATGATGAGTTGGCAAAAATTGATTCATTAAATTCTTATCCTGCAAATCATGTTTGTCAGCCGGATGCTTTATATGGAATTTTAGAATACGTAGAGAAAACAACTGCAAAAACATTGATTGACGAAGTAAAATTTAAACTTTTTAATGTGGTACCTTTTTTTAAAGTTAAGTATATTTATAGAGATATAAATCTTTATCAGATTAAATATTATCTTTTTAATTTTTTGCTTGTTTGGCGAAATAAATTTAAAAGTAAAGAAAATTCTATGTGCTATTTGTTAGGTTTTATTCCATTAATTAAAATTAAACGAAAAATTGATTCCACAGGTCCAAAATTTATACCAGAATATAATATTGAAAAATTGTGTAGAATGTAAAGAAGGAGCCTTTAAATGTCAGATTTGATTTCAATAGTAATCCCGACATATAATGGGGAAAAATATATCAAAGAATGTATATGGAGTATTCAAAATCAGAATATGAATACAGAGATTATCGTAGTGGATGATATTTCCAGCGATAGTACAGTTGATATCGCAAAATCTCAAGGTTGTAATGTAATAGTTAATAATGTGCATAAGGGGCAAGTAGCGGGAAAAAACACCGGAATAAAAGTGGCAAAGGGTAAATATTGGCTTACTATTGATCAGGACGATATGTTGGTTGATGGGGCACTGCAAAGACTTTATGATGAAATGCAAAAAAATCCTGATGAGTATATAATTATGGCGAAACTAAAGGATTTTTGTTCTCCGGATACTCCAGAACAGAAAAAATTTTGTAAGTCTCAGCCATTTTATGGAATATTAACAGGCTCAACGTTGTTTAGAACAGAAATTTTTGATAAAATCGGATTATGGAAAGAAGGTGTTATAACAGGTGATGTTATTGATTTAACGAACCGTTTGATTGAGTTTGGTTTGAGAATCAAGAAAGTTGATTTTGTTGCTTGTAACCGTCGTATTCATAATGCTAATTATGGTCGAACGAATCAAAAAGAAGAGTATAAAGATTATGCAAAAGCACTTAGAAAAAGGTTGGATATAAAGGAGAAAAACAATGCCTTTTGAGTTTGAAAAACAAGAAATAGAAGATGTAGTACTTATAAAGCCAAAAGTTTTTGGTGATAATCGCGGTTTTTTTATGGAAACATATAAGAAATCTGAATTCTATAATAATGGTATAGCGGTAGAATTTAACCAAGATAATCATTCAAAGTCTTCTAAAAGAGTATTAAGAGGATTACACTATCAAGCAAAACCATATGGACAAGCAAAGTTAGTCAGATGTACAAGAGGTCGAATATTTGATGTTGCGGTTGATATAAGACTTGGTTCAAAAACTTTTGGGAAATATGTAAAAGTTGAACTATCGGAAGAAAACAAAAATATGTTGTATATCCCTGAAGGATTTGCGCATGGATTTGTTGTATTATCAGACGAGGCTGAATTACAATACAAAGTTAGCGGGGAGTATAATCCAAGCTCCGATAGAGGCGTAATCTGGAATGACAAAGAAATAGATATTGATTGGGGTATAGACTTTGAACCGATTTTGTCAGAAAAAGATAAAAATCAGCCCAAATTATCAAATATAAATAAAGAGGAACTAGTATAATGACAACGATTTTAGTTACAGGTGGTGCCGGATTTATCGGAAGTTGTTTTATAAGACATATATTAAAGAAACACCCAAATTATAAAGTTATAAATCTTGATGCGTTGACTTATTGCGGTAATCTTGAAAATCTTAAGGATGTTGAAGCTAACTTAAATTATAAATTCGTACACGGGAATATTTGTGATGTTAAATTGGTTAGAGAATTGGTAGCAGAATCTGATTGTGTGGTGAATTTTGCTGCCGAGTCTCACGTTGATAATTCCATTAAGCACCCTGAAATTTTTGTAGAAACTAATGTTCAAGGGACATTAACATTATTGCAGGCATGTAAAGAAATCGGTATTGAAAGGTATCTTCAGGTTTCTACTGATGAAGTATATGGCAGTCTAGGCAAAACGGGATATTTTTATGAAACTACCCCATTAGCACCAAATAGTCCATATTCTGCAAGCAAGGCTGGTGCCGATTTGCTTGTAAGAGCTTATAATGAAACATACGGTTTACCAACATTAAATACAAGATGTTCAAATAATTATGGTCCCTATCAGTATCCAGAAAAATTAATACCATTTTTTATATCTAAGTTGCTTCGAAATGAAAAAGTTCCTGTTTACGGCGATGGCTTAAATGTTCGGGACTGGTTATATGTATATGACCACTGTGAAGCTATAGATGTAGTGCTTCATAATGGTAAAGCCGGTGAAATTTATAATATTGGCGGACATAACGAAAAAACTAATTTAGAAATTACTCATTTGATTTTAAGTGCAATGGGAAAGGATGAATCATCAATAGAATATGTTGAGGACAGGTTAGGGCACGATAGACGATACGCAATATCTAATGATAAAATAACATCAGAATTGGGCTGGAAACCGTCGTTAACATTTGAAGAAGGTATAAAACATACCATTAACTGGTATTTGAATAATCAAGAATGGATTAAGAATATAGAAGCGAAGAAAGCGAGTTTGGTATAGATGAAAGTATTAGTAACAGGCGCAAAAGGAATGCTTGGGCAAGATTTGTGCCCGATATTAGAAGATGAGGGCTATGAAGTAGTTGAAACAGACATTAATAACTTAGATATTACAAATTGTTCGGATGTAGAAAAATATCTAACATCTGAAAATCCTGATTTTGTAATTCATTGTGCAGCATATACAAATGTTGATAAGGCAGAGGAAGATATAGAAAATGCAAGATTAATAAATAAAGCCGGAACAGAAAATCTTGCCAAAGCCTCAGCAAATATTGGTGCAGTAATGGTTTATATTTCTACAGATTATGTTTTTGATGGGGAAAAAGGATGTCCATATCTTCCTGAGGATAAAACAAATCCGATTAATATCTACGGGCAGACAAAACTTGAAGGGGAGGAAGCCGTAAAAAAATATTGTGAAAAATACTATATAGCACGTACAAGTTGGTTATACGGTCATCATGGTAAAAATTTTGTAGAAACAATGTTATCCCTAAGGGATAAGGAGCAAATAAACGTAGTAGATGATCAAATAGGTTGTCCGACCTGGACGGTTGAACTCTCAAACGGAATAATTAAATTAATAGAGAATGAGGAATATGGAACATACCATGTCTGCGGAAGTGGAGAAACAAGCTGGTATGGGTTTGCAAAAGAGATATTTGAATTGTCAGGATTAAAAGTTAATTTAAAACCTTGTAAAACAGAAGATTTTCCAAGACCTGCAAGGCGTCCGAAGTATAGTGTAATGGCAAATAATAAAATATGCAGAAATTGGAAAATTGCCTTAAAAGATTATTTAATGCTAAGAGAAGAGGATTTTTGAAAATGAAAGGAATTGTATTAGCCGGCGGTAATGGAACACGTTTATATCCATCGACACAAGTAGTTTCAAAACAATTACTTCCAATTTATGATAAACCGATGATTTATTATCCCATATCGGTATTAATGCTTGCCGGAATAAGGGATATCTTGGTTATATCTACACCACAGGATTTGCCGAATTTTGAGAAATTATTGGGAGATGGAGCACAATTTGGCTTGAATCTGTCCTATAAAGTTCAACCTAACCCCGATGGACTTGCACAGGCTTTTATTATTGGCGAGGATTTTATCGGCGATGATGCAGTTGCAATGATTTTAGGTGATAATATCTTTTATGGTTCAGGTTTTTCTGGACAACTAAAAAGAGCATCAAAGTCAGCAAAAGAAAAAAAACAGGCAACAATTTTCGGGTATTCGGTAAAGGATCCGGAAAGATTTGGCGTTGTAGAGTTTGATAATGAAGGTAAAGTTATTTCAATAGAAGAAAAGCCTGAAAATCCAAAATCTAATTATGCTGTTACAGGTTTATATTTCTATGACAATAGTGTTGTAAGTTTGGCTAAATCATTAAAACCATCACCTAGAGGTGAGCTTGAAATAACAGATTTAAACAGATTATATTTAAGCGAAAACAGGTTAAATATTGAAATTTTAGGTAGAGGATTTGCTTGGTTAGACACAGGAACACACAAGTCTTTGATAAGAGCAGGCCAATATGTTCAGACGATAGAAGAAAACCAAGGAATTAAAATAGCATGCTTAGAAGAAATAGCAGTTCTAAAAGGATTTATTTCAAAAGAGCAAGTCTTAAAAAATATTGAAAACTATAACAATAACGAGTACTATAACTATGTAAAGACAAGATTAGAGACCCTATAGTAACTTGCCTATTGACGGATTTAAAAAAATAGTGTAGTATGTACACATAAAAAAGGGGTATAACTTGCAAAAAACAAATAGTAGTTTAGTAAGCAAACGATTAAATAATTCCGTGATGTCGGGATTAGTCGTCAATTTGCTCAAACGATTTGGATTGCAGGTGTAGAGTAGAATAAGTGTTATAAATACGATTAATAATTTAAAGCCTGCAAGTCATAAAAAGATTTGCAGGCTTTTAGTTTCAGTTATTACATAGGAAAGGGGACTAAATGAGAATTACACCGTTGCAAGCATCTTACAATCAGTATGGCAGAACAAATATTCTTCCTAAAAAACAAGAAAAAGAAACAAATTCTGGAGAGAAAACAAAAGAGATAGGTACAAATTTATTAGCAGATTATAGTTATAATCGTTTAATGGTTAATACAAGTCCCAATTTTAAAAACAATATAGAAAAGTCAATGTTGACTTTAGTAAAACAAATACCATTGTCAGAAAGATTAGCTGATGCATTTTCATTTATGAAGCAAGGTGACCTATTAATAACAGGTAAGGATTTAAAAATTTCTCAGAAAGCAATGTTGGAGTGTCTAGGTAGGTTAAAAAACGTAATAAAACGAGCGTTTTTCATAGAGGAGGATAATTTCCAAGGCAATTTAGCATTCTTCAAGAAATCATATGAAGAAGTAGAAATAATAAATACAAATCCGGATAGGATGTTTATAACAACAGATGGACAGACATATTTTATGGATTCACATGACTCATTTTATGTAATTCCCGGAGATAAGTTAAAATATAATGATAGCGAGTTAGAGATAAAGAAAGAGCCTAAAATGAATTTAAGTATTCATCGTCCATTTTATGTAAAGGCTTTTAATTTTGAGCAGGATTCGCAGGCGGTAATTGAAAGGCAAAATAAAAAAATATTAAAGGAGATATATACGGATAAAAAAGCTGTACCCAAGGTTATGTTCAAAGATGTCGCAGGTCAAGATGAAGCTGTAAGAATGCTAAAAGAGAGTATCTTATATCCTTTAAGAAAGCCAAAGGCATATGAAAATGTTGATTTATCCCACGGTTTTATTTTAACCGGCCCCCCCGGAACGGGTAAGACCTATGCCGCAAATGCATTAAAGAATGAAGCAAATATAAATGCTAAATATATAAACGGTTTAGAATTAGAATCAAAATGGGTAGGTGAGTCAGAGGGAAATTGGAGAAAATTATTTCAAGAGGCAATAGATAATCAGCCATATATGTTGTTTATAGACGAGTTTGATGCAGTAGCAAGAGCAAGAGGCGGAACAGACCAGTATGGTGATAAAGTAGTCAACCAAATTTTAACCTTGATGACAGATATTGAAGAGAGCAAGTATGATATATTTGTGCTTGCTGCAACTAACCATTTTGATGCATTAGATCCGGCTATAAAGCGTTCCGGAAGGTTTGGGGTTCATATTCCATTTAAGTTACCTGATTTAGAGGGTACGGGAAAAATTTTTGATGTTCATGCAAAGAACAAACCTATAAGCGATGATTTTGATAAAGATTCAATCATAAAAAGAATGCATGAATTAAAGTGTTCAGGTGCAGATATAAAGCGATTAATAAATGACGCATATTTGCAAGGGTATAAAAGAGCAGGGATTATTGAAAAACTTGATAACAATACAATTACTGATGCTGATTTGGATGAATTCCAAATTTTGACAGAGGACTTTAATGCTGCGATTGATGCTTTTGCAAACTCAAAATGTAGTAAAAGAAAGCCAATAGGGTTTAATAAATAATAAGCAAATAATAAATATGTAAACAATAACGGTGAGGAATTGATTTTTTCCTCGCCGTTATTATTGAATAAAGAGTTTTATTGTAAAGAATTGTAAAAAAAAATTAAATGATATTAAAGAAAAACGAGCAAGTGTCGATAATAATGTTGAATTAATATCAAAAAGAATTATTTACCCTATAGACTGGAGATTTAAGAGAGGAGATTTTATGAGCGGATTTAGCGGGATTAATCAATTTGGAAACTTAACAACATCGTCAGGACAAAAATTAACATTTGAGGATTTTGACAAAAACAAAGACGGTGAAGTAACAAAAGCAGAGTATGAAGAAGTAATGAAAGAAATGCAGTTGGATTCAGTTGAATTATCAACAGTAGATAAAGATGGAGATGGCGCTGTATCTGAGGATGAATTTGCAATATGGGAGCAAAAAACTCAAATGCAAGAGCTGGTAAATAATGTATTAACAGAACTTTCTAAGGATCCAAAATTTTCAGGAAAGACAGAATATATAAATGAGATAATTAGTTCTTTAAAAAGTTATATAAATGATTATGCGGAAAACTATACCAAAGATGTTTCACAAATGGCTGCAAATTTTGAATTAGCACTGCCGACAAAAGTTGAAGAATTAAAATCGGAAGTATTAGCAAATGATCCTGAGACTGTGAAGTCCGATGTCTTAGATGAAATGTATGATGAACTAATGCAAGACGATTCTATTACGACAAAGACTGTTACAAAAAAAACTGCATTTGTTCAAAGAGAGTATATTGAAGACATAGACCCTGAAATAGTACAATCTGTTGTATCAGGTTTACTGAAGTCACTAGAAACCGAAGCCACAAATTTTATAAATTCATATACAGGCGATAATTTAAAATCGGATTTAAAGGCTCACTTAGAAGAATACATGAGTAGATCAGATTATGACAAAATGTCCGATGCTATAAGTGAATTAAATGAAGGAATTGAGACTTTAGGTTCATATATAGACAATAGCGGAGATTTAGTAAAACTAAAAGAATATGCTCGAGAATTTTTGTTAGCGGCAATAAATAATGGTGTTAATGTTAAACTTGCCGGTTCAAATATAAAAACAGAGGCAGCAATAAACACAGCATTGAATAAATATACAGATTCAGCAACATTAAGATCGGCATTGGAAGAAATTATAGCAGGATTTTCTACAGAAAATTTGAAAGCAACAGTATTGTCAGATGAGACAAAGAAAGCCGAAGAAGCTGAACAGGCTGCATTTGCAGCCGTAAAAGGCTCCGATTGTACTGTTGACCCGGCGTTGATTGATTATTCGGATGTTTCAGGTTATTTTGATGGAACCAAACTCACTACAAAAGGTAAAGATGGGCATGATGATAGAATAAGAGAGCAAGCAAAAGAAATTATAGAAGAAAGCTCAATAAAAGAACAGATGAAACAGCAAATAGAAGAAATGTTGCAAGCTAAAGGCATTTCATTTGATATGATGGAGAGTATTTTCGAAAATGTATATAATGATTCTTTAACTCAAACATTAGAAGCAATAACATCAAGAAAGACTAACAATAAGTGGTTGAATAAGAATAAAAGATATGCATCAAACCAAGATATAAAAACAATAGTTGATAATTTTATTAATAATTTCAACACAAATATAACAGCTGCAATAGATGAAATGAACGCAAGTAATACAGACTTTGATATACAGGATCTGGATTATTCACAAGTAGACGATTTAGTTGAGAGTGGTGATGTGAAAACAGAAACTCGAGGATTCAAAGCTGAAGATAGAATTACAGAAAATGCGAATATATTGTGCGATAGAATGAAATCTCAGTTGTTAAGAAAAGCACAAGCAATGTGTACTGCAAATGGAATAGCGTTTGATAATAAAGTATTTACAACAATGTTTAATAATGCTAAAAACACGGCAGTAAGTTCGTCCATAACTACAGTGGATATTTTGTTTGGTGTATTAGCAAAACTAGATCAAGAGATACTGATGGATACTTTGGTCAATGAGTTTAAGACAAATTATACAAATTGGGTAAATGCAGAAAAAGAAGATGTATAAAAAAAAGGGGCTAATATTAGCCCCTTTTTTTATTTAAGATAAGAATTAAAATCCGGTTTTTCAATTTTAAATCCGCATCCATCGTGAAGTTTGCCGTAGAATCTTATGGATTTTGCGGGGTAGTTTTTACACATTTTCAGCCTTTTATTGTATACGCTGCAAAGTCCGTCTTTAGTAACATATTTGCAGGCAAAAATCAGATTTCCTAACTCATCTTTGCCTTTGATATAAAATCTTTTGTATGCGGGAAACAGAAATTGCATGATTTTAAAATCGGTTGGTGAGTATTTATCGACACTGTACATATAATTACAACATTTGCCGCATTTTTTACATTCTCCCGTTACCTTGTAATTAATTTTTTGTGGTACAAGATAGGAGAGTAATTCATTTTTTATTGAGAATAATAAGTCTAAAAACATAAAAAGCTACCTACTTTTTTTTTATCTGGTAAAATAATAGCATATAAATATAGAGGATATGTAATGTATAAAATACCAAGGAATAAAAATGGCGGTCGTAAAAATACGCCAAATCCAATTTTTTCAATAATCACAAAGTTAGTGGTAATAGGATTTTCAATGCTGTTGGCAGGCATGATAGTGTTAAAGGTTTACTTGATGACGTTGCCGCCGATAAAAAAATTGGAAAATCTTACTCCAAATATGGTTACGCAGTTCTATTCAGATGATGGAGTAGTAATAAAGACATTTACGGCTTTTTCAACCTCCAAGACTGATTTAAAAGATATACCAAAGCCCTTAATCCAAGCGTTAGTAGCAACGGAAGATAAGCATTTTTATTCTCATCCGGGTTATGATTTATTTGGGCTATCGCGTTCAATGGTAGCAAACGTGTTGGCAGGTCATGTAGTACAAGGTGCAAGTACTATAACTCAACAGTTATCAAGAATGTTATTTTTGAGTAATGAAAGAACATTAACAAGGAAAATAAAAGAGATAAAGATAGCTGCACAGATTGAAAAGACTATTGATAAAGATAAAATATTAGAATTATATTTGAATAATGTTTATTTAGGTTCTGGTGCTTATGGCGTAGAGGCGGCCGCAAAGATATATTTCAATAAGGAATTGAACCAATTAACCTTACCAGAAATGGCGTTAATTGCGGGGCTTCCTCAAGCGCCTTCAGTATATTCACCCTTTAATGATAAAGACTTGGCGATAAAAAGAAGAAACCAAGTTTTGGGAAGAATGTACAAAATGAAATATATTGACAAAGCGACCTATAATAAAGCAAAAGATGCAGAAGTTAAACTATCAGAGATTCCTTCGTTATATGCCTTAAATAAGGCTCCTTATTTTTGTGATTATGTAATGCAGGAACTTAAGAAACTCGGATTTAGCGAAGAGGATATATCTAGCGGCGGATATAAAGTAATAACGACCTTGGATTATAAGACGCAAATAAAAACTAATGAAGCAATAATAAAGAATATGAATGCTTGGGGGTTAAAATCAGATAAGAACCAGGCTGCGGCTTTTGTATTTTCGCCTAAAGATGGTAGGATACTAGCTTATGCCGGAGGAAAAGATTATACAAAATCTCAATATGATAGAGTTACTCAGTCATTAAGACCTTGCGGTTCTGCGTTTAAGCCTTTTATATATGCTGCAGGGTTAGAAAAGGGTTATGGCCCGAACGATAGATTAGATGATTTGCCGTTTAAGGTTGGAAACTGGATTCCAAGAAATTACGGGAATAAATATAGGGGCTCTATTCCAATTTATACAGCATTAATGATATCTTCGAACGTTTGTGCGGCGAGAATGATGGATATAGTAGGCGTAAGGAATGTAATTCAACTTTCAAGAGTAATGGGTATAACAACTCCGATGCCTTATGACTATACGATATCATTAGGCTCTCATAGTGTTAAATTGTATGAAATGACAAGGGCGTATGGTATATTCGCAAATGGAGGTTACAAAGTTGAACCGTATGCAATAGAACGTATTGAAACATCATTGGGTAAAGTAATATATGAAGCGCCACAGACGAAGTCTGTCAAAGTATTAGATTATGATACAGTTTCGCAGATGACAGCTATGTTAAAAACAGTAATTCAGTTCGGAACAGGAACAGCTGCAAGAATAGGAAAACCTGCAGCCGGTAAGACTGGAACAACTGACAATTATAAGGATGCCTGCTTTATTGGGTATACTCCGGATGTAGTTTGCGGAGTATGGGTAGGTAATGATGATAATTCAAGAGGTTCTTTGACGGGAGGAACTGTTCCTGCATTAATCTGGAAAGATATAATGATGACAGCAACAGAACCATATGGAAATCACGATTTCGATTATCCGCCTGTTGTGTTAGAGTCTTTTAAATCAGAGTCTATAAAACTAATAGCACCGGAAGATGCAAAGAAAAGTTTTGAAAAACCTAATGAAGCGCCTAAAATGGAAGTCCAGCAGTTAGAAATTCCAAAGGTAGAGGTTCCTAAAATAAATATAAATTTACCAAGTCTAAAAAAGAATGTAAATCAATCAGATTCCCCAGTTGGCAAACTACAACAACCAACATTGCCAAAACCGCAACCTGTTACCGCGCCAGTACCGGTAAAACAGAATAATACAATAGTATTACCTTCACCAATGAATAATCAACCGCAAGCGGAAAGAGTTGAACAGAGGGCAAATACAAATTATATGGAGACAACAGAAAATGAATAATCAATTAGAGTTAATAAGAGAATTATCTTCAGGTCTGAACGAGCATCAGCAGGCAAAATTATATAAAGCTGAAAGGATGTTGGATTATGAAGCTAACTTTGAACTTTCTTATAGTGATATTAAGAGTTTGACTCTAGGATTATCAATAATATCTGAATTTTATGATGTAAAGGCAGTAGTTTCTGTGAGAAACTCTCATATTTATGGAGCAGCATTAGCGCCGACGTTAATTGAAGCGTATTCAAAAGTTATTGACTGTAATCCTATAGATGTTCAAAATTCAGTAATAGTTGTAAGCGAAAAAGTGGATAGCGATTTTTGTAAATCCTTAAACCAAAACAATTTAATAGCGGCACCGAGTTATACACAAAATGCGATTGATTATTTATCATCTCACGAGATACGTTATGTAAAAATAAATACGTCGCTTGCCGAATATAAACAATATATAGCTGATAAGGTTACAATAACTCCTTTTGGAACAATAATAGAATCTCCAAATATGAAAGAGTTGACCAAAGAGAGTTTTAATGTTGTATCAAAAGCAAAACCGTCAGTAGAGCAGGTAGAAGATGCGGTATTTGCGTGGAAATTAGTTAAATATGCAAAATCTAATGCGGTTGTAATAACAAAAGAATTTAAAACAACAGCAGTGATACAGGGTGTCCATTCGTCATCTTTAGAATTGGCGTTGGATTATTCTTGTGATTCATCAAAAGATGCGGTTATGGCAATAGATGGTGATGTGACGTTACATGATATAAACGTTGCCGCGCAAGGACGTATAGCTGTTATTATTCTACCTCGAGCAAGCAAAGAAATTATTAATTTAGCGGATAAATATAATATTGTGCTAATATCAACAGGGTTTACAAATTTCTTGGATTAAGCGTCAACATCAATAGGTGATTTCTGAATAGCATCGATCGCTTCACGAGCAGTGAAAGCGATGTCTTCCGGAATACCTTGAATAGTGCAGAATTGTCTTAGAACATCAATAACCCTTTTGAAAGCTCTAACCAAATCACCTTCACTTACGTTTGATTGGTCGACTATATCATCCCATTCTGCTCCGTTTACCCACATCTCGATTAATACTGAGAAGTATGGATTGACGTACATTTGGTCTTCAATGAAGTATTTTCTTTGAATTTTATCAAGGTTTTTGCGGATATCTTTAATTCTATTGATAGCTTTTTTGACTGGTCTTGTAAACGGTAGGTAAGGAATATCAAGATTTCTCATATCTTCTGTTGTAATAGCACAAACGACAGCTGCCAGTTCCGCAGGAGTAAGTCCTTCATAAACATTTTCAAAAATTGTTTGAGCAAGAAATAATTCATTTTCCGAACGTAGTTGAGAAATTATAATTCCTTTTTCTGTCGGGTAATCATCTTTAATATATCCGTATTCTTTTAAAACATCCCTGTGGGCAAGGAATATATTCCAGAAAATATCTCTTTTTCGCTCTATCTCTTTGTTAAGATTATTCTGTTTGTTTTGATACCTTTCAAGGATTTCAATACACTTCATATGTTTCTTAAAGAGTTTACAAGTATCGCAAGGTAGTGCATGCATTTGATGAAGTAAACTTTTAGTTTGCTTTTCAAATTCAAAGAATTCTTCAGAAAGCTCCCTGTGTTTTTTCTGCTCTTGCTTTCTAATAGTTTTAAGAGTTTGTCTGTTGGAAACATATTCAATTCGAATTTTATTATACTTGATTAACTCTTCATTAGAGAGTTTATGCGGGCAGTTAAAAGATTTGCATTCAGAAATTTTTTCTTCATTCAGCTCTTTAACAGCCAAAAGCGGAGATAATCTTGAGCCTGCTGAGTAGTATCCAAAACTTTTTAAAATAAGCTCTTTTGCTTCATCAACACTAAATCTTTGTAAGAGGTTAAGAACCATAGAGTAGCTAGGAGAAAACCTGCTTTCAAGTGGATTTGCATCGCTTAAAACAAGTTCAGCCACTTCTTCCGGAGATTGGAAAGGTGTTCCTATGATTGTGACATAACCGACTTCATCCATCCCCCTTCTTCCTGCTCTGCCAGACATTTGAAGAAATTCACTTGGTGTCAATGTTCTGTGTCCTGAATCTGTTCGCTTACTAATAGAGCTTATAACCGTTGAACGAGCAGGCATGTTGATACCTGCAGCAAGCGTTTCAGTCGCAAATACTACTTTAATGAGTCCTTCTTGAAATAATTTTTCTACAAGTACTTTCCACCCAGGAAGTAATCCCGCATGGTGAGATGCCACTCCAGCTAAAAGATATTCAATGTGTTTGTTCTTGTAAAGATAAGGGTTTTCTGCTATATATTCATCAATGATTTCTCGGATTCTTCTTTGCTCTTCTTTTGTAACAAGAGATAAAGAAATACATTTTTCCATTTGTTCATCACATTTTTTTCTGGAAAAAGTGAAGTAAATAGCCGGTAGCATGTTCTTTTCGTGTAGATTTCTTACAACATCTTTAACAACACTTCTTTGAGAAATTTTGCCGTGTTTAAAATTTCTTTTTTCCGGTTTAATTTTTTTGTTTAGCCTTCCCCCAGGAGCAAATAGCGGTAAAATAGTATTGGGTTGCGATGAGTCAAAATAGAAAAATTTTAACGGAACAGGTCTAAAATCTGTATTTACCAGTTCTGTTTTTGAATGAACGGTATTAATCCACCCTGTAAGTTCGTCAGCATTAGCAACAGTTGCAGAAAGAGCAATGATTTGGACGTTTGTTGGACAGTAGATAATACTTTCTTCCCAAACGGTTCCTCTCTGCTCATCGTTCATATAATGAACTTCATCTAGAACAACATATTTAACCTCTTTTAAATTGTCACTGACAGAACCAAAATTTGTACCATAAAGCATATTTCTAAAAACTTCAGTTGTCATAACAACAATTTGTGCAGAACGATTATATGAAGTGTCACCTGTTAAAAGTCCGACTTTTTCAGCACCGTATTTTCTTGAAAAATCATTATATTTTTGGTTAGAAAGAGCCTTGAGCGGAGTTGTGTAAAAGACTCGTTTATTATTCTTTAAAGCACAATGAATAGCGTGTTCTGCAATAACAGTTTTACCAGCGCCTGTAGGAGCGCAAACTACAACACTTTTTCCGTCAGAAATATAATCACATGCCTCTTTTTGAAAATCATCCAGCTCAAAGGGGAAATCGTACATAAAAACTCCTATTCTTAATAATATTATACAATAATTCTTTAATAATTATTAGTATTTTTAAAATAGAAATAAAAATATTAAGAATTGTAAATTTTGATAAAAAAAATAGCAATAAAATAATAGTTAATACATTTTATATAAGTACATAGGTTAGTGTTTAATATTATATCAACTGGAGGTAAAAATATGGTTGAAGGTGTTGGTTATAGAAATTATGGAGTAAACGTAGCTCCGGAACCGACTGTAGATGCAAAGGCAAATTATCGAGCACAAGAGCCGCCTGTAGGAACAGCAAATTTTGAAGGTAGAAAGGATTATGATTCTTTTGAAAAGAAAGAGTCGCATACCGGAAGAAATATTGCAATCGGAACAGGTGTTGGTCTTGCAGCATTGTATACAGTCGCAGCTCTTTTAGGTAGAGGAAAAGGATTAAAGGTGTTTGGAAAAACGTTTGGTAAGTTTACAGGTGAGAACTTAAACAAATTCCAAAAAGTTGCAAATACTTGTATCGATGGGGCATATACTTCTGCTAAGTTTGTTAAAAAATACACTTATGATTTAGTAGCAAATATGTTTAAAGGTAAAAAAGGCGGCGGCACCGGTCCATCAGACGGTACTGCAGGTGCGTAAAGCATATAAAAATTAATTAGAAAAAAGAGGGCTGATAAGAAAATCAGCCCTTCTTAATTTTTCTTAAAGAATACTGTAAAAAATAAATATTTTTTATTATTATGTATATATCACAAATCGTATGAAAGGATTAAAAATGGTTCTTGAACTCTCTTATCCTCAACTTGAAAAAGCAGTGAATCCAACACATGATATCAAGTTATTTGCAGGACGGTCAAACCCAAAATTGGCACAAGAAATTGCTGATTATTTAGGTACGACTGTTGGTCCAATGGTTGTTAAAAATTTTGCAGATGGTGAAATTTATGTTCAAGTAAAGGAAAGTGTAAGAGGGGATGATGTATTTATCATTCAGCCTTTATGTAATCCGGTGAACGAGAATTTAATGGAATTATTAATAATAATAGATGCTTTTAAGCGCGCAAGTGCAAAAAGTATAACGGCAGTAATTCCATATTATGGATACGCAAGACAAGACCGTAAAACATCCGGAAGAGAAGCAATAACAGCAAAACTGGTAGCTGATTTGTTAACAACAGCGGGTACTGATAGAGTTTTGGCAATGGATTTGCATACTGGTCAAATTCAAGGATTCTTTAATATTCTTGTAGACCATATTTTTGCGACTCCAATATTGGTAGATTATATAAAAAGTTTAAATATAAACCCTGAAGATATGGTTGCAGTAAGTCCTGATACAGGTGGTGTACAGAGAACAAGACAATTCGCAAAGAAAATAGATTGTCCTCTTGCAATAATTGATAAGCGTCGAGATAAGCATAATGAAGCAATCGCATCACACGTTATAGGTGATGTAGACGGAAAAGTATGTATAATGTTTGATGACATGATAGATACAGCCGGAACGATATGTGAGGCTGCTAAGCTATTAAAAACAAAAGGTGCAAAACAAGTATATGTATGTGCGTCACACGCAATTTTCTCAGGTCCTGCAATTGAAAGATTGAAAAATGCACCAATAGAATTATGTATAGTAACAAATTCAATACCTTGGGAAAAAGAAAAATTACCTGAAAATGTAGTACAACTTTCAGTAGCTCCTCTTTTAGGTCAAGCAATTTCAAGAATTCATGATGAAGAATCTGTAAGTTCTTTATTTGGCTTTGAAAAAGAAATGAAAGTTTAAATTATATTTTGTTACAAAATCTAAAAAATGTGGTACTATATAATTAGTGGATATTATATAGGATGTAAGCATATGAAGATTTTGATTTCAAATGACGATGGTATTTTAGCAAATGGTATTAGGGCATTAGCAGAGGCTCTTAGTTTAAAGCATGATGTATACATAGTAGCGCCTGATAGAGAAAGAAGTGCTGCAGGTCATTCATTAACACTACATACTCCATTACGAGTAGAGGAAGTAGATGCAAAATACGGCACAAAACGTTGTTGGATGACAACAGGTACTCCAGGTGACTGTGTAAAAATAGCTTTAAACGCAATATTATCACCGGAAGAAATGCCAGATTTAGTTATTTCAGGGATAAACCACGGTCCTAATTTAGGAGCAGATGTTTTATATTCAGGAACTGTAAGCTGTGCAATGGAAGGTGCAATGATGGGGTTTCCAAGTATTGCGACCTCATTAGCAAGTATGAGAAATGAATATGAAGATTTTAAAGTTTCCGCGGCTTGTATAGCAGCGTTCGTGGATAAGTTGGATCCCAAAATAATACCTCCAAAAACTATTTTAAATATAAATGTTCCAGGGTTGGATTTGGAAGATATTGGTGGTATTGCAATCACAGAATTAGGTAAACGAATGTTTACAGATGCGTATGAAAAACGAGTTGATCCAAGAGGCAAGGTATATTATTGGATGGCGGGTGAACTAATAAATGAACCGGAAGATGCAAATACTGATATATCAGCAGTAAGAAGTAATAAAATTTCGGTTACACCTATAACCTTTGAAATGACAAATGTTGATGTGATGAATCAATTAAATGTGAATATATGTAATGATGAATTTTGTAATTGGTTTCATCACAAATAAAGATAAGAATAACGTGATTAAATCCCTCAACTTTATTGTTGAGGGATTTAGTTATGGATATTAAGCGCAAATGATTGTTTTAATAATAATAAAAAAATAGAATTATGAAGAAATATTAAGAAAAAAAGAGCAAAGCAGGAAATATATTGAGCTAGGGAGAGAGCATAAAAGCGGGAATGTGTGCGAATAATATAAAAACAATCAGTAATAAAATAAAGAAATAAAAAACAAAAAAGCTGAAAAATGCTTGCATTTTGAATTTTAGCGGATATGATAAGAATAGCGTTTTATGAACGTAAGTTGATAGCCGAAAAAAGAGGACGATATGTCAAAAGACGTCATAGAAATAGAAGGAACGATTCTGGAAGCTATGCCAAATGCAATGTTCCGAGTGGAATTAGAAAATGGGCATGAGATATTGGCACACATATCCGGGAAGATACGAAAGAATTTTATAAGAATATTACCAGGCGATAAGGTAAAGGTAGAGATGACACCATACGATTTATCAAAGGGTAGGATAACATTCAGATTAAAGTAGAACAGGTAAAATAAAGGAATAGAAAAATGAAAGTAAGAGCATCAGTCAAGAAATTATGTGACAAATGCAAAGTCATTAAGAGAAAAGGCAGAATAGCCGTAATTTGCGAAAATCCAAAGCATAAACAAAGACAAGGATAATCGAACAATAGAAAGAAAAAATACAAAGGAGAAAATAAATGGCAAGATTAGCAGGGGTTGATTTACCTCGTAACAAGAGATTAGAAGTCGCATTGACTTATATATACGGAATAGGGCCAGCAAGAGCAGCAAAAGTTCTTGAAGTAACTGGCATCTCTCCGGATTTAAGAACAGATGATCTTACAGATGATGATATTAAGCAATTAAGAGAAGCGTTATCTGTATATCATATAGAAGGTGATTTAAGACGTGAAATCACAATGAACATCAAGCGTTTACAAGAAATCAACTCATACAGAGGAATGCGTCATAAAAAAGGTTTACCATGCAGAGGCCAAAGAACCAAGACAAACGCAAGAACAAGACGCGGTAAAAAGGGTGGACCAATTGCAGGTAAGAAGAAAGCATAGTTAGAAATATAAAAGATAAAGGATAAATAAAATGGCAAGACCACAAAAAACAAAGAAAAAAGAAAAGAAAAACGTATTACAAGGTGTTGTACATATACAATCAACCTTTAACAATACGATAGTAACTTCTACAGACACACAAGGTAATGCTATTGCTTGGGCATCAGCAGGTGCTACAGGATTTAAGGGTGCAAGAAAAGGTACTCCATTTGCAGCACAATCAGCAGCAGAATTAGTTGCTAAGAAGTCAATAGATCAAGGCATGAAAAAAGTAGAAGTTTATATCAAGGGACCTGGTTCAGGCAGAGAAACTGCGATAAGAGCAATTCAAGCAGCAGGTCTTGAGATTACATTGATTAAGGACGTAACACCTATTCCGCACAACGGATGCCGTCCTCCAAAGAAACGTAGAGTATAGTGCGATGAGAGCTTGCGCGAGCAAGTCATAGGTGCCTCATCGGCAAGAAAAGGAGAAATAAAAATGGCAAGATACACAGGGCCAACAAATAAATTATTCCGTAACTACGGGGTAAAGGATTTGTCTAACAGAAAGTTAACTGTATCAATGAGACAGACTGCATCAGGACAACACGGTGCTGTTAGAAAAAAACTTTCTGAATATGCAATTCACTTAAACGAAAAACAAAAAATCAGACTTACATATTTAGTAAGTGAAAAACAATTTGCAAAATATTATCATGAAGCAGCAAGAAGAAAAGGTGTAACAGGTGCTATCTTGCTTCAAATTCTTGAATCAAGATTAGACAATGTGCTTTTCAGAGCTGGATTTGGTATTACTCGTAAACAATCAAGACAAATTGTTAACCATGGACATATTCTTGTTAATGGCAAGAAGGTAGATATCCCGTCATACTTATTAAAAGCAGGCGACGTTGTAACAATCAAATCAAGAAGTGTAGATTTCTTAAAGAATGTAATCGGCATGATTGATATGGCTTGCGCACCGGCTTGGATGACTATCGATAAGGATGCTTTGAAGATTGTATTCGATAGAATCCCTGAACGTGAAGAACTTGATCCTGAATTCAAGGAACAACTCGTTATTGAGTACTATTCAAAGTAGATTAATTCTGATAGGAGATATTAAAATGGAATTAAAAATTAAAACTGTTAATACAATGACAAGCTCAGACGGTTCACAATACGGAAAGTTTGTAATAGAACCATTAGAAAGAGGATTTGGAACCACAATAGGTAATTCTCTAAGAAGAGTTTTGTTATCAAGTCTTGAGGGTACAGCTGTTACTTCTGCAAGAATTGAAGGTATTACTCACGAATATACTGCAATTCCGGGTGTATTAGAAGATGTTATTGACGTAATGCTTAACTTAAAAGGATTGGCAATCAAGACAGATTCTAAGGAACCTCAACACTTAAGAATAGATATTGACAGACCTGGTCCTGTATTGGCAAGTGATATTCAATTACCGGCCGGTGTTAAAGTAGTTAATCCTGACTGGTTAATATGTACAATTGCAGAAGGTGGTAGTTTCCATGCTGACATCATTGTAGAAACAGGTAAAGGTTATGTTGCTCATGATGTACCAAGAAATGCAAAATCAGGTCAAGCGATTGATATGCTTCCTATTGATGCTACTTTTATGCCGATTAAGCGTGTTAGTTACGAAGTAGAAAACACTCGTGTCGGTGATAGTATTGATTATGATAAATTAACTCTTGAAATTTGGTCAAATGGATGTATTGATGTAACTACAGCACTTACACAAGCTGCTGATTTACTAATTGAACATTTTGTTCAAATTTCATCTATAACAGGAAAATCATCTTCAGTAGTTGATTCAGTTATTGAACCAGAACCTGTAGTTGAAGAAGCATCTGATGAAGAACCTTCTATAACTATTGATGAGCTTGAACTTTCTGTAAGAGCATATAATTGCTTAAAGAGAGCAAGCATTAATTCAATGGCTGAACTTCTTAAGAAATCTGAGCATGATCTTCTTAATATTAAAAACTTCGGAAAGAAATCTTCTGATGAAGTAATTGAAAGATTGCATCATTTTGGTTTAGACTTAGCTCCAAACCCTGAAACAGATGAAGATGGTGCAGTAATTAACGCAGACTAGTAATAATTATATTAAAGGAATAGAACAATGAGACACCAAACAAAAAAACATACGCTTGGAAAAGCACAAGACCAAAGAAAGGCTCTTTTGCGTTCTTTAGCTACCGAACTTTTTGTTCACGGTGAAATCAAGACAACTATGGCTCGTGCGAAAGCATTAAAACCATATGCTGAACAGATTATCACTTTAGCAAAAAAAGGTGACTTGAACTCAAGAAGAATTGCTTCCAAGTATATTTATGATAAAGAAACAGGCAAGTTTATGGATTTATCAACTGGCGAAGTATTTGAAAAGTTGGAAGAAAACAAAAAACTTGCACCTCAAACTGTATTAAGAAAACTTTTCTTAATAATCGGTAAGAAGTATTCATCAAGACAAGGCGGATATACAAGAATCTATCGTATTCCTCCAAGACGTGGTGATGCTGCTGAAATGGCTTTAATCCAATTAGTTTAGGAATAGAGTCGTGAGGTACGCTCTTAACGTTCAGTATCTTGGTAAAAATTATTCCGGAAGTCAAATTCAGTTTGATAAGTACGGGTTAGAAATTAAGCCAACGATTCAGGGCGAGTTAGAAAGGGCAATTTGTACATTGTTAACAGGGATTTACTATGAATCCTTTAATAAAATAAGACCTATCAAAACAGTCTTTTCCGGACGAACGGACAGAGGTGTTAATGCGAAAGGTCAGGTTGTTCATTTTGATTGGGACAATGATATTGTTGCTTCAAAATTTGTTTACCAATTAAATGAAATATTGCCTGCCGACATTTCTGTTTCTGATTTAAGGATTGTATCGGATGTTTTTCACGCTCAGAAATCTGCTAAATCACGACATTACAGATATGAGTTTATAAACAGAAAATACAAACAGGCATTTGATGGTGATTTAATGAGGATAAAATATCCTATAGATTTATCCAGAATGCAAGAGTCTTTAAATTATTTACTTGGTGAACATGATTTTTCATCATTTAAGAGCTCCGGAACGCTTAACCCAAGCAAAGTCTGTACTTTATACAGTATAAAGTGTGATAAGGTTGGCGACATTGTAAGTATTGATATTATAGGAAATAGGTTTTTGTATAATATGGTGCGGACAATAGTCGGAACTCTTCTAAAAATAGAAGGGCATAATTTGTCTCCGATACTTATGAAACAAGTATTGGATGCAAAGGACCGGAGAATGGCCGGACAAACTGTTAGTCCTTATGGATTAACTTTATTAAATGTTGATTACTAATTAAATATAATGGAGAATACGCATGAAAACTTATTCAGCAAAACCTCTAGAAGTAGAAAGAAAATGGTATGTTCTTGATGCTGAAGGCGAAATCCTTGGTCGTCTTGCTGTTAGAGCTGCTAATATCTTAAGAGGTAAAAATAAGCCGCAATATACTCCAAACGTTGACACCGGTGATTTTGTTATTATTATCAACGCTGACAAAGTTAGAGTATCTGGCGATAAAGAAAATTCTAAAATTTATTACCATCATACTGGTTTCCCAGGTGGGTTAAAGAGTGCAAGTTTTAAAGAATTGATGGAAAAGGATCCTAAGTTGGCTATTGAAAAAGCTGTTAAGGGTATGCTTCAACACAATACTTTAGGTGATACTCAATTTACTAAGTTAAAAGTGTATGCTGGTCCTGATCATCCGCATGCTGCTCAAAAACCTATCTTATTAGAAAAGGAGGCTAAATAATGGCAATTAATGAAGAAATTAAAGCTACTGGTCGTAGAAAGACCTCTGTTGCCGTTGTTACCTTAGTTAAAGGTAAAGGCAGAGTTTTTGTTAACGGTAAAACTTTGAAGGCATATATTGGTAACAGACCTGCTGTTGAGATGATGATTTACAGACCGCTTGTTTTAACTGAAAATCAAGATAAATATGATGTAAGAGTTAAAGCTCTTGGCGGTGGTGTTGTTTCTCAATCTGGTGCTATAAGACATGGTATTGCAAGAGCATTACTTAAGTCTAACGAAGAATATAAAAGCATTCTTCGCTCTGAAGGTTTATTAACTCGTGATCCAAGAGTTAAAGAACGTAAAAAATACGGTAGAAAAAGAGCAAGAAAACGCTTCCAATTCTCAAAACGTTAATATCAAAAAATCCCGACTTCCAAGGTCGGGATTTTTATTATTTTTTGTTTGGGGTATAATTTTCCTATGAAATATAGAGATAATGTCAGAAATTTTTGTATAATAGCGCACATTGACCATGGTAAGTCTACATTAGCCGATAGATTATTAGAAGCAACAGGAACTATTGCTGAACGTGATATGCAAGATCAATTGCTTGATACTATGGATATTGAGCGTGAGCGTGGTATTACAATTAAGTTAAATGCTGCAAGATTGAATTATACGGCTAAGGATGGAAAGGATTATATTTTAAACCTTATTGATACCCCTGGACACGTTGATTTTTCTTATGAAGTATCTCGTTCTCTTGCTGCTTGTGAAGGCGCATTACTTATTGTTGATGCGACTCAAGGGGTTGAAGCGCAAACGCTTGCTAATGTGTATATGGCAATAGAACAGAATTTAGAAATTATTCCAGTTATTAATAAAATTGATTTGCCTTCTGCAGATGTTGAAAGAGTTAAGGCTGAGATTGAAGAAATTCTTGGTATTGATACATCAATGGCAATTCCGGTAAGCGCTAAAACTGGGCTTGGTATAGAAAATGTTTTAGAAGCTATTGTGGAACTTATACCTCCTCCTGTAGACACAACAGAGGCTCCCCTTAGGGCATTGATTTTTGATAGTGCTTATGATCAATATTTAGGTACCTTGTGTTTCTTTAAAATAATGGATGGAAAACTTAAAAATGGCGATAAAATTAGATTTATGGCATCTAAAAAAGAGTATGAAGTCGTTGAATTGGGATATTTAACGCCGAATAGAGTTCAGGTAGATGAGTTGGTATGTGGTGATGTAGGATATTTTGCAGCATCAATAAAAGAATTAACAAGGTTTGTAGGTGATACGGTCACTTTAGTTGACAATCCTGCCTCTGAACCTTTGCCTGGGTATAAGGAAGCTCTACCAATGGTATTTTCAGGCTTATATCCTGTTGATAATGAAGATTATCATGAATTAAAAGAATCATTAGAAAAGCTAAAACTTAATGATAGTAGTATTACTTTTGAACCTGAAACTTCATCAGCATTAGGATTCGGATTTAGATGCGGGTTCTTGGGTATGCTTCATATGGAAATTGCGCAAGAAAGACTTGAAAGAGAGTATGATTTGTCTATTGTTACGACTGCTCCATCAGTTGTTTATAAAGTCCACAAAACCAATGGTGAAGTGTTAGAAATAGATAATCCTGCCAATTTACCGCCTGCTCAAGTTTTAGATTATATTGAAGAACCTTATGTCAGAGTTTCAATTATTGCACCTAACGATTATGTCGGAACATTAATGGATTTGGCTCAAACTAAGCGCGGTATTTTTATTAATATGAATTATCTGGATAAGGTTAGGGCAGAGCTAATTTATCATATACCTTTAAGTGAGGTTATTACTGATTTTTATGACCAGCTTAAATCCCGTTCTAAAGGTTATGCTAGTATGGATTATGAGTTTGAAGAATATAAACGTTCAAAGTTAGTTAAATTGGATATTCTTCTTGGTGGTGAAACTGTTGATGCATTGTCTGTGATTTGTCACGTTGACAGTGCATATTATATAGGACAAAAATTAACTGCAAAACTAAAAGATATTATTCCAAGACAATTGTTTGAAGTTCCGATTCAAGCCGCTATTGGTGGTCGTGTAATTGCAAGGACTACTATTAAAGCTCTTAGGAAAAGTGTTTTAGACAAGTGCTATGGCGGTGATATTTCAAGAAAAAGAAAGCTACTTGAAAAGCAAAAACGCGGTAAGAAACGTATGAAAGCGGTAGGTAGAGTTGAAGTACCGCAAGAAGCATTTATGGCTGTATTGAGCCTTAATGAAGAATAATTTATTGTAAATTTTTTGTAATAATTTTTTATATTATGACAATTATTATTCTTTATGGGTTTTGTTGTTCTTGTAGTGAGTGTGTAGACATGTCAATTAGTATTAACAAAATTTTTAATATGATACCTAAAATGTCTGTAGGAGATGCAAATCCACAGACTTTGAATTCTATTGCTGATTGGGTATCTCGTCCGGCTCCCAACAGACTTATTATGGGGGCAACAGCTCTTGTTACTCAGCCTTATATTGATTCTCATAACCCGCGTGTTAGTGAGAAAACAAGAGAAATTTCTAAGGACAGAACTACCGCAAAGGTGATTGTAGGAACTCTTGCTGGAATTGCTGTTAGACAACCAAGTTATGATCTTGTAACGGCTATGACAAGACCTGAAGAAAAAGGTAAATATTCTCAATTCCTTATTCCTAGGGCGAAATTAAAAGGTTTAAAAGAGGGCAGTTTGTTTCTAAAAAATTACAGAACGACACTATCCACTTTGTTGGCTCTTTCCGTTATGTGTATTACTAATTTTGCTGTTGATGCTCCTCTTACCGCTATTTTAACAAATAGGTTTATTGCTCGTACTAAAGCAAAAAATGCTAAGAAGGAGGCAATAAATGATGCAAAAGTTTGATAGATATCTTGAAAATATTTGGAATAATTATACAAAAGATCCTGCAAAAATGCTTGTTCATACAGGGACTATCGGTTGGGCTTTATCATCTGCCGCTCAAATTATTGCGGTGTTGTTAAATGATAAAATTTCTGCTAAAGAAAAAACGTTTTTGATACCGCAGGAAGCTTTTGATGCTTGTGTTAATATTGGATCTTTCTATTTGATTACAACCGGGATTAAAAACTTTTCAAAGAAACTCGTTACTACAGGGAAAATCCTTCCGAAGTCTATTAAGAACTTTATGGAAAATTCGCCATTTAAAAATAGTTATGGAAAGTCTGGGTTTAATATGGAGAAGGATTTGAATTCTTTGCAATCTTTTGAACCTCATAAAAAAAATTATTCTGCATTTAAAAATATTTTTACTACAGGTGCAACAATTGGGGCTTCTGTTGTATCTTGTAATATTGTAACTCCTATATTAAGGAATGTTTTAGCTTCTTCTTCTCAAAAATCAATTATTAAGTGCGCAAATGAAAAAAGAAATCCTGTGTTATCCAAAAATGATATTGAAAATGATAATTCAAAGGCTTTGCAACTTAACCGTAAACCGCTACTTTATAATCGCCTTAATGGAGGAATGAAAGTTTAGTGTTTTACAATATCTTGTTAAAGTGGTAAAATTATTTTAAAAAGAGGAGAGTTATATGAATATAAATATTGTTCAAAATGTTTCGGATATTAATTGCGATATTCTTGTCGTAAATATGTTTGAAGGTGAAAAAACAAATAGTGAAATAGTTAATCACTATGTTATCGAAAAAGACAATTTTGAAGGAAAGTTTAGTCAAACATATTTACTTCAGACTTATGATAAACTTCCGGCTAGAAAGATTTTAGTAATCGGTTTTGGTAAAAAAGACGAATTTAATCCGGATAAATTGAGAGAGGCTGTTGCTAAATCTATAAAAAAAGCTGCTCAAATGAAAGCAAAAAGTGTTGCATTTTCGCTAGAAGGTGTTAATTTTGATTACTCAGAACAGTTTACTTATGGTGCCAAAATAGCGGACTATAGTTTTGATAAGTACAAATCAGAAAAAACTGATAAAGTTGAAGATGTTTATGTTGCGGCAAATAAGGAAATAGTAGATAAAGCAATAATTGTTGTTGATTCAATGAATTTTGCTCGTGATTTGATTAATGAATCGGCTCAAATTGTTACTCCTCAGTATTTGGCGGATGTAGCGGAGTCTTTAGATATAGATGTAAGAATTTATGAGCCTGATGAAATAGAAAAAATGGGTATGGGTGCATATCTTGCTGTTGCTCAAGGTAGTAAACAGCAACCAAGATTTATCCATATGAGATATTCTTGTGATAACCCTGTTAAAAAGATTGCTATTATAGGTAAAGGTATTACATTTGATAGTGGCGGTATGGATTTAAAACCGGCATCTTCTATGCTCACAATGAAAGATGATATGTCTGGAGCTGCTTGTGTCCTTGGTGTTATGAAGGCAATTGCCGCTCTAAATCCGAATGTTGAAGTGCACGGTGTTATAGCAGCCTGTGAAAATATGATAAGTGGTTGTGCATACAAACCAGGTGATATTTTAACTGCTAAAAACGGAAAAACTATTGAGGTAGATAATACAGATGCAGAAGGACGTTTAACTCTGGCTGATGCATTGTGTTATGCGAATGAGTTGGGCGTTGATGAGATTATTGATATTGCAACATTAACAGGTGCTTGTATGGTTGCATTAGGTACTCAAGCATCAGGTATAATGGGAAATGATGAAGAATTGGTTAGAAACCTTATTAATACAGCAAAACATGTTGGCGAAAGATTCTGGGAGTTACCGCTTTGGGATGAATACGGCGACAGTCTAAAGAGTTCTTTTGCTGATATGAAAAATACCGGTTCTCGTTGGGGTGGAGCTTCGGCGGCAGGTGTATTTCTCAAAAATTTCGTAAAAGATGTTAAATGGGCTCATATTGATATTGCGGGTACTGCATATTTTGAAAAGCCTCAAAAGGAATTTATCGAAGGTGCTGCAGGCGCAGGAGTCAGAACATTAGTAAAATATATAGCAGGATAATTTATGGATTTTAACAGAAAAGTACGTTATAAAACTCAACTTGGATTTTTTAATATTCCCGAATCTTGGAATATTGATAATAAGCCTGTGATTATGTTCCACGGAGTTTCTGTTGGTGAAGTTATTGCATTGGAAAAACTCCTCTCTAAGGCGAGAGAAGTTTTTCCTGATGCGAAAATTTTGCTTACAACAGGTACGGTAACAGGACAAGAGATTGCGCATAAAAAATTAGCGGATAAAGTTGATTTTATCACTTACTTTCCTGCAGATTTACCTTTTGTTGTTGAGAACTTTTTAAATAAATTTAGACCTTCTATGGTATTTATTGCTGAAACTGAAATTTGGCCGTATTTTTCATTCGTTTGCAAAAAGAAAAATATCCCCGTATTTACTATAAATGGTAGAATTTCTGACTCGTCATTTAAGTATTATAAGCCTTTTAAGTTCTTTTTTAATTGGGTGTTAAATAATTACTCGGGAATTTATACTCAATCTGAAGATGATAATTCTAAGTTTTTATATTTGGGTTCAGCTCCCGAAAAAACTGAAATTATGGGAAATTTGAAGTTTGATATTACACCGCCCAATATAGATATCAGCCTTGTTAAAGGGGAAGGTCCCATACTGTTGGCGGGTTCAACACATCCTGGCGAGGATGAAATTGTTTTTGATGTTTATCAATCATTAAAATCAAAACATCCAAATTTAAAATTGTTGCATGCTTCAAGGCATCTTACTCGTTTGGATGATATAAAAAAAATACTTGCTGATAAAAAATTGTCTTTTGGTTTGCGCTCTAATAATGATGGTTTTGATAAGTTTGATATTATTCTATTAGACACATTGGGTGAATTAGCGAAGATGTATTATTATGCGGATATAGCTTTTATAGGCGGTAGCTTTTGTAAAACAGGCGGTCATAATCCGCTTGAAGCTGCAATTTGGAATAAGCCAGTTATTTCAGGCCCTGATGTTCATAACTTTAAAGATATCTATAAAATTCTGACATCTTTTGAGGCGGGCTTTGTTGTTAAAACTAAAGATGAATTTATTTCTTGTGCAGATAATCTGCTTTCTGATTCTGAATTCTATTTAAAAACTTCTGCTGCTTGTAAAAATGTTTTTGACGCGCAGCATGGTGCATTAGATTTTGTTATTAATAAAATTCAAAAAATTCTATCAATATAACTATCAAACCTCGGTAAAACGCTATCCTCCAGATGGGTTATAAAATGTAACAAACCTTTACATTTTATTATTATAGTTGTATTATAATTAGTGTAGGAATTGGAGTGACATTGGCAGAATCATACAACATAAAAGGGGGATACCCATTAAAAGGAGAAGTTTCTATAGGCGGAGCGAAGAATGCTGTGCTGAAACTTTTGGCTGCATCTATTATAACTAAGGGGCAAACGAAAATTTATAATGTCCCTGAACTTACTGATGTAAATATTATGTTGGAGGTCATTAACGGTTTAGGTGTTAAGACTAATTATGATAAAAAAGAAAAGTCTGTTGAAATCGATGCTACCAATATAAATTCTGTAACGGCTAAGTATGAATTCGTGAGTAAAATGCGGGCATCATTTATTGTCTTAGGTGCTTTAATGGCAAGGTGCGGTGAGGCAATTGTTGCTCTTCCTGGTGGGTGTGCAATAGGTGAGCGTCGTGTTGATTTTCATATTAAAGGACTTGAAGCGCTTGGTGCAAAGATTAAAATTGAAAATGGTTACGTTCATGCAAAAGCGACTAAATTGGTTGGTACTGATATTTATTTAGACATACCGTCTGTTGGTGCAACTGAAAATCTTATGCTTGCTGCTATTACTGCAGAAGGTGCAACAAGAATTCAAAATGCAGCTCAAGAACCTGAAATTGTTGATTTGGCTAATTTCTTGAATACAATGGGCGCAGATGTTTCTGGCGCTGGGACTTCTGAAATTGTTATTAATGGAATTAAGCAATCTGATTTACATTCTATTGAATATACGACTATTCCAGATAGAATTGAAGCAGGAACGTTTATGGCTGCTGTTGTTGCTACTAAAGGAAAGGCTATTATTAGAAATGTTTTTCCTGCTCATTTGACGTTCTTTAATGATAAGTTAATTAAAATGGGGGCTCACATTAAATTGCTTGAGCCTACTGCTATTGAGGTATCTTGTCGTAATAGATTAAATTCTATAAATTTTGTTACTCAGCCGTATCCTGGATTCCCTACTGATTTACAGTCTATGGCTATGACTCTTCTTACTACTGCTTCTGGGGTAGGTATTATTACAGAAAGCCTTTATGAAAACAGATTTATGCAGGTGCCTGATTTAAGAAGAATGGGGGCAGACATCCATCAAGACAGAAATCATGCAATTATTAAGGGTGTTAAAAGATTGACTGGGACTACTCTGCGTGCTTGTGATTTAAGAGCTGGTGCCGGACTGGTTGTTGCAGCTCTAATGGCTGATGGCGTTTCTGAAGTTACTAATCTTAACCATATTGATAGAGGCTATGAACATTTTGATGCTAAGTTACAAGCATTAGGTGCTAAAATTGTTAGAATTAATGCTGATGAGACTCAAAATTTTCAGTTTGAAGAAGGAGTGAAGAATGACACCCGCTTATAAAAGATGGTATGACCATGATCCTAAACTCCTTGAAGTTATAGAGTTGTTAAAGAATTATCCTGAAGAGTTACATTCTCACGCTCAGTTATTTTTGGAAAAACTTGCTCAAAAAGTCTCGATTGAAGCGATTGATAGATTTTATGATATGGTAAAACCTATTAATGGTTCAAGATGGTATGATAAGGATCCTGTTATCTCTAAGACTGTTGAAATCCTTAGGGTCGTTCCCCCTGAAGTCCAGTCTGCTTGTGCTGAAAGGTTCATTAAGGCACTTAATGATATGGGTATTTCTTACGAGTCTAATGTAAAAGAGTAATGTCTATTTTTTCCGCTTTACATAACAAACTTTTTAAGTCCTCGTTTATCCTAACAGGGTTGACTTCTTATTTGCGATTATTTGCTGTTAGTGAATGTATTTCTATGGGGCGTAAGGTTTTATTATTTACTTCTACTGAGGTTTCGGCTCTTAAATATCAAGCCGATTTGATGAAAATTTTTGGTATTAAGGCATCTATTTTTCCTTATCAATCAATATCACCTTATGAACTTTTATATCCTGATTTTTATGATTTATCTGCTCAAGTAAGAGTATTACTTCAGTTACCGAGTGTAGTTATTTTACCAGTTAGAGCTTTTTCAGAAAAGTTCCCTGAGTTAAGTTTTTATCGTGATAATTCGTTGTCTTATAAAATCGGCGATACGATTTCTCCGCAAGAATTAGCTAAAAAGTTGGTTACCTTGGGGTATAAGCGTGTAACCATGGTTTCTGATGTAGGTGAGTTTAGTATAAGAGGAGATATTGCAGATGTTTATTCTTTTGCTGATGCTCCGTTTAGGTTAGAGTTTTGGGGCGATGAAATCGTTGATATAAGGTCATTTAATAATGAGACTCAACGCTCTATTGATAAACTGGAAGGTTGTAATATTTATCCGCTGTTTAAGTTTGTTTTACCACAAGAGTTAGGAAATTTGCCGGAATTCTTAAAAGAACAAGTTCAATCAGAAGGGTATTTTGAAGGGATTAATGTATATCAAAATTATTTTAATAATAATTTGAATTCATTAGTAAATTATTTTAAGGAGTATACTTATATTTTTGATGAGTATAGTGAAGTAATTTCCCGCTTTGAGTCTTTAACAAATAATTTTGAGGCTCAACTTATAGAAAATACTAAGTTGGGTCTAATTCACCCATTGAAAGGGAAAAATCATCTTGATTTAGAGCAATTTAAAAAAGATATAGCATCCCATCCAAAGATTTATATGAATAACTTTTTGGATGATACTGAGCTTGAAGTTATTGATTTAAATGCTTTGTCGATGCCGTTATTTGACGCTAATTTTCAAAAATTATCTGAGTTTCTGAAAGAGTATCAAGGGTATAAGCTAATATTTGCAACAGATTATCCTGATAGAGTTAAAGAAGAGTTATTGAACATTGGAATTTTTGAATTCCGGCTTATTGAGAATACTGCTGCCTCGGGGTGTATTCTACCTGTTATAACTACTTTATTTATAACAGATAGAGAGTTATTTAACAAAACAACAAAAAATATAACTTCTGCTAAAAAACGTCCTTATAAAACAAAAATGGAATATATAGAAAGCTTAAATGATATATCTGAAGGCGATTATATAGTTCATTCTGTTCATGGTATAGGAATTTACGCAGGTCTTTCAAAACAAGAAATAGATGGACAGCTTAAGGATTATATTACCATTGAGTATGCAGGAAAAGACAGACTTCATATCCCAGCAGAACAAATAAACCTTCTATCTCGTTATCGAGGAGCAGGAAATATTAAACCTAAATTGTCCAGAATGGGTGGTTCTGATTGGGAGAATACCAAAACAAAAGTAAAAAAAGAAGTTGAAACTATTGCTTATGATTTATTACGATTGTATGCAAGACGTAAAATGAAAAAAGGTATTGAATTTCTTCCTGATACTCCAATGCAAATTGAGCTTGAAGAAAGTTTTGAGTATGTTGAAACTCCGGATCAGTTAAAAGCGATTAAAGATGTAAAGGCTGATATGGAAAGTGAAATTCCAATGGATAGGTTAATTTGCGGAGATGTCGGATTTGGAAAAACAGAAGTTGCAATGAGAGCTATTTTCAAGGCTGTTGCTTCAGGAAAACAAGTTGCAGTAATAGTGCCTACAACCCTATTGGCTTTTCAACATTTTAATACGATTTGTGAACGATTTAAACCTTTTGGGGTAAATGTTGAATTATTGAGTCGTTTTCGCTCTAAAAAAGAGCAGCATCAAACATTAAAAAATCTGGCAACTGGTACTTGTGATGTTGTTATTGGAACTCATAGATTATTGCAAAATGATATTTTATTTAAAGATTTAGGACTGCTTGTTATTGATGAAGAACATAGGTTTGGCGTTCGGCATAAAGAAAAAATTAAAGAAATGAGAGAAAACATTGATATTATCTCAATGTCTGCCACTCCTATTCCCAGAACTTTGTATATGTCATTATCAGGAATAAAAGATATTTCTGTTATAAATACTCCACCTTCTAATAGGTTGCCGATTAAAACTTTTGTTGGTGCGTATAATGAGCAGGTGCTTAAAAACGCAATTCTTCATGAATTAGATAGAGATGGGCAGGTTTTTTATCTGTATAACCGTGTTGAAACAATTTTAGATTTCAAAGCAAAATTACAAGTCTTGCTTCCAAATGCAAAAATTGCGGTTGGACATGGCCAAATGGATGAAAAAACATTAGAGCAAATAATAGTTGATTTTTCAAACGGTGAGTATGATATTTTACTTTGCACGACAATCATTGAAAATGGTATAGATATACCAAATGCAAATACAATTATAATCCATGATGCAGATAAACTCGGTTTGGCTCAGCTATATCAAATAAGAGGACGTGTAGGTCGTTCCGAAAGACAGGCTTATTGTTATTGCTTTTATAGTAAAAACAAAGAATTAACTCCTGATGCAAAAGAACGTTTAAAAGCGATAAAAGAATTTACAACATTAAGTAGTGGCTACAGAATTGCAATGCGTGATATAGAAATAAGAGGTGTCGGTAATATCCTCGGAACAAAGCAGCATGGACATATGGTAAATGTTGGATTTGATACTTATTGCCAATTATTAGAGGATACTGTTAATGAGCTTAGGGGCGATGCCGTTGATAATCAAATTCAAGCAATAGTAGATATTAACGTTACTGCTTTTATTCCTGATGAGTGGGTAGGTTCAAAAGAACAAAAAATGATAGAATATAAACGTTTAAGTGATGTTAAATCTGAAATCGAGCTTGATTATATTATTTCTGAGTGGAAAGATCGATTCTCAAAAAAATTACCGTTAGAAGTTGAAAATCTTACTAAATTAATTAGAATTAGGCTTTTGGCTACATCTGCCGGTATTTCTATTGTCAGAGAAACTCCGGACTTTATAAGAATTTATACCCCCTATACTCAGTATGAGTGGAATTTGATTAAAAATAATCTTAAACCGGAAATAGCTAGGCAGATAAGATTTACTGTTGCACCAAAAAATATAGAGAATACAAAATCAATTTTATTGTTAAAAAATGTATATTCTAATTTTGATGAATTGTTTAACATTTTAACAAGTTTGTTTTATCATATAAAAGATGTTAGTTACAGGTATAAGGAAGAGGGTAGATGAAAAAACTTTTATTATCACTGATGTTTGTTACAGTTCTTGCTGCCGGTTGCTCTTTAAACGGTGGTAACGTTATTATGAAGGTTAACGGAGAGCCAATTACTCAATCTCAGTTTGATGAAACATTTGATGATTGGGTTGGAAGTTCTATTTTTGCGAATAATAAAGATGCTTTTAAAAATAAAGAAGATAATATGCTATATGGCATTTTTAAAGATAAAGTAGTTAATGAGTTGATTTATCAAACATTGCTTGAACAAGAAATCAAAAAGAGAAATATAATTGTTTCGAATGAAGATTATGAGAAAGAAGTTGAACGTTTAATTAGTATATTTGGTTCAAAAAATGAATTAAATAACTTTTTAAGAGATAAAGGTATTTCAGCAGGCGAGTTCAAGAAAAGAACGATGGCTGAATTAAAAGTGAGAAAGTTAGCAGATTCAATAAAAAAAGTAGATATTTCTGATGCTGATGTTTCAAATTATTACAAGAAAAGAATTAAAAACTTCTCATATCCTGAAAGGGTAAGAGCATCACATATATTGATATTGGCTGATGCTGATGAGTACGCAGCAGAATTAAAGAAGAAAAATCCTGAAATTGCTGAAGAAGACTTAAAAAAACGTGTTGACGAAGAAATGACTGCAAGAAAAGCGAAAGCTGAAGAAGTATTGGCACAGGTAAAGAAAAATCCAAGAGATTTTGCAAAAATTGCCAAGGCAAAGTCTGATGACAGAACAAGTGCGAAAAATGGTGGTGAATTAGGCTTCTTCGCTCGTAGAGAAATGGTTAAAGAATTCTCAGATGCCGCATTTGCGTTACCTATTAATCAAGTTAGTGGGTTAGTTAAGTCTAAGTATGGTTATCACATAATTATTGTAACAGATAGAATGGAGCCGGGAACATATCCGTTTGCTAAAGTTAAAGGTGAGATAGCTCAAACTCTCAAAACTCAAAAGCAAATGGAAATTATTAACGGATTGCTAGATGCTCTTAAAGCAAATGCTAACATTGAATTTGTTGATAAAAGCTATGAAGTTTCTGAATTGCAAAAAATGATAGACCAAAATCAGGAAATCGAAAAGTAATTGATTGATATAAAGTATGAAAGACATCTTGTTGAAAACAAGGTGTCTTTTTCCTTGTAATAAAATATGATTTATAATAAAATTTTTTTATGATGAATATTGAAGAATTAAAAAAGCGTGTAAGTAAAAATAAGGAGTGTCTTTGACTTTGCACAATTAGAGATAAAAGTGCAAAGTTTACAATCAGAGCTTGAAACTCCGGAAGTTTGGTCTAATCAAAGAAAAGCATCAGAGCTTGGTGCGCAGGTAAAAGAGATAAAAGATATATTAGAAAATTTTTCCTTTTGGGATGAAAAAATTTCTGATGCAGAAACAGCTTTTGAAATTGGTGATCAGGAGTTAATATGTGAAGCAGAAGAAAGTTTAAAATTAGTAGAAACCCAGCTTGATAAATACGAATTTGAAAAAATGTTGAATGGTGAATATGACTACGCAGATGCATTTTTAACTATAAATGCAGGAGCCGGAGGTACAGATGCTCAAGATTGGGCTAGCATGTTACTTAGAATGTATTTAAGGTGGGCAGAAAAGCATAATTATAAAACTGAATTGATAGAAAAATCTGAAGGAGAAGAAGCAGGTATTAAATCTGCAACAATAAAAGTAATCGGAAAATATGCTTATGGATATTTGCGCGCAGAGAAAGGCGTTCATCGTCTTGTAAGATTATCTCCATTTAACGCAAATAATAAGCGTCAAACCAGTTTTGCATCTTGTGAGGTTTCTCCTATAATTCCGGATGTAGATAAAAAAATAGTCATTCCGCCTGAAGACATTGAAGTTGATACTATGAGATCCGGAGGTGCTGGCGGTCAAAATGTTAATAAGGTTGAGACGGCTGTTAGGATTGTGCATAAGCCAACCGGTATTGTTGTAAAATGCCAACAAGAACGTTCACAGTTGCAAAATAAAGAAAATGCGATGCAAATGCTTGCGTCGAAATTGCTTGAGTTAAAACAGCTTGAACATGAAAAAAAATTAGCCGAGCTGAAGGGGGAGGCTTTTGATATTAATTTTGGCTCACAAATTCGCTCTTATGTCTTTCATCCGTATAAAATGGTAAAAGACCACAGAACAGGATATGAAGTAGGAAATGTAGATTCGGTTATGGATGGAGAGTTGGATGGGTTTATTCATGAGTTTTTGAAATCCTAGTTTTAAATTTATTATCCTTTTTATGGTATAATTTTTGTAGTTATTGAGGTATGTAATGCAAGATTTATTAGAGAGAAAACAAATAAAAAATATTGACTTTAATTGTGATTTAGCTCAGGGGTTTGGCGTTTATAAAAATTCTGGAGAGCTTGAGTTATTAGATTATGTTAGTTCAGTGTCTGTTTCTTGTGGGTTCCATGCTGGCGATCCAGTGACTATAAAGTCGGCTTTATTGGAAGCAAAAAAAAGAGGACTGGCTATCGGGGCTCATATTGGGTATGCTGATATTCAAGGTTTTGGATATCGAAACGTTGATTTAACCGAGGATGAAATAGAATCTCTTGTTGTGTATCAGGTTGGTGCTCTTATGTCTTTTGCTAAGGCTTATTCTCTCGATATAGAGTTTGTTCGGCCGCATGGCGCGATGTATAAAAAAATGGGTGAAGACTTTCAATTTGCGGTGTCTATTGCAAGAGCTGTTAAAAAATGCTCTAATTGGTTGTCTCTATATTCTCCAATTGGTGATATCGCTGATAAACTTGGAAATTATGTTAATATTAAAGTCGTTCAAGAACTTTTACCTGAAAAGACTTACAATACTGATTTAACTGTTGATTATAGTATTGCAGATAATCAAGATAATTTTTCTATTATGAAAAGGTTACAGCATTTTGTTCATACCTCTCAAATTAGGATGATTAATCAGGGCATGGCATCTGTTAACGTTCAAACAATTCATTTTAATAACAAGTATCCGTCGTCTTTGAATTTAATAAAGCAGGCTTATGACTTGATTAAACCTTTACCGATTAATTATATAACAGCAAAAGAATCAGGATGGGCAGAGTAGTATGTTAAAGAAAATTCGTCATATTAAAGTACCTAAAGATGTTGGTTGGTTGATCCCGGGGCTAGAAGTTAAAAGATGGTTTATGATAATTCTTTTAGGTTCATTTTTAATACTCTGTGGTTTATTAATTATACTAAATATAGGTGTTTTATCTTGGCTTTTGTCTTTTGCTAAGTCAACTGTTGACTATATCCCGCATGACTTATTGGCTGCTGCGTTAATTATTGCAGGTGTTGTTATATTCTTTTTCGGTTGGCAGAAAACTAATATGTCGATGTTAGATCTAAGATCAGAAAAGGATAAAAGTTCTGTATTAGAAATTTTATATAGAAGAAGAAAACTTAACCATGGTCCTCATATTGTTGCTATAGGTGGGGGAACTGGGTTATCAATGCTTTTAAAAGGAATAAAACGTTTTACAAATAATATTACAGCTGTTGTTACTGTTGGTGATGATGGTGGTAGCTCTGGGCGTTTAAGAGAAGAATTAGGTGTTCTTCCACCGGGAGATATTCGAAATTGTCTTGCTGCTCTTGCTGATGACGAAGATTTAGTTACTCAGTTATTCCAGTATAGATTCCAAAATGGAGAAGGGCTTGAAGGTCATAGTTTTGGAAATTTGTTCTTAACAGCACTTTGTTCTATTACCGGTGATATGGTTACTGCTGTTAAAGAATCATCAAAGGTTCTTTCAATAAGAGGTGTTGTTCTTCCCGCTACTTTGGATGATATGAAATTAGCCGCAAAGTTTGAGGATGGCAGAGTTGTTCATGGTGAGTCTAATATTCCTGAAGCTGGTGGTGTGATAAAAAGGTTGTTTACTGAACCTGAAGTTTGTAATCCGCTTCCGGATGTTTTAACAGCTATTAAAGGTGCTGATTTAATTATTTTGGGGCCTGGAAGCCTTTATACAAGTGTTATTCCTAATTTGTTAATTCATCAAGTTGCTGATGCTATTGCTTCATCTAAAGCTAAAAAAATATATGTTTGTAATATTATGACTCAACCAGGGGAAACTGACGACTACACTGTTTCTGATCATATAAAAGCATTATTGAAACATGCAGGCGGAAAACGTATTATTGATGCAGTATTGGTTAATAATGTTTTACCTGATGTTATTTCTGAAGGATATGCTCAATCGGGATCTTTCCCTGTCGTTATAGATACAGAAAAATTGGCTTCTCTTAATATTGAAGTTATTGCGTCTAAACTTATACAGGAAAATAAATCAGGGCTTGTTAGACATAGCTCTAACCGTGTAGCGCGTGCAATATATTATTGGTATAAGAAAACAGCAAAAAAGTAAGGCTTAAGGATGAACGTTTTAAAATTACAAAAATTGAAAGACGATGGGCAAAAAATTGTCGGAATTACCGCTTATGATTATTCTACTGCTAAAGTTATTGAGCAAGCAGGTGTTGATTTAATCTTGGTTGGTGATTCTTTGGCTATGGTCGCTCTTGGGTATCGTGATACTTATGTTATAGGTATTGATGAGATGATTGTTTTTGTAAAAGCCGTTTCAAAGGGCGCTAAAAATTCTTTTGTAATTGGTGATATGCCCTTTATGAGTTATAACGTATCTGTAGAACAAGGTTTAGAAAATGCAGGCAAGATGCTTAAGGCAGGAGCTTCAGCTATTAAGATAGAAGGAGTTAATAATCATCTTTTAAAATTAGTTACACGATGTGTTCAAAGTGGCATCCCTGTTTTAGGTCACTTAGGTTTTACCCCGCAATTTATGCATACTATTGGTGGACATAAAATCCAAGGTAAAACTTATGAGTCGACTGTTAAGCTCCTTGAGTGGGCAAATCGTTTGGTTGACGCAGGTGTATTTGGTATTGTTTTAGAAATGGTTCCGGAAGAAAGTGCTAAGTATATTACTGATAATATTTCAGTTCCTACTCTTGGTATCGGTGCGGGTCGATATTGCTCAGGACAAATTCTTGTTGCTGATGATATCTTAGGTAAATATACCGATTTTACACCTAAATTCGCAAGACGTTATGCAAGTATTAATGATGTTATTCATAATGCTGTTTCTCAATACGCTAGTGATGTTAGAAACAGTATTTTCCCTGCTGAAAATGAAGTATTCTTTTTGGCGGATGATGAGTTGGTAAAATTAAAAGAGGATAAAAATTTTGTTAATTAAAACTATTAATGAATTAAGAGAATATTTACAACCGTATAGGGCTGATAATAATACGATAGGTTTGGTTCCTACGATGGGAGCATTACATAATGGGCATTTGAGCCTTATAAAAGCTGCAAAAGGAATGTGCGACAGAGTCGTTGTTTCTGTGTTTGTTAACCCTATTCAATTTGGTCCAAAAGAGGATTATAATAAGTACCCAAGAACTTTAGATGCAGATTATGATTTGTGTACTAAAAATGGTGTGGATGTAGTTTTCTCCCCGACTCCGGAGGAAATGTACGGAAAAGGGTTTATCCTTTCAAATGATAATTTAACCTATGTTTGTCCTCCATTTAATTATACCGATAAATTATGCGGCAAATCCCGTGTGGGACATTTCGATGGCGTTTGTACTGTTGTTAACAAACTCTTTAATATTGTACAGCCAAATTTTGCATTCTTTGGAGAAAAAGATGCTCAGCAACTTATTATTATTAAAAAAATGGTTAAAGATTTGAATATCCCTGTTGAAATTATTCCTTGTCCAATTGTAAGAGAGGCTTCTGGGCTTGCACTTAGTTCTCGTAATAAATACCTTTCTGAAGAGGGTAAAAAACAGGCGCTTGTTTTATCTAAAATCTTGAATAATATCAAGTCTTGCTATGATAAAGGTATTAAAGATGTTAATCTTTTAAAAGAAACGGCCTTTTCTTTCCTTAATGATAATGTTGAACTTGAGTATCTGGAAATTTTTAATTCGGAGACTCTTGAACCTCAAGAAGTTGCTGATAGTTCTTCAAGAGCTTTTATTGCTTGTCGTGTTGAGGGTGTTAGATTGATTGATAATATAAAATTAGGAGCTTAAATTTGAAAAAATTATTATCCTTTTCTATTTTTCTTACTAAATTGTTTGAAAACTTCTTTCAATTTTTAGCTGTAGTTGCTTTGTTTTATTTATTAATTTTTATTCTGTACACAATGTTTTCTCTTGGTAATTCCTCTGCTTTTGATTTCTTTAAAACACAAGCAGATATTATTAATTCTTTGGGTATTTTTATTTGGGGCAATTCTAAGTCGGATCTCTTTTTGGTAAAAGAATTTATTACTGGTATTCTTTTCCTTGCGGCTGTATTTTTTATTTGTCAATTTATAAAGATTAAATTGGTCGATTTTGGAAACGCGTTGAAAGATTCTTTGGTTCGTTGCTATAAAAATGAAGAAAAAAAAGTAAATGCCGAGCTTCATAGGAATATTACAAAGATGAATAAGAAAATTTCTTCGGCTCTTTTTTATGTTGAAATTAAGAAAAAAGATTCGGTCTATCTTCCTGTGGATTTAGAGGAGCAATTTAAACTATTAAACAATTTCTTGTATTCTAAAACTCATATCATTCCTGAAAAAAAAGATAATGGCTTTGTTTATATCTTGCAAAACGTTGAAAAAATTGATATGTACTTGCCATTCTTCTTTAAAGCGCTCAGTTCTTCTGCACCAATCGATTATCTTTTTGTTTTCCAAATTATTGAAACAGATCTTGAATCTGCTATGTATGAGGTGTCTAAAATAAAAAATTCAGGGATTTATAATAAAATTTTAATGACTCCTGCTACTAATTTGCGATATGAAAATATTGATAATAAATCGTATCCGACCGGAGTCGTCGGAAATTATGTATTCGCAGGCGAAACCCATTCTATCTACGAGCTTAAAGACAGATATTTCGGCTAATTATTAATTTTTGTAACAAAAAGTCAATTATTTAACTTTTAAATACTTAATATATATAAGTTATATAATCAAAGGTATATTATGGTCGCAATAAACACAGATGTATATCATTTACAGAATGTATTAAATCTTTCGAATATGAGGATGAGAGATTATGCATCATCTACAGTTGATGAAATTCTTGAGGCAGAAGCCGCACAAGGGAATGTTAATGCGCTTAATTATGCCAGAAAATTGTATAACAATACAGATGAATTAATAGAGTTATTTAGATTATTTGATCCTGAAAATAAGTATCAAATAATATCAGCAATGGATTATCAGACAAGAGAGGCATTATTACCATTACTAGAACCTGAAGATATGGTAATTGGGATGCAATTTTTTACCAAAGATAAATTATTAACATTATTGGAAGATATCGAACCGGAAGAAATGGTAAATTTAATGTTGAATACATTTGATTTAGAAGAAATAATGTTAATGATGCCAGAGGAGGAATTGCAGAATTTCTTTGCAAACAAAGAGGTAGAGAAAAAGGATGTTGCAAAATATTTAAAAAGTTTGCCGCCGGAGTTGATGCAACAATTGATGGAATCATTAACTGGTCAGCCATCATTTCAAGTTAATTCTACAGATGTAATTAATCAGATTACATCATTAGGAGATAGAGATTATGAAGCGGTTATGGCAAGTATTGATCCGTTTATTTTAAGGCAGATAATTTTTTCAATGTCATCAGATGAGCCCAAATATTTACAATTATTTGATAATGAAGTTTATATAGAAATGTTATCTACATTGATGAAGCCTGATATTATTAAGCCAATGGAAGTACTGGAAAAAGAAACATTAATGGATATGATTTCACAGTTGGATGAAAACTATCTATCTATTGTAATGGTTCAAGTTGATACTAACTTGTTTGCTGAATATTTAATGAAAGATTGTCAGCCTTTATTAGAAGAGATTGTCTCAAAGATGTAGGGTCTTCTTTATAAATAAGAGAGCCATTTTAGCAAATTCTTCTTTCATTTTAATTCTTTGAATATCAGAATTTAGTATAATTTTTTCAATTAAAATATTATTCTTATAAAGAGTTGAAATGTAGCAAAGACCTACAGGTTTATCTTTAGAGCCGCCGCTGGGGCCTGCGATTCCTGTTGTTGCCACGCAGATGTCAGCATTTGTAAGTTCTTTTAATCCTAGTACCATTTCTTTAGCACACTCCGGGCTTACGGCACCTTTAGTATTAAGGGTTTCGTTACTTACTTTGAGTATTGAATGTTTAATTTCGTTTGCGTAAGTTACAACATTAAATTTGATATATGCAGAGCTTCCTGCTACATCTGTTAGCTTTGAGCTTAATAGCCCACCGGTACAGGATTCAGCAGTGGAAATAGTTAAATGATTTTTTATCAGATATTTTCCTATATCTTCTTCTAAAGACATTAATAATTGCTCCTTTGCATTATTACTTTACCCTTTTTATCGTAGAATTTATATTGATTCCATACCCCTTTAAATTCTCCGTCACCTTTAAAAATGTATTGAGTATCTTTACTTGTAAAGTAGCTAACTCCTGCCAAAGTTCCGCTTCTACGATATTGTTCTGCATAGTATGGGAAATTAGGGTACATACCTTTTATATTATCGACGTATCTTAAATTCCCAAGAGCATCATAGTAGTATATTGTCATAGGTTCGTCTTTTTTTTGGAGTGCATACATATATAATGAACTCATACGTTTGAAATACATTGCGGATATATTGTACTCTTTATATTCTTTGTAACCGGCAGCTGCAGCCATATAATGCTTTTGATAATCTTTGTCTTTTAGGTAGTCTTTGTATTTTGTTTTAAAATCATTAATTTTAATTTTTTTCTCGGGCAAAGTTTCACCAAATATATTTTTTTGCATTTGAGAAATATTTTCTTCACGTTCTTCTTGTGTTAATTCGTCCCAATTAAAAACTACGCTTCCTTGAAACAAAAAGTCTTCTGCAAAAATATGAGGTGTAAATAATATCAGTGAAAATAATAAAATTACAAATTTTTTCATAATCATTCCTTTTATTTTTCTATTTATTATATCATATAACTCTTTTGTATTATAATCTTTTTATGAGTTATTTAGATAATAAATTTGATGTAATAGTGGTAGGTGCGGGTCACGCAGGTTGTGAGGCTGCAATCGCGTCAGCACGCCTAGGTGCAAAAGTTTTATTTTTTAGCCTGAATCTTGATAATATAGCACTAATGCCTTGTAATCCTGCAATAGGTGGTCCTGCTAAATCAACATTGGTTAGAGAAATAGATGCGCTTGGCGGTGTAATGGGAGAGGTCGCTGATGCTACTTATATACAAATGAAGATTTTAAATTCTTCTAAAGGTCCTGCTGTTAGAGCCCTAAGGGCCCAGTCTGATAAAAAAGAATATATGCACTATATGCGAAATATTATTGAGAGTACTGATAATATTTGGCTAAAGCAGGCAACTGTAACCGAGCTTATTGCTGAGGGTGATGTTATAAAAGGGGTCGTTGATGAGTATGGTAATGAATATAGCGCAGGTGCCGTAATATTAACAACAGGAACATCATTGAACGGGAAAATATATATAGGTCTAAAATCATATAGTGCGGGACGATTAGGTGAAATGCCTGCTATAGGACTTTCTGATTCTCTTAAAAAATTAGGATTTGTAGTTAAGAAGTTAAAAACCGGAACCCCTGCAAGAGTTGATAAGCGGACTATTGATTATTCTAAGATGACAATTCAACCTGGGGATGAAAAACTCACTTTTTATTCGTTTAAACCCAATAGACCTATCAGACCTCAAGTTCCTTGTTATTTAACAAGAACTAATGAAGTTACACATCAAATTATTAGAGAAAATCTAGATAAATCACCAATGTATCAAGGTTTAATAGAAGGTGTCGGTCCCAGATATTGTCCTTCTATTGAAGATAAGGTAAGACGTTTTGCATCAAATCCATCTCACCATATTTTTATAGAACCGGAAGGCTTAAATACTTACGAAATATATATTCAAGGTTTTTCGACAAGTCTGCCTGCTGATGTTCAAGTAAAAATGGTTAGGTCACTTCCCGGTTTAGAAAACGCTCATATTATAAAACCTGCCTATGCCGTTGAATATGACTATGTTCCTGCTGTTCAGACAACTCATTCTTTAATGTCAAAACTTATTAAAGGATTGTTTTTTGCAGGTCAAATTAATGGTACCAGCGGTTATGAGGAAGCTGCTGCTCAAGGTTTGGTTGCGGGTATTAATGCGATTAAATATCTTGATAATTCTGAATTCGTGACATTTAGCAGAAGCTCATCTTATATAGGAACCTTGATTGATGATTTGGTTACTAAAGATATTCAAGAACCTTACAGAATGCTTACTTCAAGGTCAGAATACCGATTATTATTAAGACAAGATAACGCTGATGCAAGGCTTACGCCTTTAGGACACAAGATTGGCTTAATTGATGATGTCCAATTTAATATCTTTAAAGAAAAGCAAAATTTAATTCAAAACGAAATTCAAAGATTAAATCAGACAAAAATATCTGCAACAGAAGAGGTAAATTCTATTTTATCAAAGTATGGTGAATCTATAGATAGAGGAATAAAACTTGCGGAATTGTTAAAACGGCCAAATATTAATTATGCAGTTCTCAGAGAGTTGGATAATGAAACAAAAGAATTAAATTTATCAGAAGATATTACAGGAGAAGCCGAGATTTTGATAAAATATGACGGGTACTTGAAACGTCAAGAAGCCCAGTTAGAAACTACAGGTCAGTTAGAAAAGTATAGAATCCCGTCTAATTTTGATTATTCAAAGATAAAAAGTATATCTTCAGAGAGTCGTGAAAAATTGGAAAAAATCAGACCTGTTGATTTAGCACAAGCTTCAAGAATTGGCGGTGTTAAACCTGCTGATATTTCGGTTTTAATGGTTATTTTAGGAAAGTAGTTTGCGCTTATGGAATTGGGTCAGATTATTAATGTGGAAGTTCAAAAGCTAAATAGCGAAGGTCTTGGACTTGCAAAATTTAATGATTTTGTCGTGTTTATTAAAGATGCTTGTCCTGATGATGTTTTAAAATGTAAAATTACCGATTTAAAGAAAAATTATGCAGTAGCAGAAATTGTTGAAATTGTTTCTCCATCTAAATTTAGAGTGACACCAAAATGTAAACTGCAAAAAGTTTGCGGTGGTTGTTCGCTTCAACATATTAGTTATAATGAGCAGTTAAAGTTCAAAAAAGTTATGGTTGAGGATACATTATATTCTATTTTAAAAGAAAAAATTGAGGTGAAATTCCCAATCACATCCGGCGATAATTATAATTATAGGTATAAAATTCAGTATCCTGTTCGCTCAAAAAAGGGGCAGACAAGAATTTTGGCAGGTTATTTTAAACCTGCGTCCCATGAGTTGGTAAATATTAAATACTGTCCTATTCAGCCTACAATTTGTGATGATATTATTGAGTTTATTAAAACAGAAGCCGAAAAATTATCTATATCAGGATATGAAGAACAGGCGCATTCCGGTATTTTAAGGCAAATTCTGCTTAGAGTATCAGAGCTTAACGGTGATATTTTGGTTTTGTTAGTCCTTAATACAAGTTATCCGTTGGATGATATTTATAAAACAGAAATTGAAGCTCTTTCCAGTCTGTTGATGGCTAAATTCTCACAAATAAAAGGTGTTTCTATTAATTTTAATAATTCGAAAACTAATGTTATTTTAGGGGAACAAAATCAGCTTATTTCAGGTCAGAATTATATTATTGAAAAACTTTGTGGTAAAGAGTTTAAAATTAGTGGTGAAACTTTTTTTCAAGTAAATCCTAAATGTGCAGATTTGATGTTTAAGTATATAAAAGACTATATTCAATCAAATTATTCAATGCCCACCTTGTTTGACGCTTATGCCGGTATTGCTGCTTTTGGCATTGTTCTTTCTGATATCTGTTCATCAGTAACAAGTGTTGAACTTAATAAAAGTTCTGTTTTAAAAGCGCAGGAAACAATTAAAATGTATGACATTAAAAATGTCGAGGTTGTTGCATCGGACACTCTAAAATATATTGATAAGTGTAAAAAAACATTTGATATAACAATTCTTGATCCCCCAAGAAAAGGGTGTGATGAGGCGTTTTTATCAAAAGTATTAAAATTGACAAATAAAACAATTATTTATGTAAGCTGTAATCCTAAGTCCTTGGCTCGTGATTTGAAATTTTTGTTAAATAATGGTGCAAAGTTGATTTCTATTCAGTCGTTTGATATGTTCCCAAATACTCCTCATGTTGAAAATGTTGCAGTTATTTCTCTACAGAAATGATTGCTTTGAATGATTTTATATTAAATTTTGTAAAATTTTTGTTGGCTAATATTAATTTGAGTTTATTTGTAGTAATGTATATCTAATATTGTATTATATGTGATATAGGGAAATATGTTAAATTTGTTTATTATTAATAATCAAAGATGAATATCTATCTATAAAAATGGTGTCTTTAGTAGTCGCCATTTTTATTTATAAGGAGTTTATATGAGGATACAAAAAATTAATATAGTGGACAATCGAAAAGGTGTAGGAACTCAAGCCCAAAATTTTACCGCCGGAAAAACGACATTGTTTTCAGATTTTGATGGAACGTATATCCCTGCCAAATACAATCATGACAGTGTTTGTAACTATTGCCCGCCAGTGAATAAAGGTGAATTTAAGTCGTATTTTGATAAGATATGGGAATTATTCGGCAAATTAAAAGGGAATGAAAAGGAGAGTAAATTTGATTTTGTAATTACAACGGGTAGGAATCTGGCAGAAACAAATTATTTTCTGGATAGACTGAAACAGCAGGATTTGTGGGTTCCTTTGCCGGAAAAACTAATTACTTGTAACGGACAAGATGAGTATTACAGAAATGTAGCAAACGAGGAAGAGTACTATAGAGATCCAAATAGAAAAGCATTTATAAAAGAGAATGTTAATAATAAAAAACGGGAATATTATAAAAGCAAGGGATGGGATTATCAGGCAATAGTTGCAAAAGTAAAAGAATTAATAAAGTCTAACTGGATAAATAATGATGTCATGTTTAAAGATCATATATTAGATATTCCTTCCTGCATAAAGATACAGCTTGGTATAAATGATACAAATGAAGTAATGTCTATATTAAATGAAATAATTGAAAACCAGTCAAACGAGCAAGGCATCCGTGCCATATTGGAGTCTAAAAATAAAAAGCAGCTAAAAGATAAAAAAGAAAAAGAGCTTCACGATTGGTATATGGGAGAGCTTGCTCATATATTGTATGTAGAAAATTCTAAAAAAACAAAAATTTTAGAGAATATCCCAACGACTCGTTCTAAACGTGAATATGGCGATGGGCTATCGCTACAGGCAGCTTTAGAACGATTAGGTATGACAAAAAACGATGATTTTGTGGCTTTTTCTGATGACGGAGAATTGGGTGTTAGAATTAGTGTAAACAAAAATAATAAAGAAAAATCAGAAAATTTATTAGATCGAGTTAAAAGAGCAATAACGAATGCGGAAATCTCAAGGAAATTACAAAAAGGTTCATACGGAGGAAAGGAATTTGAAATTAAACCACAGCTTATTGATAAATTAGAGGATACAAGGAAACTTGTAAGAGAGATATTAGAAAATCAAACAAATGATCTTGTAATTGTTGCGGGTGATGGTGAAAATGATTTAAAAATGCTTGATATAGGTGAATATAGGAACCAAGATTCTAAAGAAGATATACCTATAGTCGCAATATATGTAGATAATAGATCTGAGGATGAGCGAAAAGAAAGAAACTCAGAAATAAATCTATTTTTATCAAGAAGTAAATATTATAACCGAGCAGAACGTTTAAAATTTATTCATGTAGATCAGCAGGATCCGGCAAAACCAAACACGCTGGAGGATGCTTTAAAAATAGCAATATGTAATTATGCAAAATATAATGATGCGTTTAGGAAAAATCTATCTCCTGAAATGCAAAAAATGGTAGAAGAATATGATTATAGTTATTTTGTAGGTGCGCAAATAGAAGAAAAAAACGATCAACAAATAATAGATAATAAAATTGAAGCAATAATTGCAAATTGGGAAAGAATTTTAGATAAAGAAGGAGCTATACCAGAGAAAAATATTATTGATACTGCTCTAGATGAAAACTCAAATATCAAAATTTCTGAAAGAACGCTGGTATTAACATCATTATCTATAATAATTAAAAATTATAATGAAATGTTGGATATGTATGGGAAAGAAAAAGTAAATACGATTATTAAAAGCAAATTGGATGAAGAAATAAGAAACTTAAGAGAGACCGCAAGAAAAGAATCTATAACTGATATAAGAAAGGAAAAGATAAAAAAGCTAAAAAAATTAAATTTATTAAAAAAGAAAGTAACAAAATATATAGAAGGTGATATAAATATATTACCGAGGACCTGGAAAGAAATGTTAAAAAGGCTTCAAGAAAAGCGATTAAAAGAAGTTGAACAGTATCGAAAGCAACAACAAAATATTGGTAATATTAAACCGGAAATTGAGAAAGAAAAAAAAGAAGGAATTTTAAGAATAATTGATAGTCTTAAACGTAACAAACAGACAGAAATAATTGATAACAATTCAAAACCTTCACTTCCTTCGGAAAGTCCAGTAGAAATTCCTACCGGAAAGAAAAAAATGATTGCGGAAATAATAGAAGGATTAAAAAAGTATATATTCTCAAAAACAGGCATAATTATAATAACCGGATTATTAACCGCCGGTTCAATAACGTGTTTAGTAAAGTGTAAAAATGCATTATTCCAAGAAAAGAAAATAAAAGTGGAAAATGTTTTTTCAAATGTAGAAAAAAATATATAGATAATAAAAAATGAAAGGAAAGAAAATGATTACAGGAATTTTATCAGTTCAGACTCCCCCAAGTAAGTCTATTTATAGGCATAATAAAAATGTAGTAAGAGAAAACAATAATTGTGTAAATGATAATTCAAAAAATAATACTGTTAAAATATCTTCCCAAACATTACAGGCCTATTCGGGTGTAAATTTTACAGGGCGAGGAAAAACAAATTATCTTTGGATGCAAACAATAGCAGGATATATACCGTTAGTTATAGCTGCAGGTTTAGACTTAACAAAATCAGTAACAGTGCCGGCCCTTCCCGGTTTGATATGTGAAGATTCTGATTGGACAGATGTAAATATGGAGGGTGTTTATATAAAGAATTCAAAATTAAAAAATTCAAAATTTAATAATACAAACATGAATAGAGTAGAATTGCATGACTCAGACCTTTCAGGTTCTCAATTCAATGGAGTACAAGCAAAACAAGGTCGTTTCTCACATTCTAATTTTTACAATGTAACGATGAAAGACTCAGAATTTCCACAAGCAAATTTTCAAAAAGCCGATTTTAAATGGGTAACAATTAAAAATTCAAATTTCAATAATGCAAATTTCCTTGGCGCAGACTTGAGTAATGTATGGAGTATAGACGAGGATTCAATCTTTCAAGGAGCAATATATGACAGAGATACAAAATTCCCATCAGGTTTTGATCCTGAATCCAAAGGAATGATAAAGCTAAAAGAAGGCGGGGACATGTCTGTTTTAGAGGGTGATATAAAAAGAGTTTTTTCAAGAGTAACAATAAAACCGTATAAAGAAGAATATCCGTATAGCTTGTCTAATGCGGATTATTCAGGTTCAGATATGCAAGAGGGAAAATTTGATTCTGTTGAATTTATAAGCAGTAATTTTGAAGATACAATCGCTAGAGGAGCTATATTTATAGATTGTGATTTTTCAAAGTGTAAATTCAATGAAAAAAGTGACTTTGAAGGTGCAAGTTTTAATAACAGCGTGTTTTATGATACCAAATTTAATGGTGCAAATTTGAAGAGATGTAATCTTATTGGTGCAGATTTATCGGAAACAGATTTTGCTGAATTGCCAGATGAAAAAATAGCAGGTAGTTTTTATGATGTTAGTACTTCTTTTCCGGAAGGGTATAAACCGGAAGAACATGGATTGATTCCTCTTAATAAAAAAGCCGATCTTAGCAATTGTAATTTTTCACATATGAAAGTAAGAAATACGCTTTCAGGTGAACAATATATATTCTCAGGTTCAAATCTAAGACGGGCGGATTTTAGCGGAGCTGAATTAGGGTCTTGTGATTTTAGTGCTGCAAAGCTTCATGATGCTTGTTTTAAAGAAGCAAAAATGCAAGGTGCTAATTTTGAAGATGCAGTACTATATAATGCGAATCTTATAGGCGGTGATTTTAGAAATGCGAATTTTAGAAATGCAGATTTACGCTGGGCTAAACTTGTCGACGCAAATTTAGATGGTGCTGATTTTACAGGCGCAAAGTATGTTAAAAATGCTACAGAGTTTCCTAAGAACTTTAATCCCAAAGCTCACGGTATGGTAGAAGTTCCGCTCAAGTTAGCGTAGATTAAGGAGTGATATTATGATAAATAAGGTACAATTAATAAATTTATTATCTAAAACAAATAGAGCTGATAACCAAAAAACAAAAAATAATATTAATAGTTATCAAATAAATTATCAAAATCAAACAAAAAAATCCTTTACCGCAATTTCACCGGAGCTTTTACAAGTATACTCAGGGGTAAATTTTTCTGGTTGTAAAACAAATTACAAATGGATGTTATCGGCTGCTGCCGGTTATGTACCTTTGGTCATTACCGCCGGTCTTGATATGACAAAATCTATATCTAAACCAGCCTTTCCTAATTTAGATTCTAATGGCGGAGATTGGTCAAATGTTAATATGGAAAATGTTTATTTAAAAAATGCGAAGCTAACAAATTCTAATTTTAAATCTACAAGTATGGCAAATGTAAAATTACATTATTCGGATTTAAGTAATTCAGTATTTGATAGAGTTAATGCACTAAGGGGCAAGTTTTTATATTCGAATTTTAGTAATACAAAACTAGAAAATTCAGAATTCGTTGGCGCAAATTTTCAAAAAGCCGATTTTAAAAATTCGATAATTAAAAATTCAAATTTTAGTAATGCAAATTTCCTTGGTGCTAATTTAAGTGAAGTATTGAGTATTGATGATGACTCAATTTTTGTAGGTTCTATTTATGATAGTGATACAAGATTTCCGACAGGTTTTGATCCTGAATCAAGAGGAATGATAAAGCTAAAAGACATCGGAAATATTTCTGCCATAGGAAAAAATTCAAAGAGCATCTTTTCAGGGATAGTGATTAAACCATATAGTGGAGAGTTTCAATATAACTTGTCCAATGCAGATTATTCAGGTTCAGATATGCAAGAGGGAAAGTTTGATTCTGTTGAATTTATAAGCAGTAATTTTGAAGATACAATCGCCAGAGGAGCTATTTTTATAGATTGTGATTTTTCAAAGTGTAAATTCAATGAAAAAAGCGATTTCTCTAATGTAAGTTTTAATAACAGTATATTTTATGATACCAAATTTAATGGTGCAAATTTGAAGAGGTGCAATTTTATAGGTGCTGATTTATCAAATTCCGATTTTGCTGAGTTGCCTGATTCTAATATTACAGATTGTATTTATGATTATAGTACATCTTTCCCGGAAGGATATAATCCTATTGAGCACGGACTAATTTTAGTAGGGCATAATGCAAATTTAAGTGAATATGATTTTTCACATGCTGTAATGAGAAATTTATTTTTAGATGACCAATATAATTTCCAAGGTAAGTGTTTTAGAAGAGCAGATTTCTCCGGCTCAAAAATGAATAAAGTGATTTTTAAAGATTGTAGGATGAAAGAAATGTGTTTAAAAGAAGTCGAAATGCAAAGTGCGGATTTTGAAGGTGCATATTTGTATGGTGCAAACCTTACAGGTGGAAATTTTAAAAATGCAAATTTTAAAAATGCTGATTTAAGCTGGGCAAATTTAGCTGGTGCAAATTTAGAAGGTGCAGATTTTGTAGGTGCAAAGTATACAAAAGGGACAAAATTTCCGGAAGATTTTGAACCGAATAAATATGGAATGATAGAAATACCATTAAAAGAAAATTCCAAAGGAGATATAAATGAAAATATATGCTATGCAAAATTATAATTTAATAAAACAAAATTTATTAAATTTCACCAGTAAGGTAAAAAATGTAAATTATGGAAAAATTAATGACGAGTATAAAGATAAAGTAGATCGTTTTGATGATGGGGAACGTTCAGAAGCGGAATATTTGGGACATGGTTTATTTGCAAAGGTATATAGATTTATTGATACAGACTTTGTTATAAAACAATATAATAAAGGCATGCCATTATCAGATTGCAGGCAAGAGGCAAAAATGCTGGAAAAAGTCGGCGAATTATCCGGCTCGCAGCAATTAATGGCACAAGTTACTACTGAAAATGGTAATGAATATTTGATATCTACTCTGGTAAAAGGTGAGGAACCTGATCCGGATGCCAATCCTTTTAACAAAGTTGCTCTTAAAAGTTTTATGAATACGCTAGCTGAACTTGATAAAAAAGGTGTGTATCATAATGATTTAAATACCGGAAATTGTAAAGTCGATTCGCAAACCGGACAAATAGGGCTTTTAGATTATCAGTTTGCAATGGATATGGAGCCTTCAAATAAATACAGTAATTTACAAAATTTATTGTTTCCTGAATGTACTCTGCCGGCAAATATTCAGATGTTTGAGATGGCAAACTTACCCTCTTATATTAAGCATTTAGGACCATATAGGGCGAAAGATTTCTTTAAAGATTATCTTAGTATAAAATCCGATTATCATACTAAGAGGTACCATTATTATAGAAATGTAAAGATCCCCGGTGTTACTCCCGAAAATATTGAATATGAAATGCTGATGTCCAGAGTCCTAAAACGCCCATCTGATAAAGTTGTTGATTTATATGCAAAAAAATCTCAAGTGATGTACTCCTTTAGAAACGCTTTTGGACTAACAGATGAAAATACTCGTGATATAAAACGACCTAATCTTCCGGCTGCCGGGGCTGCGTATTTGTATGCTGCATATCAAGCGTATGAATATTTGACTAAAGTTAATAATATTATTTCAACCGAAACTGACACTAACCTTGTAAAGCTAATGAAAACAGAGAAAAAAGTGGCACAATATTGGTTAGATAAATTATCTGATAGCGCATTAGGTACTTCTCAATGGCATACAAGAAATGCACAAGGTGAATCAGCCCTTCTGGGAGCTAAAGATAAATATCCAGAAAGCATGGACTATTACATGTATGCGCCGATTGATAAAATTGATGATATGTATACAACAATAACAAATAATGATAATTCAGGGAAAATAGATGTGCTTACTTTTCCATACTCAACCGGATTAAATAGTGACTATAAAGAACTGTTTACATTAAAAGACAGTTTGAAGTTGAATGATTTCCCAGCTTCTGATAGAGATTTATTCGCACGTTTTAATTCCTGCTTTAAGGATTACGAAGCTGCATTAAATAATGCAAAAGTCATTGCTTTACCTATGTTACATGCGTTCACACTTTATAGTGCAGTACAATTATTTAAGCACGGAAGATATAACTCTAAGGTTGGCTTATTAAAAAATAGATTAGAAAAAATGGCGGAGCCCTTAATAGAATGTGTTGTTGATGCCGTAAAAGGTAAAGGTGGGGTGTTGTCAGAGGCCTTGAGAAAAGACTATAATTTGAGTAATATATATGCAAAAAACAATGTAGCAAATCGAAAGTTTAAAGACTATATAAAATTGTATTATTAATTGATAGAATATAAAGATTTGAAATTTGTAAACTTTTGTAAATAAATGAGCTCTTTTATTAAAGATTATTGAATTTTTGCCGATAACAAGAGTACAAGGGAAAACGATAAAGGAGCTAAAATGGGTTTAGCATGTTCACAAGTTAGATTGTTAACGCTTATTAGCCGAAAGGGTGATAACGAGCTTGAAACTATGCTAATTTCTAATAAGAAATTAGCCCTTTCTCGTGAACAAAGTAACTTATCTCAAGAGTATTATAGCAAGTTACAAAACAAAAAGATTAATTATTATAATAATGGTGCTTATTGTCCTATTACTTACAGTTATTTAATGGGTGATAGTTCAATGAAAAGTTCTTTTGTTGATAATATAGCAATTGAAATGATAACGGATGCAGATATAAAAGCGGAATTAGCAGCACAAGGTGTAACAACATCAACACCCGTAACTAAAACGGATAATTCGGTAATCTTAACAGATTATAGAGGATTGGTTGTTCTAAACAAAGAGTACTCAAATGCGATAATTGCGGCTTGCGGATCCGATGTTAGCTGTGACGGAAATGGTAGGGGCAGTACTTTTAAAGCTTCATATATTCCTGAAATTATTGCTCAGTATATGGGATATGCTAAGGATTCTACGGAGTATAAATCTTTAATGGCTGTTTATAATAATGATACAGCTGCACTGGAAGAATTAGGCTTGGCTACTCATAATATAGACGGAACCAAAGAAGATGGAACGGTTGTAACAAGTGGTTTTACATCAACTAGCCGAGGGGTAGCATATCAAGAAATTATTGATTTCTATAAACCAATATTTCAAGCGTGTGCTTCTAATGGTTGGACAACCGAATATACAAGTAATTTATCTGATAGTGATTATATGAGTAACGCTTTAACAAGTGGTATTTTTCATCTTCAAACTGTTGACAATTATGGGGAATATGAAACAGGAACTTCTTTACAATATTATTTGAACGCTGCTTTTGTTACTGAACGCAGAGACTCTGTTGAACAAGAAGAAATTACTGCTTGGTATAATGCTGAAAAAGAAAAAATTTCTGCAAAAGAAGATTACTGGGATGTTCAGCTTCAAAATTTATCTACTGAACTTTCAGCGATTGAAACAGAAATTGAATCTGTCCAATCTTTGATAGATGATGCTATATCGTCTGTATTTGATTGGGGTGCATAAAATAAAAAAGGAACTTAATTAAGTTCCTTTCGTAACGGAGTTTAACTTGATTTGTTAACTTATTAAATATTAGGTAACAAGTTGCATTGCGTTTTCCAGTAGTTCTTTATTAGATTTGATTAGTGCATTAACCAATTCCATTTGAACTTTTGCTTGTTGGTATTCTGCAATGTTATTTTTGAAATCAGTATTTGACATTTCTAATAGTCCTGAACGGATTTCGCCACGTCCTACAACTGGTTTACCTGATTCACTTGTTTCTACATATTTGCTGTCTGAAATTTCATATAGTCCGTTTGGATTATGGAAATTTGCGGTTGCAATTTTATATAGAGGTACGGAACGTGTTCCGTTGTCTGCCTTACCATAGATTGTTCCATCGGTTCTTATTTCGTATTCATCATATTTACCTAAGAACTTTCCGTTGTTAGGGTCAATCCAAAGTTTTATATTGGTCGTCGGAATGCTCAAAGCCCCGCCTTTTAGCGCTGTCTCTTGGTATAAATCGGCGCTAATAGATTTTGTACCGGACATTATTTCACCTTTATCATTTAATATATATCCTTGAACGGTATCACCGTCATTTGCTCGGTAAACACCTTCCGAGTCAAAAGTAAATTCACCGTGACGCGTATATGCTACTTTCCCTTCGGCATTTCTTACTATAAAGTAACCGGAACCTTCAAAAAATAAGTTTTCATTTGATGTTCCGGGGGTTGATTTACCTTGACCTTGGTTTTTTAGTGGATGATCAACAATTGCACCGCCAAGGAAGGTTTGAAAGTTGATTTTGTTTTCCTTAAACCCAGGGGTATAAAGATTAGTCATGTTATCGGCTAATACATTTATCCATTGGTTCGTTGCACGTTGTGTATTAAGTGCGGTTGTGAAAGAATCATTCATTGTTTTTATCCTTTTTGTTTTGTTCTTGTTCGTTTTCTCGTTTTTGTCTTTGGTGGGTTAATTCATCATAAGGTAGCCCTTCTTCCTCGAAGCGTTGGACTAAATTTGATAAATTATTTCGAAGGTAATTTTCTGCTACATCACTGCCAGGTATAAAATTTGCAGAAATTTTTCCTTCTTTACTTAGTTTTATAATGACGGATATATCATTGTCAAAATTTATTCTGAATGCTTTATTATTCTTCATACTCTCCAGCATCATATTGGTCAATGTTTCAGACACGGCAACACTTTTTTGTGTTTTGTTAATTTCTTGGAGGGTATTAAAATCAAATTCATTATTTGTTGCTAAATTTACGAAAAACTGTACATCATTTCTTGTCATATTAAGGCTCGATGCATTTACAGTTTTGTCAACAACATCACCTATTTTATCGCTGTCTTGGCTTTTAGAGGCTAATACTTTATTTACCATTGCTATATTTTCTGCCATGCTTGATAGAACTTGACTATCTTCCTGCATATCCTCGCTGGATTCTTGAAAACTGCCGTTATTTATGAATGATGAAAATGCCTCATTGCTGTTTTGAGCAAAACTTATATCTGTCTTGATGTCTGACAGGTTATCTTGTTTGATAGGTTGTAAGTTTATATCATTGTTTAGCAATTGGTTATTAAACTCCTTATTCGAATTAACGGGTGCTTTATTACCTTGGTTTAATCCATTTTCTGAAAAATCATTCGTTTGATTGAGTACGTTTGTTATTTCCTCTATCGTTGAGTTTAATTCTTTTGTTTCATCTTCTGTTTCGATTGTATCAGTTTTATTGTTGTTGTGTTTTGTATTGGTTTCTTTTATTTCTTCCTTTTGATTTTCAGGATTAGAATTCTTTTCATTAATAGCTTCTTTTGTTTTGTCTTCTTTTATAGTATTCTTTTTTAAATCTTCTATTTCTGCCTTAAAGTCTTTTTCAGTACTGGTTGCGCGTGTAGAACTTTTGCTCGTTTCACGTGTCTTTTCTATATTTACTACTGAACTTGTTTCTATATTCATTTTTACTCCTATTCTAATTTCCTTCTGCCGCTTTCTCTTGCTTGTTTTGATAGTATCTTTGTACACCTATCTCTGAAAACTGTTTTAATTCTATTTTCTTCTGTTCATAATCGTATTCTTCTTTTTGATGTTCTTTGTGTTTTTCTAATACTTTTACTTTTTGTTCTGCGTGAGCAAGATTTAGCAGTTCTTCATCTAATTTCTTTTGCATTTCTTGACGGTGTGCTTCAAGTTCTTCGGCTTTGTCCCACAAATGGTGTAAGTATTTGTCATAGTATTCCATTAGTTTGAAATCTGCTACTCGTTTGTTTTGGATTGTTATTTCTATTTCTTCATTGTTTTTGGCTATTGCATCTTCTGCTTCTGCTACACGCTGTTGAGCTTCTTGTACAACAAGAAGTTGTTTTTCTTTTTCTCTTATTCTAAAATCAAGTACTTTTTGTAAGCGGTATACAAATGGCATTTTATATTATTCTCACTTTACTTACCATTATTGTTCATTTTATATTGGTTTGCGTACCTCTGTTTGTATGATTAATGTTGTTTCCCTAAAAGGCAACTTTATGATATAATGAGCTTATGTTTACAGGTCTTGTAGAAACAGTTGGTACTATCACGTCAATAAATCAAAAAGAGATTGTTATAAAAACAACTCTTGCGCCTGATTTGTCTTGTGGCGATAGTGTTGCGGTTAACGGGGTTTGCTTAACGGTGACAAAAAAATCACATGATGGTTTTTGTGCCGATATTTCGCCCGAAACATTTTCGGTAACTGCTCTAGGAGATAAAAAAACAGGAGAAAAAGTAAATCTTGAAAGGGCTTTAACTCTTAATTCAAGGTTGGACGGGCATTTGGTCTATGGTCATATTGATTCAGTTGCAAAAGTTTCTAATATTTTAAAAACTTCTGAATTTTACATCTTTTCTTTTTCTGTAAAACCTGAATTTGAAAAATATCTTGTGAAAAAAGGTTCTATTGCTGTTGATGGAATAAGTTTAACAATTGCAGATGTCAGAAATAATATTTTTGATGTTGCTGTTATTCCTCATACATATGAAAAAACAGTATTATCAAGTCTAAAATGTAATGACTGTGTTAATATTGAATTTGATATAATTGTAAAGTATCTTGAAAAACGGCTTTCAATGTATCATAATAGTTCTAAGGTAACTTTAGAGTTGTTGGAAGAAAACGGGTTTGTATGATGGAAAATAAAGATTTTTATTTTGATAAAATAGAAGATGCAATATCAGATTATAAGTCAGGAAAACCTGTTATTATTGCAGATGATGAGCATAGGGAGAATGAAGGTGATTTAATTATTGCCGCTCAGTATGCAACCCCTGAAGTTATAAAATTTATGGCAAGTGAGTGTAAGGGGTTAATTTGTTTGGCTATCTCTGATGAAATAGCTCAGAAGTTAGATTTACCGCAGATGGTAAATGAAAATAATGAAAGTATGCGTACTGCATTTACTGTTAGTATTGATGCACATGAAAAATATGGTGTTACAACAGGAATATCGGCTTTTGATAGAGCAAAAACTGTCGAAGTTGCGATTGCTCCGGATTCAACGCCTTCTGATTTGCGTCGCCCAGGGCATTTATTTCCGTGCGTAGCGAGAAAAGGCGGAGTCCTTGCTAGAACAGGTCATACAGAAGCTGCAGTTGATCTTGCTAGAATTTGCGGATTAGTTAATGCAGGTGTTATGTGTGAAATTATGGCTGATGACGGCTCAATGGCTAGAAGAGATGATTTATTTCTCTTTGCTAAAAAACATAATATTAAGTTTATAACAGTTGAAGACCTAATTGCATACCGCTTGAAATCTGAAAGAACTGTTACAAGGGAAGCCGAAGCATTTTTACCAACAGAATTTGGTGAGTTTCAAATTATTGGTTATAAAGATCATTTAACAGGATTTGAGCATGTGGCATTATTGAAAGATGATGGTTCTGACAAAGTGCCTCTCATTAGGGTTCATAGTGAGTGTTTAACCGGTGATATTTTCCATAGTTTAAAATGCGATTGTAATGCGCAATTACATCATGCTCTTAAGATGGTTGATAATTATGGAAAAGGAGCGGTCGTATATCTTAGAAATCATGAGGGGCGTGGTATTGGTCTGATTAATAAAATAAAGGCATACCATCTTCAGGAAGAAGGTTTAGATACAGTTGATGCGAATGTTTCTCTTGGGTTTCCGCCTGACTTAAGAAATTATGGTGTTGGGGCGCAAATTATTTTGGATTTAGGATTTAATAATTTTAAATTGATTACTAATAATCCTAAGAAAATTATTGGTTTGAAGGGATACGGTCTTAATATTGTTGAAACTATTAATTTAGAGGCAGATGTTACTGAATATAATAAATATTATTTAAAGACAAAACAAGACAGAATGCAGCATACTTTTAAAGGAGTTTTATGAGCGAAAATATTTACAAAGCTGAGTTGTTAAATCCTACTATGTATAAATTCTTTACAGGAGTTTATAATGATTTTAAAAGTAAAGCGGTTAGTGATTATGGATTTGAGCTTGAACCGCTTGAATATTTGGATTTTGTAAAGGCTATTGATGAAGGCTTGATCAAATGTATTTCGCTCCTAGAAAATGATATACCTACTGGTTTTTTAGCTTATGCTACTTCTATTTCTGAGGGAATTGAACTTAATATGGTTCATTTTTTAGGTAAAGATGATAAAAATATTAAGTTTAAGATTTTGATGGAAAAATTCTTGGAGTTAACAGAGCAGGAAAGGAAGCGTAAAGTAGTTTGTTATCCGCTTTTAGGCGGACAATCTTCTTTCGTTTCAGAAATTTCAAAATTTGGGTTTAAGTTTGTGGGGCAGGCTGTTTTACGTTTTAAATTCGGAAATTCGCAAAGTGAAAGAATTCTTGATAATGTTAAACAGGTACATCTCCCTGAGCAATATAGAATTACAAGTTGGTCTGAAGAGTATCTTACACAAGCAATTGAACTCATTCTTGAAAACTTTAAAGACACTGCTGATGCTTTATTTGATACAAGATTTAGAAGTTATAACGGTGTTGAAGATATTATTAATAAAATTGTAGAAGGAATTTATGGTCAATTTTTAGATAAGGGTACAAGTGTTTTGTTATGTGAAGATAGAGTTGTAGGAATAGTTTTTGCTAATTTAACAACTTCTGAAATTGCTAATATTCCTCTTGTTGCGGTATCTAAAAAACATAGAGGTAAAGGGTTTGCTAGGCAGCTTGTTTACCGTACTGTGAGAACGATATTTGATGATGCAAAATTAGCTGAAAATTCTTGTAAAGAGATTAACGTTACAACCGAGACTAATAACTATAGAGCTTTAAAAATGTATAGACATGTGGGATTTAAGGAAGACTTTTGCTACCCTCAAGCCTATTTAGAAGCGTAATAATTTAATTGAAAAAATGTTTCCAGTATTGGTGAGCTAATAGTGCAAAGCATAAACCATATATAGCTCCTGCAAAGACTTGTAATGGTGTATGCCCAAGAAGTTCTTTTAATCTTCCACCGAATTGTGCTATATCGTGTTTGTAAAAATCTTGTATAATTTTGTTTAAACAAGCTGCTTGCTTGCCTGCGGCTCTTCTTACTCCTGCTGCATCATACATTACAACTAACGCAAAGCCTGTTGCAAGTGCAAAATCTATAGAAGTGAAACCTGATAAAATTCCTATTACAACGGCAAGTGCCACTACTCCGGCTGAGTGGGAACTAGGCATTCCACCTGTTGTTGTAAATAATGTTAAATCTATTTCTCGTTTAGTTGCCAAATGAAGAAAAAACTTTATACATTGGGCTGTGAAAGCTGATGCTAGACCTATTAATAATGCTTCCATACCTGTACCGTATATTTTAGTTAATAATTCTGTCACTTTTACTTCCTCGTATTCAATCTTTTTTCTATTTTGCCGAGTATTTCTTCAAATATTTCGGAACCATACTTATCTATTATATCATGACATTCTTTAATTAAAAGCAGACATTTACTAATTGCATTTTCTAAACCATATAAAGTCGTGTAGGTAAGTTTTTCAGCTTGTTTATCTTTACCTATTGTTTTTCCCATTTCTTCAAAGGTTGAAATTTCATCCATAATATCATCATAGATTTGAAATGCTTCTCCAAACTTTAGAGCAAATTCATCTAGCTCTAATGTTGTTTCCTCGTTTGTGGCGGCTATTATGCAGGCTGTTTTTATTGCAAGCCTGAACAGTACCGCTGTTTTATGAATATGAATATAAGATAGTGTTTCTTCCTTATCTTTTTCAAAGTGTTGTTTTTCACTTTCTATATCAACAATCTGACCGCCTATTAATCCATATGCCCCTGCTGCTTTTGTGTATTCGTGTATAATTTTAAGTATTTGCTCAGCGGTTAGACCTGTTGATTTTTCAATAATTGTTTGAGGTGCATATGTTAATAATGCATCGCCTGCAAGTACAGCTGCTGCTTCTCCAAATACTTTATGATTTGAAGGTTTCCCTCTTCTGTAGTCATCATTATCCATACAGGGTAAATCATCGTGAATTAGGCTTTGGACGTGTAGCATTTCTATAGCACAGGCTGTTGGAAGAGCTGTTTCAAGGTTTTTTCCAAGCATCCGAACTGTTTCTAAACACATTACTGGGCGCAGACGCTTACCTTTTAATGATAGAGTATATTTCATCGATTCAAATATTGTTTGGGGATATTTGATTTCTAAGTACTCGTCAAGTTTTTCATTTACTAATTTAATCAGTTCTTCCATCATCATTTAGTTCCTTATATAAATTCTGTTTTTGTGTTTTTCTTGATGTATTTCTACTTTTTGCACTTATTTTTGCAACGGTTTTATTCCCTTGTGTTTTTTCTTTATGTTCTACTTTATTCCCTTCATATTTTATTTTGTTTTTATAAACTTTGGCTTCTTCAACAAATTCAAGATAGCTTGAGTAGCGTGTTTCATCAATTTTATCGAGATGCTCCAGTATCTTGCATCCATCTTCAGAAATGTGTAAGCAGTCAGGATATTTACAATCTTCTCTATATTCACGCATTTCTTTAAATAGTAAATCTACATCTTGTGGAAGAAGGAATTCAAATTTGAGGTTTGAAAATCCAGGAGTGTCTATAATTCTATAACTATTATTAATGTCTATTATTTCGCAATGCCTTGTTGTATGAGTACCTTTATGGGTTTTGTTACTTACTTCCTTTGTCCTTAATGATAAATTGGGGTTGATTGCGTTAATTAAACTTGATTTTCCTACCCCTGAACTACCGCATAATACGGAAGTCTTATTATTAAGAACTTCTATTAATTCAGAAATTCCGTCTTTTTCTTTTGCTGAAGTGAAAATGATTTTGTATCCAAGTGTTTCATAGATTGATTTTATTTGATTCAGTAGTTCATCATTTGAAATTAGGTCATCCTTATTAAAACAGAGTATAGGCTCAATTTTATAATATTCGGAAAAGGCTATATATCTGTTTAATTGGTTAAAGTTTAAGTCAGGGTTTTTGAGAGCGGAAACTATTATTACTTGATCTACATTTGCAACGGAAGGTCTTGGAATATAATTCCCACGTGGAAGAATTTTGGTGATGGCGTTATTCGCTACTTCTACATAATCGCCAACTAAAGGCTTTTTCCCTTGCTTCTTTAATATTTCTCTTAGTTTACATTCTTGCAGAACATTATTTGTCCATACGTAATAAAAATCAGAATGTATCTTGAATATTTGACCTTTTTGCATAGGTCTATTTTACTTCAATAATATAAATTTATCTATAGGAGTTATTCTTCTTCCTCTTTTTCAACTTCCCATTTTTTAACATCAAATTTTAAATCTGTAACTTTGATTTTAAGTGTTTTCATATAAGGTTCGAGCTTAGCAAGCAGCATTGCTTTACAAAGGGTTAATTCTTGAGCTACGATTGAATTTTCACATGCAATTATCATTAAGCCTCTTCCGCCCATCACCCAAGGTCGAGATTTATCTTTATATTTTGACGAAACAATTTTTTTCCAAAAGGTATATAAGTTTGAACGAGTGACAGCTTTTTTTATTTCTTTATTATCAAGCATTGCTGTGATTATCTCGTCTGCGGATTCAAAATTTGTATATAATATTTTTTTCATTTTACCTTTTTGTGATAATATAGACTAATATGAATAAGATTAACTTTGATGATATCATAAAAAAATCGTCTAAGATACTTATAACTTCTCATATAAACCCTGACGGAGATACCTTGGGTACTATGTGTGCGCTTTATGGTGGAATATATGAGAATTTTAAAAAGCAAGCAGATATGTTTATATCATCAAAGGTGCCTTATACATACAGAGATTTACCATTTGTAAATTTGGCAAAATCGTCTTATGATAAGTCTTTAGTTTACGATTTGGTTATTAGCGTTGATGTTGCAGCAAAAGATAGAATGGGTGAGTCTATTGAACTTTTTGATAAAGCAAAAATGACTTTGAATATTGATCACCATAAGACAAATCCTTTGTATGGAAAAGAGAACTTGGTTGACCCTTCTGCTGCCTCTGCCGGCATGATTTTGTATAAGTATTTTAAAGAAAATAACTGGAAAATTAATTTACCAATTGCTGAGTGTCTATATGTGTCAATATTAACAGACACTGGCGGCTTTAGATATGAGAATACATCCGCAGAAGTTTTAAAAATTGCAAGTGAGCTTGTTGATCTGGGCGTTAATCCTAATAAAATTTTTAGATCTGTTTATGAAACCAAAACAAAGCATAATGTAATGTTTCAAGCAGATGTAATAAGTAAAGCGAAGTTCTGTAGTGATGATAAAATTGCTTATGCTGTTGTGTATAAAAAGGATTTGGAAAAGTATACTTCAACTGAAGATTTTACTGAAGGTTTGGTTGAAAAGCTCAGGGCGATAGATAGTGTAGAAGCGGCATTTTTAGTAAAAGAGATTGATTCAAAGTCGTGTAAAATTTCAATGAGGTCTAAAAATATTGATGTTGCAGAAGTTTGCAGCTCATTTTGTGGCGGGGGACATACTTTTGCTGCCGGTTGTGTTATAAAATCTTCTGTTAGTCTGGCTGTTAAAAAGATTGTAAATTTGCTTAATGAGAGAGTATGAAAAAGTATCTTAAAGTTATAAAAAGTATTATTAAATCTGTTATAGATAATGATTTTTCAGGCATGGCAGCCGAAATGGGCTTTATGCTTATTATTGGCATATTCCCTTTTGCTTTGTTTTTAATAGAGATTTTTAGTAGGCTTGGTCGGAAGTCTTTCGTTAATCCTATATTTATTGCTTTAAGTAAAGTTATGCCAAGTGATGCACTGGATTTAATCCGTTCTGTTATTAATGAGGTGTCTTTTTATGAAAAGGGTGGTTTGCTTGCAATAATAGGCTTTGTAATAACTGTGATACTTTCAACAAATGCTATGGCAGTTGTCCTTAAAGGCTTAAATCGCGCATATAAAGTAGAGGAAACCCGTTCTTTTATTTATACAAGATTACTTTCTCTTACGATGGTGTTTGTAAATACGGCTATTTTATTTTTAACAGTTAACCTTATTGTATTTGGTAAAGTAATACTTAAATTTTTGACGACATCATTAGGGCTTGATATAGATATTGCAAATGCTATTTTGATATTACGTTGGCCTGTCGCTTTCTTAGCGTTGTTTGTTTTAGCATATTTACAATACTATATTTTACCTGATTTGAGTGGAAAAGAACTCTTAAGACGAAAAAGTGCTTTTCCGGGGACTATGTTCTTTTGTATATCTTGGTTGGCAGGTTCTTGGTGGTTTTCTGTTTATGTAAATAATTTACATACTTATAACTTCGTATATGGTACTATTGGTGCTTTTGCTGTACTTATGGTTTGGCTCTATTATACATCTACGCTTATATTAATAGGTGGTGAAATAAACTCTCAGTTGTATAATGTTCTTGAGCGAAAAGAGATTATTCAAGAAAAGAAGAAAAATAAAACATTGGAGGATAGTTCTGGTGAGTGATTGTATTTTTTGTAAAATAGCTAATGGTGAATTTAATACACCATTTGTTTATGAAACAGAAGATTTGGTTGCTTTTAATGATATAAATCCCAAAGCTGATTATCATGTTTTGGTTCTACCTAAGAAGCATATCGAATCTTTAAATGAAGTTGATGATGAAAAATTATTGGCAAAATTGATGATGGGTGTTAAGGCTGTTACAGAAAAACTTGGATTAAAATCTTTTAAAACAGTCATTAATACTGGACGAGAAGCCGGACAAGAAGTTTTTCATCTTCATATACATGTATTATCAGGAAATATAAAAGGAGTCTAAAATGAGTGAATTTTATAAAGAAATTACGCCTGCCGGTTTTGGAATTGCTATTAAGCAAAAATCAGTACTTTTTTCTGAACAATCAGAGTTTCAAAAGGTTGAAATAATTGATTCAGATAGTGAATTGGGTAAAATTCTAACCTTAGATGATTTAATGATGACAACAGAGGGTGATGAATTTTATTATCATGAAATGATTTCTCATATTCCTATGATGCATCATAAAAATCCTGAAACCGTTCTTGTAATTGGTGGCGGAGATGGTGGCACCGTTAGAGAAGTATTAAAACATTCTTCAGTTAAAAAAGTAGTTTTATGCGAAATAGATGGTATGGTTATAGATGCTTGTAAAAAATATTTACCTACTATTGCTTGCGGATTGGATGATCCTCGTGTAGAAATTAAAGTAGAAGATGCTATTGAGTATATTAAAGATAAAAAAAATGAGTTTGATATCGTTTTAATAGATTCAACCGACCCTATGGGACCTGGTGAAGGTTTGTTTACAGAAGAATTTTATACCAACGTTAAAAACTCTCTTAAAAAAGGTGGTATTGTTTCTGCTCAGTCTGAATCTCCGGTTGTTAATAAGAATGAAATTAAGAAGATGTACAAACTATTGAAAAAAGTTTTTCCGATATGTTCAACTTTTACATCTCCAATTCCTACATATCCAGGTGGATATTGGACTTGGGCGTTCTGCTCTGTTGAGGTTGAGCCACTTTCTTATTATGCTGATGATAGAGCTGCAGAGATTACAAAATCTTGTAAAATCTATAACAAAGAGTATCATAATGCAAGATTTGCCCTACCTAACTACTTAAAGCAGTTGTTAGAAGATTGTTAGATTTATTCAAAAAAATAAAAAAAGGTGTGGAATATTTCTCCATGCCTTTTTTGTTATTAAAATTATATAAAAATTTTTTATTCAAGTTAAACTTAGTGATATAATTTTTATATGAATGAGATAAAAAACGTTTTAGTATGCGGATTGGGTGCTGTTGGAACAGCGTTTGCGGTTAAAATTTTAAATTCTAAACCCGAGAGCTTAAAAGTATTGGTTGATGAGGAGCGCTACAATAGATATAAAGAAAATCCAAGACTGTTGAATGGTAAAGTTTTGAACTTTGATTATATTTTGCCTGACAGAATGGATTATAAAGCTGATTTAATACTTATAGCTGTTAAGTATAATGCTCTTGATGAAGTGATTTATAATATTAAAAACTTTGTCAAATCAGACACGGTTATATTATCTTTGTTAAATGGTGTGACAAGTGAAGCAAAGATAGCCGAAAGTTATGGTTGGGATAAACTTTTGTTGTCTTTTTTTATTGGGCACAGCGCAATGAGATGCGGGTCAAAAATAGAGCATGATGGGGTCGCGACGATTGTTTTTGGAGCAAAAGAAAATAATGTACTTTATGATGAGAAGATTCAAAAAGTCGTTAGATATTTAGAATCCGTTAAAATAGATTATAAATTACCAAATGATATGAGAAGGGCGTTATGGCTTAAATTCATGCTAAACGTAGCTTGTAACCAATTATCAGCAGTATTAGGTATGACATTTGGTGAAATGCTTACAAGCAGCAAGTTTATGGAAATGGCAAAATCTGTGATGAAAGAGGTCGAACTCTGCGCAAAAGCTGAGGGGATTAATAAAACCGAAACAATGATTGATGAAGTTATATCTCATATGCAAACAATGATTCCTGAAGGAAAAACTTCTATGTTACAAGATGTAGAAGCAGGTCGAGAAACGGAAGTTGATAACTTTGCAGGTACGGTTATTGAGTTTGGAGAAAAGTATAATATTCCAACTCCTTACAATTCAATGTTAAGGCAAATGATTGATATTATATATGAGAAAGAACATCAATCAGTGAATCTTGTAACTTTATAGTGAATTCTTCTATAGTCCAGTTTGGTTTAATTTCTTTTATGCTGGTTAATGTGTTGTCCTTAATTTTTTCACCAAAGATGTACTCAAGTAGGCTTTTATCAAAGTCATATAAAATTGAGCCGTGCTGAAGTATGTATCCTTCCTTTCTGCACTGTGCTGAGCCTATAAGTTTTTTTCCATGATAGTTTAAATCAGCACCTGTGGATACAAGCATGCAGTATTCGTATTTTGTGTGAACATCTCCTCCGCCAAGTTCCAGCTCTATTCCAAGTTTTGAAAAAGCCTCTTTTAAAATTCCTGAAATCGCTTTATAACTATCAATGATGCTTATCGCAGGCTTAAAATAATCGGCCTTACATATAAAACTGTAGGTTATTTCTTTATCGTGTAATAACCCCCTGCCGCCTGTTAATCGCTTAACTAAATCAATGTTATGTTTTTTTAATAAATCTTTATTAATGAAATCATCTTTTTGATTCCTTCCGAGACTTACGCATGCCGGCTTCCAGCCATATAATCGAAAAGCTGGTTCGTCTTGGTTCTCTTTTATAGCATTTGTTAAAAGCTCTTCATCAAATGCCATATTTTCTTCCCCTGTAAAATATTCAAATGGAATTATTTTAACCAATTTTTAATTTCTCCATTAAATTTTCAAATTCGGGGAAGGAAATTTTGGTCCATTCAAAGCCGTTTATAATGATTTCCTGCTCACAAATCAACCCTGCTACATAGTAACTCATTGCAAGTCTATGGTCGTGGAAGGTTTCTAATTCACATCCGCCTATTAGAGTCGTTTTGCCGTTAATTATAAATCCGTCAGGTAATTCCTCAATATCTGCGCCTAATTTCTTAAGAGCTGTAACTATAGTTGTTATTCTGTCAGCCTCTTTATTCCTTAAGTCTGCGGCATCTTTAATAATTGTTTGTCCTTCTGCTTGGGTTGCTAAAACTGCAATTACAGGTAATTCATCAATTAACCTTGGTATATCATCACCTGATATTTCTGTGCTTTTTAATTTTGAAGATCTTATTTTTATATCGGCGATGGGTTCCCCGTTTTGGTTATTGATATTTTCTATTCTAATATCTCCGCCCATACGCTTTACTACATCAATTATACCTGTTCTTGTAGGATTTATACCTACATTTTTAAGTGTAATCTCTGAGTTAGGAACAATCAGGCCTGCAACAATGAAGAATGCTGCAGATGAGATATCTCCCGGGACAGTAAAATTTAGTGGGCTTAATTGTGATTTATTTATTGTAACGGTTAGTCCGTTTTCTTTAATATCAGCCCCCATTAATTTTAGCATTATCTCAGAATGGTCTCTGGATTTATATGGCTCTGTAAAAGAGGTCTCTCCGTCAGCAAAAAGACCGGCAAGAAGAATACATGATTTTACTTGAGCGCTTGCCAATTTTGAATTGTAGTTAATGGGTTTTAGTTCTTTCCCAAATATTTTAAGCGGGGCTTTGTATTCATTAGATTCTATTTGGGCGCCCATTAGGCTTAGTGGTTCAATAACTCTTTTCATCGGACGTTTTGAAAGACTTGCATCGCCTGTTAAGATTGAGTTGAATTTTTGCCCTGTAAGAATTCCGCTCATTAATCTCATTGTTGTTCCCGAATTGCCGCAATCAAGAGGGGCTTTGGGTTCGTTATATTCTCCATCGGAGTTTATTTCTATAGTGGTTTCATTTATGTAATTTATATCTACACCGAGGTTTCGGCATACGTTTAATGACGAGATACAATCGGCACCTTTAGAAAAATTCTTGATTATTGAGCGACCTTTTGCAAGTGATGAAAACATAACAGCTCTATGTGAGATTGATTTATCCGAGGGAATTTCAATTTCGCCTGATAATGGCTTATTTATTGCTTTTACATTCTTTTTCATAGCTCAAATTTTATCATCTTAAACAATAAAAGTAAACCATTTGTAGGATATTTTAAACTTGTAATTAAAGTTTTTTTTGAAAGTTTCGTTATACCTAATATAAGAAACAATTTGTTTCTTATACCTCCTCCCCAAGTCTGGTAGCCGTTCTCTAAGACGGCTTTTTTTTTTATTCTAAATCTGATATATTTATCTGTATGGATGACTCAATAAAAAATTTACAAAAGATTTTAAAATCTTCACCAAATAATTTTCAAGCAAGAAGAGAGCTTGCTATGTTACTTTTAGAGCAAGGATTTAATGAAGAAGCTGTTATTAATTTAAAGTATTTGCTTAAATTCTTTCCTGATAGTGATGATGTTTGGTTTAATCTTGGGATTGCTTATGAAAAGCTGAAAAAGAAAGAAGATGCCGTTGATGCTTATTCTCATGCTGTTGCAATAAAACAAGATGAAGATTATTGTTATAATCTCGGGTCTGTTTTAATTGAGCTGAAAAGATATCAAGAAGCGCTTGTTGAATTTTTGAGAGTTAATAAGACCTCTCCTAATGATGAAAATACTATTTTTAATATCGGACTCTGTTACTTCCACCTTAAGGAATACAATAAAGCTTTGGACTACTTCCTTCAAGCTATAGAGTGTGACAGATATGATGTTTATGCATATTTTTATGCAGGTTATATTTATAAAGAGCAAGGTTTGACAAACTTTGCTATCGAAAATTATAAAAAAGTTATTGAAATTTCTCCTGATTACAGCTGGGCATATTTTAATCTCGGCTCAATTGCTTATGAAAATGGGAATACTGCGGAAGCCGTAGAGTATTTAAGAAAGACTTTGTATTATAACCCAGCGGATGTTGGTGCGTATAAAATATTAACGCAGATTAGTGTAGCCAAAGAAGATTACAATGAAGCTCTTGATACTTTATTAGAGGGTATAGAAAAAACTCAAAATAACGGGGATTTGTGTTATGAGCTTGCTTGTTTATTTAAAAAATTGGGCGATGAAGAAAACAGGCAAAAATATCTTAAACTTGCTCTTGAAAATACTTTAACACTTACTTATCCTGTTGAAAGCCTAAAAAAGGAAGTTGTAGTATAAGCGAACTAAAGAATATTTTTCCCTTCGTTGTTGTACATATTCTTTCGTTTTTGAGCAATATCAGAAAGAGTATTTTCGTTATAGTCAGAGAGTAAGTCCCCAACAGTAGAATAAAAATTAAGTAATGAGTTTTGGATATTTTTATGATTATAGTTAATCATATCAATAGCCATTTCGCAGTTAGAAGCCGCAAGCCTCGTCATATCTCTAAATCCGCTTGAAGCAAGTTTTAGTGCAAGGTCATTCCCCTCACAGGCTTTAAAAATTGCTTGTGCAATCAGCATCGGAGTGTGGGAGATTAATGCAACTGCTCTGTCGTGTTCATCTGCCTTAGCATAAATTGGTATAGCTCCCATTTTTTTTATTAAGTCCTCTAATTCAGCAGTATTTGAGTTGTCAAAAGGTGTTAGAACCCACTTTGCGCCCTCAAATAATTCTTCAAAAGAATGCTCATATCCACTGTATTCTGTTCCTGCCATAGGGTGTGACGGGATAAAATGAAACGGGTAGGATTTCTTGGTGACAAATTCTTTTAAACTTGCAACATCTGTTACTATTGTATCTGAAGTAAGTACCGAACAGAGCTTATCCAGTACATCTAAAATGGTATGGATTGGTGTACAAATAAATACAATATTGCAGTCTTTCAAGTGTTCATACTCGGAATAAATATTATCACCTTTTTGAGAGCGAGAGATTCCGATTACCTCATATCCTAGTTTTCGCAGCCTTTTAAAAATTGAACCGCCAATTAATCCAAGTCCAATTACTCCGATTTTCATAATAAATCCTTATGGTTAAATGATCTTTTGCCTTCTGCGTAATCTCTGACGATATCACCGTTTCCTTTAAGAGTGTATTTATAGATAGTTAATCCGTCTAAGCCCACAGGCCCCCTTGCGTGGGTCTTGTTAGTAGAAATTCCGACTTCTGCTCCAAAACCATATCTAAAACCGTCGGCAAAACGTGTTGAGATATTGTGGTAAACGCCTGCTGAATCGACTGCTTGCATAAATTTATCTGCGTTAGCTTTGTTTTCGGTTATTATTGCATCAGTGTGTCCTGAGCCGAATGTATTTATGTGATTAATAGCTTCGTCTATATCTGATACATATTTTAGACTCATAATTGTATCAGAATATTCGTGATGCCAGTCTGTAGGTGCTTCTTCTATTTTTATTCCTGCATCAGTAAGTTTCGATTTAAGTTCATTAGAGTAAGGAAATTCTTTGTGTATAAGGACTGTTTCTACGGCGTTACAAGCGCTTGGATATTGTGTTTTTGAATCAATAATAACTCTAAGAGCTTTTTCATAATCAGCGTATTTATCAACAAAAATATGACAGATACCATCTGCATGACCAAGTACAGGGATTTTGGTATTGCTCTTTATGAATTGAACAAGTTTATTCCCGCCGCGAGGAATAATTAAGTCAATTAAACCGTCACATTTAAGCATTTCTGCAACATCATCTCTTGTAAAAACTTGTTGTAGTGCATCAGTCGGAAATTCGTCTATTTTAGAAACAGCAACCTTTATAAGAGAGAATATGATTTTATTAGTATTAACAGCTTCTTTCCCGCCTTTCATAATAACGGCATTCCCTGATTTTATAGCAAGTGCTGAAACCTGTGAAATAACATCAGGACGAGCTTCAAAGATAATACCGAGAACTCCGATAGGGCAAGTTATTTTTTCAAGAATTATGCCGTTGTCAAGCTCTCTGCGAAGAATAACTCTATTTGTAGGGTCTGGAAGTTCCATTAAATCCTTTACCCCTTGTATCATATCTCTAAGTTTGTTCTCATCAAGTTTTAAACGTTTATAGGTAGATTCCGTAATCTCTCCGCTTTTTACAAGCTCTTTTGCATTTTCTAAATCTGTTTTATTAGCATCAAGTATTTTTTTTGCATTTTCTTCAAATTCGTTTGCTATAGCAAGAAGTACATTATTTTTTGTTTCTGTATCTAATGTTCCTGTTATTCTTGATGCAATTTTTGCTTTATTTGCTATTTCTTTAAAATCCATAAATTAGACCCATCCCTTTGTTCGCTATTTTATCAAAAATGATTTTTTATGTAAAACAATTATATAGTCAAAACAAAAATAATATAAGGCATTTAGAAATATATTTGTATCTTGAAATCTTTATCTAAGTATTATAATATTTAATAGAACGCCGACGTGATGAAATCGGTAAACATGCACGTTTCAGATGCGTGTGGAGCAATCCTTGCGGGTTCAAGTCCCGCCGTCGGCAATTTGTAACATTGAATTAGGAGTTATTATGTTGGATATGATTAATCAAAGTGTTCTTGAGAAAGACAAGCAGGCCGCATATAACACAGTAGATTCAGAAATTGAAACTCTCGTGAAGCTAAAAAATAGTTTGGATTATGAATCTTTGACAAAAGCCCTTGATTTAATGCAAAATTCAAAGGGCAGAATAATAATATCCGGCATGGGAAAATCGGGACATATCGGGAAAAAAATAGCAGCTTCGCTTGCTTCTACCGGTACTCCATCATTCTTTGTTCATCCTGCTGAAGCAAGTCACGGTGATTTGGGGATGATAACAGAGGATGACGTTGTTGTTGCAATTTCTAACAGCGGTGAATCAAAAGAGTTGGTTGATATAATTAATTATTGTAAAAGATTTGGTATAACCTTAATTTCAATTACAAAAAATAAAGATAGTTCACTTGGTAAAGCAGGTGATGTTGTTCTTCTTTTGCCAAATAATGGTGAGGCGTGTCCTTTAGGGTTGGCTCCTACTAATTCTACTACTGCAACTTTGGTTCTTGGTGACATATTGACTGTTGGTTTAATTGAACGAAAAGGATTTTCAAAGATGGACTTTAATGACAGGCACCCAGGTGGTAAATTAGGTTCTATATTACAACGAGTTTCTGACTTGATGCATACAGGTGAAGATATGCCTATCTTACACGAAAACGCAGGTATGCAGTCAGTGCTCTTGGAAATCACTTCTAAACGATTGGGATGTGTTGGTTTTATTAATGATAAAGGTATTTTAACTGGTATGTTGACGGATGGTGATTTGAGAAGATGCTTATCTGCAAGTATTTTGGATGAAAAGGCTATTAATATTATGACTAAAAATCCTAAGACCGTTACTCCGGATACTCTTGCTTCCGAGGCTCTTAATATTATGAATACTAAAAAAATTACTAATCTGTTTGCGTTAGATGCTGAAAATAAACCTGTTGGCGTTATTCATATCCATGATTTACTGGCTAACGGTGTTAAATAATTTTGGGTCATAATATTAACCGTTTGTCCTATTTATATGTTGGTTGATTTTTTGCATGATTTTAGTAATCAGATTATCAACATTTTTGAGGACTAGATGTGTAATTATAATCAAAGATTTTTAATTCTGTCTCAATTGTTTTCAAAGAAGGATGTTCTTTTTTTGAAGCAATATTTTGAATCAATAACTTTTAACGAGTATAAAAACTGGGTTAATAAAAATTTTGATTTGATTTCTAAAGTTCTTAATTTGTCATCCTTGTTTGATATAAGAAAAATTTTGTCAAAATATGAAAAAATTGACCGAATGTTAATAATAAATGCAGCATTACAAGAGTTAGCTTCTTCTAATCATTTAAGTAATAATATCAAATATCAAAGAGATTTTAATCTGCAAAAAATAGTTAATAGTAAAGATTTAAAAAGTTTTATTCTAAATGTAAACCAGCTGTTGAAAAATAGTAAAACAGATTGCGATAGTACTTTAAGTATCTGGATGTTCCCCGAAATTTGTTCTCCCCCAAATTTAAAAAGATATGAATAAATATTTGTGATAAAATTATTCTAAAAAGGAGAGGATAATGTTTGAAATAAAAAAGCAGATGAGTTTTTCTGCCGCACATCATTTATTAAATTATGATGGCGAATGTGAAAATCAGCATGGACATAATTGGCTTGTTGAAGCCTATGTATCAGGCAATGAGCTTGATAAGAGTAATATTTTAGTCGACTATAAAGTCTTAAAAAAAGAAATGAAATCTGTTTTAGACTATTTGGATCATAGTGATATAAATGAGCTTCCTGAGTTTAAGGAGATTAGTCCAAGTAGTGAAATTATAGCAAAGTTTATTTATGATAGATTAAAAGAAAAATTTCCTGATTTAAGTAAGGTTTCAGTATGGGAAACATCAACATCTTGCGCAAGCTATTTTGAGGATTAATAATTATGGGTTACATTGAAGTAATTTTGATGGGAATAGTCCAAGGCCTAAGTGAGTTTTTACCTATTTCAAGCTCTGCTCACCTTGTGTTTACATCAAATATTTGTAAGCTGTTTACAGGTAATGAGTTCAACTATAATTCGCAGGAAGTTTTCTTGGATATAGTTTTGCATTTTGGTACTCTTGTCGCAGTATTAATATTTTATAGACGTGAAATTTGTGAAATCATTAAGGCTCTTATTATTGGGATTAAAAATAGAAATTTTAGTGATGTAAAAGCGAAGTTGGGATTATATATAATTCTTGGTACGCTTGTAACTGTTTGTATTGCTTATCCGTTGCATGATTTTGCGGAAATGTTAGTATTTTCTCCAATGGCTGTTGGAGTCTTGCTAACTTTTACAGGCTTTTTACTATTGTTCAGTGAGTATGTTTCAAAAAATATTTTGGAAAAGAAACAAAATATAGATTTAAAAACATCAATTTTAGTAGCAATTGCTCAAGGCTTGGCAGCACTTCCTGGATTTTCTCGCTCAGGTTTAACTATTTCCGTTGGGCTATTGAGTGGCTTGGATAGAAAGACTAGTGCTAATTACTCTTTCTTATTAAGTATTCCGATTATTTTGGGTGCATCAATGTTATATCCGTTTATAAAATTGGATATGAAAGAAGTAGTAAATTATGATTTTGGACTTCTTTTTCTTGGTGCGTTAGTTTCGGCTATTGTCGGCTATTTGTGTATTAAATATTTTATAAAATTTGTCTCAAAATTTTCATTGAGATTTTTTGGTATATACTGTTTAATTGTTGGCTTTGCTATGTCAATGTTGTTTTATTTCGTAAAATAAAGGAAAAAATATGTCTTTAATTATAATGATACTACTTTTGAGTTTGTTGATACTTGTTCATGAAGCAGGTCACTTTTTTACGGCAAAATTGTTTGGAATGAAGGTAGAACGATTTGGCTTTGGTTTGCCTGTCGGTCCAGTATTATGGGAAAAGAAAGTTGGTGATACAGTAGTTTGTGTTCATGCATTTCTTTTAGGTGGTTATGTATCTTTCCCTGATGATGATGAAAATTGTGATTTGCCCGCAGACTCTGAAGATAGATTTATTAATAAGCCTTATTATCAAAAAGCTGCAGTAGTATCTGCTGGAGTTATTGCAAATGTTTTATGTGCAATACTATTGGTTATTATTACTGCAATATTCTGGGGACACTTGCCTTCAGGTAATTATGACGTTTATGCAAAAAAAATAGTGGCTCCTAAAGATTATTCTGTTTGGAAGTCCGGTTTGATTGAAGGAGATCAATTTTATAAAATTAACGGACAAAAAATTAATAATGCGTATTCTTTTATTACTTATATAAAAATGAGTAAGGCGTATGATGGGAAAACAACTGAAAAGCTGATTAATGACACGTATAATTCTTTAAAAGAGTTAAATCCTGCATTTGAAAAGGATGAAGTAATACCAAAGGGGATAAATATCAGATTCCCTGAAACAAAGTACGAGGATTGCATAGTTTTAGATAAGTACGAATCTAAGGGCGCTAAGTATCCCGAAGATACTCAGATTAAATTACCGGAAAGAGCTTTGAAGTTAAGGGATGAGTTAATAAAAGAGAATAAAAATTACTACGAATCAAAAGGTGAATACTCTCTTTACGATTTGGCACAAGCGTTGTCTGATAATTATCATCCAATTAATATATCAGTAATTAGAAACGGAAAGGAAATTGAATTAAATCCAATTTATATAAATGAAAAGGGATCTTTAGGTGTTGAATTGAATATAAAAGAGATAAATATAGATACTAAAACACCTATACAAATACTAAAAACAAGTGTTAAGTATTTAGTTGATAATACTTATTTGATGCTGTATGGATTGGGTCAGATATTTACCGGTAAAGTACCATTAAGTGACCTTCACGGTGTAATTGCTATAACCAAAATAGGTGGGGATGAAATTGCTTATGGCGGAATATTCCCGGGATTGCTGTTGACAGCATTAATATCGATGAACTTAGCATTGATAAACATATTGCCAATTCCTGCACTCGATGGCGGTCATTTGTTGTTTATGACTATTGAAAAAATTACAGGTAGAAAATTGAACGAAAATGTTATTAATAAGATCGCTTCAACATTTTTCTTCCTGCTAATTGCTCTTATGGTATATATCATTTTCAATGATATATATGCTTTAATAATTCATAAATTTTAAAAAAATTAACAAATACTGTACATTTGGATATGTTTAATATATGATAAGTTTACACTAGCTATTAATAGGAGAAGAAAAATGCAAATCATATTAAAAAGAGATGTTCAAAACGTTGGTGAAGCTGGCGATTTGGTAAATGTAAAAGACGGCTATGCTCGTAATTACTTGTTACCTAAAAATTATGCAGAACTAGCAACTGCAGGTGCTATTCAAAATAGAGAACAAAACCTCGCAAGAATTAAGGCAAAACAAGAAAAATTACATGCTGAAGCATTAGCAAAAGCTGAACAAATTGAAAAAATTGGTCAGTTGGAATTATCTGCAAAAGCAGGTGAAAGTGGTAAATTGTTCGGAACTATTACTACAAAACGTCTTTGCGAAGAACTACTTGAAAAGGCTAATATTGAAGTTGATAAGAAAACTATTTCACTAAACGCTCCAATCAACAAAGTTGGTGAATATACAATGCTTATCAAGTTAACTTCTAAAGTTAAGACTGAGTTAAAAGTTGTTGTTACAGCTTCTGAAGTCATCAAAGAATCTATTGAAGAACCAGTAGAATCTGTTGAAGAAAATGCATAGTAAAATTTTTTAGGAAGCCTAATGAAAAGGCTTCCTAATTTTTAGTTTTAGAGGAGAGCATGTCTATTTCCTGTCTGCATTTGGGTGTTTTACCACATAAAAATATTAATGCTGTTGTTGATATAATAAGTAAATATTTTTCTGATGTTCCGTTTTGGGCTCAGCTTCCTAATTATTCCTCTGTAGAGGGAAATTTTTTGCAGTTTCTAACACCTATTCCTGGGGTAAAAAATGATATTTTGAAGAAAAAATATTATCTAGACACAAAAAGTTATATTTATGAGACCAGAAGCAGCGGAATAGTTAAAGATTTTGAGGATTTATCGTTTAATAAATTAAAAAAATATCGTCCAAATTCAGTCTTTTTTGATTATTTTTTAAGGGTAATAGACGAATATAAGCCGCAGTATGCCAAAGGACAAATTGTCGGACCAATAACTTTAGGATTGTTGTTGGCTGATGAATCAGGAACTCCAGTTATAGAGAATATGAAAGCTATGGACTTGCTCATCAAGTCGTCTTGTATGCAGATTATATCTCAAATATGTGAAATGAAATCAGTGTACCCTGTTATAAAGCCTTTTATTTTTGTCGATGAGGCTGAGCTTGGGAGAGCTGTTATTTCTGATAATGCATTCAGGAGTAGAAGAAAAATATTAGCTATATTAAAAACTCTTGTAAAAACAATTAAAGATAATGGAGGTATTCCTGCTATAAGTGCTTCTAGTTGTTTGGATTGGTCTATTCCACTTGAGGCTGGTTTTGAAATCATTTCTATTAATCCTGATTCTCAATTTGTTACTTTATTGAATAAAAATTTAAAATTAGATAAATATTTTAATTTAGGTAAAAAAATTGCTTGGAATATTTTACCTAATAGATTAGATGCGATTAAAAATACTGATGTTCATTCTTTATTTTCAAAATATTTAGATTATGTAGTCAGACTTAAAAACTTTCATAAGTTACACCGCTCACTAATATTAAATAATTCAATAGTGACGGTTGGTAATTATGATTCTAGTGTTACAGATACTATCGCTGAAAAATCAATTGTTTTAGCAAAATCGCTTGCAGATAAAATTCAGCAAGAAGCAATTATTACTCTTGATGAAGAATAATAAGATTGCTAAAATATTAATTTTATGATAGCTTTAATACGTTATGATAAAAAAATATATTATATTATGCATTGCATTTTTTAATATTCTTTTGATGTCACAGGCAAGTGATGTAAGATTTATTCAGGTTTCTGAGGTAATGTATACTCCGGAAAATTCCGAAGGGCTACAAAAGTGTATTGATGATATTAATACCTTAAAAAATATAGATTTTGTTGTTTTTACAGGAGACAATATAGCTAACGCCAGACGAGAGAATTTAAAAGGTTTTTTAAAAGAGGTTAAAAAATTAAAGACCCCAGTTTATATAGTAATAGGTGATAGGGATGTTTCGAAAGAAAAAGGTCTTAATAAGGATACTTATCGAGAAGAAGTATTTCGAAATTTGGGTTGGAATCAGTCGTTAAAGTCAAATTATGTATTTAAAAAACATGGAATGGTGTTTATTGTTGTCGATGGAGCTAAGGAATTCGTAACAGCCCCAAATGGTTATTATAAGCAAGATACAGTTGATTGGTTAGATAAGAAATTAACACATTATAAAGATAAAAAAGTAGTGATTTTGCAGCATTTTCCGTTGGTGAAGGGACAGTCTCCTGCTAATAATACTTATAAAGCGGAGTTGTATACGGAGATGTTAAAAAATCATTCTAATGTTATAGCTATTATTTCCGGACATTTTAAGAAAAATGATGAACAAGTTATTGATGGGGTAAGCCATATTATTGCTCCTGCCTACTATATGGATAAGGAATATAAGATTATAGATATACCTGAGGGGTATGATTCAATATATACTCAATTAAGACATGTTGAGTAAATAATTCCTTTATTTGTATTATAGCGGTTTATTGCTTTTTTTTATTGAAATCTTTACAATAATATATATGAACTTAGTACGAGAAGGGCAAAAATTAAATTTAATATTCAATAAGGGTGAAAAAACTGTAGAAATAACTTGTGTTGTTGGTTCTGTAGAGTTTGATAGAATTGTAGTGGAACTTCCCAAGTCATTTATGCGTTATATTGAGTTCCTTGCAAGTGGTTGTGAGGTAAGTGTTAGAGTTTTTTCAACGGCGGGAATTATTGCATTTAATTCTATTATTATCAATGGTGGATTAGAGGATGTATTTACAATAGAGTATGATGAGAATGCTGTTAGAATGGAGCCTTATACTGAATCGCCTACTGTTGAGGAAATGTTAGAACTTATTATTAAAGATAAATCAGGTAAGGTATATTCGGCAAAAACTATTGAAATAGGAACTAAAGGTATTAAGTTTGTGACAGAGTCAAAGTTGGCTTTAGAAACAATTTATGATTTTACTCTTATTACAAACGAAGAATTTGGAAATATCGAATTTACAGGTTTAATAAATTCTTATGATGAAGTTTTCCCTGATGAATATGTAATGTCTTATACTAAAATCTCAGGTGCAGATAGGCAAAATATTTTGCGTTTTATTTATAGTGTGGGATAATAAAAGAAAATAGTGGAATAATATTATTATGAAGAACATTTTAGATAAAGATACAGAAACAGTAACAAAAACTAAATCAAGTAAAGTTTTAAAAGAGATAGAAAAATTACGTTTGTCATTGACGAAAGATCCTAATAATGCAAAACTTCATGTTCGGCTTGGAGATTTGTATGTTGCTTGGCATTTGGATATAACAAATTCATATCAATACATAGATGAAGCAATTACAGAATATCAAGTAGCACTTGAATCTTATATGGATTCACCTGAATTATTTTATAAGATAGGTAAAGCCTTTTATTATAAAGGTGATTTTGATAAAGCTAACAACTATTTAGATTTAGCAATCGGTAAAAATAAAGATTATTCGCAAGCGTATTATTTAAAAGCGGATATATATACTAAAAAGGCAAATTTTTCGGAGGCAAAAAGATTCGCAAAAATTGCTTCAAAGGGTTTGTTTAATAGCTCAAATGCGCATTATCTATTGTATAAATTGTATGATACATCATCATTCAGGAGTTTTAAAACTTCACTTGCCGCAGCTTGGGAAAAATTATTGTCAGTATTGACTCTACCTTTTGATAGAGATGCAATTGAAAATGTGTTTTTAAATATTTATTATATGCGTTTTATCCCATTGTTTGTGCTTGGGTTTTATTATCTCAGTGCGAGAAAATATGAAAAAGCGCGAGATTTATATGACAAAGCAATAGAAAAGGCTCCCGGTTTTGCATCGTTATATTGTTTGCTTGGAGATATATATATTGCTTGTGGGCATTATGAAGATGCGATATGTGAGTTTAAGATGGCGATATGGTTGGATAGTTTAAATATTCAAGCATATAGAAGATTGTGTAGGGCTTATGAGGAGCAAGGTGATTATGACAAAGCTATTGATATATATTATAAACTAATATATATGGCTCCAAATATGCCGGATTTATATTCTAATCTTGGAAATATTTTCTACATAAAAGGTGAATTTGAGCTAGCTGTAAAGAATTATCAAACAGCAATAACTCTAAATCCTAATAAGCGTTGGACAAGTGTAATAGCGCAAACTTTGGGTTTTGTTTATCAAGAAAATAAGCAAGATCCTGATAGTGCAATATCAGCTTATCAAACGGCTTACATGCTTACTCCGGATGATATCGATATTTATATTAATATGGGTAGTGCTTTTTATGATAAAGAGGATTATGACAATGCACTTGCGATATATAGAAAAGCCCTTGAGTTAGACCCTAATAATGCTAAAATTCATTGTAATTTAGGATTCTTGTTCTGGGGTAAAGGTGATACAGAGCAAGCAATGCAAGAATATGAGCTTGCGATTAAATATGATAAAAATTATGCAATTGCTTATAATAACTTGGGGGTTATTTATTTGGATGATTTAGGAAGAGTTCAGCGTGCGATTGAATTATTTAAATCGGCTATTACTGCAAATCCAAATTATGCATTGGCTTATTTTAATCTGGCAAGAGCAACAACGATAGTCGGAGATAAAGTTGAAGCTGCTAAGTTATATCAAGTTTCCCAAGATATAAATAAAATTACCGGTGAAATTGATCCTCACGATATAGAAGAAAAAATAAAAGATCTTTTTGAGTAATTATTATGTAGCGGAAAACTTTTCTTCGTGTTAAAATCTTTTACGACAGTTAAAAGGAGATTAAAGTATGCAAGCAAGACGTGCTGCAAGAGAATTAGCATTAATATTACTTTCACAGATAGATAAAAAAATTGTAAACTACTCTTCAAAGGATTTTGAAGATATTATTTTAAAATCTGTAAGGATATTATCAAATAATGTACTGGAAGAATTGAAATTGACGACTCGTTCATTGGTCGAAATGAAGGATTATATAGATACTTATGAAGCCGAGCATGAAACAAATTTATCACGCCCGATAGGAGCAAAAAATAAACCGGTTCCATTGCCAATGACTTCGGATATGTCTAAAAATATTGAAAATATGCTAGAAATTGCAGAAAAAGCAATTGCAGGATTAGAAATAGCAGAATTTGCTGTTTTAGAAGCTGATGATGATGTAAAAAAATATGTTGTTAATATAGCTGAACAATATAAAGAACATAATGCAGAAGTCGATAACGAGATAAAGAAATATGCAAGCGGATGGGATTTCTCAAGGCTTGTAAAAATGGATAAGGATATTTTAAGAATAGCCATAACTGAGTTGCTATATATTCATGATGCACCGGTTAAAGTTGTTGTAGATGAGGCCTTGGAATTGGCTAAGAAGTATTCGACAGATGATAGTTCTTCTTTTATAAACGGAATTTTAGCGAAGGTTATTACTGATAACGGAGTTAAGTAATGTTTGGCTTTTTCTCCTCTAAAATTGAAAATATTAAGCAAGCCGTTTCTAATACAGCAAAGGCGCTTGTTGGTAATATATCTGAAGTTGTAGCGGGGGAAGAAGAATTTTCTGAATTCTTATTAGACGATATGGAAGATGCTCTTATTAGTGCTGATTTGGGTGTTAATTATGCATCTGAGTTGATTGATGAATTGAGAAAAAATAAAAATATTAAACCTTCTCAGGTGAAAGAATATTTAAAAGAGTCTTTTATCAGTGTTTTAAAATCTGCAGGTTCTAATTCTATAGAGTATAAAGAAGGTGAATTAAATATATATTTTATTGCAGGTGTAAACGGTGCAGGCAAAACGACTTTGATTGGTAAATTAGCATATCTTTTTAAACAAAAAGGTAAGAAAGTATTAATAGCAGCTGCAGATACATTCAGAGCCGCAGCAGAGGAACAGGTAAATATCTGGTCGGAGCGTGCAGGTGCAGATATAGTCAGGCGTGATAAGGCGGATCCTGCATCGGTTGTTTATGAGGCTATTGATAAAGCAAAGAAAGATAACTATGATGTAATTTTAATTGATACAGCAGGACGCTTGCATAATAAATTTAACTTAATGGAAGAATTATCAAAAATTAAAAACGTAATAAATAAAAATGCTCCAGAGTCTTTAAGGGAGTGTATATTGGTTTTAGATGCGAATACGGGACAAAATGGTTTAGCGCAAGCAAAAGTTTTTAAGGATAGTATTGATTTAACTTCTGTTGCTGTAACAAAATTAGATGGTTCAGCTAAAGGTGCCATAGTTTTAGCTATAGCTAAAGATTTTGGTTTGCCTGTAAAGTTAGTTGGTGTTGGGGAAAAAATGGAAGATTTAAAAGAATTTAACCCAATTGATTTTATTGATGCGATATTTGATTAATTATGAAAAAGTATATTACGAAAGAAAATAATGAGTTAAAAATTGTTATTCCTATTTCAGGAAAATTTTCTGTACTTGTTGTTGGAGTTGTACATGGGGATGAACCGCAAGGAGAAGTACTTATAAATAGGTATTTGAAATTAGTTAATGGTAAGTCAAATATAGGTTTTATTCCCGTCTTAAATCCTGATGGATTGAAAAACAATACAAGAGTAAATTCAAATGGAGTTGATATAAATAGAAATTTCCCTGCAAAAAATTGGGAAAAAAGTGAGAAAAACGATTATTATGGGGGAAACTCACCGGCAAGTGAAATAGAGACAAAATTTTTAATTGATGTTATAGCTAAATATAATCCTAAATTAATACTAACCATACATGCTCCTTATAAGGTTGTAAATTATGATGGAGAAGCAAAAGTTTATGCAAACGAGATATCTAAAATAATTGGATATCCAGTGAATAGTGATATAGGTTATCCCACCCCTGGAAGTTTTGGTAGTTATGCGGGGATTGATAAAAATATTCCTGTTATTACATTGGAGTTGGACGAAACTCTTGATATTGTTGAACTACAGTCTTCGGTGTTTAAAGTCTTTAATTATCTTGAAACCTTGATTTTGTAGTATAATTATTGGTATGAAGAGTAGTTTTTTTTGTAATCTTAAAAACAGTCAAATTATAAAAAGTAATGACTGTGAATATAACAAAATATCAACTGATACTAGGACAATTCAGGATGGCGATTTTTATATTCCATTGAAAGGTGCAAAGTTTGATGGTGAAAATTATATAAATGCAGCTATTGAGTTGGGCGCAAAAGGCTTTTTAACAGCTAATCCAGACACTGCTAAAAAATATTACGCTGATGATAGGCTTTCTACTATTATATTAGTTAATGATACTTTACTTTCATATATGGAATTGGCACAGGCAAGAATTAAGGAACTAGGATGTAAAGTTGTTGCAATTACAGGAAGCAGCGGTAAAACAACTACTAAAGAAATGGTCTTTGCTGTTTGTAAAGAATATTTTAGAACCTATAAAACAAAGTTAAACCATAATAACGAAATCGGCTTTTGTCAGACAGTTTTTGAAGCACCAGATGATACAGAAGTTCTGATTATAGAAATGGGAATGCGCGGACTTGGTGAGATAGAGCTGATTTCAAAATATACAAATCCTGATATTGCGATAATTACAAATATTGGAACTGCGCATATTGGTAGATTAGGTTCTCAAGAGAATATAGCAAAAGCAAAGTGTGAAGTTACAAAATATATAAAGCCTGATGGAATATTTATAGCAAATAGTAGTGATTTAGCTAAAAAATATAATTCTTTTAATGGAAAATGTAAATATTATTCACTATCGGATGTGAAAATTGAAGAGCAACATGTTGGCTATACGAGGTTTGTATATGAATCTAATGAATATGAACTACCGATAGAAGGAACGTATAATGTTGAAAATTCTATTGCTGCAATAAATACGGGATTATATTTAGGAATGTCAGTACAATTAGTAAGAAAAGGATTAAGAAGTTTTGAAACTATAGAAAACCGTTGGAATGTTGAAAAAATTGGCGGATATGAAATAATAAACGATAGTTATAATGCGAATCCTGATTCCATGAAAGCAACAGTAGGTAATGTACTTGATATGTATGATTCTCCTGTTTTGGTTCTTGGTGATATGGGAGAGTTGGGTGAAAATTCTGTAAAATACCATTCACAAATTGGTGAATTTATTAATTCACATCCAAAAATATCTTCTCAAACGGTTGTTTTGACGGTTGGCGAGTTATCAAAAGAAATTAGTAATAAAATTAATAAGTGCATGACTAAAAACTTTGAAAATATTACACAAGTCGCAGATTATATATTGAAAAATAAAAATATAGGGAATATACTTTTCTTTAAGGCCTCAAGGTCTATGAAATTTGAAGAGATAATAAATAAACTTAAAGGAGAAATTAAATGATAATGATGTGTGTAGGTGGAATCCTTGCCTTAATTTTGGCAATGCTTTTTGGAATTCCGTATATAGATTTAATGAAGAAGAAAATGTACGGACAGTACATAAGAGAAGTTGCTCCTGAAGTTCACGCAAAAAAGGCTGGAACTCCTACTACCGGTGGGGTATTTATAGTGGCTGCTATAATTTTGGCATCATTAGTTACTTTATTATTAGCTCAAAAATTAGATACTAATGCTTGGATTATATTGCTAACATTTATTCTATACGCTATTTTAGGTTATAAAGATGACAGTATAAAAATTAAAGGTAAACACAATCAAGGCTTGACCGCAAGGGCTAAATTCTTGCTTCAAGTTGTTATAGCTCTGATTCCAGCGGTTTATATGATGAATCATGGAAGTACAACAATAAATTTTGGAAATGTATTTATAAATCTAGGGTATGTTTATCCTATATTTGCGGTTTTTGTAATAGTTGCAAGTTCGAATGCATTTAATTTAACGGATGGTTTAGATGGCTTAGCTACATCTTGTGCCATGCCGGTATTCCTTGCTTTAGCTGCGTTAGCATCATATACAAGACGTCCTGATATTGCAATTATTTCTGCCGTAACAGTTGGTGCTTTGATTGGCTTTTTAAAATATAATAAGCCTAAAGCTCAAATATTTATGGGTGATACTGGTTCTCTATCATTAGGTGCATTGATGGGGATTCTTGCGGTTGTTGGAAAATTTGAATTATATTTCGCAATAATAGCCGGATTGTTTGTCGTAGAGGCTTTATCTGTTATTATTCAAGTATTTTATTATAAAAAAACAGGTGAAAGATTCTTTAGAATGGCTCCTTTGCATCATCATTATGAGTTATGTGGTCAAAGCGAGGAATTTATTGTTAAACGTTTTGCATTAGTTTCAATGTTATTTGCCTTGCTTGGAGTTGTTCTTTATACAGGGGGCAGAATCGTATGGTAAATGCAAAAAAAATATCAAAGGTTGTTATTTTAGGCTGCTCTGTAAGTGGAATTGCCGCTGCAAGATATTTATTAGCATCTAATTATGATGTTTATGTTTCAGAGTTTGGAAAATTACCGGATAAATTTCGTAAAGAAGTTGAAGAATTGGAAGCTCAAGGTGTAAAGTTTGAATTTAATGGTCATACGGAAGAATTTATAAATGGGTCTGAATTCGCTGTAACTAGTCCTAGTATTCCTAATTCAGCTCCGGTATATGAAATTTTAAATAATCTTGGAATTGAAGTGATATCAGAAATAGATTTAGCATACTTAAATACCGAAAATAAAAATTCATTCATAGGTATAACAGGAACTAACGGTAAAACAACAACTACAAGTGCAGTAGCTCATTTGTTATCTCAAAAATTTATAGCTCCTGAGTGTGGAAATATAGGTAAGCCGCCGGTATCTTTTGTTCTAAACAAACCAGATTGGTACGTTACTGAAATTAGTTCTTTTCAATTGGAAAAAAGCAAATATTTTCGTGCACATATAGCTTGCTGGACTAATTTTACGCCAGACCATATAACTTGGCATGGATCTTTAGAGGCATATTTTAGTGCTAAAGCTAAAATGTTCTTAAACCAAACTTCAGATGATTTTGCTATTCTAAACGGTCAAGACGAGAAATTAATGGAATTTGCTCCAAAGTGTGTAGGACAGTTGTTTATATTTGATAAAGAATTAAACGATAATTGTGCTTTTATTAAAAATGAAGCAATTTATTTGAAAGCATTTGGTAAAGAAGAAAAAGTTATTGAACTGGCAAAATGCAATTTAACCGGTCATCATAATTATCAAAATTTGATGTGCGCAATAATAATTTCAAAATTGGCAGGTTTATCTACTGATTTAATTTGTAAGGGGTTAGAAACATTTTATGCCCCTGAACATAGAATGGAAAAGTTTGCGGAATATAACGGAATAGAATTCTATAATGATTCAAAAGCAACAAATCCGGAATCTGCAATTGCAGCGATTGATTCATTTAATGATAAAAATGTTGTATTAATTGCTGGAGGTAGAGATAAATTAACATCACTGGATGAGTTTTGTAAATCTGTAAATAAGCACATTACGTCGGTAGTTTTGATTGGAGAAGCCGCAGATCGTTTTGATGAAGAACTCAAGAAAAATGGTTTTACATCTATATATCGAGAGGATAGTTTACAATCTGCCGTAGATAAATCAATTCGCCTAAAACCGGATGCAGTCTTATTATCCCCTGCGTGCGCAAGTTTTGATATGTTCAGTGGTTACGAAGAACGAGGAAAAGTTTTTAAAGAATATGTCTTATCAAAAGTATCAAGATAATACAAGGAATATTCCTGAAATAGATATAAAAAAAATTCCGCCAGATAAGCCTTTAGCGGTTACGGTGGCATTTTTGGTTGTTATTGGTTTAATGATAATTTTTTCAGCAAGTGCTCAAAAGTGTATTGATATGGGGTATACACCATTAAGATTTTTTGTGCAGCAGTTGTTGGGAGTAATAGTAGGTGTTGTTGGTGCTTATTTTTTAAGCAACTACCATTATAAAAATTTAAAAAACAAAAGTTTTCTTTTTGCAATAATAGTTATAATTTTATTGGTATTGGTAAAATTGGTAGGTACAACCGTTAATGGCGCTCAAAGATGGTTATATATCGGTCCTGTTAATTTACAACCATCAGAACTCGCCAAGCCTGTTGTAGTAATGCTAATGGCAGGTGCTTTTTGTAAAGGTACAAAAATTTTTACTAAATCAAAAATGCTTTTGGCATATTTACCAATATTAATAATGGTTGCTCTAATATTTAAACAACCTAACTTATCTATGGTGTTATTACTATTTATAACATCTGTTACAATGTATTTATGCGCAGGTGGTTCAATAAAGTTGATTGCAGGGTTAGGAATTCCTGCCGTAACAGTTCTTTTATTAAAAGGATTACAAGATTATCAATCCAGTCGTATTATGACTTGGTTAAATCCTGGTGCAGATCCCTTAGGTGCAGGGTATAATATTGTTCAATCTTTGGTTGCAATTGCTTCCGGTAGTTTTTGGGGTGTTGGATTCGGTAATTCTAAACAAAAATTGGCTTGGTTACCTGAAGCTCATACAGACTTTATTTTTTCTGTTTATTCTGAAGAAATGGGGTTTATCGGTTGCCTTTTGCTAATATGTTTATTTTGGAGCTTACTCCAAAGAGGAGTAATAATTGCATCAAAGTGTCCTGATATGTATGGAAAATTGCTGGCTCTAGGTTTAACTTTTTCTCTGTGTTTTCAGGGCTTCTTTAATATGTGGGTAGCAAGCTCATTTGTGCCGGCAACAGGTGTACCAATGCCATTTATTAGTTACGGTGGAACTTCTATTATGGTATCATTATGGATGGTTGGAATTTTATTTAATATATCGAAAGAGAATGAAAAGAAAATAAGGATGCAACAAAATGTCAGATATTTGTAAAACATTTTTTGTGACCGGAGGAGGAACTGGTGGTCACATTTACCCTGCAATAGCTATTGCTGATGAACTCTTAAAAGAAGGTAAGGTTTATTATGTTGGCAATCCATATAATATGGAGTACGTTTTAACTGTTGAGAAGGGCTATAAATTCTTGCCTGTCTTTGTTAAAGGAATGCCTAGAAAACTTAGTTTAAAGTTGATTCCTTGGACTTTTTGGTTAATTTTCTCTATTATAAAATGTTTTACTTATATTTTTAGATTTAAACCGTCTGTAGTTTTTGCAACCGGTGGTTATGTTTCTGCACCACTACTTATTGCTTGCAAGTTAATGAAAGTTCCTTATGTAATGCATGATTGTGATGCTCGTCCCGGGCTTGTTTCTAAAAAGTTTGCTCATTCGGCTGCTGCTGTTACATTGGCTTTTGATGAAGCAAAAGAGTTTATTAAAAATAATAATGTTACTGTTTGTGGAAACCCAATCCGTAGAGAGTTTAGAACCTTGTCTAAAGAAGCTGCAAAATCTTTCCTTGGTCTAAAAAATAAATTAACTTTATGTATCACAGGTGGTTCGCAAGGGTCTAGGAGCATTAATAATGCTGTTGTTGATATTTTAAGAGAGTTAAGTGAGTCTTTGGATGTTCAAGTTGTTTTTCAAACCGGAAAGAAAAACTATGATGCAGTTTTAAAACATCTTGAATTAGTGTATCCTAAATATCGTAAAGATTTAAATTTGATTGTAAAACCTTATTTTGCTGATATGGTTACTGTTATGAAAGCTGCTGATATTATAATATCAAGAGCAGGTTCACTTAGCTTAAGCGAAATCGCTGCAAGTGCTTCTGCACCAATCCTTGTACCATATCCTTATGCTGCTCAGGATCATCAAAGATTTAATGCTAAATGCTTTGAGCAAAAAAAAGCGTGTATTTATATTGAAGATAAAGATCTAGATGCAAATATTATTCTCTCAAAGGTTAGAGAACTTATGGCTAATCCACAAATGCTTAAGTCAATTCAAGATAATTGCGCAAAGTTTGCTAACTATAATGCTATAGATCAGATTAAACAGGTTATTTTAAATAATGCAAGATAAAGTATTTAGATAAACAGTTTTTCAGGTGTTTTGTTTTGATGTAATTTTTTTGAATTTTTGTTAATCTTTTCAAAATCAATTACAAATTCAATCGCTTCTTTATCTCGTGAAACTGCCTGTTTTAGCATAAGCATTTGATTGATATGAATATGTTTCAATAATTCATCTTCACCTTTTATAAAATATTTGATAAATAGTTTTCTTGTATCAGGTTCAAATCCCGGAAGTCCCATGTCTTGTGCTAACCATAAATAAAAATCGTGTAGAAAATCCCCTAATTCAGGTGTGCTTTCTTCAAGTACAAATTGTGGCTCTGATTTTAGACTTAATCCGTTACCTGTAATAATGTTTATAATTAATGCTTTTATTCCTTTTGCTTCACATATAAATCCTGGTGTTTCTTCGATAATTGAGAGAAGTTTTTTTGCATTTTTAATTCTTGTTACACTATATCCTTGAGAAGTTATATAATCAATTAGACCAAGAGTACTTTTTTTGTAGATACTCACTAATTCAAATGCTCTTGTTTTAACTTTCTCTATAGCTTTTTCAGCATCGGCCTGTATATCAAGTGTGCATCCTTTCCTAAAATATTTCTTGTTAAATTGCTTTTGATAATCTGCATTTAACGTGTCCTTTAGTGAAAAGGTTAAAATTTTATTCTGTGCCTCTAACTTAATTTTATTAATTTTTTCAAAGATACTTTGCATATAATCCTCTTATTAATATAAAAACATATTATTTGAAAAAATTGATATTTGTAAAATTTCTGTCTTCATAAAACGTAATATAATAGCTATTGCAATTTGTTTCTAAATATATTATCATAGAACTGTAGAGTGCTTACGCCAATAATCACTCAACAAAAAAAGGGAAATTAAAATGAATTTAAAAAACAAATCAGAAATTGTCGCTAAATTTGGCGCTAGTGAAAAAGACACCGGTTCAGCTCGTGTTCAGATTGCTCTTATGACTCAAAAGATCAGTGAACTTACTGAACATTTAAAAAGCAATAAAAAGGATTTTGCGTCTAAGCGTGGTCTTTTAATGCTTGTTGGTAAAAGAAAAAGACTTTTATCTTATCTTAAGAGTCAAGATTTGGAAGGATACAGAAGCCTGCTTAAAGAACTTAATATTAGAGGCTAATAATTGTATCTTAAAATTTTCCGAAAAGGCGAATAGTTTTCTATTCGCCTTTTATATTTTATTCTTTTATGTTTTATGATGTAAAGATTTCTAAAGATTATATGAATTCTTTAATTTTATCCTTAAGCAATTCTATAGCTTGATTTGGTTCTATTTTAACAGTTTCTTCCAGATTTCTGATTTTGAATTCAACTAAGCCTTCATTAATAGATTTACCAACAGTAATTCTATAAGGAAATCCAATTAAGTCAGCGTCTTTGAATTTAACTCCAGCCCTTTCATCTCTGTCATCAAGAACTACTTCAATACCAGCATTTTTAAGTGTTTCATACATACTTTGAGCAACTTGCATTTGTGTTTCGTCCTTAATATTTACCGGAACGATAATTACATGGTAAGGAGCAATCGCAACAGGCCACATAATACCGTGTTCATCATGGTGCGCTTCAATTGCCGCAGCAGCTGTTCTTGAAATACCAATTCCATAGCATCCCATTATAAATGGTTTATTCTTTCCATCAATATCAGTATAAACTGCGTTCATTGGTTCAGAATATTTTGTTCCGAGTTGGAAAATATTTCCGACCTCTATACCTCTTGTTACTTTTAGCGGTTTACCGCATTGAGGACAAAAATCTCCGGCCTCGCATAATCTTATATCGTAGTAGTTTTCTATTTTTGGTAAGTCTGAAAGATTTGCTCCCACAAGGTGTTTATCTGTTTGATTAATACCAACAACAAAATTCTTCATATCTTTCACTGTATTATCAGCAATAATAGGAAGATCTGTTAATCCTTTAGGTCCAATAAATCCTGCTACTGCATTAAATCCGTGTTCTTTCATTATTTCTTCAATTTCACCTGCTGTAGCTATTCTTATTTCGTTAGCACAGACTGCATTCATAAGTTTTGTTTCTTCAATTTGTCTGTCAGCTCTTATAAGCGCAAGAACTGGTTTTGAATCTGCAATATATAAAATAGCTTTTAAGATAACAGAGGATGGAATATTTAAGAACTTTGAAAGCTCTTCTATTGAATGAGTCGCAGGTGTGTCAATGATTTCAGCTTTTTTGAATCCCCCGTCAACAATCGCATCAGGCAAATTAGATATTGCGTGATTAGAATTTGCGGCATAATCGCAAGAATCACAATAGAATACATCATTTTCGCCCGCATCAGTATCGGTTATAACCATAAATTCATGGCTAATTTTTCCTCCTATTGCACCGGAATCTGATTGAACCATTTTGGTTTCTAATCCACAGCGTTCAAATATTCGCTTGTAAGCCTTTGCCATATTTTCATATTCGTCCATTAATTCTTTTTCGCTAGTTGCAAAGCTGTAAGCATCTTTCATAATGAATTCACGACCTCTTAATAAACCAAATCTTGGTCTAATTTCGTCTCTGAATTTCGATTGAATTTGGTAGAGGTTTACAGGTAATTGTTTATATGATTTAAGTCCTTCACGCGCAATAGAAGTTATGATTTCTTCGTGAGTTGGTCCAAGACACATATCTCTATCGTGTCTATCTTTTAGTCTCATTAGTTCTGCGCCGTAGACTTCCCATCTTCCTGATTCTTCCCATAATTCTTTGGGTTGTACAAATGGCATCAAAAGTTCTTGAGCACCTGCTCTATCCATTTCTTCACGGGTAATTTTTTCTATTTTTTTAAGAACTCGCCACATTAATGGTAAGTAATTGTATACTCCGCTTGTTAATTTTCTGATATATCCAGCTCTGACAAGAAGTTTATGAGATATTACTTCTGCGTCGGATGGATTTTCTCTTAGTGTTTGAACAAACAATTTTGACATTTTCATAAGTCTGTAACCTCGTTTAATATTTTATTTGCCTTCAAATTTTAACATAAAAATAATTAGTATAGAATATTTTTACACAACTTCGCCCAAAAGGTGCCAAGTGTGCGCTTCTGTAATTTTTATGTTTATAAATTCTCCGGTTATATCTTTTTCATATTCTGCGTGTACCATTTTGTTATTTCTTGAGCGCCCTGAAATAATTTTTTTACCGTCTTTTTCATCAAACCTTTCTACAAGAACTTCTAAAGTGGAACCAATAAATTTCTTATTAGAGTTAAGACAGCATACTTGGTTATGCTTGTTTAGTCTTGCAAGCCGTTCGGTTTTAATATCTTCAGAAATATATTTATCAACCCATTTTGCTGCAACTGTTTTTTCTCTTGGAGAATACGCAGCTGTGTTTGAGTAATCAAGTTCAAATTCTGTCATCGCTTCAAGCGTATGTTCAAATTGTTCTTCTGTTTCTCCCGGAAATCCTGCGATAAAGTCACTTGTTATTGTAACATCAGGAATTTTTGAGCGTATATTTTTACATATTTTTCCATAAGTTTCTTTATCGTATCTGCGATTCATCTTTTTTAAGACATCACTATCTCCTGATTGCATTGGGATATGAAAATATTCGCAGACTTTATCAAGTTTTATTACTGTATCGATTAATTCTTCTGTTATATCTGTAGGATATGAAGTTACAAATCTAATTCTGAATTTCCCCTCAAGAGAATTAAGCCTTCTTAAAAGTTCTGCTAAATTAACATTGTTTCCATCCTTGTCATTTGATTTGTAGCTATCAACATTTTGTCCAAGCAGAGTAATTTCTTTAAAGCCTTCTTTTAATGCTTTTTTAGCTTCTTCAATAATTGCTTCAGGTGTTCTTGAACGTTCTCTGCCCCTTGTGTACGGAACAATACAGTATGTACAAAAATTGTTACACCCTTCCATAATTGGAATCCAAGCATTTACGCTTTTTACTCGTTTTATTTCTGTTCTTTCTTCACAAGGTGTTTCATCGCAAGATACAACTCTCTCGCCGGCTTCTATTCGTTTAATTAGTTCAGGTAGTTCATATAATCGTTGTGTCCCTAGTACTAGATCAACATACGGGGCGCGCTTAAATAAATCTTTTTGTACCTGTTGTGCGACACAGCCACAAAAAGCTATTTTTAAGTCAGGGCGGTTTTTCTTCCATTTTCCCCAAACTCCTATTGCACTGTAGGCTTTATCTTCTGATAATTTCCTTATTGAACAAGTATTTATTATTAATAAATCTGCTTCTTTAGGATTTTGGGTTTCTGTGTAATTTAGACATTCAAGCATTCCGAGCATTCTTTCTGCGTCGGATTTGTTCATTTGACAACCAAGTGTTTCAATATATACCTTTTTCATTTGTTTCCTCTCCGGTAAAACGTGCTTGATGGGAGTTGAACCCATGACCTCAGGCTTCGGAGACCTGCACTCTATCCAACTGAGCTACAAGCACATCTTATTCTAATTATACTTACCAAAGACTTTATCGCAACCTATACTATTTATTCAGATTTATGTATAATTTCTAGTATGTTTAAGAAATTTCTTTTTGTATTTTTATTATTATTTTCTATACAAGTAGTACAAGCGGGTATTTCTGTTAGAACTGATGTAATGCTTTGTAATCCGTATACTATGGAAAGAGATTTCGCTTCTGAACTTGAACATTACGGTTATGAAGGTGGGCTCGAGTTTTTAAATATTTGTCTGAAAAAATATCCAGATAGTCCTCAACTTTATAACAAAAGAGGAAATATATATAAAAATTTAGGACTATATAAAGATGCAATTTCTGATTATGATAAGGCTATTTCTATTGATGATTCTTATCTTCCGCCATATCACGGAAAAATTACTGTAGCAATGTTACAAGGTGATTTTAGAACTCAGCTTGATGAGATTAATAAATTGATATTAAAAGAACCTAATAATTTTGTGCTCATTTATACAAGAGCTGTAATTTATATGAAGAATAATAACTATCAAGAAGCTTTAAGTGACTTAAATAAAGTTATTTCTATTAATAAGTCTTACAAAGAGGCTTTTAAACTTAGAGGTCTAGCAAATTCTGCTCTGAAAAAATATAAAAATTGTACCAGTGATTTGGATGTTTATATAAAGTATAAGGCAAATGATGCTGATTCATATTTTCATAGGGCTTATTGCAGTAGTCATATACAGGGCAAATCCCATCAGATGCTTCACGATTTAATCCTTGCTGGTGAGCTCTACAAGATGTATGGTGATGAGGATAAATATTTGCAAATAAAACAAATGTTGGATTCTGCACGAGTGAGATATTAACTTTTGTAACAAAAATTTTTAATAACCTCGAAAAAGGTCAATTTTTATTAATCCAAAATCTTTTTATATTTGTAGGTAATAGTAGGTTTATTATATGGTGCAAGGTTTTGGATCTCATTTAAACAGATATAATGATGTAATAGGGACAGCTGGTAATAATAATTCACCTGCTTATGGGAGTGCAGCAGTATCTCCTGTTCCAATTTTAAAGAATGCAAATGTATCGCAACTAAAATCGGATACTGTTGATTTAAGTCAACAACAGCAAGCTCCTGTTGGTGATGATATGTTTGGAAGTTTAAAATATACCCTTCCGCTTTGGTTTGTTTTAGGTAAGGGTGTTGATTTATATAATAATAAATGTACCGGAGATTACTTAAATTCGCTACCTGCAAAGTTGGGTCGATTTGGTGATAAGATTGCTGAATCAAAATTTGCTAATAATTCTTTATTTAGAACAATAGGTTCAAAATATACTAATTTAAAAGAACAAACTGTTGGTCGTTGGAAAAGTAATTCGACTATATTAAGAAATTTAATGGAAAATTCAACAAAACCAGAGTGGGAGATGGCAAAATCTGCTATGTATACTCAAGAGCAAGAGTTAGCAAGTGAATTTGGTTCTTTGTTTGAAAAGTATGTTCAAGGTGGTGGTAAAAATCCTGCACTGAAGAATTTGGTTCCAAGTAAGGAAGAAAAAGAATTTGTAAGACGAATTTTAGGTGATAGCGCAAGTGAACTCGATAAAGTTAATTGTTTGCAACTAAGAAGGAGTAATCCATTAAAATATAATAACGAAGGAGCAATAAAAGCTGTCTTATCTCAAAGAACTGTTAAACCTGAGATAGTAAAAGATATTATTTTAAAAGAATTAGGTATTGATGCTGCAACATTAGCAAAGTATAAAGCAGATCCAACAAAGTATGTAAAAGAAATAAGAGAACTAGCTCTTAAAGCCGGTAAGGATATGAAGGTTTATCACGGGAATTATAATATAGTTGGTCCTGTGTTTAGACGTCAGACAAATATGTCTCAAATCGGCAATAAAATGTTAAGTATCGCAAAAGATGCTGTAGATTCAACAGGTAAAGCAATTCCACCTAAAACAGCATTAGGTCGAGGAATATCAAAGACAATGCAAGGCTTGATGAGAGGTCTTACATTTGGCGGTGGTAAGTTAGGTTTATTAATCTTTGTTGCACCGGCGCTTGTAGATATGTATCAAAATGCCAAAGAAGCTCCAGATAATCAAAAAGCAGGTACGGTTGCTTATGGTTTAGCAGAAGCTCTATCTTGGGTCGTAACTTTCCCTGCAAGTATGCGCTTGATGCATAAAATCGGCGGGTTAAGATATTTGGGTATGACTAAAAACCAAGTTGAATTATATCGTCAAGCATTAAATAAATTTAATGCTGAAAATAAAGCCGGTAAATTTGCAACTAATGAGGCTTATAGTAAGGCGTTTGAAAAAGTTAAAGCACTAAGACAACCATCAACAAAACTAAATTGGGGTCAAAAAATCTTGAAAGGTTTAGGCTTTGGTATAACACAAGATTTAGAAATGCGTTCAAGCTGGAAAAATCCAAATCTTAAAGGTATTAAGTCTTTAGGAAATATATTTAGAGGTAAAAATATCGGTAACATACTTCGCCATGGTGTTGGTATAGTCGGAAAGTTCGGATTATTCTTTGGTATTATGGGCTATGTATTATCACCGTTATTTACAAAACCGCTTGAGTGGATTTTTGGTAAGCACTATGACAGAAATGAAGAAGCGGCAAAGAAAGCAGAAGAAGCAGCAAAATTAGCAGTCCAAAATCAAGCTAATACAATTTCTCAACCAGCTGTAGAAACTCCTCAAGGTGCAGCTACTCAAGTAATTGATGCTGTTAACAATTTTAATGCTCAAATGGAAGCTCAAAAAAATGTGCCAATTACAAGTTCAATTCCGCCTAGAGAACCGGCATTATTTGTCAAATCTCAAAATGAAATTGCAAAGGATACAGCAACTTATATTCCTGCTCAAAATTGCGGTATCCCGAAAGATTCTGATGAATTCAGAAATTATATGCCGGCACAAAATAGTCAAATACCTCCAATCCAAGAAAACATTGAAGGACTTTCAATTATTGAACAAAGAGCAGATAAAGCAGTTGAACAAGCGTATGATTTATTAAGACGCAGAGTCTAGTACACAATTTGTACGCATACGTTTCTTGAGCGTGGTTTATTGTCAAAGTCTATAAGAATAATTTGCTGCCAAGTCCCAAGGTTTAAAGCCCCATTAGTAAGAGGCACAAATACAGAGTTTCCTATTAATGCAGCACGAATATGTGCATAACCGTTTCCGTCATGCCATAAATCGTCGTGATGATATTTCTCTCCGGCAGGGGCAATTTTTTCAAAAACTTCATATAAATCCTTTACAAGACCATCTTCATATTCAATGGTTGTAATGGCTGCGGTAGAACCAGGCATGTAAACTGTTACAAGTGCATCTTTTAGTGAATGCCTGTAAACTGCATTTTGTACATTTTTTGTTATATCAATAATATCTGTGTGACCTTCTGTGTGTAGTGTAAAGTTTTCATTTATTATTGTCATTTTATATCCCCTTATTTAAACCATTGAGATTTACTATATATTATAAAAAACATAAAATATTCTCAACTGTGGTATAATAATTTTATGGTAAAAGCAGTTATATTTGATTTAGATGGAACACTATTATATACGTTGGAAGATTTAATGGTTGCAGTAAATAAGTCCTTAGCAGAATTTGGATTTAGAGAGCGCACAATAGAAGAAATTCGCCATTTCGTAGGAAATGGTGTTGTAAAGTTGATGGAAAGATCCGTTCCCGGAGGAAAAAACAATTTACGTTTTAATGATTGCTTGGAAAAATTTTATCAATATTACAGTGAAAATGTTGATTCCAAAACACGTCCATATGATGGTATTGATTTAATGTTGGAAATGTTAAAAATGCGCGGAGTGCTTTTGGCTGTTAATTCAAATAAATATGATGCAGCAGTTAAAGAATTGTGTAAAATGTATTTCCCTCAAATAGAAGTAGCTGTTGGCGCAAGGGAGGGTAAACCGATTAAGCCTTCGGCTTATGGTGTAGAAAGTATTTTAAATTTCTTGCAAGTTGATAAAAAAGATGCATTCTTTGTTGGAGATTCTTTTATTGATATTGAAACGGCAAGAAACGCTGGTATTAAATCTATTGGTGTAACTTGGGGGTATAGACCGGAAACAATTAATGATGCAGACTATATTGTTAAAGCTCCCGGCGAAATCCTTAAAATCTTATCAGAAAACTAAACTGTCAACAATTTCTCTAAAAGCTCCCTCTCCGCTTTTACTTGTGGTTATTTGTATACCAGGTACTTTTTGAACCTTTTCTACTGCTGATGGTACGGTTATTTTATACATTGCGTACTCCAAACATTCCAAGTCGTTTATGTCATCTCCTATATAGACATATTCTTCATCTTTTAAATTGTATTTTTCTATAATTCCTTTTAATATATCAATTTTTTTGCGTATTCCTTGGTGTATCTCACAAATGCTGAATTTTTTTGATAGGAGTTCAATCGCAGAATTCTTTTCTCCGGAAATAATCGCTATTTCATATCTGTTTTTTTTAAGTATAGACATACCCATTACATCTTTAAAATTAACCCGTCTGGAAATTTTCCCTTCAGAGTCAATATAAGCACAATTATCCGTCATTATTCCATCAAAATCTGTTATAACCCATTTTATACTTTTTGGTAAATGTATCATTCTATTTTTTCCTTAATTTTTGTTTTATTGGAATCTCACTGTCATAAACGACTTTAGTCCCATCACCAAGCATTTGCGGTACAAGTCTTATATCTCGAACAAGGTGTTGAAGTCCGCTTTTTTCAAGACTTGCTGCTTGGTCAGATCCCCAGTTTGTTCTGTCTAAAGTGATATGTCTTTCTACAGAACAGGCTCCAAGCGCTACTGATATTAGCGTTGGGGCTAGCCCTCTTTCATGCCCTGAAAAACCTATTGGACAATTAAATTTTTCTTTAAAGGTTTTTATAACGTTTAAATTTTGTTCATTATTATTACTTGGGTAAGTTGATGTACAGTGATAAATTATTAGATTGTCTTCTCCTAAGATATTTACTGCATGCTCGATTTCTTCCATTGTACTCATTCCGGTAGAGAGTAATATAGGTTTCCCTTTAGACTTCGTATACAAGAGTAAGTCATCATCTGTTAAAAGTGCAGATGCGATTTTGTAGCAGGGTGGATTAAATTTTTCAATAAAATCAACGGAATTTTTATCCCAGCAAGATGCAAACCACATTATGCCTTTCTTTTTACAGTACTCATCAATTTCTTTGTATTCTTTTTCTCCGAATTCAAGTCCGCGTTTTAAATCGCCATTTGTTTTTCCAAAAACACTTATACGTTCTTTTGCTAATTCTTCTTTGCTATAAACAAGTTCTATAGTCCTCTTTTGAAATTTTACAGCATCACAGCCACATTCTACTGCCATATCAATAAGCGATTTCGCCATTTTTAAACTGCCGTTATGGTTTATACCAATTTCAGCTATAATAAAACATTTCTCTCCGTCACCGACTAGACGGTTATTAATTCGTATTGATTTCATTTTTTACCTTAAATATTTTTTATAAAGACCAAACTCTTCTTCTAAATCCTCTTGATGATTTATGATAATTTCATTTTCTATTTCTGAACTTTCTGCTATTTCTTTGTAGTCACTATTACTGGATAAATCTTTTATTAAGTGTATAGAATTTGCAGAAGCACCTATTAGCATTTTCCTCCCGTCTAATTCTATTACGTGTAATGTTTTGTTAGGACCAAGAGGTGTCGTTGATAATATTGTTATTTTATCTTGGCTAAAATCTTTGTTTTGAGCCTTTAATGTTTTTATTCCAAAGTGATTTAATTTGTTATATATAATTCCCGTTGCATATATTAGGCAAATAACAAATATAAGAGATAAAACTATTGAAAAGTATCCCGGTTCATAGGTCGGACGCAATGACTCTTTCAATGGTTCAGCTATAACGCTTCCTCCAAATATCATCATATATACTATTAATATTAATCTACTCATACTCACTTAAAAATTATATCACAAGAATATTTTTATAGTACGAAAAGCCGTAAATGTTAAAAACATTTACGGCTTAATGTGCTAAATCACGCATTTGCAATTAATGCTGGTGATTCATAAATTTTTCGCAAACACTCGGACACCAAATAAGTGCAAAATACATAACTCCGCAAAAGAATAGTAAATTTAGAACTTCCATATTAGCTCCTTTCTATTATTACTATTCCCAGTTTTTAGATTTTATAACACTTTTTTCGTTTTTTGTTACAAAAATTTACAAATATATATCTTTAAAAATAGACGAAATGTAACATTTGTATAGGCTCCAGACTGTTTTTTACGTGTTAAGAATTGTAACGAAAATGCTTCTTAGTTGCAATTTCTTGTAACAAAAATACTTTATATATATACAGAGTATATATTAATAGAGGAAAAGGAGAATAAATTATGCCAGAAGTTGGAGCAATTTCGTCAGTTGATACAAATTATGCGCAAACTAAGCCAAACGTAGAACCTGAAAAAAAACATATTAACAGTTTATTTGATTATATGAATGGTGGTGCTGCCTCTACATCACATGTAGCGACAAGTAGTACATCAATTTTTGCATAATATTTAAAATCTGTTTTGTTTAATATAAAATAATCCTATATATAGGATTAGATTATGTTGCTAACTGCAGATATAGGAAATACAAGTATAACACTTGGTTTATTTGATGATGACGCTTTGATTGAAAATTATCGTTTGGCGTCAGATAGAGAATTGCCGCAAGAAGAGTATGAGATATTATTAAAGTCTTTGCTGTCAAAGTATAATGTGGAGGCTGTTATAATTGGTTCGGTTGTGGATGAATTAACTAAAAAGTTGAAATTGGCAGCAGATGCCGTGTTTAAGGTTGATTCAATGGTTGTTAATTCAGAGATGAATACAATAGTAAAATTGTCCACATATAACAATAGTGAAGTAGGCGCCGATAGAATTGCAAATGCTTGTGGTGCATTTATGTTGTATAACCGTCCAGTAATAGTAATAGATTTTGGAACAGCAACGACTTTTGATATAGTAAATGGAAGTGGTGAGTTTTTAGGTGGTGTCATAACTCCGGGGTTAAATTTGCAGTTAAAAACATTAAATAAATTCACATCAAAATTACCTCAAATTGATATAGCGACAGCACCAAATGCTATTGGCCGGAATACAGTTGATGCAATTTTATCAGGAGTGATAAGAGGCAGTGCGTGTTTAATAGAAGGACTAGTAAAGCAGTGTGAACAAGAACTTGGCGCAAAAGCTACTATTGTTGCTACGGGTGGTTATTGTACTCTTATTGAAAAGTATATGATATCTCCGTTTGATTTTATCAATCCGACCCTAACACTTGAAGGCTTGAGATTTTTATATAATGCGAATAAAATAAATTAAGTTTTGTAAAAAAAATTGTCAATATAATTATTTTAAATGTATACTAAAACTATACAGGAAATAGTGTTGTGAGAATAAGTGCTATTTTAAGTGCGAATAACAAAGTAAATCCTGAAAAGACTTCGGGAATGTATGTTTCTGCAGATAATAATTCAAAAGGTTTAAGTTTTTCGTTGTTGGATGATAAAAGTTTATCTTTTAAATCTGTTAATCCTGCGATGGCTGATTTAAGAAGATATGCTAATGATTTTAGATGTGCATATACAGGCAAAAGAATGATTAGTTTTGAGAGCTACAAATATATATTTGAAAGGTTGAAAAAGAACGGTAAGTCAGATTATAAATTTTTTAATTTTTTAAATAAATATAAACCAAGCTTTGATGGGGTTGAACTAGAGGCTTTTAATTTTTATAGAAATAAATTGACTGAGAATAAAACTGCTTCTATACAAGAAATAACTTCCGAACAGTTACCTGAAAGTTATTCTAATTTAAAGTCAAAGTATTTAGTTATAATAAGTAGTTTAAAACAATATTCTAATGGGATAAAAAATCAGCAAATGAAGGCTAGATTTTGTGCTACATTGGATGTTTGGAAAAATGATTTGTTATTAGGAAATTATGATAAGGCAATAGCTTCTGATAGGTATTTACAGATTTTAAATAAGATGAAATATAAAAAAAGTGATATAGGTATAAAGTCTATAGTTGGTGAAAAATTAAGAGAACTACCTGACTCAAATAGTGATTTGGATGCATTTATTGTTCGCTATAAAGACGCCTCAAAAAAACAGTTAGTTAAAAGGATTGTTTCTCCTTTTGTAGTTTCAATTGAGCATGTACGAGCTAAGGCTTGCGGTGGTCATGCAAGTTCGATTGCTAATTGTATATTAGTAATGTCAAAATTAAATACTGAGCGAGGTAAAGAACCATTATCTGCAATGCTGGTTAAATATCCCGAAAGGGGCAAGCATATTATGGAATATTTTCATAATGTCATTGAAAAAATTAATCATGGCGGGATGAAAGAATATTTGTGGTATCCGTTCGAGATAAAAAAGACTATTGAATCTGAAACGAAGAATAGGCTTTCATTGGATTATTCAGGACTAAAGATTTCAGAGGCGGAAGCATATAGAGGATTTATAGCTTAGTAAAAATCTCTCGGATTAAGTATTCTTCCAACATTTTTTTGTCTGCATTTTTTGCTGATTCATCATTAATAATGATGCAAAAAGCGTATGTATTACCATTAAGAGTATCTACATAGCCTGCAATCGAGCCTGTTTGATTTATAGCGCCAGTTTGTGCAAACAATTTTCCTTTCATGTAGCTCATTCTATTATTTAAAACACCTTCTCCGGATGTTGGAAGTAATTGTTTAATGTCGTATGTTTGTTTGTTAGCAAGAAATGTTGTTATAAATTCCGCAGTTAGTATATTGTCATCGGAAACGCCGCTGGCATCTGCTATTTTAATGTCTTTAGTGTCTATGTTTAACTGTTTACAGTAATCGTAAAATAGTTTAAGCCCGCCATTAAAGGTACCTTTATTTTCCGGCGATGTTTTTGCTGCAGCAACTTTAAATACGGTTTCTGAACTAATGTTGTTTCCATTTTTGAGGATTGATGCACCGATTTCATCCATTCCGTGAGATATTATTGCTATTTCCTTGAAATCAGGAGTTAGCTTTTTTGATTTGTATAACCCTGAGTAGTCTATTTTTTCTTCATTAAGTATTCTTTCTAAGGTAAGTTTGAAATATCTTTTTGTGTTAGTTATGGGTATATATTTTGTAACTACGGTGTTAACTGTTCCAGAAGCAATTATCATGTCTGGAGCAATGTAATTTTTCCTTGTAAGTTCTATTTTATTAGAATCTCCGGTTATGACTTCGTTGATAAATGATAAAGGGTAGAATTTTTCTTGAGAAATAGTTGCAGGAGAGTTCTTTTCATTAGGAATAAATAATACTTTGATAATATTATTATCAAGATTATATGCGCTAAATTTTGCAAGACTTGGATTTAGGTTATCTTCTTCATCCCAACCATTACCCCAGTTTTCATCATCTAATATACTGTCATCTATATAAATAGCGTTTGTCTCAGGTTGAATTTTAGTTGCTAGTACTTTTAGATTATCACTTGTCAATAACGGGTCAGCACCTAATTTTATAAGATATTCATTTTTTGAATTTTTATATAAACTGGTTTTAAATCTATAATCTCTACCTAAAACATATTCAGCGACTTTGTATGTTAAAAGTTTTTGAACTGATCCAGGATAAAATTTCTTTTTAGAATGGAGCTGGTATACTTCTTTTCCAGTTTCTGTATTGATTACAGATATTGAAATATCAGATTTTTTTATGTTGGAGTCGCTAATAATTTTTGAAAAGTCGGCACTCGAAGCTAATACTGGAAGCGAAATTATTGTTAATAAAAAAGTCAAAATATATTTTAACATATTTTTACCTCATAGGATTTATGAATATCATTTAAAACAGTACATTTATTTCTAAAAATGTACATTTTATCAGTAGAAAGTTCTGTAGAGATGATACCTTCACCACTGGTTATTTCATTAAGGATATCTCCATTGTAGTCATAAATAAGAGAGTATCCAAGGTTATTTGTTCCATCAGCGAGTTTACCTGATTGTGTTAGAGCCAGCATAAAACATTGATTTTCAACGGCTCTTGCTCGTGTAAGGGCTAACCAATGATTTTTTCTACCTTCAGGCCAAGCTGCCATATTTATAAGTAAATCGGCGCCGGCTTTTCTATAAGCTCTGTATAGCTCTGGAAATCTTATGTCATAGCAGATACTTAGTCCAATATTATAGCCAAGCAAGTTAATTATAACAGGAGAGTTCCCACATTTTACGTAACTACCTTCTCCGCAGCCATAGTAGGAGAATAAGTGATTTTTCTTATATGTGGTTAATATATCTCCATTTGGAGAGATTACAGGACAAGTATTGTAATAGTTCCCATTTTCTTTTGTAATAAGACTTCCACCGATAATATACATATTGTATTTTTTAGAGAGTACTCTAAGTAAATCAATAGTTTTAGAATTACTAATGTCTTCTGCTGAATCAATGAAATTAGAACATTCCCAGCCTACAGTCCAAACTTCAGGCAAAACAAGAATATCAATATTTTCTTCTTTGATGTTAGTATCAAGAAGATTTATTAGTTTTTTATGGTTAGCTTGAACATCACCAATGATAGATGACATTTGTAAACCTGCTATTTTGATTTTTTTTGTTTCCATGCTTTTTTCTTCTTCAAATCTTTATAAACAGAGGGGGCTTGTTTTTCCAATTCTAAGAGCGCATTTTGTAACTTCAATCGACAATCTTCATCTTGTTCGGGTGTATTCTCCGGATTAACATATATAGGTTCACCATATAAGTTTAAAAGTTTGCAAGATAAAAAAGGCATCCTAAAATTATCCCAAGAATTAAATTTAAGCCAAGTTGGGTCTTCAGAGTACCAGCAAACTGGAACAATTGGTGCACCTCCTAATTTTGCAGCTTTAATAGCTCCTTCTTTTACTATTTTGGGGGGACCGCTAGGCCCATCAACCATTATAGCGCAACACCTGTTTTCTTTAAGTTCTGATATCATTTGCATTAGAGCAGTAGAAGCACCTTTTTTACCGGTAGACCCCCTTATAACCTTAAAGCCCCATTTCTCACAGATATATGCGACAATATCACCATCTTTTGAGCGGCTTATTAGTATATTGAGGTTTTCTTTATCTTCTATTCCGTGTACGCAACACTGATGAGCGTGCCACATTGCATAAACACAAGGATACAGTTTAGGATTATTTACTTCCACTATATGCGTAAAAAATTCCTGAAATCTGTAGATTAAATATGCTGCGTGTGCAAATTTATGGACATTATCTTTTGTTATAAGTTTAACCATTGTTATAATTATACTACAAAATCTTAAATCGTGTAGAGTTTGCGGAAAAATTAACGTTTTTCTTGCAAACAGGGTGTAACGGCTTCATAATTTAGTGTATTTAAAGGATTGATTTTTTAGGGACAATCATTAAACTGTAAATATAATACTATATAATAAGGAGCTTTTATGACTAAATATCTTAATGGAACGTCTCTCTACACTGCAGTAAATTCCGGCTTAGCAAATTCCTATAACATGTTAACGAGTTTGTATAAAGAGGATGGGTTAACATTAGAAAATCTTACTTCTGCAATGAGTAACTCAACTGTTTTAGCGAATAATTATGGGGCAACGTTTGCGTCTTATATGATGACAAATTTTTCGAGTATAGATAAAGATAATGATGGAGTATTATCAGCTTCTGATATTCAATCATATATGAATACTATTTCCTCACAAGGCTTAACAAGGGAACAGATTTCAACATTAGGAACAACAGCCGGTTTATCTTCTTCTTTGCAGGAAACAGTATTAGCACATTTTGATGAAATTGATACAAATAATGATAATAAAGTTACTACTGCAGAAATTCAGGCATATAATATAAAATCAGATATATACCAACAAAGAGTAGAAGATTTGAACAGGAATATTTCACAAATGTCTTTATATACTGATGATTTACCTGAGTATGAAGGCAGCATGATGGATTATAAATATTTATCAGAAGAAGACAATTAGTTAATTGTGTTTATTATTTAGGAAGGATAATACTAAATTCTGTAAATTTATCAAGCTCACTGTTGACGCTTAAATCGCCGCCGTGGGCTTTTATTATTTGTTTAGATAGAAAAAGTCCAAGTCCGGTACCTGTTTTTCGGAATTTTTTGGCTGTTGAATAATATTTTTGGAATATTTTTTTAATATCTTCTTCTGAAATTCCTTTCCCATAGTCTTTAACGTTTATAATCACTTCGTTTTCTTTTTCAATTATGTTAATATCTATGTCACTTCCTGCATTTCCGTATGAGATAGCATTATGAATAAGATTTTTAATAACTCTTTTAATCTGGAAAGCATCGGCATTAATCAGAATATCACTGTCCGTATTTAATTTAAGGTTATTATCCGTATGAGCAGCAATCGGTTGCATTTCAAGAATTATATCTTTTAAAAACGAATTCAAGTTAATATTTTCTTTGTATAGAATTAATCCAGATGAGTTCACTTTGTATGTTTCAAGAACAATTTGAACCAAATCAAGGAGTTCATTATTAGACGCTTTCATGTTTTCGAGAGCAATTTTTTGTTTATCTGTAATAGCACCGAATTTTTCTGTTAAGAGTAAATCCAGCATATTAGATTCAGCAATAATTGGGACTTTTAAATCGTGAGTAAGAGTTGCAACGAAGTCTTCTTTTAAAGTCTCAATTTCTTTTTGGTCTGAGATATTTTTTAGAACGAGTACAAATCTTTCTTTTTTATCTTCCAGTTCCAGTTCGTTACAATCTGCGCTAAAACTTAGTTCTGGACTGTTTTTTATAGAAATTTCATTATTCTTAAGTTTATATAAATCTTTTTCATCAAGAATATTAATATAATCAAGAATATTTTCGCCTCGAATAGTATTTGATCCAAACCACTTATAAATATTATTAGATGCACTAATAATTTTTCCATCGTGGTCAATAATAGCAATTCCATCAGATAGAGAGTTAATAGATGCTTGAAGGAACCTGTTTTGGTTTCTAAGCTCGGTTTGTGATTCTATAATCATCTGTTCTCTATCGTAGAGAGTTTCAATCATTCTGTTTATGGTGTTAGAGATAGCTTTATATTCAGGGAATTGTTCTGAATCAATTTTTTTTGCTAAATTCCCATATCTAACTGAATTTAGTGTTGTTTCAACGGTAGCAAGGTAATTTTTTAATAAAGAAAGTTCTAATTCTAGTTTATTTTTTCTTCTTAAATAATTTATTGCTAAAATGCAAGTAATGCATAGTAAAAGAAAATAGATAAAATATTTTAAAATAATCAGCATCATCTTTTTATTTTATCAGCATATATATTTTCTGTAAATTAGAAATAAAATTTTTTTATATTCCATTGATTGTTGGATACTAAGGTAGCTAGTGAGTGTTATAATTGTTATATGGAAAGGTTTTGTTTCTTAATTATAATTTTTATAATAACAGCAAATGTAGTTCTAAGTATTGATTTGGATACATCGGTTGATGATGAAATAAGGAAGAATTATAATTCAAATCAATTAGTTGACGAATTATTACCAGAGTTGCCCAAAATATTACAGCAACCAAGAGAGGAAGCGAAACCTGATACAGCAGAAGTTATCAGCAAACAAATAACACCTCCACGATATAGGGGGATAATCAAATCAGGGACAAAGATTCCTGTCGTAAGTGAAACAAAGATAAGCGATACCTTAAGAAAAGGAACAAAAGTTACGTTTCACTGCAAGAATCAAGTTTATGCTAAAGGGGCGGTCATACCTGCGTGGTCAAAATTTTATGGAGAGGTTGAGGAATCACATTCTCCACAATTAAGTTGTAATGGCGGTTTAGTTGTATTAAAAGTTAATTCAATAGTTGTTAATAAAAATGTAACACCATTAGATGCTTATATCACAAGAGCAGATGATAAGAAGATATTTTTTAATAATATAAAGGGAAAGAGAACATACTGGAAAACCTTATGGGCAAAGACGGGTTTTGGCAGAAATTTATTTGACAGAATGCTAACTTTGACTGCAAAATTGGGCAAAGATGGTTCTACTATTATATTATCACCATTTCCATTTTGCTATGGAACCGTAGTTCTTGGATTAAATACATTAACATCCCCGCTATTTGCATTATTTTCAAAAGGTGGTAGTGTTTCTATACCTGCAGGAACTGAATTTGTAATAAAAGTCCGTGAAGATACTGGATTTTATTATTAGGTAGAAATCAAAAAAAAGGTGAAACTTTCGTTTCACCGACCAATGAGGGTAACCGTTTGGGTGTATGAAGTCCAAACGGCATTCTTTTATTCCCCAAACGCCCAGCTGAACTTCTTAGGCTGTGTTTGGGAGTTATCTTCATCGGGGAGGGTTATAGACTTAACCTGTATTTCCTCGACGTTACGTTTGTATTGAGATTTGTTTTTAGACGCTTTATAGTTTACAGAAGGAGTGTTGAGTTCAACAGAATCAATTGGCTCATCTTCACCGACTGTCCATCTGAAGCCTCCAGTTAGAGCAACACCTGTTCTTCCGCCGTTTCTAATCATAGCTTGGAAGAAGGCTGTGAACTTGTCAGCCCAAGTACGTTGTACACCAACACCGTATTCTACGTAAGGTTTTACACTCATTCTAGGTAGAACTACATCATTAGCGGTTACTCTTGATGAGTTCAAGACGTTCCAAACCATACCGACACTAGCGTAAGGCTGCCATTTGTTAGGAAGGTTAGCAATAAACCTTATTGTCGGGTTTAATTGCAGTGAGTGAACAGGGTCAGAGTCTATACGAACCCCTGCTGCGTTAGTGTAGTCAAAAGTATTGATAAATGAGTAGTTAATAAACATAGATGGCTGAATAATATATCTGCCTTCTTTAAACTCAAAGTTGTACCCGGTTTTCGAACCGATACCTGCAAGTAACATTGCAAAGTCCTCAGACCCAAAACTTGATGAGGTAGTACCCGCAGAGGCACCGGCAGTGACGGTTAAGGCAGTGAAGAAGTTACCTTTGTACAAGGTTTCAGTAACCCCTGCAAGTCCGCCGTTCATATAGGTATCAACACCACTGTAGCTGAGTGATGACCCGTTGTATCCGACATACCCCGATGTAACCCCATGCCAGCCGTGCCCGAGTTCTCTGAATTGAGAGTCAAACCCGATAAGTGTACCGTAAGTAACTGCATCAACATCCGGCCCGTTCTTTAAGTCCATAGATTCAAAAGTAGTGAACGGCTTAACCCAGAAGCCTGCACGGTATGGCGCTTGCATTTTTGCATACTGTGGTGCTACGTCAGAGTCATTAATAGCGTATTTGTTTTGGTTAATAGCGCTCATTCTAACGGCTGATGGAAGAATAGAGAAGTTGTCAGCGTGTTGGAACGCAAACCTCAAGGTTTCGTTAACAACAGCTTTTCCGCCTGATTGAGCGGCAACAGGTTCTGCAAGAACCGGAGGCGAGAAAGCGTCAGACGGGTTACTGCTACCTCCGCCTGCACGGTTGAAGGTGAAATATCCAAGCCCGTCGTCTTGGTTTATTCCATAGCTTACGTCATACTTGTAGATAGGTGAGTAAGCAGTGTTTGTACCTTTGTATGATAGCGGAGATTCGCCGTTAAATTGAACATTTCCTGCTAATTGTTCATCAGCAAACAGGATAGTTACAGTTTCTTTTTCTGTTGTAGATAATAAGTTCAAGTTTTTGACATTAAGTATCGCATCAGGATTGATTGTGTAGTTATCAGCTGTAATTCTGTCCATTGTTTCGTTTAAGAGGTCAACATCGGCAGAGAGATTAGTTGTACCGTTAAGGTTAAGAGTAGGTAAGTGCATAACCCCGATAGCGTTGTTTTGGAGGTTAATGCTTCCCGAGTTAAGCGTTAATGATAGTGAGTTGTTGAGCAAGTCCTCTTTGCTTAGATATAGGTTTGTATTTTCTAAATCAAGATTTGCGTTAGTGATATTGTTGTTAATATTGATTTTTGACTTGTCATCACCTGTGAATTTAACTTTGAACCCGCTAGCGCCTTTAACCTCGTCAGAGAGAGTGATTTCGCCTTCGTTGATTGCATTTAGGGTAAGGGTTTTGTCAGCGCCTTTGATATCAAACGCAACGTTGTTTCCGCTAAACTCAGATTTACCCCCGTCAGCGGTGACGTTAAGGTCAACGTTAGAGATAACGCCGGCACCAGCGGTGTTTTTGATAGATGTGTTAGTGAGGTTAACGACAGCGTTAGCGTTTTCAGCGTTTATCGCAAAGTCTTTAGAGTTATCTATTACTACGTCTTTGATATTAAGTGTTGTAGCGTTTTGAAGGTCAAAGAGCGTGTGACTTTGAGCATTGATTGTAGACGGAGTAGTTACTCCAAGCCCGTTGATGTTTAAAGTTCCTTCGCTAACGGTTGAGAGGTCTTTTGATAACATATAATTGTCAGCTGTTCTAAAGTTGAAGTTTCTATCCTCACCTGTAACCTTAGCAGCAATAATATCAAGCGTATCGTAGATTTTGTCTTTGATAGTTATACTGTCATTTGTAGTATTGGTTGTAGCTAATTCAATAGCTCCTGCTTCTGCTATTATTTGGTCGTTGTAAACAGTGTTATCAATATCAGGTATTGTAATAATATTGTCAGATAATGATAGTTGCAAGTTATCGTTTTGAGTTTTTAGTATTTGAACAGTAATTGGAGAGCCAAGATACTCTCCGATAAAGTTAATAAGGCTTAATTTAATAGTTCCTGTAGAGCTTTGTTGTGTAGAAATAGTATCAGCAATATTATTTGTTAGGTCAACATCAATATTGTATTTAGTTCCGCCGTTGTCGGTCATTGAAACAAAATCGTATTCATTAGTTACACCGTTAGCAAAATCGACGGTGACGTTGCTTGCTGTAACATTAGCGTTTGTGACATCATCATACAGTGAGATTGTTCCTGTTCCGTCGCCTGTGAGTGCAAGGTTATACGCATGGTCAGCGGTTTCCCAGAATTTGTTAGACGATTGATAATACGACCCTCCGGAGATTTTGTCATCGATTTGGATTTTGCCGTTGTTAACAGCGTTTAGGGTTAGTGTTGTTTTTCTTTGTATTGTACCTGATGAGTTGGCAAGGTTTGCAACGTATATTGCATTATTATCTCTTACCCCGTTAGATTCTGTGTAGTTACCTGATATTAGAGCGGTTCCGTTATCAGCATTAAGTGTCAAGTCATAGTTAGTGAATATCGCCCCGCCTTTGGCTGTACCTGTTTCAGATGTAGCGTAGTTATTTAAGAAACTGTTGTTAGTAAGCCCGATTGTTGCCGTATAGCTTGATGAATAAATATAGTTATATATAGCTCCGCCAAGAGCAACACCTGATTTAGATTGAGCATAGTTTCCGATAAAATCGCCTGTTATGTCGCCGATTGTTGCTGTAACGTTATAAATCGCCCCGCCATAGGCTCCAGAACCGGACGAGTAGTTCCCAATAAAATCGCCTGTGACCTCACCGATTGTTGCTGAACTGTTATAAATCGCCCCGCCGTCGGCAGAAGAATTTGATGAGGTGCCGGAAGTTAGAGTGTAGTTACCAATAAAATCTCCGGTGATGCCACCTATTGTACCATCCTCGTTATAAATCGCCCCGCCGTAGGCAGAAGAACCGGTAGCTTGAGCATAGTTCCCAATAAAATCGCCTGTGACCTCACCGATTTCAGCATAAAAGTTATCAATCGCCCCGCCTTCGGCATAAGAACGGGAAGATTGAGAATAGTTCCCAATAAAATCGCCTGTGATGCTTGTTATTGTACGAGAGTTATAAATCGCCCCGCCGTTGGCCTTAGAAGAAGCGGAAGCGTAGTTCCCAATAAAATCGCCGGTGATGTGATCGATTGTTGCTGTAGCATTAGAACCCGTAGCGTTATAAATTGCCCCGCCTCTGGCAGAATTAGAACCGGAAGAAGCATAGTTCCCGATAAAATCGCCTGTGATGTCCCCGATTGTGGCTGTTCCATAATTAGCCTCGTTATAAATCGCTCCGCCGTAGGCATATTTACCTGAAGCGTAGTTTTCAATAAAATCGCCTGTGATGTTACCGATTGTTGCACTACTCCCATAGTTATAAATTGCCCCGCCGTAGGCATAAGAAGAACCGGAAGAAGTGAAGTTCCCAATAAAATCGCCGGTTATGTCGCCGATAGTACCATTATAGTTATAAATCGCCCCGCCGTAGGTTTCATAAGAACCGGAAGATTTAGCGTAGTTCCCAATAAAATCGCCGGTTATGTCGCCGATAGTACCATTATAGTTATAAATCGCCCCACCTCTGACATGAGTAGAAGCAGATTGAGCATAGTTCCCAATAAAATCGCCTGTGACCTCACCGATTGTGGCATTAGTCCCCGAGTTATAAATCGCCCCGCCGTAGGCATAAGAAGAACCGGAAGAAGTGAAGTTCCCAATAAAATCGCCGGTTATGTCGCCGATAGTACCATTATAGTTATAAATCGCCCCGCCGTAGGCTTCAGAACCGGTACCGGTATTTTTAACATAATTGCCGATAAAATTGGCTGTTATATCACCGATTTCGCCTTGGTTACCTATTGCCCCGCCATTTGCGTAGCTATATAAATATCCGCTTGTTCTGTTTGTTGTTAAATCAATACCGTTGTTGATAAATTGTCCTGTTATCCCTGATATTGTTCCTTTGTTATGAACTGCTCCGCCGACAAGCTCTGCGTATTTAGTAGTGTTTGTGGTTGATTCAATAACAGCTTGAGTAACGTTGTTTTTATATAGAGTATTATCTATTGTTATTGTTGTACCCAATGGGTTATTAACACCCGCCCCGCCCTCGATTGTTGTCGGATAAGATGATGAACTCCCACTCGGGTCGGTTGTTGTACCTTTATCAAGGACTTGGTCTGATACTGTATTACTAAACCCTGTTTCGTCATAGCTATAAATAATACTATTATCACCGGTCGCTGATGCACCTTCTGTTAATGAGTTGTTTTCCCAGTTAAAATATATCTTATTTGCCCCGCGGCCGTATTCGGTCTTAGCAAGATTAACCTCATAATAATGAGGTAAGGTTTCTTTGGTCACAACCTCTCTGTAGTTTACACCCTCTTGTTTATCAGCTTCCGCGACTTCAAGCCCCGTTTGCGGGTCATAGTACTTGGTCACCTCTTTTATTTCGTATTTAACAATCACATTGTCATCGAGGTTGCTAGTATCAGCCGGTGTAACCGGAGTCAAGGTATATCCGCTATTAGGGTAAACAGCCCCGTCACCGTCCGGTATCTCTTGTCCTGCAAGAGTATCAAGTGTCGGTATACCGAGTTTTGTCACATCACTATCTGCCCCCGCCGCCATCGCAAAAGGGGAAACACAAAACAATAATACTGCTAAAACTATTGTCTTTACTGGTATAGCGCTGTTTCTACCCCCCCCCCCTGCAGGGCTAGAAGTGTTGTTATTATTAAATTGTAGAGATTTTATATCCATTTTATACCTCTCATGTT
>CALUUI010000002.1 GCA_944323925.1 Candidatus Gastranaerophilales bacterium
TTGTAATATCTGTGGAAAATAAGTGCTTCCTATATCGTTCTAAAAGTTCGAACCTAGAAGCGTCAGTTCCGCCATTTAAAGAAGCCACCTTGTGTGGCTTTTTTAATGACTGAATGCCGGAAGGCGAGAACTCCAAATGCAAAGCATTTTATAGAGTTCGGTACGAACGAGCTGAGGGCGAAGAACTTTTCTTTGGAACAAACAAAGTTTGTGAAAAGAAAATCCGTAGACCCGTTATACGCGAGTGAGTAAGACAACCTCGTCGTTCCCGCCATTAAAAAGAGTCCTTAATGGACTCTTTTTATTTAATGAAATTATTAGTACAAAATTATATATAATTATCTAGAAAAGTTTACTCCAATAATTTGTGTACGCTTCATTTATTCCTTTATTCCATAGGTCTGAATAGAATTGTTTAACATTATCAAAATATTTTTCAATAAATCCTTTTTCATCTTTCTCAAACTCTTTTTCAACATTTTGCGTTTTTGCAACTTCTTTTTCTAAAACCAGTTTTTCTGGTATTGCTAAAGGTTCTTTGGTTGGATGTTCTACACCTTTTTCATCTGTATAAGTTGTGTCTATGTTGCTAATATTTCCTTTTGTATCATAGCCAATATACATTCTATTTCCTGTACTATCAATAATTTCATCATAAGAAGTGCCATCATCCCATTCAAAATGTTCTTTTTTAGAACTGTTTAAATAATCATACATTTTTTCACTAACAAGCTTCTTATCATTTTCTTCTGTACAATTTGCAAGAAGTCTTGATAAAGCCGCAAACTCTTCATTGGAATCAATTTTAGTTTTGTCTTTTCCACCACCATCAATTTCTGTTAATGCTGCAATTTGTGTCATTCTTGTAGATAACCATTCTGAATTACTCATATTTTTCTCCTCTTTCCTTTTGGTAAATCTCGTGTATATTTCTATAAAGAATTTAGTTAAAACAAAATTGATCCTATCCTATCCTATCCTATCCTATTAGGCATTCTAACTGGATTACAGACGAACGAAATTTGAGTTTACAAAAGTTAATATTTGTATTATTTTTCGCCAAGAAAGTAGGATGCGGTAAATCATAGATTTACCGCATCCTACAAACTAAACAATAATTATTACTTCAATTCTTCTGCTCTGTACACAGCATAACCTTCATAATGGTAACTTGCATCGATGCCTTTCATATAGACTTCTCTGCTACTGATTTCTGTGGTTAGTGCTTCTTTTAAAAGGGCTTTTATTTCCACGCTTTTAATTGGACTTCTTTCCATTGCCAATAGATAATCTTCCTTGTCTATTTTGCTCCAATCAACAACTTTCCCTAACTCTTTTTTAAAAATCAAATCAAGCCAAATTCTTGCACTTCGACCATTACCTTCTCTAAAAGGATGGGCAACATTCATTTCTACATATTTTTCAACAATCTCATCAAAATTAGATTGCGGCATATTGTCAATGTGTTCTAATGCAGATTTGAGATACATAACAGGTGCAAATCTAAAATTACCTTTTGCAATATTTACAGTTCTTATTTCTCCTGCAAAATCATAGATTTCATCAAACAAATATTTGTGAATAAAAGCTAGAGATTCAAATGTTCCAACTTTCAAATCGTAAATAACCTTGTTCTCAAAAAGCTCTATTGCCTTAAGCTTACTTATTTTTTCTTCTACTCTAAAAAGCTCTGTTGAATCAGTTATTCCTAATTTGTTTTCTAAAGTCATAATTACCCCTATACGACTATTCTATCATAAAAATTGTTAATTAGTTTGTTTATCTTTAAACAAACTATAGATATATAATTTGTTTGTAAATTTATATAATATCTCTTCAACAAAAATTCGAACCTAGAAGCGTAAAGCCTGCCATTTAACAAAACAACATAAAACTCAACATCTATTAAATATACCGTGAAACAAGTTTTAAAATTAAATTATGCAACTACTTTTTTGTTACCTTATGACATTTACAATCCTGATATGGACAATTACCTTGACCGTTAAGCTCCAAAATATCATTGGTCACATATTCTGTTTCTATATCATATAATTCACCTATCTGCTTAAGCCTATTATAGTAAGCCATTTGGGATTTTGGATTATCTAATATAAGTACAACTTTAGGTTTTTTCCCTGTCATTATTCCATAATGCAAAGCCTGCCCGATACTTTCCGCCCATTTGGTTGCAAAATCAAATTCTACCGCATTTGTTTTTGTTAAACAATCTACTCTGGTGTGGTCTTTGTTTTGATATTCAGTAATACCGCCGTTTGCACTGCACCATGCTTGTTGATAACTTGCTTCACTATGCCTAAAAGCTTTGCTGTAATCATTTTCCGATGCGCTACACGTTTGCAGTAAAAACATACTTATTAATATACTTAATCCAAACTCTTTTCTCATAATTACCGTAATACTCTATCATTACAACAAATATTTAATACAAGTAATTAGCCATGTTCCCTAGGTTGCAGGGGATGTATTGAGAAATGGTACAAAATTCCTAAGGGAGTTGAACTTACTACCCAACAGCAAGAATATCTGGTATCTATAATTATTAAATGGATCAAAAATCAGCTTAATTAAGTTTACCGTGCTACTAAATATCCATATCTTTTATTTTTGAAAATAGATTTATCAGAAATGATTTCACCTAAAAATGTATAATTAATTTCCGCTTTATCTAATAAAGATTTTTGTATTTCTGCCTCATCTTCGCCTTGGTTAATGATTAACATTTTTTTATTAAGCAGACTGTAGGCATGTAGCAACAATTTTTCAGGCATAAAATATTTTTCAGGCAGGCCCCATTTTTTTAAAGGGTATATGCTCACAAACGGCAAAAGCCATATTATATAATCATATTTTGTTTTTATATTCAACAAATCATCAGGATAATAATTAACTCCGGCTAATTCCTTTATATAGAATTTAGCAACCTCATATCTTGAATACAGATTCGAATATAATCTATATGCGTCAATTTCAACCCCATCAAGTAGAAGTCTGTTACAGGATTGATTAAAAAAATTATATTCCCCTCTCACATAAGCCCAATTTTTAGAACCAATATCTAAAACACTTGTATTTTCTTGAAATTCTATTTTAAAATATTTGGTTAAAATGTCAAAAACATAGTCACTTTCGGCAGTTTTAATTTTACCTTGATAATTCTTTCTTGAAAATTTTGTACAAGAACGTATGTAAAAATCAAACGTGTTTTTGAAGTCATTAAACATAAAAACATTATATCAAAATATCTGATATAAGAGCAGGCAGAAAATACTTCTGCCTGCTCCTTCGGTATGCTTTGATGACTTAGAACTTATCTGATTTAGTAACATTATGAGAAGTTTGAACTTCAGTAAACTGTATCGGTTCTTTTGCAATATAAACATTTCTGGAAGCCTCACCATAGGCTTTTGAATTAGCTTTTTTAATAAGTTCTAATTCACTACTGATCGTTCTTTCAAAAACATCCTCAGTCTTTATTGATTGGTTGCTGATAATGGTTTGCTTCTTAACTATTTTCTCCGGTAAATAAGTTTCTTTATCTCCTTTTACCCCAAGGATTTTAGCAAAATTAACAGTATTTTCTTTAACCTGTCTATATCCCGCTTTATATTTAGATTCCATTGTTTCAATATAAGACTTTAAATTAGCAAAATAAGGACCGGATGTTCTTGAATAAGTAGGCAAAGTTCTTGACATACGCCCTAAATAACTTCCGTCAGGGCTGTAAAACTCGCATGTCTTTATTTTTATACCTGAAGGATAATCAGTATATTTTTGGATGTTTTTAGCCTTTGCTTGGTTTGCTCTAAGAAATTCTGCAACCGGTGATAGTTTTTTTACATTCATTTTTTACTCCTAAATTTTATAACCCCAACTATAATAAAACATAAAGAGATAAAAAATACTATCATTGGCTTTTTAATCTGCGCCGTAAAAATTATTTTAACTCTCCTTTTTGAAGATTTAAACGATTAATTTTAATTTCTCTAATTTTATTTTTCAAATTTTCGATTTTTCCGGAAAGATAATAGTGAACATCATTAAAATAATTAGAATCTTTCTCAGAGATTTTTTTCTTCTGATAAGCTCTCTCGAGTTTATACAACTCGCATTCTGTTTGAGTAATTGCTTTTTGATAATCTGTAATAAGTTTTTGTTCAGCTTTTGTCAGCTTTAAGATAGGTCCTTTGTAGTTTTTAACAGGAACCAGACCTTTAAATTGTAAATCGTTATAAGAATAGGTATTCATACCACAATGAAAATTGCTAAACCAATATAATTGCCAATAAATAAAAGAATCTTTACATATTGTTACGTAAAATATTATCTTATAAATTGTAAAAAATGATTTTAGCTATTATATCATTTTCCATTTTTTAAATATCCTTTTGTTTGAGTGCTTGAAACATCAGGTGTTCTTGGAATATAGACAACATCACAATAATCTTTTAGGAAGTCAAATTTCCCCTTCCAATCATCACCCATCACAAAAATATCTGCTTCGTATTTTTTAATATCACTTATCTTTTGTTCCCAGTTGCACTCCGGAATAACCAAATCTACATACCTGCAAGCCTCTAATATCTTTTTACGTTGTTCATAAGTATAATATGATTTTTTATTTTTAACCTCATTAAATTCATCGCTTGATAACGCTACTATCAAATAATCACCAAGTGCTTTAGCTCGCTTTAATAAATTTATATGCCCATAATGCAATACATCAAATGTTCCGTACGTTATAATTCTTTTCATTAAATCTTGGCTCCTAAAGAATGTATTATTTCTTTATCCTTAGAATTTAGTTTTTTATACATACTATGTCCCATACTTATTTTTTTAGGATAAGACATATAATTCCCATATACCTCTTTTAAGTAGTAATCTGTATTGTTTATACAGGGGAATTTGCCCCTTCAAATTCAATGGATTGTAAAGGGAAAATAATATCTTTAGAGTAAAACCAATTTTTCCAAGAATGGTTAAAATCAATTCCCAAAACCAAATCTCCATTCAGTTCTGAACTAAAGAGGAATTTTTTTCTCTCCTCTTCAATTATTCTTCTTATATCTGACAAATTAGTAAGTTTTGCGCATTTGTTAAATAAAACTTTTCTAATATTTTTTATAATCTCTGTTTTCTTTAATTGTCCGTTATGAGATAATGATTTGCCGTAAAAATCATACGGGAATATATCAACAAATAAAAGCGGACATTTCTTATGTTTTACTTTTATAAAACACTGTGCGGGATTATGTTTATTAATTGAGAAAGAAGCATAAATATCTTTGTTCCTTGAGCTTTTATTAAATACATTTATTATTTTGTTATAATCCTCTCTAAGCATGCCAACATCTATATCATCATCCCATGGAATAAACCCCTTATGCCTTACAGCCCCCAATAAAGACCCAAAGTCCAACCAATATTGAATATTATTTTCTTTGCAAACATAATCCAATTCCTTTAACAGCGCTAAATTTGCTAATTGAATCTCTCTTAGCTGACCTGTCGCAGGAGGAAGTTTGGTAATATCAATATTATTCTTTTTGTAATAATAATATGAATTTTCTTTTTTCATTTTTGCATACTGTGATTTTGGAAATTTAATAGTTATAAAATTAAATAATTTTATACGATAATGAGTTTCACAATATTCCTCAAAAGAAAAAATTTTTTCTATAGGATTGTATGTACTAATTAAAGCACTATAAAACCTTGGTCTAAGCATAAAAAGAGGGCGATATTTAATATATGCTAACAAAGAAGCCCATTGATTATCCTTTGTCCAATGCTTATAATCTTTTTCGCTCAAAGCCCAAGGAGTATACTGTAAATATTTAAAGTATAACTCTCTATGATAACTAAATGATGCCCAATGCCAAGGTTTTCTTTTAGAAACAAAATGCACTATTTTCGGATTTTTCGTGTAGCTGGAACGATTTGTAAAGTTGCTTGATTGAACATTCCACTCATCATCCACTGTCTTTATTTTTCCCTTTAGCACCTCGTTTATGATTTCTTGATCACCCATTTTGATACTCTCATAATGCTTTTTTGTCCAATTCCAAAATGCATCTTCTATTCCAAACTTTCTCATGTTATCTAAATCCATGAGAACAACACCAGAATTAATATATTCAGGATTTTTTCGTAAAATCTTTTTATTTATATCCTTAACTCCTGCAACTATAAAATTTTCCATTTCGATATTAAACAATTCCTGTAACGTAGTATTAACAATCACATCACAATCTAAATAAATTACTCTTTGAACGTCAGGTAACAATGTAGGTAATTTTAGTCTGTAATATGCAGGAATTGATATATAATCGTGCGTCTTGATATTAAAATAATCACGGAACATTTCATTATCAATTTTTATAAGATCTATCAAACACGGTTTAATCTTACTCAAAGAAAGCAATTTAGCTTTATTTTCATCACTAATCCCGCCATCTAAAATATAGAAGGTTAAATCATCGCTCATATCTGCATTTGCTAATACTGATGCTATAGTAACGCCGGCATATTGTGCATAATTATCATCACAAGCCACACAAATATTTATTTTTTCCATTCCTAACTCCTAAATATTTAATATATTTGATAATATAAAAATAAATATTTTATATAAACACTCTATTTTTGCACTGATAATAACAAATGTAAAAACTAAGTGTATAAAAAAAAATAAATTATACCTAAAATCAAAAAAGTGGGGTAATATGTTCAAAGTCGAAAAACCTGAAATGATAAATAAAACCTTTAGGCTTCCTTTAAAGCTGGTGCAGGAATTACAGACTGTTGCTCAAAACAAAGAAGTCTCGCTTAACAATCTTGTTCAACAGTGCTGTGAATATGCACTTAAAAATTTAGATAAATAATAATACCCATATAGCAATGAAGTCAAAAATATCCAAATCAACCTAAATGACAAACAGAAAAGATTACTATTGTTTAGTGTAGATTTTTTCACTGATATACTTAAAAAAAATATTCCCACTCCGGAATAATATTTTGATTATTCTACCCTCAAATCTATTATCTCAATACATAATGAGTTGAACGACCTGTTCCCACTTTTTTAAGTATTTTCTTATTAATTAAATCATTAATATCATTAGTAGCAGTATCTTGAGAACAATTTCCCATTTTAGCCCATTTTATTGTAGTTAGCTTACCTTCAAAATTATTCATAAATCTGTTTAAAATATTATGTTGTCTTTCATTCATTATAACTGAAGAATTTTTTCTCCAAAACTCAGAGATTTTTAAAACATCAGATAATGTATTATCGCTAGATGTAATTGTTTCAAGTAAATTATTTAAAAACCATTCTAGCCAATCCGTTATATCCATAGAGCCTTTTTGAGTTCTCTCTAGAATTTGATAATAACTTTTTCTGTTTTTCTGTATTTGAGATGACATTGAATAAAATCTATATTTACACTCATCACTTCGAGCTAATATCATGTCACTTAAGGCTCTTGCTATTCTGCCATTTCCATCATCAAAAGGATGGAGTATTAAAAACCATAAATGGACTATCCCTGCTTTTATAAGCAAATCTTCTTTGTCATTATGATTTATATAATCTATTAAATAGCTCATTTCAGTTTCTAGGGAGTCAGCGGGAGGCGCTTCATAGTGAATTCTTTCTTTTCCTTGATAACCTGATACTACTCTCATTGCTCCTAATGTATCTGTTCTATAATTTCCGACAGTAATCTTATATAATCCGCTATATCCGGTAGGAAACAATGATGCATGCCATCCAAACAATCTCTCTTTAGATATATCTGCCTTATAATTCTGTGTTGCATCAAGCATCATATCCACAACGCCTTCTATATTTCTTGATATTTGAATTTCTCCACCAATATCTATACCCAGACGTCTTGCAACAGAAGAACGCACTAAATGTCTATCAAGAATTTCTCCTTCTATTTCAGAAGATTTAATAATATTCTCAGTAAGAATTTGTAATTGTGCATTATTCTTAACATCAAACCCTAAGCTATCCATTTTACCAAGTAAAAAACCTTGTTGCTTTTTTATTTCTAGAAGTAATTTTTGTAATTTTTCTCCAATATATGTAAAGCAGTGCCAGTCTTGATTTTGATAGATATATTTCATATTTACTCCGAATATTATACGGAGATTATACAATTTTTCTCCGAATTAGTCAAATTGGTAGACTGTTTGAATTTTTAAATAAGGCATAAAAAAAGCCACTTATAAGTGGCTTTTAAATGGTACCCCCAAGCGAATTCGAATCGCTGTCTACACCGTGAAAGGGTGTTGTCCTAGGCCTCTAGACGATGGGGGCTTACCGACATTTACTATCGTACCAAAACAATTTTTTTTGTCAACGGGGTTTATTTTTATTACTAATATCTTAATGGAATTTTTGAACGATTTATTGTCTTTTTCTCATATCCGTAATTCGCTAGAAGCCTACAAGTACTTGTATAGAAGATGTTTTCATCTAATGTCGGACCTATATTTATTGAACTTACTGTACGTTTCAAAAATCGATATTCTATATACGGGATAAATAATCCGTTTTTTTCAAATATTTTTGTCTGTTTATAACTGTTATTGCCAAAGTTTATTATAAAGATTATCCTATACTCTTTTTCATCTCTAAAATGAGGGTTTTTAAAAAACAGGCTGATTATACTTAATATATCTATTAGTTCAAATAATATATCCTGTTGTTTTTCTGTTTTCTTTACGGTCTGTTTTGTGGATAATAATTTTTCATACTGCTTATTCCATTTTTCGAATATCATTTTCAATATCATTATCTGGGTTTCTCTTTTATAGATTATATTTCCATACACCGATTTAAAACCCTGACGTTCCATATCTTCTATCAAATCTTTTTTATAAAAACCGATATTATAACCTGTATAGGTTTGACCTTTTGAATAGTTATTCCACAGGGTTAAATTATCGTTATCGGTTGAAAATGATATTGTATAATATTCATATTTATTCAAAAAATTATCATTTCCATCAACAATATTCTTATATTTCTTATAAAAATACTCTTTTATTTGATTGAATAATTCCTTGTTCAAGTTTTCAGTTTCGTCTATCAAATTAACTATTAACTTGTATGAATAAGTAACTTCTTCCTTATCATTAAGATAAAGGGCATTTGAAAATCTTATTATTCCTGACTCTAGAATACTTAAGAGTTTTTCCGGCTTTGTATAATGATACAAGCTGGTATTAGAACCATCATCAAGAATTTTTTTGACCTTAGGAATTTTACTTAATAAATCATCATAGTTAATCATTCTTTAACCTGAAATTTTTATTTATATTCATATTATAGCATTTTTTTGATATTTATACCAATAAATTTAAACCAAGCCACCTGAGAAAAGGTTGCTATATGAACTTTGCATCGACGAATATAGCATTTCCATATTTTGGAACTTACTTTCTAGCATTGCCTTATATGAATCCGCTTGAGCTTGCGCTTTTTCTATCTTTTGATCATATTGATCAATTTCTCTTTGTAAAGATTTATTCTTTGTAGAGAAATAACCGGTAGTTGCAAGCATATTTTCAACTATATTTTCAACTTTAGTTAAAATTCCGGGGTTATTTTCAGTACCGACAAGCAAAAGTTTAACTTCATCTTCTGAGGTATCGAGTGCTCGTTCAAATTTCTCAGGATCAAGGTACAATGTATAAATATCAGAAGGCATTGCGGAGCTTGCCGATTCGGTTGAGATTCCGATTGCTGCTAAGTTTCTAAACAACGATACTCCATTTGTTCCGCGAGAGGTAAATAATGATGTTATTTGATTTTTGATTCCTTTTAGGGCTATATCATTATGTAAATCTCCGCCTATTTCAAGAACTGTATTTAGTTCTGCTACTAATGTATTATAGGCATCTAAAACTTCTTGAACTGCATCTACTATTGATTGGGTATCACGTTCTACTGTTATTGTTACATATTCACCTTCGGTTATTCCTTTGATATTTACTGTTAAACCTTCTATTCTTGAAATATCGCTTGTAATAGTATTGGAAGTTGCAACTATTCTTGTGCCATTGATTGTTAAAATAGCATTATCTCCCAATTCTTGGTTATAAGTTGTTAATTTTTCGCCATTTGCGTCATTTATTGTTAGACCGAATATTTCGGTAAAATTACTTGTTCCTGCTGATATATTTACATAAGAAGCACCAAGACTTGCTGATGTTATAACCATTTTCCCATTTATGTTATCCCAATATGCATTTGCATTTGCTTCTTCTGAATGGTTAATTTCATTTATTAGTGATGCAATTGTAGTATCACTCGTAATTGTAAATTCAGCATTACCTATAGTAAATGTGCCCTCTGTAATATCGCCTTCTCTATAAAGTCCATGCTCTGTCAATTTAGATGAAGACGATGCTTTATACAATGAGGTATTACCAGTTATAACATTTGAGCCATCTTGAGACATATTAAATATCGTAACTAAATTGGTTGTATCTGTTGATGTTCCAATAATAAGTTCTACGCCTTCTGCTGCTTCTAGCATAAATCTGCCGTCAGAAGTTAATGACGCCGTTACTGAACCATTTGAAGCTGTTGATATTCTTGACATTACATTGGCCAATGTATCTGTTGAGGCAACATTAATATTTATTATCGCACCATTAATACCGATTGCAAATTCACCATTTGAAACCCCTAAGGTTTCTAAGGTTGTTGTATTATCTGCATAATTAACAACTGAAAGATATCTGATTTCATCTTGAGTATATGTTATTTCATCATCATTTTGCATCCATTGTTCAAGAGTTGCATCACCAAAGTTCAATGTATCTGCAATAGAGGATGTTCCGCCGGTTATTTCAACACTACCCATTCCGTTATGGAAAGAAATTACACCGTTTTCAAAGTATGCAGTTACTCCAACTTGCTCAAATTTTTCTATTAATGTACCTATTGTATCAGTAGACTCTATATTTATTACAGCATTTGTTAAATTCCCATCTTGATCATACATTGATAGGTATACTGAACCTTCTGCTTTTTTCCCTCCATTATCATAATAAGATAATAATGTATCCTCTGTTGCTACATTTACGTTATCTTCCAGAACTAATGTTGTTCCATAATATGTATTTGAATAAACATTATCGTCTAATCCAAGATGGCTGACAAGATTTGACGTTCCATCTAATAATGTAACATCACCAACACTTTCTATAGTAATTTTTCCATCAGCGGAAACATTACCTGCTATTCCATGTGCAGATAGTGCGCTAAATAATTGAGAAATAGTAGTATCTTCTCTTATTGCAACTGTAGAAACTATTTCACCATTTCTCAATACGTTTATATAGCCTGTTGAAACTCCTAAATCTGAAAGTTTTGACGCCTCATCTGCTATATATGTAACATCCTCTGATAATTCTTTTGATTGATGAGAAAGCACTTTTTCTGTTGTTTTATAAGTTGGGGCAGCACCGGTTAATTTATCGGCTAAAGACCCAATTAACTTAAAGGTTTTATCTGTTGTTACTGCTGTTAAAACTCCGTCTTTTAATTCTGTATTTATACCAAAAGTATTTAAAGAATCAATAACATCACCTATTGTTTCATCTGGAGTAAAGCCTATTGTTTGCATTACACCATCTATTTCCAACCTTAATGAAGCTCCAGAATCAAAACCCAAGTCTTTTAGCGTTGTTGTTTCTGACATTTCATAAGTTCTTACCATTGTAAGAGTTTTTGAATTTGTTTGATCATAAATATTTACTTTTGTTTGAGTCCTGTTTGTTAATCCGAGTTTTGAAACAAGGTTTGATGATTCATCAGCAATATATTTATCAGAATCAGAAGTTATTTTTATTTTATTTCCGTCTAATTCGGCCGTAAATCCGTAGCCAGTAAGAGCTGAAATAAAATCACCAATTGTAGTATTATCTTTAATATTAATAGCGGTATTAATCCAAGTTCCATTATCATAGATTTTAACCCCGCCTTCTGTTACGCCTAAATCAACTAACTTTGTATCTTCATTTATCACAACAGGGTTAACGGACTGAGGTAAATCTGTTGTATAACCTGTAACCGTTACTATTGTAGAAGTAGTTGGGTTTGTACTTGCCAATTTTACACCTAAATCGCCTGATATAGAGAATACGTGTTCTGTAGAGGAAGCTCTAAATGTTCCATTATTAATTGTAGCCGTTATTCCATAAACACCAAGAGCATCTATTACATCCTGCATTGTTTCATTTTCACTAAAGCCAAGAGAATAAACCGTACCATCAAGTACTAATCTCAAATCAGAACCATCATTAAACCCTAACTCTGCTAAAGTCGTTGAAGCGGTAATCGTTTTAACTACATTGTATGATTGCGCATTAGATGTAGATGATTGATAAACTGTTTTTGTTGTTTGGGTTTTTGTAAAGCCTAATTTAGATGCTAAATTAGAAGTTTCATCGACAATATACTTATCAGAATCAGCAGAAATATTTAATTTCCCACCAGATAAAGAGGCTGTAAATCCATAGGTTTGAAGTGCAGATATTAAATCATTAATGCTGGTATCTTCATTAATACTGAAAGCTGTAGGAATCCAAGTTCCGTTATCGTAAATTTTAACATCACCGGTTGTAACCCCAAGATGAATAAGTTTTGTATTCCCATTTATAGTAGCATTCTCGACTTTATCAGAAACTGTTCCTGACCAGCTTGTTGTTCTTGATGTATTTGTAATAACAGGATTACTTCCTAATATAACCTCGCCTAAGGATCCTGATATAGCAAATTCCTGATAGGTTGAAGATGCTTTAAAAGTTCCACCATTTAACGATGCTGTTATACCTTTAGAAGACAAATAATTTAATATATCTTGAACAGTATTTGTTGCCGCAAAGGTTTTAGAAACGACTTCCCCATTCAAGGTAAGTTCTACAACTCTATCTGTTGCAGTATTTGTAAAATCACCTAAAGAAGTTGTTGTCGCAAGAAGATTAGTAGTTAAATTAGTTATTGCATTGGAAGTAGTATTTTGTGTAAGCGTTTCTGATACAATACTTTGTGACATACCAAATTTAGTAACTAAATTTGAAGTACCGTTTTGTACCCTTAAATCAGACTCAGCAGATAAGGTTAGCCTACCATCAGCAAACTCTGCGTCAATACCTTTTAACTCTAACGCTGCCATAAAATCACTTAGAGTAGATGAGGCAGAAACAGTAAATACAGCAGTCGTAGAGCCGGTTACACCATTATATAAATTAATAGTACCATTAGTTACACCCATACTGGACAACTTCGTGGCGGCAGGATCAAACTCCGTTGTATTTACCTGATATGTTTTTTGACCTGAACGGTATACATAGGTATCTGTTGAAGTCAATGTAGTGGTAATCGTTGTTATAATTTGTTCTATAGTTGTCGGAATACTATTAATTGTTTTTGTTGTAATACTTGTTCTTGTTGTAACATATTGTTGAGTAGAACCCGCTTTATAGTCTATACCTAAAGTCGTTGCAAGTGTACCTGATATTTGAACCCCTGAGATAGATATCATACCATCAGTTAAGTCAAAAGTTCCTCCGGCTGATCTTACAGCGTCTGCAATAGATGCTATAGTTGATGAGCCGGTGAAAGTATATTTTGTTGTTGTGCCATCATGATTAATAGTAAGATATGTAGTACCCGCAGCACCAATAGCAGAAAGTGATGTACCCATTTCGGCTATAGTATATGTACTTGCTGTTATTAGAGTTGAAACCATGGTTACACTGGTAACATTTGTTTTATAATTTTTCGTTGAGATACCTAGAGCTGTAGCCAATGTACCTGTTATATACCCGTTAGAAATATTTATACTCCCTGATGAATCAACATAAGCATCCAATCCATAAGATTTAAGAGCAGCATTGAAATCACCAATAGTAGCATTTGCGGCAATGGTAACTCCAGAAGCAATTAAGTCACCATTTTGTGCATAAACATTAAATGATTTTCCGGTTGGAGAAATTCCATAATCTGATAACTTCGAGGCCTCAGTTGCTATCGATCCAACCGTATATCTAACCGGAGAAGACGTTATTGATGTAGCATTTCCAGTCGAACTACCAGTCAAACCTAACCCTGTAAGTAATGAGCCGGATATACTACCTACTCCTGAAATGGTTATCTGTTTATTATTAAACGTAAATTCACCACCAGCAGCCGTTATTGCATCTGCTACTGATTGTAATGTTGAAGCGGTAGTAAATGTGTGAACAAATGTTGTTCCGGCTTGTTTTATTGTTAATACTTGATTAGAGTTAATACCCAAGTCTTTGAGTGTAGATGTCATGGTAGCTGTAGTAGTTATTGTACCTTTCAGCGCTGAAGATACAATATTTGTTTTGGAAACATAAGTGTGATCTGCACTATGAGATAATCCCAGTTTTGTTGCCAAATTCCCTGTTATATATCCATCTTCTATTGATATTACACCATTTTCATCTATACTTGCTGTGAGTCCTGCACTTCTTAATTTAGTGAATAAATCACCGATTGTCGCTGTTGATGCTAAAGTTACATTTGACTTCAAAGTTCCTATTTCATCATAAATAGCAAAACTGAGGTTTGAACCGCTTATACCAAGAGAGGACAATTTCGTTGCTTCTGTTGCAATAGACGTAACAGTATATGCCAATTTGTTATTGTACATAGATGTACCATTAATAGTATGTTCATCTAATTTTAAAGAGGTAACAAGCGAGCCCGACAACTTATCAACTCCTGATATACTTAAAACCCCATCTTCAACAGTCATATTTCCGCCCGCTGTCTTTATAGCATTAGCAATATTTTGCAAAGTTGCAGAACTGGTAAAGGTTTTCACAGTATTAGTACCATTTACATTAATGGTTAGAACTTGATTAGAATTAATCCCTAAAGACTTAAGCGAAGATGTCATTGTAGCTTGAGTAGTTGTAGTACCTGCCAATGCACTTGATTCAACCTTAGTTTCTGATATAACTTCCCCAGACACAACTGAAGAAAGTCCAAGGGCTGTAGCTAGTCCACCAGTAATAAGCCCACCATCTATTGATATAACTCCTTCTTCTGATATTGAGCCTGTTATTCCATATTGTTTCAACGAATCAAACCACTGTTCAATAGTTGTTGTTCCTGTTACTTGTAAATTTGTGGCAAGATTTTCTCCTCTTTCATTTTGGACAGTATATTTTAAATTTCCTCCGCTTATTCCTAAATCTCCAAATGTTGTACTCGTTTGGGCAGTATATGTCAATGAATATTCTAAATACGAACTTGTTAATGATGTCCCGTTTACTTTTTCAGTATCGAAACCTAAACCTGTTGCTACTCCTCCTGTAATATATAATTTGTCAATATCACCTGTTATAGTTATTACACCATCTTCATCTATCTCAAAATTCGCAGTCATACCATTTGCTGTAGCATAACTTTCTATTTGTGTTTTAACATCATTAAGACTTGATGTAGAAGAAAGATTTACTGTTTTAGTGGTTGTTCCGTTACCCAATACCAGTTGATAATTAGAGAAGGTGGTATTAAGGTTACCTAACCTTGTTGATAAATCAGCTGATTCAGTATGAACATAAGATAAATTTCCGCTTGAAGATGTAACCGAATCAACAGTTTCTTTTAAGCCGAGAGCTGTTAGAATATTTGAACCACCATCCATTTCTTTTATATCAATGCCTTGAATGGTTATAAATCCATCAGAATCCATAGTTGCAGTACCTGCGCCATAATTATTATTTAAGTAATTCAGGAAGGTTTGAACAGTAGCACCTGCTCCCAGTGATAAATTCTGAACTACTTTATTAATCGTGATATTACCACCAACAGCCCCAATGTCTGCCAAAACGGTGTCAGGTTTTATTGTTACATATCCTTCGACTCTTAATTCAGAAGAAGATGTTCCCTCAATATCTTTGAAACTCAATCCCAAAGACTGGAAGACCTTTGTGCTACCTTCATCTATTTGGTAAATATCCGTTTCTATAGTAAACCGGCCTTTATCCTCATCATACGTAGCTGTTACTCCGATATCAGCCAATTTATTTATCAATGACTCTATTGTATCCTTATTCTCTATCTGGATTTCTTTATCATTAATTGATACATACCCCTCTTTGGCTCCTAAAATAGACAGTTTTGTATCCATATCAGCAGTATAAGTCACTGTAACAGTTTTTCTTATGGCAGTGTTAACTTTCGTAGCAGACGCCAGTTGTGTAACCCCAACTTCATAAGTATCACGAGAAGCACTGTGTGTAGCTGTAGCTGTAACTTTTGACGGATCAGATGAATTGGCAAGGTTTTGGACAAATATATCCATTGCATCTACGCCAAATTTGGCATCTGTTAATCTCTCTAAACTACTTCTAAATGATGAAAAATAAGTTTTTATCCCAGATACAACATCCTGCAAATTAACAACGGCAGCTTTTTCAGTCTGTAATTCCTGAACTTTGGCATTCTTAAGCGCCGTGAGTGCACTCACCCACGAATTGGTGTCTAAACCAGTTACTAAACCGCTAAACTCGATTACGCTCAACTTAGTTTGTCTCCATAACTTTCTTGACAGGCACGTCCAAGCGTCCTTGAACTTTCTAGTACCTGTTTTTGTTTTATACTGCCTATAATATTTCTATTCCACCTTATTATATTTTTATAACATTTTTACAGCAAAACTTTACATTTCTTTGCGTTTACAATAGAAATCTAGCTCTTTCTACTTCTTCAATGTTGATCTGGATATAATTTGTATAGTGGACGTATATATTCTACTAAATTTTATTACTTTTGACAAGTATAAATTTAAATATTAAAGCTCTTACGCTGACCTTCTTCGTGATAAATCCCGCCACCACAGATAATTTCAACAACTTTTAGCACAAATTCTGTTGCAGCATCGGTATTGTTCAAGAAAAACTCTCTGTTAGATAAATGCTTAATCTTAAATATGCAGCTTTGCGATTTATCCGCAGGAACATATAAGGAAGCGACTTCTTTTTCAAGAAGTTTTTCCATAATTTCCGAAGGAGTTTTAGCGCCTTCAACAATATTGTTATAATTCCCGTTAAGGGCCATTACCCTTCCGCAGAAGAAAGGAGGATTCTTTTCTCTAAACAATGCTTGCGGTTCAAAATTGCAACGAGTAGTCAGACTTATTGTATGCCACAATATATTAATTACAACTACTGTTTTATCTTTATCATAATCAACAAAAATGTTTTGAGTCGCAATTCCTCTTGCTGAAAAAGATTGTTTTAGGGTGTCTGCCATTACTTTAAAATTATTTATCATTTCACTAAAAATCTCAGCAGTATTAACTGTTGAATGCTGATAGTCAAGAAATTGTTTATACATATGAGAGGACACCAATCCCAGACGCTCTTGTATTACAGAGGATTTGCGAAATGATGTTTCCATATTATCAAAATTTTCGTAATTACTAGGCAATTTGTGACAATCTCCTACCAGTATTTTACAACTAATTCTTTTTTTTTGTAAACATGTTGACAAAATTTCGTTACAATTCAAATTTTGACTTAATTACTGCTGTTTTAGGGTAATAAAAGCATTATGTCTTAGCGGAGTCCCGTTTTCTTTTCGGTAAGAAAAGAAAATATCGTTATCACAACTTGTACAATAGGGGCAAATATCAATTTGTTTAACACCAATTTCTTGAAGTTGTCTTGCATTTATCGCTTTTAAATCTACAAAATTACCCTCTGACAGACTTGATTTATCTTTTACAGTGCTCAATAATTTGCTTAATACATCTTCACCCACTTCGTAGCAGCATTTTGAAATTGCAGGCCCTATCAGAACTTTAATGTTTTCAGGTTTTGATTGAAAAACATTTTTCATCTTTTCTATTGTTACAACTGCAATTTTCCCTGCTGTTCCGCGCCAACCTGCGTGCGATATTGCTCCGATTTTATTTGCGGTATCGTAGAAAATTAAAGGAGTACAATCTGCAAAGCTCAAATATATTCCATCATTCACATTTGAAAGAATTAATCCGTCGGTTTCAGGATATGCAGCCCTTTCGTCAACTATCTCAACACTATTGGTGTGAGTTTGGGTTGGTGATATTAAGCGATTGAGTTGATATAAGTTTTTATACTCTTCCTCGCTCCCTCTTATCGGGCATTCACGTGTAGTAAAAAAATGAGTAACTTCTTTTAATAAATCACTCTTTAGGACTTTTTTCCCGTTTAATTCATCAAAATAAAACATAACAATAATATATTCCCGCTTTTTATTTTTTGCAAGTTAAGATTTACTTTTTAAGTATTATTTATAATAAGTTATAACCATTTTTAGTTTGTTATATATTGTAATAATGCAAGAATCAATTAAGGATAAAAAAATGAGTATAATTAATTTAAAAGATATAGAATACACAGATGGCATAAATAAGCGATTAGTATTTGATAATGAACAGAGTTCATTAACTTTACTTTCTTTTAAAGCAGGCAAAGAGCGGAGCCTGCATTGTGATGAAAAGGATGAAGTCGCACAAATCATAGAAGGGTTAGCAGATATAACTGTCGGAGAAAACACATATCGTTTACAAGCAGGAGAAATGATTGTAATGCCTGCAAAAACTCCACACGGTTTAAAAGCTATTGAAGATACAAAAATGTTACTTCTCCGTCCAAAACATGTTCATTAAAAAAGGCAAAAAATTTTATGTTCGGTTTTTAATAAATAAAACGGAGATAATACAATGTATATTAATAATTCAACCCCAAATACTTATTTTGGAAATTTTAAAAGAATAATCGGAAACCCAAAAGAAATTAAACAAATTCATACTCAAATACCCGAAAAATATTTAACAATACTAGATAGAGAAAAATCAGATAAACACTCATTATACCTATTTTCAGGAAAACATTTTAATAAATTGATTGAATTACTAGAAAAAGATTTTTGTTTAATTGAAATATTTGAGAATCTATCAAAAAATATAGGTGAAAAGCCACAAAAATTGTCATACAATAAAGCCCTTGAACAACTTAAAAAAGGCAAATTATAATTTTTTATTACAAACAATAGAAGTAATAGTTTTTCTTACATACTTTATCATTACGCCCAAATATGTTGTAACAATAACACCAATAACAAAATAAAAATATGTTAGTTTAAGCGGCGAATAAAACCAATAAATATCAGCACTATTCTTAATATCAAACGGAATTCCTTTTATAGTAAGCAGTGTATAGGTAATAAAATTGAATACTAATAAGTGGTTAGCCATAATATGATAAGTATTTTGCCCGATTAAGTGTAAGAATTTCCAGTTTTTGACATAATCATAGCTAATATTAATAACAAACAACGACGCCCAAATCCCTGTAATACTTGTAATAATAGGAACTATCCAATTATCAAACTGTCCCCAAACCAGAATATAACTTAATCCGATACCATCCGCCGGAGTATAATCTGCATTTGTTATCCATAATATAGCTTGCAGAAGAATTACAAAGAAAAATACTTTAGATGAGAAAATATCATACTTACCATCAATTTTTTTAATATAAATATGTCCAAGATGAATAAATAAAAGAGAAAACATTGTTCTTAGAAGGTATAGAATATATAAATTCTGATTAAATTGCTGCATTTGTATTGCAACAAGGCTCAAGAATACATAAACAAGAGTGTTCAATTTAAACTTATCTAGGACTTTATAAATAATTAACGAGGTAAATAACTGCGGAACAAACCAAAGTGGTGCTATCAAGTCAAGTTGATGTCCTGTTAAAAACGGAATTAAAATTTCGTTTTTTAAAGTTATAGGCATCCCCCAGAATTTCCCAACCATAGGTGTTATTAAAAAAGTAATTCCTAAATAGACAATGGCATAAATAATATACGGAATCATTAAAGTCTTAAATCTTCTTTTAAAAAACTCTCCAAATGAATACTGCTCTTTAAACAACATACCTGAAATAAAGAAGAACAGAGCAATCTGAAAAGAGTACGGCGGAAACATCGGGATAAGAGAAAATTCCAAATGACCTGAAACCACTATTAAAATTGCAAGTGCTTTTAATAAATTAATCTTATTACTAAAAATTTCCATAATTAATAACCCCTAAACAAGGATTATTATATATTGAAAACTTTTATTTGTTAATTTAATTTCCAAATAGCAATATTCAAATACAGGGCAAACGAAACCCATAAAAAATAGGGGATAAGAAGAATAGCCGCAAATTTTGAGAATCTATAAAAGGATATAATAGTAAGAAAAACCAGAATAACTAAAATTAGACATAAAACAAGAGCAAAAGTTATGTTTTGATAGAAGAAAAACATTGGAGTCCACAACAAATTTATTAATAATTGGAAGGTCCAAATTATACTTGGAACAAACTTATCTTGCTGAGATTTTGATTTCAAAAATAAAATAAAAGAAACCAAAATCATAATATATAAAATTGCCCAAACCGGAGCAAAAATCCAATCAGGAGGAGTAAGGGGCGGATGGTTTAAGCTGTGATACCAATCTAAATTTTGCATATTGGTATTTTAAACTGAAACCTTGTTATTTATATTAGGCAAAAGATTATATCTTATTAGACAAGGATTTAATATTTATATTGAAGTTTTTTAGTCCAACCTATATAATGCTCTTATGAAAAAAATTATTGTAAAAGAATCTTCATTTATAATATCATTCACTTATTTTATTATAGGAGCCATAATAGTATATAAATCTTTTTATTCATTGGAATTATTCGGAATAATTGGTACAATAATATTAATTTCGTGTGGTCTGTTGTTATCAATATTAGGTTTATTGTGTCTTTTAGTAAGAAATACATTTATAATAAGATACAACGAATTTGTTATTGAAATTACATACAAATCACTATTCAATAAACCAATTAAAATCAGTATAGAAATAAAAGAAATCAGCCGAATTAGTTTTGCAAAACGTCTATTTTCTCAAGGAGTAGATATTTACTACGGTGATAATAAAAGATTTAATTTTTTCTATGGAATAAATAATCTTGATTTTCACCGTTACATTGAAAATTTAGCAAAACAAATTGAAGCTGAGCATAGGAAATAGAACTCTCCCCTAAATGAATGAAATTTTGGCGATATAATTGAAAAACCAAAATACTAAATGCTAAGATAATATTGGGGAGAGGGAAATTTGTACGCATATAATTACCGCACAACAGAGCAAATAGAGAGACCACGAGTAAATAGGCGAACACAGTATAAAAGGACTGTTGTTAAGCGTACGGTTATAAAGAAGCGTAACCCGGTTTTAAACTTTTTTTCAAGAATAATAGCGTTAAGTATAATTTTATCAATAGCATATTTTGTACTTCCACAAGTATTTAATAAGCTATATTATCAAAACTACGTTAAGCGCAATATAAAGCTAAGCACAGAGCAAAGCGATGCAATCGGGAAAATAGGCAGCAAAATCGACTCGAGCGTTGATATTAGAGATATTGCGTTGCCATTATCTTCCAGAGTTTATAATACTCATTTTATGGGAGAGAATTTTATAACACCTATAAATACTAATAACAGAGAGATTTCTTCATTATATCTAACCCAAAAATTAACACCATTAGAGCATAAAATAAGAAACTTGATGAAAACTTATCCTCAAATAACTCCGGGGATATTTGTATGGGAATATGACAGCGGGAATTATTTGGGAATAAATGAAAATGAAATCTTTTCAACAGCAAGTATAATTAAAATACCTGTTTTAATAAGAGTATTCAAATCAATTGAAGCAAACCAGCTAACAATTTATGATGAAATGACATTAACAAATTATTACCGTTCATCCGGCTCTGGAGATTTACAATATCAACCAGACGGACTTAAATTAACAATAGACCGATTGGCACACGATATGATAACAATCTCTGATAATACTGCAACAAATATGCTGATGTCAAAAGTCGGTTCAATGGAAGATATAAATGCAGGTTTAAGAGATTGGGGGTTAAGCAAAACAAGGGTAAATAATTGGCTTCCTGACTTAGACGGAACAAATATAACAACCCCTATGGAGATGGCAAAACTATTATATAATCTTGATAACCCGGGATTTTTGAATGTTAACTCAAGAGAATACATAATTGATTATATGAGTCACGTAAAAAATAACCGACTAATTCAAGCAGGAATCGACCCCAAAGCATTATTTATACACAAAACCGGTGATATCGGAACAATGTTAGGTGATGCAGGGATAGTATATGCGCCAAACGGAAAGAGATATATAATAGTAATTCTCGCAAATCGTCCATTTAACCATCCTGCAGGAAAAGATTTCATTCAGAAAGCAAGTTCAATAATATACAAAGAGCTTGTAGGTTAAAAATATAGCAAGAAGAAACACCCCGAAGTAATAACTTCGGGGTGTTTCTTGTCAGAGGAATTATTGTACATCAGTTGTTTTACCGTTTTCATCAGACTTGGCAAAAGTAATCTCATCATTTTTAACATCAACGATAACAGTATCGCCATCGGAGAATTTTTGTGCAAGTATGAGTTTAGAAAGCGGATTTTCAACAAGTTGTCTGATTGTTCTTTTAAGAGGTCTTGCACCATAAATAGGATTAAATCCTCTTGTAGCAAGAAGTTCTTTAGCATCATCCGTTATAACAATAGACAAACCTTGTTCTTCAAGTCGTCTTTCAAGGCTTTCAGCTTGAATATCAACAATTTCTTTTAATTGTGGCAAAGTAAGAGCCTTAAAGAATATCGTTTCATCAACTCTGTTTAAGAATTCCGGTTTAAATCTTTCACGCATGATAGCCATAACTTTGTCTTTAGTTTCTTCAAAATTACTGCCATTAAGGGTAGAATTAAGCGAATCCTCAAGGATAATATCACTACCGATATTACTTGTCATAATAATAACAGTATTTTTGAAATCAACAGTTCTGCCCTTAGAATCAGTTAATCTTCCATCATCAAATATTTGAAGCATAATATTGAAAACATCAGGGTGAGCTTTTTCAATTTCATCAAACAAGACAACAGAATACGGTTTTCTTCTAACAGCTTCGGTCAGTTGACCGCCTTCTTCGTATCCAACATATCCCGGAGGCGCACCAACCAATCTTGCGACATTGTGTTTTTCCATATATTCACTCATATCAATACGAATGATAGAATCTTCATCATTGAACAAGAATTCAGCAAGCGCCTTAGCAAGTTCAGTTTTACCAACACCGGTTGGTCCTAAGAAGATAAATGTACCAATTGGTCGTTTAGGATCTTTTAACCCGCTTCTTGCGCGTCTTATTGCATCAGAAACAATATCAACTGCTTCTTCCTGACCGATTAATCGTTTATGCAATACATCCTCCATGTGAAGAAGTTTTTGCATTTCACTCTCAACAAGTTTAGTAACAGGAATCCCTGTCCACTTACTAACAACAGCAGCAATATCACCACCGTCAATTTGTTCTTTTAATAATTTATTTTCTGTCTTTTCTTTGTTTTGTATAGATTTTAGTTTTTTCTCCAATTCAAGTAAAGTACCGTATTTAAGTTCAGCCGCTGTTTGCAAATCAGTATTACGTTCAGCCTCTGCAATTTTGTTCTTTACTTTATCAATTTCATCCTTTATTGCAGCTTCACCAATAATAGAATTCTTTTCTGCTTCCCATTGTGTCTTCATTTCAGCAATCTTGCCTTCAAGTTCGTTAATTTCCTTAGAAATTTTTTCAACTTTAGCAATACATTCTTCACTGGTTTCTTTTTTCAATGCTTCACGCTCGATTTCAAGTTGAATTTTTTGTCTTAACATAGAATCAATTTCTTCAGGCATAGAATCAATTTCAATTCTAAGTGAAGAAGCCGCTTCATCAATCAAGTCGATTGCCTTATCCGGCAAAAATCTGTCAGTGATATATCTGTCAGACAATTTGGCAGCTTGAATAAGAGCCTCATCAAGAATTCTAATTCCGTGGTGAACTTCATATTTTTCTTTTAACCCTCTTAAAATACTAATTGTATCCTCAACAGAAGGCTCATCTACCATAACAGGTTGAAATCTTCTTTCAAGAGCAGGGTCTTTTTCGATATACTTACGATACTCATTAATTGTAGTAGCACCGATAGTTCTTAGAACACCTCTTGCCAGCATTGGTTTTAAAAGGTTACCTGCATCCATTGCACCATCTGTAGAACCGGCACCGACAACCGTGTGAAGTTCATCAATAAACATAACGATATCACCGTTAGATTCTTCTACATCCTTTAAAACCGCTTTCAAACGTTCCTCAAATTCGCCTCTGAATTTTGCACCTGCAACTAATGCACCCATATCCAAAGATACAAGTTTAACATCCTTTAAACTTTCAGGAACATCACCTCTTATTATTCTTTGAGCAAGTCCTTCAACTATAGCTGTCTTACCAACCCCTGGTTCACCTATTAAAACAGGGTTGTTTTTTGTTCTACGGTTAAGTACCTGTATAATTCTTCTTATTTCTTCATCACGCCCGATTACAGGGTCAAGTTTCCCCTTTCGAGCCAATTCCGTAAGGTCTGTTGAATACTTTTCAAGAGCCTTCATATTTTCTTCTGCATTTTTACTATCCACTTTTTTATTTCCTTTTATTTTTTTGATAACACTTCTTACTGAATCTTCACTAACTCTAAACCTAGACAAAGTTTCTTTTATCCCACTACCGTCTAAACGAGTCATAGCTAGTAAAATACTTTCTATACCGATAAACTCATCACCTGCTTGTCTTGCTATATCATCTGCAATTTCAAACAACCTGTTTGTTTCATTTGAAACAAACAATTGTTGAGGGTTTTGAGGATTTGATAAAACAGGAAATGTTTTTATCTTACTAACAATAGCATTAATAAACTCTTGATTGAGTAATTTCAATTCAGTTAAATAATCCTTGATAATCCCTTTATCCTCAATCATAGTAATCATAATATGTTCAGGCTGGATTTCAGGATTTTTATAATAATTCATCTTGGCAGATGCGCCAAAAATAATTTCCTGACTATAATTTGTAAAACGATTAAAATCTATCATAAAACTTAAAACTCCGTTTGTTACATTATCATTTTAATGTTAATTTCAAGAAATCAAGGAAAACTTAATCATAAATTAACAATTGTAAAGTTTTGTATCAATGATAGAATTATATCGTTAGAGAAAATATCAAGTAAGTATTAATCTTTTATGTGATACTCACACTCTCTAACATTCATCCTATTTCACAAGCCATTGGGTAGGGGTTCTACCTCAACATTAATATAAGAACAATAATCGGGCTAAAAACTTAAATTCCTACTTTCCGGTAGAGCCAAACCCGCCTGCCCCCCTTGCAGTACCTGTAAGTTCAGCTAAAACTTCAATCTTTGCACGCTCTGTTTTTGCTATAACCATTTGGGCAATTCTCTCTTGAGGCTCAATAGTATATGCCTCGTTGCTTATATTAACAATAGGAACACAAACCTCACCACGATAATCTTCATCAATTGTACCTACACAATTAATAAGTGTAATACCGTGCTTTATGCTCATACCTGAACGAGGTCTGATTTGTGCTTCAAACCCGTGTTCTAATTCTATCTTAATCCCGGTAGGAATTAATTTTCTCTCCAATGGCTGTAAAGTAACAGACTCATCTATTGCAGCACACAAGTCCATGCCTGCTGCCCCTTCTGTCTTGTATTCAGGTAAAAACTTATTATGCGCAAGTCGCTCTATTTTTAGAGTGGTTGTGTATTGTTCCATATTTCCCCTTTATATTAACTTATGCAAGAAAATTTAATGATACTAAACTATTTTCTCGTTCATTTGCTTTGAAAAAACAATCTTCTACATTCATAGAAGGATTTGAGGTATATGATTTATTACTATATTTAATAAAATCCAACTTTCTAGGTCTGCAATCCATTCCTAATCCGTTAATTTTTTCTATTTTCATTTCTGACCTCAAATTCTGTGATAATCTTCAACAATATTTTCTTCCTAATAATTACTTATGTCAACAAAAAGTGTAGATATGTAAAGGTTTTTTGAGGTTTTTATCAATACTTAATTGTGAACTTTTGTAACAATAAACTGTAAAAAATGGACTTTTTCTTAATCTTTCTTAACAAAAGGGTTGAATTTATATATCCGGTATGATATATTGAGTATATACAGATGTTATATACCGTGTGTCGTCAAGAAAGGCCTTAACCTTCTTAAACCAGATAAAGAAGGCTCTTATAGGGCTTAGTTTGTAATGAAAAAATAGGAGTTTAATATTATGACAAATCATTTCCCCCACAAAACACAAAACAACAGAAACGAACAAAAATTCAGAATCGAAAATTTCAGAAAAGACGAAGGCTACTCAACAGTTCCTTACGAAAACAGAGGCTTTAATGTAGTTTTATCCGAAAGCGAGTTTGCAAAATACATCAAAAAAGTGTATTCATACAAATCTTTAAGTGCAAAAGAGGAAGCAGAAGTTACTGCGAGAATAAAAGCAGGAGATAAAGAGGCAAAAAAGATTTTAGTAAACGCCAATTTAAAACTTGTGTTTACTATTGCAAAGAAAAGCATTCATATAGCAAAAATTCCTTATGTAGATTTAATCCAAGAAGGGAATTTAGGATTAATGGTAGCTGTAGAGAAATTCAATCCAGACTTAGGCTACAGATTTGCGACTTATGCGGGCTGGTGGATAAAACAAGCTATGTTCAAAGCAATTTCAGAGCAAGCATACTGTATGAAAATTCCTGTATATGTACAAGAAACCTTATCAAAATATTCCAGAATAAAAGCTGAAATGGAGCGTGCTTATGACTGTCAGGTTAAAACAGAGGATGTAGCAAAAAAAATGAACATTGAGCCTGAAAAGATTGTTTCATATCTTTCTGCATACAATGTAAGTTTATCATTAGAGGGCAGTTTTGACGGAAAAGACGGAAGCGAAATGAGTCTTAGCGAAATACTAAGTGACGAAAACAGCAATCTTGAAAACAATATTGAGTACGAAAGATTAAAACACGATTTAAAGGTTGTAATTTCAACATTGAAGGAACGTGAACAAGACGTATTAAGAATGAGATTTGGGCTTGAAAATCACGCAAGAAAGACCTTAGAAGAAATCGGAAACTTGTTTGGCGTAACAAAAGAGTGTATAAGACAAACAGAAGCAAGAGCATTAAACAAGATGAGAAATTGCGGATTACTTAACTGCTACGCAGACTAATAAGGAGAGAAGCCAAAACTTATAAACGACTCAAGGTTCGGTTATATACGACCTTGAGTTTTTATTTCTCATTCACACATAATAAATGATTTATGCTAAAATCCGATTATGGGAAAAATTGAAATAGATAAAATAATATCAGCGCTAAAACAGGCAAAGCAACCACAGAGTGATTTTGTAAAACTTATGTCAGGCTTTAAGGATCCGTATCTTGTATTAATTGCTTGTATTTTGAGTTTAAGAACGAATGATAAGACAACCTATCCCGCAACACTAAGAATGCTTGAAATCGGTCGAACACCAAAAGACTTTGCAAATTGTTCTGAGGAGAAACTTGCAAAAGCTATTTATCCTGTAGGATTTTATGCAAACAAAGCTAAACAAATTATAGAGCTTTCAAAAACAATATATGAAGAAATGGATTCAAAAGTACCTGACGAGATTGACGAGCTTGTAAAATTTAAGGGAGTCGGAAGAAAGACAGCAAATCTTGTTTTAGCACTTGGCTTCAATAAACCTGCAATTTGTGTTGATGTCCATGTTCATAGGATATGTAACAGACTTGGGTATATAAAAACCAAGACCCCTGAAGAAACAGAATTTGCTTTAAGAAAAATCTTACCGATTAATTATTGGCTTGATATAAACACCATACTTGTTACACACGGTCAAAATATTTGTAAACCTATTAATCCTAATTGTTCTAATTGTCCTATATCAGAGTATTGTAAAAAAGTAAATGTAAAAACAAAAAATTAAAATCTTGCCGTTTAAACCCCTATAAATACATGACTTTAGGAAATATATCATTAAAACATGGGTATACATCTCATACTTATGTATGATTTTTGTAGCAAAAATAGAAGAAACAAAATTAAATTCCGATAAAATATAAGGAAGGATGGTTGATTTTGTTAAATACGTTAAACACAGTTAGACAGCGCCCATATTTGAATAACCAAAACGGATTAAAGAAGTCCGAAGATGGTGATAGCAATCACCGTCCTGAGAATGGTGCTCACGGTCAGCAACAAAATCACAATCAAGATGACAATGTAGTAGTCAGAGGTAGAGCAAGCCAATATGCGCCGCAGCAGCTGAACGGCAGATATCAGGGTTCTCAAGCCGGCAGAAGTGCATATCCTATAGGCTATACGCCATACCAACGTCCAAACTATCCTTCTGCAAACGCACAGAGAATGTCTGCTCCTCAACAGCATCAAATGGCAGGAAGATTTACTCCTGTTAATAACAACGTCCAACAACCCGCACCACAAGCTCAAAAAAGAAGCAACAGAGTTAATATTTCTCAGATTTTGAGAGATTTTAGAAACACGATAAAAGCAATTGCTACACCACCTGATTTGGAAGAACAAGCAGAAGAATATTTGAAACTTGTTGAAATGCATGTTAAACGACCAAATCCTAATGTACCAATTGTTCAAAATAATTTAAGAAGTGCAGCTCAAATACTGGACAGATATATAACAGAAACTCTTAAAAAAGAGTCAAAAGTTGTTCAGAATTGGCTTGAAGCATTATTTTTACAACAAATTAATTATAGCTACAATGAAGATGAAGTTAACGAATCATTTTTAGTAAGATTTCCACAAAATCAACCCAAACCACAACCAAAACAACAAACCCCACAGCAGGCTGAATCGGTACACGAACCGATTGAAGCCGCATTGGACGAAAATGTACCAATCGGTGATTATGAACCGATAGGAATAGCTCCGGAAGAAACCCAAGAAATAGATTTATTTGACACAAGTGATACTGTAGAAGAAAGTATACAGAAAACTTTTGTCAAAAAGCCTCATATAACAGTTATACCTCAAGACACGAGATTAAAATCTCTATTTATTGAAGCAAAAAAACACGCATATGAGGATAACCCCAAAAGGGCTATGCAAATCTTTAAAGAAGCATTTTATCGTGCAGAGGAATTAAAAGATTACGAAACGCAATCGAGAATTTGTCTTGAAGTTGGAAAAATCTACGATGATAACGATTTTTATGCTCAAGCTCTTAACAGTTACAGAAACTCTCTTAACTACACAACAGATAACGAAGTAAGAACACAAGCACACTTATCAATGGCAAAAATATATGATGATGTTAATCAAGTAGAACCTGCAATTGACCACTACTTAGTATCTGTTTCATACGCAGGAGAAACTGATGATGTTGTAACTCAATCAACAACACTTGCTAAAATAGGGAATTTATTAACTGATAAATATGATAAACAATGCTTTGAATTTTATGAAGAAGCAAAAGAAGTAATTGCTTCAACAAATGATTCAAAAACAAAAGGATTTATCTCAAGTTCAACTGCTGATGCATATTCACATTTCAATTTTGCAGACACAGCTCTTAAGTACTACGCAGAAGCGGTTAACAACTACACAAAAGCAGGCGAATACGAAGAACTTGCCCAAAACTACAAATCCGCAGCAAAATTGATGATGGAATTTAAAAATAAATCAAAATCATCACAACTTTTAAAGAAAGCTCTTACCTACGCATATAAAGCTGAAAACGAAGATTTAATCAACGAAATAACAATCATGTTTGCAGCTATTGAATAGGCGTAAGATTTTTTAAGAAAAATAACGCCGCCAGAGTTTGACCTGAAATAGAATTACCTTTTTCTTGTTCAGAGTTTAAGAAATTAAGAATATCTTTAAACTCAATAAGCATTCTCTCAACTAGGATTCCACCATCAGAAACCGGTTCTTGAACAGGTAATGGATTAGATATCTTTGCAATAGCAATTGTTGATACCTCAGAAGTACAACCTGATGAGCTTGAAACATTTTTTGCAACTATTTCAATACTATCAGCTACAAGCCCTGTTTCTTCAAGCAACTCTGCTTTTATTGCATCAGTAACACTTTCTCCAATACGCTCATCACCTACAAGCCCTGCAGGGAGTCCTATGTTATACTTGCTCCTTCTTTCCGCATACAAAGGCGGACGAAGCTCGCGGATAAATAGAACATAGTCCTTATTATCTTTTTTTATCCAAGGCAAAATTATAACAATATCACTTGCATTTGGGCGATGAGCATACACCCATTCTTTTCCCATTGGAGATTTTGCCGATTTTAATTGTAAAAACTTAGTATCGTATAATACTTTTTTTCCGTAATCTTCAGGCATGCCAGCTCCAATACTTATCTGTTTTTACCCCACAAGCCCATTTCAATAACCTTGTTACATATTCTCACAGTATTAAGCGCCGCACCAATACGAATATTATCAGCCACACACCACAAAGAAATACCGTTATCAAATGCTAAATTCTTTCTTATTCTGCCGACAAATACAGGGTCAACGCCACTTGCATCATAAGTTGTAGGATACTCAAAGTTATCAGGATTATCAATAACAGTAACACCAAAACTAGATTTTAATATATCCCTAACCTCATCAGGTGTAACTGCTTTTTCAAACTCAATATCAACAGCCTCTGAATGCCCGTTATAAACAGGAACTCTTGCTGCTGTACAAGATATAGGTAAATCAGCAGGCAAATGAAGTATTTTCTTTGTTTCATTTGATACTTTCATTTCCTCTTTTGTATAGCCGTTTTCACAGAATACATCAATTTGGGGGATTACATTGAAAGCTATTGGCTTTTTAAAACATTTGTTTTCAAATTCTTCACCCGCTAATTTTGCCTTTGTATTTTCAGTAAGCTCATTGATTGCAGCAAGCCCTGCACCGCTAACAGCTTGATAAGTCGATACAATTAATCTTTTTATACCAAATTTGTCATGAAGCGGTTTTAAAACCAACATTAATTGAGAAGTTGAACAATTAGGATTTGCGATAATACCTTTATGCAACCTTAAATCCTCATCATTAACATTTGCAATAACAAGCGGAACATCCTTTTCCATACGGAACGCACTTGAATTATCAATAATTAATCCGCCACGCTTTACAATCTCAGGCGCAAACTTCTTACTTGTAGAACCACCCGCAGAAGCCATTACTATATCTACATTATCAAAAACTTCAGGTGTCGCTTCTTCAACCGTATAAGTCTTTCCTTTAAATTCTATTTTCTTCCCTGCACTTTTTGCTGAAGATAAAAACTTAATTTCATTAAACTGAACATCAAGTTCCTCTGCTATCTTTAGAATTTCTCTCCCAACTACTCCCGTTGCACCTAATACTGCAATATTTGGTTTCTGCATTATATTTCCTTTCTATTCCTGTTAAATTACATTATTTTTTCAAGCCCATATATAAATTCATTGTTCTTACTTACATGATTAATAGCAAGCAAAACTCCTTTCATATAACATTCTCTGTTCATAGAATCATGTCTGAGTTTGAATATCTGACCTTCTTCTCCGAATATAACCTCTTGTGAAGCAATATACCCGGGCATTCTGACAGAATGTATATGAATATTAGAATAAGAACTTCCGCCCCTTGCCCCATCAATCGTTTCAACTTCAGGACAATTATTTAAAGTGAAATCTTTTTTAACTTCTGACATCATTAATGCTGTCTTTATAGCCGTGCCAGAAGGCGCATCTTTCTTTTGGTTATGATGCATTTCTATAATTTCAGCATTATCAAAATATTCTGCAGCCTTTTTTGCAAACATCATCATCAAAACTGCACCTGTAGAAAAGTTTGGCGCAATAAGACAAGCCGTATTGTTAGATTTTGTTAACTCCTCTAACTCCTTAATTTCTTCATCTTTTAGTCCTGTAGTACCAATAACAGGTTTAATTCCATTATTCAAACAAAATTTAGCATTTTCAAAAATAGATTTAGGCTGCGTAAAGTCAACCAAAACATCTATCTTGCAAGCCTCTAAAGCCTCTTTAATAGAGGAATAATCCCCACCGTTGATGTCAATTTTAGCAACGAGATTCATTTCAGGCGAATTACTAACAGCCTTAACGACTTCTTTGCCCATTTTCCCTTGTGATCCGCAAACCGCTACATTAATCATAAAAATATCTCCGTTTTTAAAGAATATTATACACAGGAATAATTAATATACAACGCTACGATAAAAAATCCTAAACAAAAGGAAAGTCTTGCAAGTGTGCAAGACTCAAAAATATACATTTACCCCACACAATTTATACCATAAAACAGCCCTATTGTCAATACGTCGGATAGAGTAGAAAACTAAGTAATAATAGCAATATAGAGCATATTCATTAAAAACGTGGCGGTAAAATAATATCACCATGCCAAAATTTTTCGATAATAAAATCGAATAAAACACCACTAAAAACCAAAATTTTTAAATTAAAGCTGGGTAGTAGAGAAGTATGCAGCTTCCTCATATGGATTTTCTTCACCATTTTGGACCGCTTGATAATATGCAAATTCAAATAATTTATCAGAATTCTCTGCAATCTGAGGATTTGCAATAAGTGCATCCAAATCATTTTTCATAGTATCACGCTCAACAGAAACCATTGAACGTCCAAGAACTTCAGCATGTGGATTGGAGAAGTCATTAATCTTATCTTCTTCCGATTTGCATTCAGGGCAAGGTTTGTTCACATCAGCAGATTTTGGCTGAATATTTTTGCCAATTGGACTAAAATTATTCAAATTTGTTCCATTTAATTCACTCATGTTTATCACCTCTTTTGCACTAAAGCATTATACATTTTTTTTAGGATATTGACTACCCCCGTTTATATAAACCGAAGATTTATTTTTTTTTGCTATTTTTTGAGCATTTTTCAGCCAATCGTTACAAAAGTTTACAAAAATTAACCTTGTACATTTGCAAAAAGAGATGACAAATAAGGGATACAAGACTTATAACTTAAAATTTCATTTATATACAGAAGAAGAATAGCAAAAAAAAATATTTAGTGATTTAATATAAACAAGAACTAATGGTAAAAATATGTTAGCTGTAAATCCTATTGGCGTAAAAACTTTAAGTATTTTGCAAAAAGCAAAAATTGATAAACAAAAAACAGAATTTCTTTCCCTAAAAACGGAAGGAGATAAATTTACGTTTTCAAAAAAGAATACAACTAGCCAACCCGCCTTTCGAGGTAGTCCTTGGCAATTACCATATTACGAAATGAAAATTCCGGAATGGGGCGAATTAACAGCGAAAGAAGGAATAAAGATTTTTGAGAATTTCAAGGTTGGTAATTATCTTGATATAGGTGGTGAATATCATCGACGATTTTATGATGCAGAGATAAGAAAAAATAATTTAAGTTTTTTAGATAGAATAACCTCGATTGAAGAACAAAAAAAATTCATCAATCACTATAAGGAAGTGACCGGATTTCCAAACCTAACTGAGGTATCGGAGCGAATAAAAATAGAATTTGTAAAAGCACTAATAAAAGGCTCACAAGAATTAAATGAGCAGTATGGGAAGGGTGAAAATTATTATGATGTAGTCCAAGCAGGATATGACGGAGTATGTTCTGTGGGCAGACATAAGGCCTTACCTGGAAGCGACTTAGACAAAGCCTATGTAATAATAAAGGGTCATGGAGACGGTGATGTAAAAGATAAAAGAGATGTTGACTTGTTTAAAAGTGAAATATGGTATGGTACTGATCAAAGAATTTTGAGTTACAACCATGATATGGCAGCATTTCCGCAGGTATATACCGAAAGACAATTTACTAAACTACTTAATGCTGCTGATAATAAATGTATCGAATTATGGAAGAATAATGGTGATGTAAGGTTTGTAGATGCATTTTTTGCAAACTATTTTGATTATAAATTAGACTTGAGGAAATCCCCTAAATTTACATATTTAAAACAGTTACAAGACAAATATACTGAAGATTATGTTAAAGCAAATCAATTCTACATAGAACTTTGTCAAAGTTTTCCAAACTTCACAAGAGAAAATGTATTTGATAACCCAACAAAAGAAATAATAAAAAACATTGGATTTGTAATAGAAACAATGCGAGAAGGTCAATATTTTTCAAAATTTGGGAAAATGAACTATTGGTATCTTAAGCAGAGTCCGACATTCCAACTTGTAAATCTTTCACAATTAAAAGCATTAAAAAACAGAGGAGACCATAAACCCAAAAGATTAGCCAGAGAGAAGTTGGAAAAAGAATTTGATACTTGGGATACAGAAAAGCAATATCGATTTCTCAAAGCCTTAATAGAATCGGCTTGTGCAAATAACAGTGAGTTTACAACTGAGTTTAATGAATATTTTTCACGAGGAGGAAAAGATTTATTTGAACCGCTAATTGAAGCACTAACGAAAGAAGGGAAATGAGAGTTAACAGAATAGAAAATCAAATAGCTTATAAGAGAAATCTTACAAACTCACCTAATCAGGATGAGAAGTTTCCTCGTGCTAAGAATTTTTTACAAAAACGGAAAACATACATAGAGGCGGGGCTAACATCATTAGTAATTGGTGGAATATATTGGGCATATAATTATAAAAAATGCCGTTCTATAAATGCCTTAAATAAAAGTAACAATTTAAACAATCAAGTAATTACTTATATAAAAAATCTAATGAAACAATTTCCTAAAGACATTGACTACAGAAAAGATATTATAAAAGGGATAGAAGGTAATCCAGAAAATTATTATCACCTAAGAAGCATAATGGGTCCTGAAGAATACAAAAAAATACTAATAGATTTCAGTGACTCACCAGAACATTACTCGCCTGGGGCAAGTTTAATAACCGAAATAAAAGACGGTTATGATATGTCAGGAAAAATTAGTAAGAAATACAGAGCCAGTCTTCATAATCACACAACTCATTCAGATGGTAGAATGAGCATCAAGGAAATACTTGACCAAGCAGCAGAATATGCAGATGATATAGTTCGAACAACAAGCAAAACTCCAGACTTAAAAGCACCTCATGCACCTTTTACTATAGCAATAACCGATCATGATACATTAGAAGGTTGTAAAGAAGCAGTAAAAATCATTAATTCAGATCCGTTAAAATATAGAAATCTAAGGGTAGTATTGGGATGTGAACTAAGTGTAGAAAGCCAATTAATAGAAAGGGAATTAAAATCTCCCATTTCGATACACATGTTACTGCACGGTATTAACCCTTTTGATAAAAAACTCAATGAATTTCTTGATTCTAAAAAACAAGCAAGAATAGCTTTGATAAAAGATATTATCCAAAAATCAGCTAATGAACTTAAAACAAACTACCCTCAAAGTGCTCAGAAGCTAAGCTATGAAGATGCAGGCTTATTATGTGCCCCTTTAGAAAAGGGAATTTTACACGTAAATAATTTAACAAAAGATTATATTCAGTTTCGAACGATATTTTCGGAATTATTTGAACAAAACCAAGAAATTCAAAGACTTTTAAAAGAAAAAGGCATTGACCCTAAAACAATAAACTATATTCAAAACAAAGAAAAATATATGAATGGTTTTGAATTTTCACAACAACCACACTGGGAAATTTATTATGAAACACTGTGTAAATACATTTCAGAATTACTCGGAATAAAAGAGGAAGAAGCTGTAGGCAAAATGCAAATGCCAACAGAACTAAAATCAGTTTTTGAAAAAATAAATACCATATCTAAGAATGAAAGCCCCAAATTAGAATTACAGCCTGCATACATAGATATGAAAGAAATTATACAAATAATGAAGGAGCAGCCTTATGGTTATATGGGAATAGCACACCCCGGACTGATAAACTTGGGTAGAGCCCTTAAATATCCTGAAGAAAGCATACCATCACTAAACAATTTTTTCAAAAAATTTAAAGAAGAAGGTGGAGATAAAGCACTATTTGTAGAACTTTATTATCACTATTTTGGAGAAGTAGGCAAAAGTGAGTATTGGTTAAATAAAATAAATAATTATGCAAAACAGAACGGACTCCACCCAAGCGGAGGACTTGATTCGCACGGTAAAAGTATTTTCTATAGCGATACATAACTAAAAATGAGGGCTTAGATTAATAAATCTAAGCCCTCATTTAGTGTAAATTTATTATTCCTTTATTTCTAGAGGAACAGTAATTATATATTTATCTCCCTTACGTTCTTTGGTAACCTTATCTTTATTAATTTCAGCTCCTAATGCAAATGTCTGCGAAAATTCAACAATCATATCTTTATGTTTTTCGGACTTATCCATCACACCTTTGATATTCACCATATCATCGTTAATAGTTACATCAACATTTTTTTCATTATTATTAAGCTGTTTTAAATCAATAATGAAAACATAGGCATTATCTTCTTTAACCATATTAATAATAGAGTGGTGAAGCGGAATTCTTGTAGGCATAAACACATCATTATCAATTCTTTGCATTTCACGTGCCTGTTTTTTAAACATTTTTTCAGCTCTTTTCATGCCAGCCATCGGGTCAAACATTCTGGCTAAAGTAATATCCATAACCACATAGAATGCTAAAAAGCCACCCAATAGTGCCGCGATAAAAGTAATTACCGCATGTTTAAAAGTATGTTGTTTTTCTTCTGTCATAAAAGCTCCTTTCTTTTACGACTATTAAATATAATCATAAATCAAATTACAATAAACAATCAGGCAATACAGGTGGGTAATCTGTCATTTTAAATTTTTTCTTGCCAAACACAGTTGCTCAGACAAATTTTTTTCCAATATGCGGATTTTTGAAGAAAAGTTATACGCTTTTGCCGATAATAAATTATCATTTTGTAGTGATAACATTTTATTCATGAGTGTTTGGAATCTATAACCATCACCAAAAGCATTTTGTTCAGTTTTAATTATGTACCTAAAAAATTGTAAAAAATCTATATTTTCACTATTGGAATATTTTCTCGAAAATTCTTGTAAAACCATGTTTAGATTATTCTTATCGAATTTCTGACTTGTATAAATATTTTTATAGAAGAAATCAATCACATCAGGTAATTTTTTCATATACTTATTTTGGAGAGCTAACATTCTTTGAGTAATTTTGGGATTACAAATCTGGTCAAAAAAATGTCTGAATTCATGGAATGCAATATAAGTATCGGAACCATCCAGCATCTCTGAATAATCTTTTTTAGTAGGTAAAAAAACTCTAAATCCGGAACAAACTTTCCCGAATGAAGTTTCATCAATACAAATATTAGTTTTAGCAGGATTTTGGGCAGTAGCAAAGAAATTTTCAAAGATCTCTATATTAATTTCTTCAGGAAGAGATTTTTTAATATACTCCTCTAATGTATAAAAACTAATTTCGCTGTTAGAAAACTTGTTTTTAATACTTTTAAATAACTGCATATTGAGATTTGCAGCCTGCTCAAATCTGTTTTTCTCACTTCCTTTAGCTAAATTATAAGGGAGCTTAACTGATTTTGATATCATTACAACCATACCAAACTAAAACAAGGAAATAAAAAAAATTGATATAAATTTTACGAAATGTAACAAAAATAGAAATACATGTTACAAAAATAAAAAAATAGCCCATATAATTAATATCCACAAAAACTATAAAGAGAGGTGAAAATGAAACGACAGAATGGATTTACATTAGTAGAAATACTCATCTCATTAGCCCTAATAGGTGTATTAAGTGTAGTAGCAATTAATACACTTAGAACGAGAGATATGAGCGAAGAATTCACAGCAAAACGCGACAAAGCAGTAATGAACATTGAAGGCGTAGTTCACGAAGCAATGCTTAATAATCATTTAGAGGAAATTATATCCCTAAATGACGTTAATACTGCTTTAACTAATAAGATATATGCAGGAACAGTAAATGGCGCATCAATAATGCGAGATGGAACAGCATATAGTTTAGTAGCAAGAGAAGGTGACGACAATTATGTAGCCGAATTATTGATTGATGTAAATGGTAATATTGCTCCAAACCTTGAAGGACAAGATATTTATAATTTTCTTTTAAATAGAAAAGGTAATTTAATATTGGCATCCAATGCGGGAAATGGATCACCGGCGCCTAAAGAGGATGATATACCGACAATAGATAATCCAATTATTCCAATGCCACCGAATCCGGTGCCCCCATCTCCGCCTAACCCATATCCGAAACCGGATTTACCTTGGATAGACCCAACTCCAGACAATCCTGACCCAGAACCGACTCCAGAGCCGACTCCAACACCAGAGCCGACTCCGACCCCAGAGCCAACTCCAACACCAGAGCCAACTCCAACACCAGAGCCAACTCCAACACCAGAGCCGACTCCAACTCCAGAACCGGAACCGACCCCAGAGCCGACTCCAACACCTGATCCTGAACCAACACCAGAGCCGACTCCGACACCAGAGCCGGAACCAACTCCAGATCCTGAACCAACACCAGAACCGGAACCGACCCCAGAGCCGACTCCAACTCCAGAACCGGAACCGACCCCAGAGCCGGATCCAAATCCTTATCCTGGTGGAGAAGGTGGATATGACAACCAATACGATGATAACGATCCTGATGCTCCAAATGACCCTAACCACGGAGCAGATCGTGAAGACGATGAAAGTCCCGACGATCTTGATCACGAACAAGTATACGAATAAGAAATAACAGTAAGTGAAATTAACTAAAACCCTAAAATTGACTTTTTATTCTGTCAGATTTTAGGGTTTTAGTTAGTAAAAAAACTTTTTATCATACGATTACCTGTACATTTCATAGAAATAAGATATAATAAGAAAAAGGCAGGAGAAAACAGATGGAACTCGACCCTATAAAAAAAACAAATCCCAATTTAATACCGGAATTTAACAGAAATAAAACATATTCAGAAAAACAAGAGAATTCAAATATAAATAACAATTATGAACATCTAACAGAGGAGCTTAATAAAATGAGTGAGTTAAATAAAACAATGGTTAATTATCAAAAAGATTACGAATTAAATTTAAGTCATGATGAGTTATCAAAACGTGTAAATAAGGAATACATGACAACAAAAAAAATGCTTTCATCAGACTCAGAAGAGTATAAATCACTTGATGAAAGAGATAAAAAAGCATTAAAACATCTTGTTAAGGCAGCATATATTTTAGAAGAAATAAATTTAAAACTGGACAATCATCATAACTTAGCCTTTAGAGAATATTTAAACAGAGAAATAGCAAAAGATAATGAAGAAGCAAAGCTAACAAGGATTTTATTTGAGGCGCAAAAGGGAGTCTGTGCAATAGACTGCGAGTCAAACAAAATTAGTCTTGCAAAAGGTGTAGAAGAAAAACTGGGCAAAGGATTATATCCAGAAGACTTAAGCGTAGAAGAATTCCATTCAATAATAAAGAAAATGATTGAAGCAGGAAAGATAGACGAAGTTCGTAAAATCTTGAACCAACGCAGTGTTGTAGAGCGTGACGGAGATATTTTAAAAGCAACGGATTATATAGATAAATACAAAGATGAATTTGAATTAATGGCAGCAGAGTTAGACCGAGCAGCAAAATTATCAACGAATAAGGACTTTAACGAATACTTAACTCTGCAAAGTGCGGCGCTAAGAACAGCAGATCCAATGTTGGATGCCCAAGCCGACAAAAAATGGGCGACACTTCAAGATACACCATTAGAATTTACAATAACAAGAGAAAATTATTCAGATGAAATGACTCAAACAGTTATAGAAAATAAAGAGTTAATGGAACTGTTATCAAAATATGATATCAAGCCGGTATCAAAAGATATGCTGGGCGGCAGAGTCGGTATAGTGAATAAAAAAGGAACAGATGCGATATTAAAAGTAAAAGAATACTTACCAATAATGGCACAAAATATGCCTTTTAATAATGAATATGAACAAAATATTTCACCTGATAAGGATTCTAAACAAACGATGGTAGACGTAGACCTAGTAGCGGTAACCGGCGATGTAGGAGAATTTAGAGGCGGAATAACCTTAGCCGAAAACCTACCAAATGATGATAAACTGTCATTAACAATAGGCGGTGGCAGAAGAAACGTTTACCATAGACAAATAAGAATGATAACAAGCGAAGATGCAAAACAAAAACTTCAAAAACGACTTGACGCAGTGCTAAATAAAGAACAGCACAAATATTATAACGACGAAGCAGACCATTGGTTTACAGTCGGTCACGAAAACGGGCATTCACTCGGACCAAACAAAAACAGAGAAGCACTTGGGAAATACCAATCAATAATTGAAGAAAATAAAGCTGATATGGTATCACTTGCAATGCTTGATATCTTAACAGAAAAGGGTTTATATACTCCGGAGCAAAGAGAACAGATTATAGTAACCTTTGCAGCAGATAACCTTTTAAAATCAAAGCCTGTACTCAGCCAAGCTCATAGAGTAAGAACAGTAATGCAAAATTATTATTTTCTAAAGAATGGAGCAATTGAAATTTCAAAAGACGGAATTTTGACTGTTAACATTGATAAAATGGTGCCAACAGCACAAAAAATGCTTGAAGAAATAGTAAGAATACAAATTGATGCGGATTTCAATAAAGGCGAAAAATATGTATTAGATAATTTTGTATGGACAGATGAGATGGAAACAGTTGCAACAAAATTAAGAGAAGTATCTAAAACACTAAACGGTAAAGTGGAATCACCTCTTGCAAACGAACTTCTTGAAAAGGAATAAAAAAAGTAAGTAATAAAAAAACAGGGATTAATTTTCATTAATCCCTGTTTTTAATATTTATTTTCCAAATTTTTGAGCAAGTTCTTTAAGATACTCATCCAGTGAAACTTCTTGAGCGTTGTTTTTAGTAATAAACTTCAAAAATCTTTGATAGTTATAGTTTGCAAAATCATTAAGAGCTTTTATAGATTTTAAATGTTCAGGAGTTTCTTGAAAATTTTCAGATTTTTTAACTCCAAATAAAATTCCCCTAAAAATACTTTTTACCTGAAATAAAGCTAACTTAATAATATCAGTATCCGAGAACTCAAACAAAGGCTGCACATCAACATTAGGAAGTTCAATTCCATTATAGTTGCAATTATGAGCTAACCAATCAGGAGAATAGCCTTTCTTTTTAATTAATTCTTTAATATGAGAAAAAGTATTACAATCATTAATTGACCGATTTTTAAACAGGATATACGAATTTTTTGCTAAATTTTCACCGTATTTTTCCATAATTTTAAAATACTCTTGATCAGAGCATTTAATTATTTTAATAGCCCCAAAATTTGGCTGATTATAATTATTAAAATTGTAATTCATAGAGCCTCCACGACAAAAACATGAACAATGCTCAAGAAAAAAAATTGATAAAGATAGAATTCACTTAATAAAAATTTACAAAGGATATAAAAAAAATATAGAATTATAATTGGCGGAAATAATTATTTGCACTAAGATAGGCGCCTACTTGATTGTGTATTTTTTTTGATTTAAAATCAAGCGGTAAAGCAAAAAAATAAAAGGAGAAAATATCATGTCAAGAAAACCGATTATAGCAGGTAACTGGAAAATGAACTTATTACAAGAAGAAGGCAAGGAATTATTCAACGGAATAAAGACCTTTGCGAAGAATTTTTCAGAATCACAATTACCAACAATAGTAGTAGCTCCAACATTTTTATCAATACCAGCGGTTGCAAGCTGCAAACACAATTGCGGTTGCGGATGTGAAAAAGTAGCAATAGCAGCACAAAACTGCCATTGGAAATCATCCGGCGCATACACAGGTGAAGTATCAGTAGAAATGGTAAAAGATGCGGGCTGTGAATATGTAATAATCGGTCACTCAGAAAGAAGACAATATTTTTCAGAAACAGATGAAATGATTAACTTAAAAGCAAAAGCAATTTTAGCAGGTGGCTTAATCCCAATCATCTGCTGTGGTGAAACATTAGAACAAAGAGAAGCAGGTATAACGGATGAACACATTTCATCACAAATCAAAGCTGCATTAGACGGAATTTCATCAGAAGATGTAGCAAAATCAGTAATCGCATACGAACCAATCTGGGCAATCGGAACAGGTAAAACTTGTGATGCAGATGAAGCAAACAGAGTAATCGGAATGATAAGAAACGTAGTAAAAGAAGTATCAGGTTCAGAAGCAGCAGCTTCAATCAGAATCTTATACGGCGGCTCTGTAAAACCATCAACAATCGAAGAACAAATGTCAAAATCAGATATAGACGGAGCATTAGTTGGTGGCGCAAGTTTAGCAGCCGAAAGTTTCAATGAAATCATATCAAATACAATGAAAGTAAGCGTATAAAAAAAGGAGTATCAGATGGCACAACAATTTCCGCCACCACAACAACCGCAACAAGGTCAACCGGTACAAACCAGAACAGCATTGGTATTGTTTTTGAAAGGATCAGCAACGCCTATAGTGTTGTATTTTGAAAATCCTCAAGCAGTATATGCAGAATTAAAGCAACTAATGAAATCACCAAATCCTGTTTTGGTAGAAAAAGAGCCTATAGGCCCTGTTAAAAAACTATGTTTTGTATCAACACAAATATCCGGCTTGATACTTCAAGAGGAACCATATGTATAGTGTAAAAATTAAAGACATAGAAAAAGAAGAAGGAAAAATTCTCAAACAACATTTTGCATTTGAGATTAAGGAATTATCTGCGAAGGTAGATAGTTCCTTAACCTTCAAGTCTTTGGGAGACTTTATCGAAGTAAGCGGTCATGTAAATGGGGAAATAGATGTTGAATGTGATGTATGTTTAACTCCATACAAGGAAAAACTTGATTTTGATATAGACGAAACATATGCCAAAACGACATTATTTGGCGAATACGGAAACGAAGTAGAGTTAAGGAACGGCGAATTTGTAACGGATTTAAACGGAGCAGATGAGATAGATGTTTATGACTTATTGTATCAATCTGTAATATTATCTTTACCAAATAAAAAAGTTTGTGGTATAAATTGTAATGAAGGTCTTTTTGTAACGGATGAGGAATATCAGCCGGAGGATGAAAGACTAGAAATATTTAAGAATATAGAAATAAAAGACAAGCAGTCGAAGTAGAAACAGCAAAAGAAAGAAAGGTATAGAAAAATGGCAGTACCAAAGAAAAGAACCGGGCACAGTGCTCAAGGTAAAAGAAGATCAAACTGGAAGGCAACAAAGCCGGAAACAGCAAAATGTCCCAATTGCGGAGCAACCGTATTAGCACACACAGTATGTATGTCTTGTGGTCAATACAAAGGTAAAGTAGTAAGCATAAAAGCAGCAGGATATGCTGAAGAAGCAGAAGCAGTAAAACCTGCAAAAAAATCTTCAAAATCAAAGAAAGCAGAAGAATCAAAAGTTGAAGAAGTAAAAGCAGAAGCAACAGAAGAAGCAAAAACAGAAGAAGTAGCAGAAGTTGCAGAAGCAAAAGAAGAAGAAAAAACTGAAGAATAGTTATAATAAGAGGAAAAGATGACAAGAATAGCTATCGATGCAATGGGTGGGGATTATGCACCGTATGAAGTAATAGCCGGCGCAGTATGGGCGGCACAGGAGTATGGTGTAGCGTTAGAGCTTGTAGGAAATCAAGACAGAATAGAACAAGTACTTGAACAGATATCACGAGAAGGATTTTTATCCGAATGTGGAAGGGCAAGCAGAAAACGCAGAGTTCGAGTGGATGTAAAATCACTTGATATAAAAATAACCCACGCATCAGAAGTGATCGAGATGGGCGAAGCCCCAGGGCAAGCTATTCGTAAGAAGAAAAAATCCTCAATAGTATTAGCGGTAAATTCTGTAGCAACAGGGAGTTCAGACGCCCTAGTTGCTGCGGGTTCTACCGGTGCAGCAATGGCGGCAAGTTTGTTTGGTTTAGGCAGAATTCAAGGAATAGACCGTCCTGCAATTGCGGTAACACTTCCGACAATGAAAAAACCTATAGTAGTTATTGACGGTGGTGCAAACAGCAATTGTACGCCTGAAATGTTAAGACAATTTGCGATTATGGGTCAGACCTTCTCAAAGAACGTACTAGGGATAGAAAATCCGAGAGTCGGAGTTCTTAACATCGGAGAAGAAGCAGGGAAAGGTAATGAACTTGCTCAACATACATACAAACTTTTAGAAGAAGAACAAGACAAATTTAATTTTGTAGGAAACATTGAAGGTAGAGAGATATTCTTAAACTTATGTGATGTTGTAGTATGCGACGGATTTGTAGGTAACGTTGCATTAAAAATAACCGAAGGAACATCTTCAATGTTATTTAGAATGTTAAAAGCTCAATTCAAATCAGATTTAATCGGTATGATAATCGGTTTATTGGCGAAACCGTTTATGAAGAGAATTTATACCAAAATAAATTATGAAGAATTTGGCGGAGCGTTATTGTTAGGGGTAAAAGGAATAACAGTAATCTCACACGGAAGAAGTAAAGCGTATGCAATCAAGAATGCCGTAAGAGTAGCAAAAGAAGCAGTAGTAAACGGTGTAAACAAACAGATTGCAGAATCAGTAGTATAAAAGATAAAACAGACCAGAAAATACCAGAGGGAGTAGAGATGGCAGAGAATAGAATTCCATTAAGAATAGCAGGAGTAGGATACGGATTACCAAAAGCGGTAGTAACAAATGATGATTTAACACAATTATATGAAACCTCTGACGAGTGGATATACACAAGAACAGGTATAAAAGAAAGACGTGTTGTTTCAGGTAACGAAACAGCTATAGATTTAGGATTTGAAGCAGCAAAAAATGCAATAGAAAAATCCGGAATAAAAGTAGAAGATATCGACTTAGTACTTGCAGCATCATCTGCACCACCACAATTATATCCGGCAATAGCATGCCATATCCAAGCAAAATTAGGTATACCAAACTATGTACCAGCATTTGATATAACAGCAGCTTGTACAGGCTTGATTTACGGATTGCAAATTGCAAGAGGATTAATAGGTACTGGTTTATATAAAAACATTTTAATAGTAGCAACCGATAACAATTCTAAATTAGTAGATTGGACAGATCGTTCAACCTCAATATTATTTGGAGACGGAGCAGGAGCAGTTGTAGTAACTCAAGCAGAAGACGGAATTGATGACATCCTATCATTAGATATAAGAGCAGATGGCTCAATCGGTGAGTATATTTATATGGATATGCCCGGAAAAACTTGTCCGCTAGTAGAACAAGCAGATGAAAAAGATTGCCATATCAAAATGAACGGTAGAGAAGTTTATAAATTCGTTGTTACGATTCTTCCCAAATACATTGAAAAATGTCTTGAAGAAGCAAAAATGAAGCCGGAAGAAGTTGATTATCTAATTCCGCACCAAGCAAATCAAAGAATAATAGAAGCTATCCAAAGCCGTTTAGGATATGATGACAGCAAGGTTATTTCAAATATTCAATACTATGGAAACACCTCAGCCGCATCAATACCAATAGCATTAGCAGAAGGTGTAGAAAACGGAAAAATCAAATTAGGTTCTACAGCGATACTATGCGGATTTGGAGCAGGTATGACCTGGGGTGCAGCTATCGTTAGATTAAGAGAAGGTATTTGCTAAGAAATTTAGAGTAACACTCTAAAAAATAAAACAAAAGGGAGTATAAAAATGTCAAAGAAAGTAGCATTTCTTTTTCCTGGACAAGGCGCACAGTCAATCGGAATGGGAAAAGATTTATATGATAACTACGATGCAGCTAAAAATGTTTACAATACAGCTGATAAAGTGTTAGGCAGAAGTATCTCATCAATATGCTTTGCAGGGAGTGAAGATGATTTAAAACAAACAGTAAATACCCAACCTGCGATTGTAGCAACATCTATTGCTGCATTAGAAAGTCTGAAATCAGAAATGGATATTCAGCCATCATACACAGCAGGTCACAGTTTAGGCGAATACTGTGCAATGTATGCAGCTGGTGTAATGGATTTAGAAACAACAATGAAGCTCATCCAAAAAAGAGCAGATTTGATGGGGGCAACCAAAGGTGGTGCGATGGGAGCAGTTTTAAACGCTCCGGAAGGTTCAATTGAGGAAGCATTAAAAGAAGCATCTTCAATCGGTTATGTAGATGTTGCAAACTACAACTCACCTGCACAAGTAGTAATCACAGGTGATAGTGCAGCAGTACAAAAAGCAGGCGAATTACTTCTTGAAAAAGGAGCAAGAAGATTTGTTCCATTGGCTGTATCAGGAGCTTTCCACTCCAAATTTATGGAAGGCGCAGGAAAAGAATTTGCCGAATATTTAAAAGAGTTTTCATTGAATGATGCAAGTGTCCCAGTAGTAACGAACGTTGATGGAGAAATGACCACATCATCATCTGATTTTAGAGAAAAGATGCCAAAACAAATTTATTCATCAGTATATTGGACACAATCAGTTCAAAATATGGTATCAAATGGTGTAGAAATCTTTATAGAAATCGGACCGGGAAAGGTTCTTGCCGGACTTGTTAAAAAGATAGCACCAGAAGTAAAAGTATTAAACATCTATGATAAAGCATCACTTGAAGCAGCTATTTCAACACTAAAAGATGAACTACTGTGTGAAGCATAATAGAAATAAAATAAGGAGAAAAATAATGAGTGAAAGAAAAATTGCATTAATTACAGGCGGATCAAGAGGAATAGGTTTAGCTTGTGCATTAGAATTAGCAAAAGCAGGCTGTGATATCATTATCAATGATATATGTGATGCAGAAAAAGCTCAACCGGCTTTAGATGAAATAAAGGCTTGCGGAGCAAACGCATATTTCTACAGCTTTGACGTTTCAAACAATGAAGCAGTTCAAGAAAACGTAGATAAAATGATTGCAGAACACGGCAGAATCGATATTCTTTTAAATAACGCAGGAATCACAAAAGACGGCTTATTTGTAAGAATGGATATGGAACAATGGGAAAGAGTTATTAAAATTAACTTAACAAGTGCATACTGTGTAACCCACGCCGTAATTAAATATATGATGAAAGCACGTCAAGGTTCAATCATCAATATGTCAAGTATAGTAGGCCGTCACGGTAATGCTGGTCAAGCAAATTACTCAGCATCAAAAGCAGGTCTTATCGGTTTAACCCAAACATTAGCTAAAGAATTTGGTTCAAGAAACATAAGAGTAAACGCAGTATGCCCAGGATTTATCCAAACAGCAATGACTCACGACTTAGCTAATATTGACGAATACTTAAAAGCTATACCGATGAAAAGACTAGGAACTCCTGAAGATATAGCAAAAGTAGTTAAATTCTTAGCACTAGATACTGACTATGTAACAGGTCAAGCTATCGAAGTTGCAGGCGGTTTGATGCTATAAAAACCAGCTTTGCACAGGTTTTTAACAAACTGTAACAATTTTGATACTATGTTGCAAAAATATCTTTAAATAGTATAATTTTATGTGACAGTGGATTACACAGATAATAAGAGGAATTAAAAATGAGTACATTAGAAAAAGTAAAAAAAGTTGTAGTTGATCAATTAAGCGTAGATGAAAGCTTAGTAACTCCTGAAGCAAGCTTCACAGCTGATTTAGGTGCAGATTCTTTAGATACTGTTGAATTAGTAATGGCATTTGAAGCAGAATTCGGTTGCGAAATCCCTGATGAAGAAGCTGAAAAAATTCAAACAGTTCAAGATGCAGTTAACTACATCGAAGCACACTCATAGTCCTTTATAGGATAAACAAATTTTATGAGGGTGAAAAATTAAATAACTTAATTTTTTGCCCTCTATTTATTAAAGGAAAAGAGAACATGACAAAACGCAGAGTTGTAATAACCGGGATGGGAGCTGTTACTCCTTGTGGGATAGGCGTAAATGAATTTTGGAAGAATATGCTTGATGGCGTTTCTGGTATTAGCTTAACAGAAGCAATGGATACTGAACGTCACACAGTAAAAATCTCAGGTGAAATTAAGAATTTTGAGCCGGAAAAATATTTAGATGCCAAAGAGGCTAAGAGAATGGATAGATTTACACAGTTTGCTGTAGTAGCAGCTGATGAGGCTATCCGTGATGCAGGTTTAGTAGATAATAATAATTATGATCCATATAGAATCGGTGTTATTGTAAGTGCGGCAGCCGGTGGGTTTAAGACTTTTGAAAAAAGTCATAAAGATATCATTGAAAAAGGACCTACAAAGTGTTCGCCATTTACAATTCCAATGTTAATAGTAGATATGCCATCCGGCAGAATTTCTATGAAATATGGATTTAAAGGTGTTAATAAAGCTGTAGTATCAGCTTGTGCAACAGGTTCACATTCTGTTGGTGATGCATTCCGTGCTATTCAGTATGGTGATGCAGACTGTATGATTGCAGGCGGTTGCGAAGCTACTATTTGTGATGTTGGTATCGGAGCATTCACGGCTGCAAGAACATTATCAAAAAGAAATGACGAACCGGCAAAAGCAAGCAGACCTTACGATAAAGACAGAGATGGCTTTGTTATGGCGGAAGGTGCCGGGGTTTTAGTTCTTGAAGAATATGAAGCAGCTAAAAAACGTGGCGCTAAGATTTATGCTGAAATCGTAGGTTATGGTCAATCTGCTGATGCATATGATATGGTTGCACCTTGTCCTGAAGGTAAAGGCGCTACTAAGTCTATGGAATTTGCTCTTGCTGATGCAGGGTTAAAACCGGAAGATGTTCAATATATTAACACTCACGGAACTTCAACAGGCTTAGGCGACGTTGCAGAATCGCTTGCCGTTGAAAGAGTTTTTGGAGATAAAGAACACAACAAAAATCTGTTCATATCTTCTACTAAGAGTATGCACGGACATATGTTAGGAGCAACAGGAGCGGTTGAAAGTATTGTTTGTGTTAAATCAATTACTGACAATGTTATTCCGCCTACTATCAACCTTGAAAATCTTGATGAGCATGTTGCTAATCTTAACTATGTTGCTAACAAACCTTTAAAAACTCCTGTACATGCTGCTCTTTCAAACTCATTCGGGTTTGGCGGACACAATGCTACATTGTTATTTAAAGAGGTTTAATAATTTATTTATATTACTAAAAAGCGGAATGCGTTGCGTTCCGCTTTTTTAAATTTTAAATGAGGTTTCATTATATGGCAGATAAGATTATATTTTTCTCTGGCAAGCAGTATTCAGGAAAAGACACAGCTGGGAAAGTTTTCCTTGAGAAATTAGAGGGATATAGACGCTGTGCAATGGGAGATATTATAAAACTTGAGTATGGCAGACTTCATAATCTTTCTTATGATGAGATTGAAAAAAATAAATCACAGTACAGGCAAGGACTTATAGAGCTTGGAAATTGGGGGAGAGAACAATCACCTGATTATTGGCTTAAGAAAATTATTGAACAAGATGGGAAAATAATTGTTACGGATGTTAGGGTTCCTCACGAATACGAAGTTTTTAAGACAGCAAACGCTCTAGCTATAAGAATTGAAGCCTCAAGAGAGGTTAGAGCTAAAAGAGGACAATTAGTCGGAGAGAATGATATTACAGAAACAGGACTTGATGATATAAAGGATTGGGATTATATTATTGAAAATAATGAAGATTACGATAGCTTTTATAGCAAACTTATAAAAGTTATTGAGGAAATAAAAAAATTAGGATATTAACTTGAACAAAAGATTTCTTTGGACTAGATTAATTATGAAGGAGAGAAGATATGAAAAAACTAGCAATATTATTAATGTTATTAGCAATAATGGGAATAAAAACTCAAGCATCAGAAGTTAAAGGAATACCGGCAGATGAAGCACTTGCTAAGTTAAAAGCAGGGAATGAACGTTTTACATCATTGAAGGTAAAACATCCTGATGAAAACAAGAAACGCAGAGAAGAAATGAGAAAAGGCCAACATCCTTTTGTTGTAATCTTATCTTGTTCTGATTCAAGAGTACCGTTAGAGCTTATTTTTGACCAAGGCTTGGGAGATATTTTTGAAATCAGAAATGCAGGAAATGTACTTAATGACCACGTTATAGGAAGTATAGAATACGCTGTAATGCATTGTGGGGTAAAACTTATTGTAATTATGGGACACCAAGATTGCGGGGCTATTGCCGCTACACTTTCAGGAAAGTCTGAAACTAAGTATATTAAAGCATTAGAAGATTCTATTCAACCTGCTATTGAAAAATGTAAAAAGGACAATTTAGAGATTAACTCTGATAATGTCGTAAAAGAACATGTTCAACAAGATATTGAAGAACTTTTAACAGAGGATTCGGAACTTGTGAAATATATGAAGGAGCACGATGTTAAGATTGTTCCTGCATACTACAGCATTGAAACAGGCAAAGTTGAATTTTTAGAAAAATAATTAAAAAATCTTTTGGGGAAGATTTTAGAACTAAAAGTACTAAACTTAGTGGGTGGAAAGTATTCCACCCATTAAAAATATTTAATCTAATGACTTCTCTAGTCGCAAACTAAGTTTATTTATTTTATTTGATGTTGCACAAGCTGTTCGTGTTAGTACCCCCGATAAGGTTGCTATACTTGTAGCACTAATATTTTCATCCCCATTGTTTAATATACTCTCTAATATTTTAGCCAAATGTTTTACATATGAAGATTCTATTACAATCTTTTGAACCTCATCTAATATATAAGCTTTTTCATCTTTTATCATAATTTTCCTCTGTGTGTTTGTATAATATTTTATTGTGAATTCTCAATACTATATTACCATAAATTGTTGCAAAAATGCAATAATTCAACATAATATTGAGAAATATCAATGATATTTTTTATAACCTTATTCATAATAAGAATATGAATTATTCGGAATTAGGTAAATACATAAGAGCAGAAAGAATAAAACAGAATATAACATTAAACGAATTTGCATTACGTTCTGATGTTGATTCCGCAATTCTATCAAGAATTGAGAATTTAAAACAAGATATAAAATTAAATGTATTAATAAAAATAGCAAAAGAGTTTGGCAAAACCCCAGCAGAATTTTTATCAAATTTTGAATCTGAAGGGTAAATAAGGGATAGACATCAAATTTACCTAATCAAAACAGACTCAAAGTAAGTGGATTTATTCCTCATTCCAGAGTTCATCATCATAGTGAACAAGTTCAAGATGTCCGATTATTATCGTATCCCCATTCTTAATCCCTTTTTTCTTGAGTTCTTCAAATACTCCCATAGAAGTTAGGATATTTTGCAATCTTACAACCTGTTCGGTATTTCTTGCATCTGTTACACCTGCAAGACGGTTAATTTTACCGCCCGTTACAATAAATCCGTCTTTAGCAAATTTTGTTACTTCAAAATTACTGTCATCGTTATCGTAAGCGCCTGTATCTTCTTCAACTTCTATATCAAACTCAGGTTTTGGCATTTCATCGAGTTTTGCATCAATAAAGTGGAGTAATTCAGTGAGATTTTCTCTTGTAACGGCAGATATTACAAATACATCTTTTGCCAGTGCTTTAAACTCGTTAAGCAAGTATTCTCTAACCTCAGGAAGAACTGCATCGGATTTATTAAGCACAACAATTTGATAAAGATTTTTAAGCCTATCAGAGTGTTTAGCAAGCTCATTGTTGATTATTTTGTAATTTTCAATCGGATTCTGCGCTGTCATATCAACAATGTGGAGTAAAAATCTGCATCTTTCAACGTGTCTTAGAAACTCATGACCAAGCCCTACACCTTCGCTTGCGCCTTCTATAAGCCCAGGGATATCTGCTATTACATAAGCATCACCGTCTGATTTTTTTACAACACCCAAATTTGGAATTAATGTTGTAAACGGATAATCAGCGATTTTGGGTTTAGCAGAACTTACGGCACTTATAAAAGTAGATTTTCCGGCATTTGGCATACCAAGCAAGCCGACATCAGCTATAAGTTTAAGCTCTAATTCTAAAACTCTTTCAATCCCAGGTTCTCCGGGTTCACAGAATTGAGGTGCTTTTCTGTTTGCTGTGGCAAATCTTGCGTTTCCGCGTCCACCCCTGCCGCCTTTTGCTGCAAGCATTGTTTGACCATGTTCGGTTAAATCACCTATTATATTTCCTGTTTTTACATCTTTTACAACTGTTCCAAGCGGAACCTTTATATACAAATCATCAGCACCTGCTCCGTGCATCCCTTTTATTCCGCCGTTTTCTCCTGATTTCGCTTTATATACTGATTTGTGTTTAAAATCCATTAATGTTGAGATATGTTCATCTGCTACCAAATAAACATCGCCGCCACGACCGCCATCTCCGCCTGCCGGACCGCCTTTATCTACATATTTTTCGCGGCGCCATGCTACCATGCCGTTTCCGCCTTTACCTGAGATTATTCGTATTTTTGCTTTATCTAAAAATTTCATAATTCTAACCTATTTTTATTTTCGTCGGATGCTTTTTTAATATTTATATCTTTGCCCGATTAATCGTTTGTATTATAATGCTACTATGAACACAGTAAAAAATACATTATTTTCTAATAAACCTGTAAAGATTGATGAAAATTCAATCATGATGGCTATTGAATCAAGTTGTGACGAAACCGCAGGCGCAATTGTAAAAGGCGGGAGAGAAGTTCTTGCAAACGTTGTTGCTTCTCAGATTAAAACACACGAAATCTATGGCGGTGTTATTCCTGAAATTGCAGCAAGAGAACACTTGGATGCAGTGAATTCCGTTATAGACGAAACCTTCAAGCAAGCGGGGCTTAAGCCTGATGATATTACCGCTTTCGCAGGTACTGTAGGACCTGGGCTTGTAGGATGTTTACTTGTTGGTTTAAACGCTGTTAAAACTTTAGCTTTAGTTCATGACAAACCGTTTATTGGTATCAATCACCTTCACGCTCATATTAGCGCCAATTTTATTGATACCGATTTAGAACCGCCGTTTATTGCACTTCTTGTATCAGGCGGACACACTCAAATTATAGAAGTAAAATCTTATTCCGAAATGGAGATTATAGGCGAAACTATTGATGATGCTGTAGGAGAAGCCTATGACAAAGTTGCAAGACTTATAGGACTCCCATATCCCGGAGGGCCGAAATTGGATAAACTCGCTCAAATTGGAAATCCTAAAGCGTTCCAACTTCCGCAAGCTAAAGTCGGAGAATATGATTTCAGCTTTAGCGGGCTTAAAACCGCTGTATTTAGGTTGGTTAAAAGTTTTGATGGGCAAGAGCTTCCTGTAAATGACATTTGCGCCTCTTTCCAAGAATGCGTAAGTGAAACTTTATTAAAGAAGGTTAAAAAAGCTCTTGTTGATAAGGGGTATAAAACTGTTGTTCTGGCTGGCGGTGTTGCAGCTAACAGTGAGATAAGAAGAAAAATTTTCAATCTTCAAGATGAAGGCTACAGAGTTTATGCACCTATTATGAAATACTGTACAGACAACGCTTCTATGGTCGCAAGCTGTGCTTGTTTATTTGAGAATTCTTTTGATGATATTAATGTCGAAGTATTTTCAAGAGCATAAATTATAGAACCGTTAGCGTTGAAGAGATTCTTTGGGCAGCATTTTGTTTTGCTTTTTCTCTTTTGCCTTCTTCTTAGCTTCTTCTTCGGCTTTTTTGGCTTCCTCTTCTGCTGCCTTTAGTTCTGCCTCGAGCTCTTTCTGGCACTCCTGACGTTGTTTTTTAAATTCCGCTTTATCAGGGTTCTTCGCTATTGCTTTATCATACTCTCTTATTGCATCACGCCACAGTTTAGCAAGTTTAAAGTTCTGAGCTGTATATGCGTATAATTCCGCTGCCGCTGAGTAGTCTCTTTTGGCATAATCAGATTTATTGCGGCTTTTGTAAAAATCCCCTCTATCGTTATAAAAATCGGGTTTAAGCGGCTCCAGTTCAACTGCCTTATCAAAATCTCTTAAGGCTAAATCATCTTCATTTAGCTTGGCATAAATTTTACCTCTTGAAGCATAAATTTCTGCTCTATATGGTCGCATGCCAAGTACTTCGGTTAAATCTTTTATTGCAAGATTGTATTCTTTTAACTCCTCATAACAAACAGCACGTCTTATAAGCAGTTCAGAGCGTCCGGGGGCTAATTCTATTGCCTTTGTATAATCCTCTAAGGCTGATTGATAATCTTTGTTCTCCTCGTAATATAAGCCCCTTCTCATATACTCAAGGCTGCTATTTGATGAGTATTGAATAATTTTTTCTATATCAATACTATTAGGCGGTTGATTATCAAGCGCTTTGTTTTCTGTTTTTTCTTCAGCCCCTACAGAGATTGAATTTAAGCCCGCTATTAATATAACTATGATTAATAATACTAAATTTTTTTTATACAAGAGTACATACCTTCCTGTATTCAGTTATATCATCATATTTCAAATTTGGGTAGGCGTTGTAGAATTTTAGTGCTTTCAAATACGCACCTGCTGTATCTAGCGAAGTAAAGCAAGGTGTTGAATACATTTCCGCTATTGTCCTTATCATAAATCCTCTATTTTCAGAACCAATCCTTGCAGCATTGGCATTTGTTGAAGGAGTGTTTATTATAAAACATAACTGCTTTTTCTTCATATGTGCTTGCATCTTTGGAATATCAAAGTTTTCTACCTCTTTAGACGGAATTCCTCTTTCTTCAAGATATTTATGAGTCCCTGTAGTCGCAACAATTCTGAAACCTAATTCTACAAGAGTTTTAGCTATTTCATCACACTGCGGTTTTGTATGATTATTCAAGGAGAGCATTACATCACCGTTTAATCTGTCAAACTTATAGCCTGCAGCAAGAAACCCTTTAACTAAAGCTCTATCAAATGAAGTATCCACACCCAATACCTCGCCTGTAGATTTCATTTCAGGAGCAAGAGCTGGGTCTATTCTGTTTAGTTTTTGGAACGAGAATACGGGAACTTTTACACATACCAAGTCGGTTTTATCATACAAACCCGTTTTATATCCCATCTGCGGTATTGTTTCACCTAATGCTGCTCTTATCCCCAACTCAACCATCTTTATCCCTGTTACCTTGCTCATTATAGGAACCGTTCTTGATGCCCTTGGATTTACCTCAATAACGTATGCTACGTCATCTTTCAATACAAACTGAATATTCATCAAGCCTTTTATTTTTAGGGCTTTGGCTATTTTTTCGGTGTATTCGACAAGAGTATTAATCATACTTGCCTTAACCTTTTGTGTAGGATAAATTGCAATACTGTCGCCGCTATGAACCCCTGCACGCTCTATATGCTCAGTAATTCCGGGGATAAGAACATTCTCACCGTCAGATACCGCATCCAATTCTACCTCTTTTCCTTCTATGTATTGGTCTATAAGCACAGGATGTTCATCTGAGAACTTTAAGGCTGAATTGAAATATGTAATCAACTCCTCTGTATTATAAACAACCTGCATACCACGCCCGCCTATTACATAAGAAGGTCTTACAAGTAGTGGAAACCCTAGCTCCTCAGAAGTTTTTATTGCATCCTCTACTTTGCGAACAGCTCTGCCTTTAGGTTGCGGAATCTCAAGCTCTTTTAACAATGCTTCAAATTGTTTTCTATCCTCTGCCAAATTTATTGACTCTATTGACGTACCAAGTAAATTGACACCCTTATCAGCCAATTTTTCCGCAAGATTTATTGCGGTTTGTCCTCCAAATTGTACTAAAACTCCGTAAGGTTTTTCACTATCTATTATATTCATTATATTTTCGATATTCATCGGCTCAAAATATAGCTTATCCGCAACATCAAAATCAGTTGATAAGGTTTCGGGGTTAGAATTGACTATTATTGCTTCATATCCGTTATTTTTTACACCCCAAGCGGCATGCACTGAGCAATAATCAAATTCTATTCCCTGTCCTATTCTAATCGGACCTGAACCAAGAATTATTATACTTTGTTTATCGCTTATTTTGTTTTCATCGTACTCGTTATAAGTTGAATAATAATATGGCGTAAACGCTTCAAATTCAGCTGCACAGGTATCAACAATTTTAAATGCGGCTTTAATATCATTTATCTTTTTAAATTCTTCTATCTCAGATAATGGTTTCTTTGATATTGCAGCAATTTCGCTATCTAAAAATCCCTTTTCTTTTGCTTCGATATAAAGCTCTTTTGTTAGTTCTTCGGATTTTAGTCTTTGTTCAAAATCTACAAGATTTTTGATTTTATAAATAAACCATTTATCAATTTTGGTAATATAATTTATTTCTTCAACAGAAACATTTCTTGAAAGTGCTTCCGCAACCCTGAAAATTCTTCTGTCATCTTGAATTGTTAACAGCGCCTTTAATTCTTCATCAGAAAAAGATGAATACTTTCTTCTTACAAGCCCCGTATTTTTATCTTCAATAGAAGTTACAGCTTTTTTAAACGAGCTTTCAAAAGTTCTGCCAATCGCCATAACTTCGCCTGTAGCCTTCATTTTTGTACCCAGAAGTCTGTCGCCGTAGTCAAACTTATCAAACGGCCATTTGGGGATTTTTGTTACAACATAATCCAGTGCAGGCTCAAACGCTGCTACTGTTTTCTTTGTTATTGAGTTCTTAATCTCATCCAGCCTGTAACCTATGGCTACTTTCGTAGTAACTTTTGCTATCGGAAAGCCTGTCGCTTTTGAAGCCAGAGCTGATGAGCGGCTGACACGAGGGTTAACCTCGATTACATAATACTGATTGCTTGTCGGGTCTAGGGCATATTGAACATTACATCCACCCTCTATCTTTAATGCCCTGATAATCTTCAAGGCTGAGCTTCTTAGCATCTGGTATTCTTTATTGGTTAATGTCTGAGATGGTGCAACTACGAAGCTATCACCCGTATGAATTCCAATCGGGTCAATATTTTCCATGTTACAAATTATTATTGCAGTATCATTAGAATCTCTGATAACTTCATATTCAATTTCTTTGTACCCTGCAATACTTTTTTCTATTAAGACCTGTGTAATAGGGCTTCTTAAAAGTCCGCTATATACAATTTCTTCAAACTCCTTCATATTAGAAGCAATACCGCCGCCTGAACCGCCAAGCGTATATGCGGGACGAATTATTAACGGAAACCCTGTTTTGTTTGCAAAATCTTTTGCCTCATCTATTGTTGAAACAGTCTTGCTATCAGGAATAGGTTCACCTATATCAAGCATTAATTCTTTAAATAATTCTCTATCCTCAGCTTTCTTTATTGAATCTATTTTTGTTCCAAGAAGCTCAACTCCGTACTTATCCAAAATCCCTGCTTCATATAATTCCAAAGCCAAGTTTAATCCTGTCTGACCGCCAAGTCCTGCAAGTATTCCGTCGGGACGCTCTTTCTTTATTACATATTCAAATGTTTCCACGGTTAAGGGCTCAATATAGACTTTATCCGCTATTGTTTCATCCGTCATTATCGTTGCAGGGTTTGAGTTTACAAGAACAACTTTTATCCCTTCCTCTTTTAGTGCCCGACATGCCTGCACTCCCGCATAATCAAATTCTGCTGCCTGACCGATTACTATAGGACCTGAACCTATTACAAGCACTTTTTTTATATTATTATTTCTTGGCATTTTCTTTTTCTAACCTCTTTTATTTTATTAATTTATCAAATATCAGCTTTAATTTTTTTATACCTTTGTATTTGTTTACAACCATCTCATACACCCAAATATCAAAAATCACTCCCGCATCATAAGGCCCTGGGGCTGCCTCTGGGTGAAATTGAACAGCATCAATCTTTAGTGATTTACAACAAAAACCCTCTAATGTTTCATCATTAAGATTTACATAAGTAACTTCAACGTTTTCAGGCAAAGTTTTTTCATCAACTGCATAGCCGTGGTTTTGAGAAGTCATAATTACTTTTCCTGTTTGCCTATTAATAACAGGGTGATTGCCACCTCTATGACCGTATTTTAACTTATACGTTTTACCGCCAAGTGCTATACACAAAATCTGATACCCTAAGCAAATTCCGTATATCGGAATTTTACCGATTAACCCTTTTGCTGTTTCTATTGCATCAACCGCATCTTGAGGGTCTCCAGGACCATTTGATATTAAAACACTATCTACAGAGCTTTCAAGAACTGTTTTGGCACTAACATCTGCAGGAAATACAATGATTTCACATCCTCTGTTCTTTAGTGCCTCAACTATTCCTTTTTTTACTCCGCAATCAATTAATGCTACTTTTATTCCGCAATCTTTTTCCTTTAGCGGAAGTATTTTCTCTGCATTTTTTGTTGAAACCTGTTTGGATATATCTTTATCCATTGAAAACTGTTTCAATTTATTTTTTATCTCGTCTGTTATTTCCTCTGTTGTTACCGCACAATTCATCGCCCCGCTTTCTCTTATTATTGTCGTAAGTCTTCGGGTATCAATATTGGAAATTGAAACGATATTTTGTTGTTTAAGATAATCTTTTAACTTGATATATGATTTGTAATGACTTTCATTTTCACAGTAGTTTTTAACAATAAACCCTGTCGCCTGAACCTTTGAACTTTCAAAATCCTCTTTATTAATCCCGTAATTCCCGATTTCAGGATAAGTCATTACTACGACCTGTTTGGCATAAGACGGATCCGTAAGGATTTCTTGATAACCTGTCATTGAGGTATTAAAGCAAATTTCACCAAATGCCGTTCCTTCGGCTCCAAAAGATTTGCCTTCAAATATCATTCCATTATCAAGTAATAATCTTGCTTTATTTTCTGACATAATTAATTTCCCTGAATTTATAATACACTTTCTATTTCATCGTAAATCTTTTTCATTGCATCAACCTTATTGGAGCTGGCAGTAACTGCACGTCCGATTACAAGGTAATCAGCACCTTGTGAAACTGCATAAGAAGGTGTTGCAATACGTTTTTGCTCATTTGCTACCGACCACTGAGGTCTGATACCGGGGCAGAGAACTTTAAAATCACTGCCGCAGGCTGATTTAATATCAGCCGCTTCATGTGCTGACGCTACTACCCCGCTCATACCGCTATTTTTTGCTAATTTAGCGAGCATTAGTGCATAATCCTTTGTATTTGAATTTATTTTTAATTCCTCGTTTAGTACCGACTGAGAAATACTTGTTAATAAAGTGACCGCAAGTATTGTCGGAGATTTTTGTCCAAGTTCTTTTGCAACATTATCTGCACCCTCTCTTGCTTGACGCATCATTTCCGCGCCGCCTGTTGCGTGTAAATTGAAAAATCCCACTCCTTTTCTTATTATGTTCTCAGATGCTTTTTTAACGGTATTAGGGATATCGTGAAGTTTAACATCAAAGAATACTTCTGCACCCTCATCCTTTATGAATTCAAAAACCGAACTTCCGTTTGATGTATAAAACTGTAAACCGAGTTTGAATACCCCGACATAACCCTTTAGCTCTTTTATAAGCGCTTTTGCTTCTTGTTCTGTATCAACATCAAGTGCTAATACTATTTTCTCTTTAATTCTTTCATTAATACTCATTATTTATCTCCGTTTTATAATTCATAAATTTTATTCCCTACAACAGTTTTGATAACTTTTCCAGTCAGCTCTAATCCCTCATAAGGAGTTATCTTAGATTTTGTCTTAAACTTTGCGCCCTCAACAACCCATTTTTTATCCGTATCAATAATATTAAACTCTGCTTTTTCCCCAATATTAAAGCCATATAACTTCAAACCAATTATTTTAAGCGGGTTATAAACAAGTTTATCAATCAATCCCTCTAAGGTTAAATATCCGTTTAACACAAGATTTGTCATACCCAAAGAAAACGCCGTTTCAAATCCTGTAATCCCAAACGGTGAATTTTCATAAGGCTGTAATTTTTCAAAATCAGTATGCGGAGCATGATCGGTTGCTATTATATCAATACTCCCGTCTTTTAATCCTTCTCTTATTGCCTCAACATCCTCAGATGTCCTTAACGGCGGGTTCATTTTAAACCTTCCGCTTTTTATTTTTGGTGCCTCAAACGTAAAATAATGCGGAGCCGTTTCTGCCGTGATATTTAGCCCCTCTTGTTTTGCACCTCTTATAAGTTCAACTGATTTTTTAGTAGAAATATGCGCAAAATGGAGCCTTCCGCCAACCTCTCTTACAACATTAATTTCTCTTTCTACGGCTGTCCATTCTGAACGCTCGTCTTCGGGTTGATACTCTGTATTCTCTGAGTGAGAAATTATTAAAACTCCCTCTTCTTTAGCCTTGATTAGTGCCTTTTTAAGTATTTCCATATCCTCAACAGGTTTTCCGTCGTTTGAAAATGCTACAGCACCCTTATTTTTTAATTCTTTAAAATCAACTAAATTTGAACTGTTTAAATTATCAGTTATTGCACAAATCGGTTTAACCAAGATACCATAAGGATTTTTGGAGTTATCAAGGATGTATTCTAAAGTTTGAATATTATCGCAAACAGGCTTGGTATTAGGCATAGGGCAAATAATCCCGTATCCGCCTGCAAAAGCTGAATTAATTCCGCTTTGTAGGGTCTCTTTTTCTTCTAATCCCGGCTCTCTTAAATGACAATGAAGCTCTACAAAGCGCGGCGAAATATACAAACACTTATCCCCGCTCCCCTGTTCAATATTAGTTATAATACCGTCTTCAATTGTTATTTTTAAATTTCGGGAATTTATCTCCACACTACTCCACTCCGTTCTCAAGTACTGCCATTCTTACATATACCCCATTTCTTGCCTGTTCAAGGATTGTTTTTCCTTTTTTTGAATCCAACAGCTCTGATGATATTTCTACATCCCTATTAACAGGCCCGGGGTGCATTATAATCGCATTTGGCGCATACTTTTCCAACCTGTCTGAGGTTAAGCAATACATGTCTTTATAAGCTCTTGAACTGTTTAATTCCTCTGAGTTTAACCTTTCATTTTGAACCCTTAATAGCATTACCACATCAGCATCTTTAATTGCACTGTCATAATCACTTTCCCAAACACCGTCATAATCTGCTTTATTCTCAGGTACAAAATACTCTGGCGCAAATAAGTGAACTTCTGCCTTCATCTTATTTAAAAGTGCTATATTGGATTTTGCAACTCGTGAATGCGCTATATCTCCAAGAATAGTAACTTTCTTTCCAACAACAGTACCCAATTTCTCTAACATCGTCATATAATCCAGCAGAGCCTGTGTAGGATGGGCATTTTTTCCATCACCTGCATTAATGAATGATACCGAGCAGTCTGTTTTTTCCGCAATCTTATCAACAATATTATCTTCGCTATGCCTTATAACAAAAGTGTTAACTCCGATATAACAAAGATTTTCAATAGTATCTTTTAAAGATTCTCCTTTTGAAAAGGACGAAGTTTTTGTATCAAAATCAATGATATTCATCCCCAATTTTTGTGCAGCCATAGAAAACGAGCATTTTGTTCTGGTTGAATTTTCAAAAAACATCATACAAGCAGTTTTTCCAAAACAAGAATTTGCCCTGTATAATCGTTCGCCAAACTTAGCAAAATCTATAATTCCACTGTTGTAACTGATTTCTCCCCTTATAGACTCAGCTGTTTCCGACTTATATTCAACCGCACGATTTATAATACTGTTAATTTCACTTACCGTAAGACGCTTTATATCAATAAGATTTCGCATAAGTCAAACTCCTGTTATTTACCAACTCTGCTTCCCGGTTTTACAATCGGAATCCCCGCTTTACATAGCGGACAATTTTCAGGCTCATAAGTCACAGGCTCAATCTGTAACAGTGATTTTATGTTTAATCCCGTTTTTCCGCAAGTCCTGTCAACAATACACCCAACTGCAACAATATCAGGCTCAAATTCTTTTATTGCTTCAATGGTTTCGTTTATTGTTCTTGCAGTTGTTATTACATCCTCTATAATGACAACCCTTTCACCTTTTTTAAGAGTATATCCTCTCCTTAATTGCATTGTGCCGTTATTTCTTTCGACAAACAAATTCCTTTTCCCTGCCTGTTTTGCAACCTCGTAACCTATAATTACCGCACCTATTGCAGGAGAAACGATTGTATCAAATTCTACTCCCTTTAGGCTTTCTACAATGTATTTTGCTATTTTTTCCGTATATTCAGGATACTGATACAACTTTGCACATTGGAAATATATATCTGAATGTAATCCGGAAGTAAGACAAAAATGGCCCCGAAGTACTCCTTCTGTTTTTTCTAACAACTCTAAAGCCTCATTACTCATTCCTTAACGCTCCTTTCAAGTCATCTAATGTATTAAAATTATTTTTCTTCATAAAATCTTCAAGCTCTAAAACCAATTTTCCCGCAATATCAGGATGGGTAAAATTGGCCGTCCCAATCTGAACAGCCTCTGCCCCAACCGCAAAAAATTCAAAAACATCCTCTAAACAACAAATTCCGCCCATGCCAATAATAGGAATATCAAGCACCTCTTTTAACCTTACAACTGCGCTCAAAGCTACAGGCTTAATTCCTTTTCCCGAATATCCGCCCTTTACCTGTTCTTTTCTAAATTTCCCGTTTTCAAAAAACAATTTGAGCCCCAATCCTTTTAAAGTATTTATTGCTGATACCGCATTTGCCCCTGCCTTTTGAGATGCTAATCCAAGTTTTTCAATACTTGTTACATTTGGTGTTAGCTTAACTATCAAACAACCGCTATAAACTTCTCTAACCATACTAACTAAACGATACAAAACTTGGTCATCCACTCCAAACTCAAGACAACCATGGTTTACATTCGGACACGAAACATTCAATTCTATCATGCCAATTTTATTAATTTCGCATAATTGAGCCAGTTCAACATACTCTTCGAAAGTCGAGCCTGCAAGATTAACGCAAAAATCTATTCCTTTTTCTAATAAAACCGGCAATTTTTCTTTTAAAAACACCTCAATCCCAACATTCTCAAGCCCGATTGAGTTAACCATGCCGCACTCTGTTTCTATTATCCGCTGCCAGTCATTTCCAAGTCTTGGTTTTAGAGAAATAGCCTTAGTAACAATACTCCCAATTAAGGTTAAATCCGTATAATCCTCATACTCCAAATTATACCCATAAGTACCGGAAGCCGTCATAATAGGATTTTTTAATTTTAGTCCGTTTTTATTAACTCTTAAATCAGGCATCTTCTCCACCCTCCACTAAATCATAGAAAACAACCCTTGAATCATAAACAGTCCCCTCTTTACAGACAGCCGAATTTTTTATAACCCCATTATCTTTAATCTTAATAACACACCCTCGACATGCCCCAATTGAACACGCCATCATTTTTTCCATTGAAACCTGACAAAATATATTGTGCCTTTGAGCAATCTCAGATATCAATTTCATAACAATCACAGGTCCACAAACACAAATATTATCAGGTTTAAAGTTATTTATTAAATTCTCAACATAATTTACGATACTGCCTTTATTGGAATAACTTCCATCATCTGTTGAAATAAAATCAAACTCCGATTTAAAACAAACAGGTATCTCACCTTCCTCTCTAAATCCGCATGCCAGTAAAGCAGGAATATTTTGTTCCTTAAGCATAGAGTACATATAATAAACAGGTGCCATCCCAACCCCTGCTCCAATTAGAAGATTTCTTTTTCCTACCTTAAATGAATTTCCATGAACGCCCGTAAAATTAATACTTTCTCCTGATTTAAGCGTAGAAAAATACTTTGTACCATCTCCCTTTATTTTATAAAGCAATTCAATTACCCCTGAATGATTATTCAAAATACTAATCGGTCGTCTAAAAGTTTTATCAGGTACCAGAAAAGATAAAAATTGCCCCGGATTGGAAATTATTCCGTCCGGGGTTTGTATTTTCATCAAATATAAATTTTTACCAACTGGTTTATTATCAATAACTATAGAATCAAATAGTTTATTATATTTCATCTTTACCTCCGATTAAAAAAAAGGGAAAAGCGATTGCTTTTCCCTTTTTTGAAGTAAACAAAATATTTTTATTTAAAAAAACATTCAAAATCATCATTTCACCGTCTTGAATATTATCCCAAATTAAAAATATCGGGTCAAGAGAAGGTAAAGAATTGTAAACAGAATAAAGAATCTATGCTTCCTCTAATTCACGCTTAATATCTTCCGCTGAGACATGCAAAATAGGAGAATTTTCATCCTTTCTTAAATAAACATCTTTAATTCCTGCTTGAACAATAAAACGTTTACATAGAATACAAATAATATCGTGTCCCCAGATATACATAGTAGCACCTTTACATCTATCTTGCCCTGCCTGTATAATAGCATTTTGTTCAGCATGAATAGAACGACAAGTCTCATACTTGGTACCCGAAGGAATATTATGCTTTATCCTGTAACATACGCCACGCTCATAACAAGACTCAACACCACTAGGAGTACCATTGTAACCTGTAGCTTTAATTTTTTTATCCTCTCCGACTATTACGGCTCCAACATTTGCACGCAAGCAATTAGAACGAGATGCACAAGTTTTCGCTAAATCCAAAAAATAATCAGTCCAAGGTTTTATACCCATAAACACTTCCTTTTTCCTAATTATGACCCAGCTTTACACCCTTTTTCAATAAAATAATATTATAAATTTACATTTGTTTAAAATAAATTTTGATTTATAATAACACTTATGGGTTGGATATATTTATTAATAGCCGCAATATTTGAAGTAGGTTGGCCATTTGGTTTAAAGATGGCAGATGTAGGTCATTCAAAAATTGCTTGGATAATCTTTGCCATAATAGCAATGACATTAAGCGGAGTATTTTTATTTCTTGCACAAAAAACAATTCCCGTCGGTACAGCCTATGCAGTTTGGACAGGGATTGGTGCTGCTTGTACTTTTTTACTTGGAGTACTTATTTTTCATGATACTTTAAGTCTAATGCGTGCTTTTGGTGTAATTCTTATTATAAGCGGAGTTATTTTATTAAAAATAGGGCATTAATTTTAGTTAAAATAAAATAATAATCATACAATTGGCTGATTTCATTTTAGAAGAAAAATCATAAATTTGAATTATGGATATAGATTATAAAAAAATGTTAGAACTTGCTAAAGAAGTTTCTAAAAATTCATACGCACCATTTTCAAAGTTTCATGTAGGAGCTTGTGTAATGGGCGGAAGCGGAAAACTTTATCAAGGTTGTAATTTTGAAAACTCCAGTTTCGGACTTACAATCTGTGCAGAGCGTTGTGCAATAGGAAACGCTATTTCACATGGAGAAAAACAGATTTTGGCTGTAGCAATATATTCTCCGGAATCAGATGAATGTTATCCTTGCGGAGCTTGCAGGCAAGTAATTTTTGAATTTAAAGGTGATTTTGAGACTGAAATAATTACTGAAAAAAATAACGAACCCAAAATTGATAAAATATCTCATTTGTTACCTTTTGGATTTAAAATCTAGCAATGTACTTTAAACATGTATATTATAGAGTTAATAATAAAACTGATTAATAAACGTAAACGTAAAAACAATGTTTCATACTATACAAATCAAACAAACGAAGAACAAGAAGAAGAAACTTGTGAACATGTTTTCAGACCTGTAGACAGCACCGGTCAAGTATTGGCTTGTATTAAGTGCGGATTTGTAGTAAATATGAATGATAACCAAAATGAGGATAATTTATGACTTATAAAGAAAAGTTTTTTGACTTTATCAAATCAAACGCTTTTAAGAATTTTATACTATTTATGATGTTTACAATAGCAATGACAGTTGTAATATCATCTCAAAACTTCTTTTTCCAACAAATTATTGAAAACGGAGTAAGTAAGCAGGACATAGTTGCTCAAAAAAATATAACCGTTGTAGATACAATAAGAACCGAACAGCACAAAAAAGAAGTAGCAAGAAAAGTAGAACCAATATTAACCCAAGCAAATGACGACTTTATAAGAGTAAATTTAACCAATCTAAGAAATACTATTTTAAGAATAAGAGATTCCAAGGTTTCATCAGACAAAAAATTTAACGAAATTTCAGTACTGTTTGATATGCCGCGCTCACCAGAAAAGACTTCAATGGTTGAATTCTTAAGAGATTCTGATACAGAAACCTTCACAAGAGTTTTTAACAGAGCGCAAAGCACTCTTGATACTGTTTTAAATATAGGTATAACAGCAGAAGATTTTGAAAAAGACAAAATCAAAGACATAATAAGAAAAGGTATGTATCAATCAATTCCGCAAGGTCAAGCCAAAATGATTGTTAATATCCTAAATCAAGTTATCGTTCCAAACCTTATAGTAGACGAGTTTGCAACAGAAATTGCAAGAAGAAACGCCGAAAACTCAGTTAAACCTTATGAAGTAACCTTTAAAAAAGGTGATACAATTATATTCGAAGGTGAACAAATAACAAAAGTAAAAAGCGATGCACTTCGTGAAGCAGGGTACAATGTTCTTGAAATTAACTACTTTGGGATAGCAGGGATATTCTTTATAATTGCACTTTCTACAGGAATGTTTCTCCTATATCTTAAAGGGTTTGAAAAGAACTTCCTTGAACCAAATTACTTGAGATTGTTTGCATTTATGTCAATATTTATCTCACTATTTCCGGTTGTATTACCCACAGGATTTTCACCATACATCATTCCTTTTCCTGCTTTTATGATTATACTATCAATATTTACAACCCCACGTGTAGCTTTGCTTGCTGCAAACTTAATCCTTGTTAACCTTGCAATCGGACTTCATTACGGAATAGAAATGGTAGCATCATTCTTATTATTAAATACATTTACAATGATGGCAGTTTATAACCATAAATTTACTCAAAGAAACGATATGATATATATCGGTTTTAAAATAGCAACAACAGGCGGTTTAATCCTTGGTTGTATCTATTTGTTAGAAAAATTCCTTATGAATATCGATAATATGCTTATTCTAAAAGATGTAGGCTACATTATATTAAACAGTTTTGTAATCGGCGGTTTATTGACCTTAGGCTTTTTACCGCTCTTGGAAAAATTTTTCCAAATGATATCTCCATACGGTTTGGTAGAACTTGCAGACCAAAACCAACAACAGTTATTAAAAGATTTACAGCTAAAAGCCCCAGGCACATATAACCACAGTATGATGGTAGCATACTTATGTGATGCTGCAGCAGAAGCAATTGGAGCAAACCCGCTTCTTGCAAAAGTCGGAGCTATATATCACGACGTTGGGAAACTGAAACGTCCTATGTTCTTTGTAGAAAACCAATCCAGTTACGGAATAGAAAACCCACATAACAACTGCTCACCTAAGTTTTCAAAAATGTTGATAACCGCACACCCGAAAGACGGTGTTGAACTGGCAAAAGATAACAAGCTCCCACCAATAATAAATAACTTTATACTCCAACACCACGGGACAGGGCTCGTAAGTTATTTCTATAATCAAGCAGTGGCACAAGATGGTGCAGAAAACGTAGCAGAAGACCAATTCAGATATCCCGGACCAAAACCTAACTCTAAGGAAACAGCTATTTTGATGATTGCTGATGCCGTTGAGTCAACTGTTAGAGCTAACAAAGCATCCTCTGCTGAAGAAATTGATAATATTATTAATAAAATTATTAAAGACAGATTAAATGACGGACAATTATCAGAAGCACCAATTACATTAAAAGACTTATCAACAATAGCTTCCGTAATGAGCCGTATTTTAAGAGGAATCCATCACGAAAGAATCAAATATCAACAAGACTTGGTTAATGAACTAGACAGAAATAAAACTGCCGTAAGAAATATTGACAAAGATTTGGAAGCTAAAATTCAAGAACTTGAAAGCAAAAGAGATGAACATTAATATATTCAGTGAAAATATTTGTGAAGATAAAAAGATTGATGAAAAAAAAGCTATTTCGATAGCCAAACAGGTTTTTGAATATTATATGGCACATATAGGCGAACAATCCGCTTTAAATGGCTTTAAATACGACACTGTAACTTTTGATATTTTATATTGCGACTCTAAAAAAACTCACGAATTAAACAAAGAATACAGAGGTAAAGACTATCCCGCCGATATAATAACATTTGCCATCTTTGCCGATGATGAAGATAAATTTATATTTGACGGAGAAATTAATCTTGGTGAATTTATTATAGCCCTTGATAAGGTTGAAGAAGAAAGCAAAAAAAAGAACAAAACCTTCGAAGATGAGCTATATTTTTTAATCTCACATGGAATAATGCATCTCCTAGGATTTGACCACCAAACAGAAGAGGATTACAATTTTGTTGTAAGCATGCAAAATGAAGCCTTGAAAGTTGTAGAGTATGACAAAGTTTAAAACAAAAAATTTTAATTCATCATTTAAAAACGCAAGAAAAGGTATGAGAATAGTACTAAAAAGCGAACGCAATATTCGCATTCACATGATAATAGCGTTATTTGTACTATTTTTGGCATTTTTATTCGGATTTAAACCAATAGAAATCTGTATTTTGTTATTAACAATAGGTATGGTAATAATATCAGAAATGCTAAATACAGCAATAGAATTTGCCCTTGATGCAACATTCAGAAATAAGTATTGCACACTTGTAGGGATGGCAAAAGACATCTCCGCAGGAGCAGTAATGGTGGCAAGTGTAATCAGTGTAGTAGTAGGTGTAATTCTTTTCGGTCAAGCCGCAATAAGAGCTTTATTTTAATTACCTACTACTTTCCGGTTAGAAAAGTTTTTTTTCTAATCCGTCAATTTATGATAGGAAATTACTATAAAAATCCCTATATTATATTAGGAGATTTTTATGAAACGATTTCTTATAACACTTTTTATCATCCTTGCCACATTCACACCCGCAATCTGCGCAAGTAAGTACAACGAACAACTAATAACCATTGAAGAAGAACTCTATGGGATAAATTACTCTGATCAATCAGATGAAACAAGACTCGCCAGATTAGAAGAATCCGTTTACGGTGTTGTTTCCAAAAACAATCTAGCTACTCGAATGAAAAAACTCTCAGATGACCTTTCGGCAGATGTTATAAAAGATAAAATCAAACCATGCGAAGATACCTTTATGGAAGATGAGTCCTCAGAAGAACTCGCCTCAGATGAAACAGTAAGATATCCCGTCCTTGACAGGGCAGAAACTAAATTGTTCAGTAAAACATATGAAAAAAACAGCCTTGATGACAGAATTGCCCGCATTGAAAAACAACTGTTCAACCAAACTTACTTAAACGATAATTATAACGCTCGTGTTGAAAGAATTAAAAATAACGTATTCAAAGAAGACTACCGTGTAGCATCAGAAAACGTACGTTATGATGATATCTATAATGGAAGCGGTATGACAAGCGGAGATTTAAGCGGACTTAACAGAAATCTGTTTACAAGAAAAGGTCAAACCTCTTTTTCTAACCAATTAGCCAATATAGAAAACCAGATGTTTGGAAGCTCATTTGACAGTGACACAGAGCAGCAGAGAATAGACAGAATAAACAGTGCATACAAGGCACAAAACTCAATAAAAAAATATGATTCAAACAGATTTCAACAGGGGCTATCTACAGCCATGCAAATAGGCGCAATGCTTTTGATGCTTGTTTGTATGATTTTATAATAAAATATTAACTTCTGTAACAATTTTAAATAGGAAATTATATTAATAAAAATAAAAATATTTGTGATAAAATACCCTGTGGGATTTGGTGTGTGTGTGTGTGTGTGTGTGTAAAACTCCCCCTGATTGACTAGCATATAAATAGGTTATTTGGTGCACTTAATTTTTCTACTCATATAGAATAACCTGTTTATATGACAAATTTTCAAGGATTAATTAACAAGGCGATAAAAGAACTTAGACTTAAGTCAGGACTTTCTCAAGAAAAATTTTCCGAGAAATGCGGAATATCAGTGGATGGTTATCGCAATATTGAACATAACAGATATACTCCAAAATCAAGTACTATTGATAAAATTTGCGAAGCATTTAATATTACACCAATTGATTTATTACATTATGCCTATAAAAACAATAATAACAAGGCTAAATTAATTACAGAAAGAGTTGTTGGCTTGGATAATAAGCAAATTGATTTAATATTGGAATTTATTACATTATTAAAACGTATATAGTTTTTGCTTAAGGATAACCCACACATATAAAAAAAACAGGCACTTATCTGAATGCCTGCTTTTTATATAAACCCATATATTTTAATCCTTAGTTATTACTTAATACTAATCTGAATGTCGCTAAATTCTTGATTGATAACATTCTGTGCTTGTTTTGCTGTTCATGCGCTATATTAAATATTCTGATTATTCTCTGAATCTCTTCTATATCTTGTCTGGTTTCCAATTTGTAAACATTCTTAACCGGATCTACTACTACTGACATCGCTGCGTTTAATTCATGTTCTTTCATGGGGTATCTTTTTCCTTTTTTCGTCCTTACTCTTATATAAAGTTTTTCGTTTTCTTAAAATTGCTTTTTTTTTAACAAAATGTAAACAAATATTTACAAAAGATATACGTTTTATATATAAAACTTAATAAAATCTTTTCCTCACTGTCTTATTGGGGAATTTATAAAACTTGCCCTTTACCGTCAAAAATCTTTATAGTATAATTTCCCATGGTCAGCCGAAAAGGAGAGAATATATGACAAGACAAGCATCTTGCGAGTTGGAAAATGAATTGTTTAAAAGTGTTTTTGATAAAACACCTGATTACATTAAAAACTTAAACTTAATGAACTTTGATAATAAGGATGAGTTTACATTTACGCTAAAACGTGAACATTTATACCCGTATGATGCTACAAACAATCCTGAAGGCTTGAATTTAAAAGAATGGTTTGAAGGATATGCAAAAGAAGCAAGAGTTTCCACAGCAGGAATAAGAGGACCTCAAAATATACTTTACCCGCAAGACACAAGATTTCCGATAAATTTAGTTGGAATCGTGCTTGCAACATTAGCTAAAGGACTTGTATTAAAGTCAAAATACCCTGACAAAGAAATAGTAAAACTTGCAGGCAGCGAAGTAAGATATAATTCGGCATTGTATCTTGATGCGATTGCAAGAATTCAAGCGGCTTTAAATATTCGTACGCTTACTAATCCTGAAAGAAAGACTATGCCTATATGGTTAGCTTCTTTCTTAGCGTTCAAATTGGATTTAGCGGGGGGCGAATATATTACATCAAGTCATGGTATCTCTGTTAAGACTGCAACGAAGGATTTGAACAACCAAGGCAGTCAGTATTTACCTGATGAATCAATAGAATTTGTTGAAAAAATCCAAGAAATTTTTGATGAAACAGAGAAAAATGGTAGCTATGAAATTAAAATAGCAGCTGAAAATAATCCATTAATTGATGAATTGGTACTTGCAAAACTTAATGATGGAATAGATTTATATGTTGAGTATTTAAAATCGGGAGTAGCAACTCATCTTGAACAGCTTAAAAAGATGAAAAACAAGATTATGGTCGAATGCGTTGGAGGATGTGCTTATAATACATTAAACAAAGTGCTTCATGCTCTTGAAATAGAGGATAAGTATGAGTGGAATAATATTTCAGAAGATCCGTTCTTCCATTCAATAGGAAAATATGACCACGATCCTAAGGGTAACAAAGTTTTTTATGATTATTCTGTTGATGCAACGGTTGTTGCTACAAGACAAAACGGTGAAAGTTATTTCCCTGTTATTGAAACATTAAATTACCCTGAAGTACTTAAAAATTCACCATTAGGCACTATTGTTCTTATAACTGACCCTGATCACGACAGACTTACAGTTTGCCAAATTGAGGCTACCGGTAATTCTAATACATTGGATGAACTTGGAATTTCGTACATTCAACTTGATGAAAACCGTTTATTAACTGTTTATACAGCAAACCAAGCATTTTTAATGTTAATGGAATATCGTTTAAGACAGTTAAAACATAACGGAAAATTACATAACCATCCAAGATTTATGATTAAGACAACAGCATCGGCACTTTCTTGGGATGAGTGGGGAAAACAACACGATGTAAGAGTTGTTAATGTTCCTGTCGGGTTTAAAGAAATTGCAAACATTATGAAGAAGGTAGAGCTTCAAATCAAGCAAAATCCTGAATCAGAAGTTATCGTTGAAGATGTATTTGGAAACAAAATTAATCTTGGAGTTCAACCGAGGTTGATATTTGGCGGCGAAGAATCCGGCGGGATGATTATGGGGGCTGAAGAATTAATCGAGTCATTAACCGGCAGAAAAGCTATTGCTATGAGAGAAAAAAGTGCAACTGAAGCTATCATTGTTGCTTCTTGCTTAGCGGCTAAACTCGAAGAAGATAATGAAACTTTATCTCAATATCTTGAACATATTTTTGAAGCTGAAGAAATTAAATCAATTTACGATGTAAGAGAAGACATTTCATACTACAATGAATCCGAACCGGATATTGAAAAGCTAAAAGCTGCTAAAGTTGAAGGTGAAAAGCAAAGAACAAAGAATGATTTGTTCTATTTATCACTTGCAATAGGATATAAAGAGGGTATTATCAGTTTAGAAAATATCAAAGAAGTTTTAAACGATGCGTTTTTAACACTTGAGTTTGATAATCTTAAATCAATAAAATTTGTCGGTGACGGAACATATTTAGAATTTACCGACAAGTATGTTGAAATCCGTCCATCCGGTACTGATGCAAAGACAAAAGCATATGCTGGCGGTGACAACCTTGAAAATATAACTAAGTATGCTAAGACTCTTGGAAATTACTCTGGTGAAAGAACTATATTACACAAAAAATATATTCCTGAAGAGTTTTATGAAACCTCGAAGGAAAAAGCTATGGAATACTATCTGAGATTTGTTGAAAAAGGTGCTAATAACGAACCTTTTGAAATTCCTCAGTATAATTTCTAAAAAAGACTTTATTAGGAGTTTATAGTTACTGTCGGAAATTTTTTTTCGACAGTTTTCTTTTTTTTAATAACACATTTCCGGTTTAATTATTTTTTTGTTTTTTAAACATTTCAAGAATAATTTTGTTAAAAACTCTTTTTTATAGAGTTTCAAGCCTTCAAATTTAATCAACTTGTCATCACCGCATACAACTGTCATGCCAAGATTTTCAGGGGAAATTTCCACAACTGAAGCCGGAGTATGATAATCGGTATTGTTATCTAAAATATATGTTCTATGCGGATCCGGTGATAAAAATTCTTTACCGGAGCCGAAAAATGTCTTACCCCAAGGATGAATAGCTCGTATATTTGCGTAAACTTCCTCAGATGATTTTCTGAAATCAAGCATTACTTCCATATCTTTTGAAGAATAATAAGTAGCTCTTTCCTCTATTTGTGTAAGCGGGATAATTACGTCCTCTTGAAGTTTATTTAACAGCTCAAATACTGCCCCTCTTGCAACAAGCACTGTACGTTTTTTAAGGCTTTCTCCCGTATCATCGGGCAGAACTTCTACCCCTCTTTGAAAGAGTATTGCACCCGTATCATAGTTTTCATCAACCAAGTGCAGGCTTATTCCGCTTAAATCCTCTCTGTGCTTTATTACTTGATAATAAGGATTAGCCCCGCGATACAGCGGAAGTAAAGACGGATGAGCGTTTATTACACCCAATCGTGGGATGGTGAATATTTCCATTCGTATTTTTTCACTCCAGGAGCCTACCAATATTACATCAGGATTTAATTTTAATACGGCTTTTTTAAACTCTTTACTGTTTATACTTCTTGCTTTTATTTCAGGTAAATTGTAACTTTTTATATATGAATAATCCAAAGACGGAATTATACTATCTCTAATCCTTCTAACAAGCGGATTATAGTTTTTTCTATCACCTCTTAATACTCCAACTATTTCACATTTCGCATCAAGTGTTCCTGCTATTAAGTTGGTAAACATTTCTCCATATCCGACTATTATCACTTTTAACATAGTGCTATATCCTTTTCTATTTGTGCTTTTAACTCATCTAATGAATTAAATTTCTTTTCAGGACGAATTTGAGCTTCAATATTTATTTTAATTATTCTTCCGTAAATATCATTATGAAAATTAAGAATATGAACCTCTACAACAGGAATATTATTACTGTCATCAATAGTTGGTTTTATACCAAAATTCATCATGCCTGAATATGTTTTTTTATCAAGTTCTACTTTTACTTTATAAACACCATAAGGTATTTTAACTAATTTATCGGGATAAATAATATTCGCAGTCGGAAAACCTAGTTTTCTACCTAATTGCCTGCCATATATCACTTCACCCTCTATAGAAAAACAATGTCCTAAAAACTCATTTGCACTTCTTATATCACCTTTTTTTAATTTTTCACGTATTGCTGTAGATGAAATTATTTCACCATTTAATTTTTCAGGCTCTATACAATAATATTCATACCCATATTTTATAGCACTTTCTTTTAAATACTGAGATGTACCCAAACGGGATTTGCCAAATGTATGATTAAACCCAGTTGTTATTGCTTTAGGATTGAATTTTTCACACAATAGCTTTAAATACTCTTCTCGAGTCGTGTTCATAATACTTTCATTAAAATCTAATGAAAAAATATAATCCACTCCAAACTCTTTTATTAATTCATCTCTGTCTTTTATAGTAGATATATATTCAACATTTTTGCCTGCACATTCGGCAGGATGATTGTTAAATGTTATAATAGCAGATTTACAATTATATTTTTTTGCCAGATTAACTGTATTTAAAATAACACTCTTATGAGCCCTGTGTACTCCATCAAAAAAACCGAGACCTATTGATAAATTTTTATAATCGTCATCTATTAATTCAAACATAATTTAATTTTATCAGTCAAAATAACTATGGTAAAGATGTTAAAATAAAATATCAAAAATAAATATTTAAAACTATTAAACGCTTAAAGAAATTTAACAAAAATACTAATTTAACTATATTTCTGCTATACTATCGTTATAAATGGGGAAGTCATGAGAGAAAGAATACTCTTATTAACAATAGTAGGATTTTTAAGCGTCTTTTTATATGTATTCCAATACCACGTCAATACGGTAATTGGTTTCATAATCTTGTGCGGGTTTATGGTTGTATACGGAATCTATATGAATCTTGCGACAAAACATAAGAAACGTAAACTCCAAAAACAGCCTGCTGTTATTAACGAAAATTACAAACCTTTTATCACTATACTAATTCCTGCACATAATGAAGAAGGAGTTATAGCAAATACGGTTGAAAATATACTTAACTTAAATTATAAAAATTTTGAAATAATAGTAATAGATGACAGAAGTTGTGATAATACCCCAATTGTAATAAAACAACTTGAAGAAAAATATGAAAAAGTACATGCCCTAATACGTCCTCAAGATGCATACCCCGGAAAATCAGCAGTATTAAATGATGCACTTAAATTATCAAAAGGTGAAGCAATACTTGTATTTGATGCCGATGCGACGGTTGACAGCGATTTTTTGGATAAACTTCTTCCTGAATTAGAACCTGCAGATGTAGGTGCTGTTCAAGCAAGAAAAGTTATAAGAAATAAAGATGTAAATATTCTTACTCGTTGTCAAAATAATGAATATACGTTTGATTGTAACCTTCAAACAGGCAGAGATTCTGTTAAAGGAGCTGTTGAATTAAGAGGAAATGGTGAATTAATAAAACGTCAAGCACTTGAAGATATTGGCGGATGGAATAATGATACAATAACAGACGATTTAGACATGTCTACAAGACTTCATATTAAGGGCTGGGACGTTAGATTTTGCCAAGATGCCATTGTTTACGAAGAAGGCGTTGTATATCTTATTCCGTTATTTAGACAACGCAGGAGATGGCTGGAAGGTAGTATCAGAAGATATTTAGAATATTTCTGGGACGCTTTTAATTCTAAAAAAATGTCACTTAAAGCACAAACTGATATGTTTATTTTCATTCTTCAATTCATAATGCCATTTTGGTTTATTTTAGAAGTATTATTCAGAACTGTTAAATTCCTTATGGGCAAAGTTGGTCCAAATGAGTTTTTATCTTCTGTTATTATTGCTATAGTAATGGCATTTGGTTTCTTTACAGCCATAAGATATAGTTTAAGAAGATATGATAATTGCCCGAGATTAAAATCAATCAAAGAGGCTTTTGAAACAACAGTTTATATGTTGATAATATGGTTTCCGATGGTATTGTTCATCTTAGGCAAAATTGTATTCCTTAAAAAAGATATGAAATGGGGCAAAACTGCTCACGGACTTGTTATGGAAAAGGAACAAAAATTGTTGGAAAAATTAAAACGAAAACTTAATAAAAAAGAATTACAAAAAGTATAAAATACAAAAAAATAAAATAATAAGAGGTAAAAACATGTTAACATCTTTAAAAGAAAAAATAAGAACAGTCCCCGATTTCCCCAAAAAAGGTATTATGTTTTTGGATATTACAACAGCTGTAAAGGATCCTGAAACACTTAATAAAATGATAGATTTTTTATATGAAAATTACAAAGATAAAGAAATTGACTATGTAGCAGGTATTGAATCAAGAGGTTTTATATTTGGTGCTCCTTTGGCTTGTAAGTTAAATGCAGGATTTATTCCTGTTAGAAAACCTAACAAATTACCTGCTAAAACTGTCAGTGAAACTTACGCACTTGAATACGGAACTGACTCAATCGAAATCCATGAGGATGCGATAGAAAAAAGTAAAAAAGTACTTATTATTGATGATTTATTAGCAACCGGTGGTACAGCAGCTGCAGCTTGTAACTTATTTAAAAAAGTAGGCGGAGATGTTGCAGGTGTTGCTTTTATTATTGAGATAGAAGAACTTAAAGGTAGAGAAAAAATAGAAAAAACCGGTGTTGAAGTTATCTCAATGTTAAAATTCTAAGATTTTATAAGGAGTCTAAGAAATGAAAAGAGTTATAATAGCCGTAATTGACTCTATGGGAATAGGCGCAATGCCTGATTGTAAAGAGTACGGTGATATTCCTGAGTGTAATACGTTAAAAAACGTGTGTAGAGTAAATAATGGGCTTAATCTTCCTGTAATGGAGAGTTTAGGGTTAGGCAATCTTTGTGAACTTCAAGGTGTTAAGCCTGTAGAAAACCAGCTTGGAATAACTGCTGTATTAAAAGAAGAATCAAAGGGAAAAGATACAACAACAGGTCACTGGGAAATAGCAGGACTTGTTTCTGAAAAGAAATTTGAAACATTCCCAAACGGTTTTCCAAAAGAACTTATTGATGAATTTGTAAAACAAACAAATTGCGGCGGAGTTCTTGCTAATATTCCTGCAAGCGGTACTGTTATTATTGAACAGCTTAATGATGAGCACCATAAAACCAAATATCCGATTGTTTATACAAGCGCAGACAGCGTTTTCCAAATAGCTGTAGATACTGATTTAATACCATTAGAAACACTTTATGATTGGTGTAAAACAGCAAGAAAGATTCTTGATGAAATGGGATATTTTGTTGCAAGAGTAATTGCAAGACCTTATAAAATTATTGACGGAAAACCAACCAGAATAAGTGCTGATAGACGTGATTATTCAATGGTGCCGCCAAAAGATACTATACTTAATACTGTTAAAAAACTAGGTGCAAGCGTTGTTGGTATCGGGAAAATTGAAGATATTTTTGCTAAATCAGGAATTACTCACGCTGTTCATACTTCTTCAAATAAAGAAGGACTTGAACTTACACTAAAAGCTATAAAGAATGAACTTGAACTTGATAAAATAGCTTATCCTGATACTAATATAACCAATAATGATATTGGTATAATTTTTACAAATCTGGTTGATACAGATATGCTATACGGTCATAGAAATGATTACAAAGGTTATGGTAAGGCTATTGAAGAAATAGATACTTATCTTGATAAAATAATAAAATCACTTACTGACGATGATATGCTAATTATAACAGCAGACCACGGTTGTGACCCGACTGTTCCGGGAACCGATCATACAAGAGAAAAAGTTCCTGTATTAATATACAAAAAAGGTATTAAACCATACAACTTCGGTGAAATGACCGGATTCAAATTTATTACTGCTGCTATAGCTTTTCATCTATTGTAATTTTATTTTGTGTTCTTTATAATATTATTGGTTAAAAACCAATGTAAAAATTTTAAAAGGAGAACTAAAATGAACGTAAAAGTTAATGATTCTTGTATAGGTTGTGGCGCATGCGAATCTATTTGCGATGCAGTATTCAGCGTTGAAGATGTTGCAAAAGTTAATGAAGCAGCTATCGCTGGTAATGAAGATTGCGTTAAAGAAGCAGCAGATTCTTGCCCTGTTTCAGCTATAGAAGTTGAATAGTTTTAGATATTAAAACGAAAATGACCTTTTGTAGTTAATACAAAAGGTCGTTTTTTATGTTATGAACCGCATTAATGATTTAAAAAAACCTTTAAATCCCTTTTCTTCAGGTAAAACAGTTTCAGGAAAAAATTGTTCATAACTGTTTATTATATTAACAGGAAGTGATTTTCCTAAACGTAAAATATCGGCTATAGATTTCAAGTATAAATCCTGTTCCTCTTTATATTCATTATCACGTTTTCTAATATCTTCGTCTGCCTCATAGTAAATTAGAGCATGATATGCCGCTAAAATACTTTTATCCCTCTCACCTTTAGGAAATCTTAATAAAGCCTCTCTTGTTATTCTTCTGCCAGCAAGTACTTCGTCTATTAATCTTGCACATAATCGTCTGTTTTCCGCACTCATATTAATATTTTATATCAAAATTTGTTCCAAATGGAATATCATAATTAACCTTTTGTCCGTCTGATAAATCTATAACACCTGGCGGAAGTTTTTTTTCTTGCTTATTTAGATTTTGAAATTTGCGTTGATAATTAACCAACTTACCATCATCAACTTTAACACAGGCAGTTAGTAAAAAAGAAAGACCAATACAAAAAACACATATTAGGATTGTTAATCTATTCATAATTAACACCTCTATATACATTATACACTGTGTTATATACTTTTTCAATCCTATAGAATTACTATATTTGCAAACAAAGTAGTAATATGTAATTTACAATCTCAGAGTAGTAGAATAATCTAATTCCTCAATATATTTAGAAGCGTAAACGGCACTTACAGCACCGTCAGAAACAGCTGTTATCACTTGTCTTAGCGGTGTATTTCTTATATCACCGGCAGCATAAACACCAACTTCTGAAGTTTGCATTGTCGTATCTGTGAGTATAAACCCATTTTCATCCTGTTTTAGTTGACCATTTATTAAATCGGTATTAGGTACAACTCCTATAAAAGGAAAAACTCCATCTATTTTAAGTTCTGTTATTTTATCACTTTTAACATTGTTCAAAACTATACTTATAACTTTTTCTTCGCCTTTTATTTCAATAGGTACAGTATCATAGATAAATTCTATCCTATTATTATTTTCAGCCCTGTTAACAAGGATTTTATCAGCTCTAAATGTATCTCTTCTATGCACTATATAAACTTTTTTAGCAAACTTAGTCAGATAAATACCTTCTTCTACAGCGGTATTTCCTCCGCCAATTATAACAACTTCTTTATCTCTATAAAAGGCTCCGTCACATACTGCACAATAACTTACACCTCTACCAAAAAATTCTGACTCGCCTTGTATTCCAAGTTTTTTAGGTGATGCACCCATCGCTAAAATTACGGATTTTGCATTGAAGGTATATTCAGAAGTTTCTATAATTTTTGGATTACTAACTAAATCAACTTTTAAAATCTCTTGCATCGGGTACTTATCAGCACCAAATTTATCGGAATGTTCTTCAAATTTTTCCGATAATTCAAATCCGCTAATCATAGGAAAACCAATATAGTTTTCTATATCCGCATAATTGGATGGCTGACCACCAAACATTGTTATATCAACTATTGCGGTTTTTAAAGCACATCTTGTTGCGTAAACTGCTGCACTTAATCCCGCAGGTCCTCCGCCTAATATTACTACATCATAATCCAACATCTTTTTTGACATAATATATTCCTCAATTATCTTAAAACATTATCGCCGGATATTTTCTCACCGCTTATTTCATATCTTGCAGTATTAGATTTCATTTTATGTCCGTCTAATAATGAAAATTCCTCAAGTTTTAAGTCGTTTATACCTGAAAAGGTGTTGTTATTTAATCTTATTGTTACAGTATCTGTCAGTTTTTTATTATCAAAATCAACTATTCTGGTAAAAGAAACGACATTCCCCTGAGCTGCGTTTATTGAAACATCAGCGCTCGCACCCGTAAAAGGGTTGCTTAAATTTAAGACGTTACCAACACGAGATAAGTTCCATAAGTCTGTACTTTTTGGTTTAAATAACTTATAATCACTTGCTTCTACTATCTTGGCATTTACACGCCAACTTCCAAATATTGCTTTTGGAACCTTATCTATAGATACCCCTGCCTGTAAAGTATATGTTTCTTCTGACATAACAGGTGTGAACATCATTAGTGAAATTAATATTAAAATTAAAAGTTTAAAATATTTTTTCATATTAAACACGAACAAGTTTTTCATTTAAGGTTTGAGCGGATTCTTCAAAACCTGAACGTCCCATTAAAGCATAAGTGTAATTTTTAGCTTGTTCAACCCCCGGTTGATTAAATGCGTTAATATTATACAATTCGCCTGATATTGCTGTTTGAACTTCTAACATGTACATTAATTGTCCTACATGATAACCATTAACTTCAGGAAGTGAAATAGTCATTGTCGGGCGTTTATAATCAGCAAGCGCAACTCGTGTTGAATCAGCTTCCGCATTTAATAAATTGTTAATTGTTTTTCCACCTAAATAACCTATTCCCGTATATTCAAAAATCTTAGGAATTTCAAGCTCTGTATCGAAGTTATCAACTCTAATAAAAGTAATAACTTTGTTATTTGGTCCTTCATTATAAAGTTGAATTTGAGAATGTTGATCAGTTGCACCAAGGGCTTTAACAGGTGTTGGACCAACATGTACAACTTCATTATTATTATTAACTTCTTTACCAAGAGATTCAGCCCAAAGTTGAACATACCAATCGGAAATATATTTTAATTTACTTGAATAAGGCATCATAACAGAAATATTTTTACCTTTCTTTGTATCAAGCAAATATTGAACCAAAGCAGCTTGCGCAGCAATATTTTGATGAATATCGGTATTCTTAAGTGCCAAATCCATATCTTTAATACCGTTAACAATTTCTTCAATATCAACCCCAACAAGTGCCAACGGCAAAAGCCCAACAGCAGAGAATACAGAAAATCTTCCGCCTACATCATCAGGGATTACAAAGGTTTTATATCCTTCTTGGTCTGCAAGTTGTCTTAGAACACCTATTTTTTTATCGGTAGTTGCTACTATGTTTTTCCTGTAATCATCACCAAGTTCTCGTTCTAACCTGTCTTTAATAATCATATACTGTGACATAGTTTCAGCTGTAGAACCTGATTTTGTTATAACGTTAACAAGTGTCTTCTTTAAATCTAAGCTATCAAGAAGTCCATTCATATAATCCGGATCAATATTATCCATAAAGAAAATTCTTGGGAAATTATTTCTTTGTTCAGGAGTAAGAATATTCCAATAAGGTTTTAAAAGAGCCTGAGAAAGAGCAAGTCCTCCCAAAGCAGAACCACCGATACCAAGTACAAGTACATTATCAAATCTGCCTTCTACCATTGATGCAAATTCTTTTACATACCAGACGGTTTCTTCATTATAGCCTAAATTCATCCATTGAAGCCATTGACCGGGTTTATCTTTTCGTTGGTTTAATTCTACAATTATATTGGCTATTCTATCTTTATAATTATCAAATTCTTCTTGAAGATTTAACCCGTCACTCTCTCCGATAATCATTGCATCTGTATTGCGGCAGCTCAATCTTATCATTACTTGAAATACTCCTCTTTATACAAAATACCCTAATAATATTTTATTACAAAAAGGTTTAAACACAATAATTGTAAAAATAGCACTAAAAACTATAATGCAAAATCACCATGTTTTTTAATATGTTCAATTAATCCGCCATCGTTAAGCAATTTAACCATAACCTCCGGCAAGGGTTGGATTTGAATAATAGTACCTTTAGTTAGGTTATTAATAACACCTGATTTAATATCCAAATCAAGTTCATCACCTGCGTCAATACCGTCAGTATCACACTCAATAGCTAAAAGTCCTATATTAATAGCGTTTCTGTAAAAAATACGAGCAAAACTTTTTGCAAGAACGGCACCAACACCTGCTATTTTAATAATTTGCGGAGCATGTTCTCTAGATGAACCAAGTCCAAAATTTGAACCTGCTACAACAAAATCGCCTTTTGACATATTTTTTGCAAAATTTTCATCTGCATCTTCTAAAACGTGTTTCGCAAATTCATTTAAGTCTGAACGCAAGTGAAATAATCTACCTGGCGCTATATGGTCAGTTGATATATTATCTCCAAATTTAAAGGCTTTTCCGGTTAATCCCATTTTTCTCTCCTTTGCTATTTTCTAACCATATATTTTACACTCTTATTTGCACTGGCATTATCAAGTATAGATAATCTTCTTCGCTTTTTGGTCTTATTACCGCTGCTGATAGATTTGTATTCATCTGGATTAATACTTCCTCTACTTCTGCTATTTTCAAGAAATCAAGTAAGTATCTGTAATTGAATGCTATAAGCATATCTTCTCCGCTATAAGATATTTCTATTTTATCTTCACTTGCACCTGCATCAGGTGTATCTGCATTTAATTTTAATACCCCATCACTAAATTCAAATTTAACGATGCTTGTTTTTTCATTTATCATAGTAGAAACTATTTCCAAAGCAGAAATTAATTTTTCTCTGTTAACCAACGCTTGTTTAGCAAAACTTGTCGGTATTAATTGATTATATTTTGGATATTGACCTTCCATCAATCTTGAAATTAGTTTTGTTGAACCTGTTTGAAAAATTATTTTTGATCTTTCTTTTGATATAACAACATTTTCATCTTCAACATAGGATGTCATTCTAATAAATTCAGATAAAACTTTTGAAGGTACAATCATTGAAAAATCTTTATTTTCGTCATTTTTAACAAACTCTTTTGCTCGTGCAAGTCTGTTACCATCAGTCGATGCCATTTCCAATATCTTGTCATTTATTGAACAAATAACGCCTGATAAAAGATTGTTTGTTTCATAACCTGCTGCAGCAAAATTTGTCATCTTTGCACAGGTTATAAAAGGCTTCATTTCTATTTCTATACTTTCACCATCTTCAGTTACTCCATCTTCTATCGGTGGAAATTCTGATGCTGAAATACCTATTATATCAAACTTTGATTTCCCGCTTGTTATTATTGCTATATTATTGTCATTTATCTCAAAATTAACAGGCGCATTACCTAGTCTTGATATAATATCTGAAAGTCTTTTTGCAGGAAGTGTTATTTTCCCTTCTTTTTCAACCTGACAATTAATATTTGTAACTACTGTTAAATCAAAACTTGTAGCAGATAATTTTAAAGTATCATTGGAAACTGATTCTATTAAAATATTAGCAAGAACAGGCTGCAAACCTTTTGCAACAGTTGCTCTTTCAACTATCCGTAAACCGTTTAATATAACTTCTTTATCTACTGCAAATTTCATTTTGAAACTCCTTCACCCTTTTTTATCTTTGTAAAAATTATATTACAAAATTATATTTAATACTATATATTTAATTTATATCCACCACCGTAAACAGTTTCTATATATTTTTTCCCATCTGAAATCTTATCTATTTTACTTCTTAAATGTCTTATATGAACTCTTATTGTTTCAACATTATCATCAGGCTCATATCCCCAAATATCTTTTAGTAATTTAGCACCGGAAACTATAATCCCGTGGTTTTGGAACAAAATATTAAATATATCAAACTCTATAGGAGTAAGTTTTTGTATTTTATCAGCTATCTTTACGCTGTAATTTTCAGGTAAAAGAGTAATCTCTTTAAACGTTAACAACTCCCTTGTACCTGCTGATTTTGGAATTTTATCAGAACGTTTTAACAATGCTCTGATTCTTACCATCAATTCTTCTATTTCAAAAGGCTTACAAAGATAATCATCTACACCTGTATCAAAACCTTTTACTTTATCATTAAGTTGAGATAATGCAGTAAGCATAATTATAGGAGTATCGGATATTTCAGGACATTGACGGATTCTTTGAGCAACAGTAAAACCGTCAACTTCAGGCATCATAACATCAAGCACTATACAAGAAGGTTCCTCTTGCTTTGCAGCTTGAAATCCGTCTATTCCGTTAAAACATTGGATTACTTGATATCCTGCAAGCTCAAGATTTATTTTTATAAGCTCATTTATTGCTTTATCATCATCTATTACTAAAATCTTATTTGCCATAGCTAAATATATTGTAGAAAAAATGTAGATAATTGTCTATAACTTGTTTTTTATGTACATAACTTTTTGATTATTTTTATTTATCATAAAATTTTGACAACTTTTTGACATCTTTATACAATCTTTTTATACAAAATTCTACAATCTTTTGACATCCATTTTTATTAATATTACTATGTTTTAACTATTTTTCTACAAATCTTTACAGCTTATTACTACGATTATTATTTTAATAAATTATATATATATTTATTATTAATATAATAAATGTAAATAAATAATGTAAAAAAACTCTTTTATAAAAAAATCAAATTAATAATTAAATTAATAAAGTAAATAAATGTAATTTGTATATTTTTTAATATAATTTACAATGTAACAAAATGTAAATTTAAATTTTAAAATAGCTAGAATCAAGATATAATCCTGTATATGATATGATATGATATGATGTGATGCATGTACTATATTTTTATTAAAGTTTTTTTTTAACGTGCCGTAATATCTTTTGTAAGTTTCAAATTTATGTACATAAATAGTATTAAATTAAAAAAGAAAGGAAATTAGTTATGTTAATGAACAATTTAAACGGATTTAAGTTTAATTATCTACAAGCTCAAAATATTGTAAGAGAAACAAATACTGGGAAAACAAATGAATCAAATAGTTCTAATAATACTGATAATACAAAAAATCTAACAGAAAAAGATAAAAGTTTGCTAGATAAATTAAATGAAATTGATAAAAGAAATAAAGAATCAATAAATCAAACTATTGAAGACAATTTTAACAGATTTTCAAGCTAGATTATTTGACAAAATCAATTACGCTTAATATTAAGCGTAATTGATTTTTATAATTACAAACTTTTACATTTCCAGCTTGAGAGCTTGTTTTATTTCTCTCAAATCTTCTCTTAAAACTCTGTTTGTAACAAGTTCTGATTTAATTTTTTCATAAGAGAAAAGCATAGTCGGATGTTTTTTCTCGAAAAATTCACCTATATTAACGTAACTCATGCCTGTAGTTTCTCTTGTTAAATAAACAGCAACTTGTCTTGCTTGAGAAATTGTTTGAGAACGCTGTGTGCTTTTTAAATCTTTTAAAGTTACATTATAGTACTCAGCACAAACTTTTGCTATTTCATTAATAGTAATTTTCTTTTTATTTTCTTCGCATTTAAGTATATTTTTAGCAAAATCTAAAGTAAGTGGTTCACCGCTAATACTTGAATAAGCAGATACTTTGTTAAATACGCCTTCTAATTCTCTAACGTTATCGCAGAAATTTTTTGCAATATATTCACAAACATCATAAGGCATTTCAATTCTTTCATTATCAGCAAGATTTTTAAGAATAGCAATTCTTGTTTCCAAATCGGGCGGCTGAAGATCAACCACAATACCCATTTCAAACCTTGTTCTTAATCTGTCTGTCAGGGTTGGAATATCTTTAGGCAATCTGTCAGAGGTAATAACAATTTGCTTACCTTTGTTATACAGAGTGTCAAAAGTATGGAAAATTTCTTCCATTGTATGAGTTTTAGACTCTACAAATTGGATATCATCAATAAGTAAAATATCTACGTTTCTGTATTTTTGTCTAAACTTATTCATTCTTTCATTAGAATTTCCGCCCATTCTAAGGTTGTTAATAAGTTCATTAACGTATTCTTCGGTTTTAATATACCTTATTTTCATTTTAGGATGATGAAAAATAGCATAATGCCCTATAGCCTGCATAAGGTGAGTTTTACCTAGTCCCGAACCACCGTAAATAAATAGCGGGTTATATTTTTTACAAGGCTCTTGTGCTACTGCAAAAGCTACGGCGTGAGCCATTTTGTTGTTTTCTCCTACAACAAAATTTTCGAATTTATATTTTAAATTCAGATTAGCTGCTGATTGCATAATAGCAAGATTATCCATTGCACGCTCTCTGGTTTCTTTATCAAAATATTTTTTGTTAATTTTTTCTGTTTGCTTTTTTAGTTCTTCAGATTTTTTTGAATCAACTATTATTTCAAACTTAATTTCTCTGCCAGTAACAGCTTTAAAAGCATCCATAATTTGTTGATAATGATGCTTTTTAATAACCTGAACAGCAAAAGATGCACCTGTAAGTAAAGTCATAGTATCATTTTCAAACCCGACAGGCTCAAGCGGCATTATCCAAGGGTAAGAGGTTTCAGGAACTGTTTTTTTTAGTTCCTCTTTTACACTATCCCATATTTCGACTGCTTCGTTTATTGCTGTTCCCATATCTTATATGATACATTAATTAATTTTGGCATGCAAAACTTTATTAACTTTTTTGTAGTTTAATTTATATTAAAACAGGATTATCTTTTATTTTGTAAAACAATTCCCCTGAAACTTTGAACTGTTCAGGATTTGCGCTTACATAAAATTCTTCTTTTCCTGTTTTTTCAGATGAATTATTTAGGTTTTTATCTATCAAATCTTGTTTTATAAACTCGGCAAAGTAATCTGCAGGGTCAATAAGCATGCTTTTATCAGTAAATTTAGTTATTAAATTGGTTAAAAACGGATAATGAGTACATCCGAGAATAATTTTATCAGGCTTGTATTTTAATAACTCATCAAGATAGTTTTTAACAAGTTCTATACTTTCCGGTTTAGAGAAAGTTTGGTTTTCAACAATTTCAACCCACCCAGGGCAGGCTTTTGTATAAATTTCTATATTGTTATTGTATTTTTTTATTTCGCTCTCATAAACTCCGGATTGGATAGTTGCTTTTGTAGCAAAAATTCCAAGTTTATTAAAACCTAAATTAGCAAGAATTTTTGCTGAAGATTGAATAATAGGATAAATAATAAACGGATACTCATCTTTCACATATTCATAAGCAACAGATGATGTAGTATTACAAGCCAAAACAACTGCTTTTACGTTTTTGTCCAAAAAGAAATTTAATGTGTTTCTAAGATAACCTATAATTTCATCCTTAGATTTAGAGCCATACGGATTATTTTTTAAATCACCATAATAAATAGTATCTTCATTGGGCATAATATTTCTGAATTTTGCAAAAACAGATAATCCGCCGACTCCTGAATCACAAAACCCGATAGGTAAATTTTTTTTATTTTTTTGAACTAATGTATTCAATTATACCCTCAGCTATTGATTTAGCAATAAGCTGTTTCCTTTTTTCCGTAACCAGCTGCGCACGTTCGGCATCGTTTGAAATAAATCCCATTTCGACCAGTATTGCCGGAACTGTCGTATGATTTATAACATAAAATTTAGATTTGAACAATCCTCTGTCTTTTGTAGACGGAATATTTTTTACAAGGTGTTTATGTACAACTTCCGCAAGCTCGTGGCTGTAATCGTTGTACCAATGGGTCTCAACTCCATAAATATCATTTTTTACAGATGAGTTAACGTGGATACTTACATAAATATCAGGTTTTTTCTTTTCAGAAAATTCTACTCTCTCCTGAAGTGATACACTGCTATCGTCGTTTCTTGTCATATAAACTTTATAGCCCTTTTCTTGAAGTATAGCTTCTACCATTTTTGAAACATCAAGAGTAATATCTTTTTCATTAATACCTGCTCTTATTGCACCGTAGTCAGTTCCGCCATGTCCGGGGTCGATTACAACGCTGCCTTTTACTTTCTTATTTCTTTGGATTAAAGGTGCTGGTGTTGGTGAAGTTACTACTATTTTTACGGCTTTTCCGTTTATATTTTGGTCAAATCTTATTACTTTATCCCTTGATAACGGGCAGGTCATTCTTATACCGATATTTGACATAAGTGAAAGTTTGATGTCTTTTAATCCTGCCTGCTCAAGTGCTTGTTTAAATTCCTGTTCGTTATAACTTACTGCATTTAAAAAATATGCCGTAAATGAATCAGGATTTCGTCTTACTCCTATTATTACAGGTTTTGTAAATGCTAATGTAAATTCGTTTGTATATCTGTCTATTTTTTTATTAAAATATCCGTTTATATTGGTTTTTGTTTGTGAAACGTAAGCTGAATTTAATTTATCAGTATTAATAATAAAAATAGATTGGTTATCAGGAGAGAAAATAGGAAGATACTTAGCAGTTTGGTTTGTAGTAATTACAACCCTTGCTTTGTTAACTTCAAATTGTCCCACTTTAACTGTTTCACCGCTATCTCCAAGCGGAATTTCTTTATTCCTAATACTTGGTTCTACATACGAATTAGGCATATCTATAACCATTCTTGACGGATTAGACAAGAAGGTAGGATTTTCTATTTGAGCATGCCCGACACCTTGTACGAGGATTCCGTTGTTTTGATATTTAACAAGTTTTAGGTAATATCCTGTTTTTAGGTCTGTATCAATATTAGTTTTTTTTACCGTATCATAATTTAATCCGTCTGAATTGTTGAGAGTTGTGTTTTTTATTGAACTTTGTATTTCTTCTAATACTTTTTTATCAGCATCAGGTTTCATTATTGGAATGGTATTTCTCTCAACTGTTTGTGAATATATTTTTGAGTATTCGTAATAATCATTAGATGATTTTCTAAAATCTCTGAAAATTGTGCTGAAATAATCTCCGTTTATATCCAATTTTCCATAATTAATAAGAATATTTCCATTAATTTGAGAAACTTTAATATCAGAATTTGAAGTATCTTCATCAAGAGTTAAAACAACTCTTACAACTGACGGAGAAACAGAATTTTGAGAAATAACAATTTCTTTAATCGGGCTTTTTTCAAGTACATAGTTACGTTTTTCACCGATAAGAACAGAGTTTTCTAAGTCAAAATAAACTCTGTTAGGCTGCTTAAGATTATAAGTTTTAATGTCTCTTTGCCCGCCATCGGGTGCTGTTGCAGATAAGAAAATAAGTTTATCAGAGTTATCAAAATGAACAGAATCAATTTTAAGGATATCTTGTGCTAAGACTGTCCCTGAAAAGCTCAAAAATAAACATATTATAAATGTTAATAATTTAAAAATAAATTGTTTCATTTTTTTATAGTCAACTATGCACCATAAAAATTTTATCAAAAATAAATCTCTAATGCCTTATTTTTACAAAAATTAATTATTAAAAATTTATTAGTAATTTTGATAAAAATTTTTAAACATATTAAGAATTATATCTTCAAAAAGATAAAAAAATATGGTACAATAAACCTATATTCGGAGTGTGAAATGTTTAAATTAGGATTAATAGGCTACCCTTTAGGTCATTCAATATCAGCAGCAATCCACAGTGCGGCTATGAAAAGTATAGATGTGGAAGGAATATACGATGTTTTAGAAACACCGCCTGAGGATTTAATATCAAGAATAAAGTTTTTAAAGACACAGAATTATAATGGTTTTAATGTAACAATCCCGTTAAAAGTACCTGTATCATTATTTTTGGATGAAATAGATGATTATTCAAATATAGCAGGCTGTGTAAATACCGTAAAAATAAATGCAGATAAGACATTATTCGGATATAACACCGATATTTACGGATTTAAAATGGCGATTCCTTTAGATGTAAATTTGAAAAATAAAAATGCATCAATACTAGGAACAGGCGGGGCTTCAAGAGCGGCGGTTGTTGGTCTTGCAGAACTTGGTGTAACAGAAATTGATATGTATACCAGAAACATAATAAATGCAAATCAGACTATTAATTATTTGAGAGCACAATTTCCAAATATAAAATTTAGTGCATATCAAATACAAAATATAAGGGATTTATCGCATACTTCAATAATAGTAAATTGTACACCAATAGGTATGCGTGGTTATATGATGAATGAAAGTCCGTTGGAAGAAGATGATATTAAAAAGTTAAAAGAAGATACAATAGTTTATGATATAGTTTATAATCCTACAAAGACAAAATTAATATCATTGGCGCAAAAACACGGATTAAGAACAATAGGCGGTCTTGATATGTTAATAATGCAGGCGCAAAGAGCTCAAATAATCTGGACAGGGAGAACACCTGATGCAAACCTTATGAAAATAGCTGCCTTAGAAGTTCTTGCGGAGAATTAAAAACAATTACTTAATTTGAAAAATACATTGAGAGCAGTGTGCTTTTGGATGGAAAACTAAATTATCTTCCAAATCATACATTTTAGCAATTCTAACAACGAGTTTTGAACCGCAAAGCGGACAGTATAAATCTGTTTCACCTTGGAGTATTAGTTCTTTCAAATTATCAATAGTCTCAGGATTAACGGATATATCTTCAACATTTTTTTCGTAGTGCTTAATTTCAGCAGGCTGAAGTTTGAGTGCTCTTGCTAGTTTTTGTCTTATAGTGACCGATAAAAAAAGTTCTTTACCTGATTCAATATCTTCAATAACTTGGATATCAATTCCTGAACGTTTAGCTAAGCCTGTTACTGACATGCCTGCTTTTTCTCGTTTTTCTGATATAAATTCTGCAAGACTTTTCATATTAATCCTTTAATACAGTGATAACTTTCTAATTATATCATAATTACAAAAGATTTAAGTCCGAAAAACAAAAATAATATTTATAACAAAGATTAATCCAAAGGTTAATATGAAATAGTAAAATTCAACCAAAAGGTTGATGAAGGTAGAAGCTAAATATTATACATTTAGAGTGTAGACTTGGTAAGTATTATATACAAAGGCAAAAACAGGCCTAAATAAAAGTAATAAAATGTCGGAGGAGAATAATATATAATGGAGCTTACGGGCTTGGATATAGCATTAAGACGTATAAGCATGATTGAAAACAGATTTCAATCATTGATGAATGCTACAGGGACTGTAGATTCAGATTTTCAACATATATTAGACGACTCAGTAAAGATAAAAACCGGAAAAGGAACTCCGTCAGATAAGGCAGAAATCACAAATCTAATAGAGAAATACTCCGAACAAAACAATTTAGATGCAGATTTTGTAAAAGCAGTAATTCAACAAGAATCAGGTTTCAATCCGAATGCAACATCAAAATGCGGAGCAATGGGATTAATGCAATTAATGCCAAAGACAGCAGAGAGTTTGGGTGTAACCAATGCTTATGATGCAGAGCAAAACATATATGGCGGAACAAAGTATTTAAAAGGTTTATTAGACAGGTTTGATAATAATAAAGAATTGGCATTAGCCGCATATAATGCAGGACCTAATGCTGTAAAGAAATATGGTGGAATACCGCCATATGCGGAAACGCAAAACTATGTAAAGCGTGTATTAAGTAATTACGATAATATGAAAGGAGCGTACTAATGCTTGTAAGGAGTTTAGAGAGTGCAGCAAACGGCATGTTATCGTTAATAGATATGAATGATAACATAGCGAACAACATAGCAAACGTAAATACAACAGGATACAAAAAGAGTGAATTAACATTTAAAAATGCTATGAATGCCGCTGTGTATAATCAAAAAGGCAGTGTAATAAGAGGTGAAACACAAAACAGATATCTAGGCGAATTAAGTTTAGGAAGTGAAACAATGCGCTTAACCAGAGATTTTTCTCAAGGAGCGAATGCAAAAACTAACAATAAACTGGACTTAGCAATAGAGGGAGATGGATTTTTCAAGATAGAAGACAGAGACGGAAATATCGCATATACGAGAAACGGTTCATTTTGTTTAAATAAGGATTCTTTCTTAGTAACAAAAGAAGGTGAATATGTTTTAGATAATATGAACAGACGAATAAGTATCTGGAATGAGGATATGGAATTAAATGACAAAATGGATATAACTGTTTCAGAAAACGGTATGATAGAAGTAAATGATAACGGAATGAAATTTCCATTGCAGACAATAGGAATTTGGGATTTTAGAGATAAAGAAAACTTATTTGAAGTAAATTCAACAAGATTTTTACCCAAAAATCCTGATGAGAATCCTGCAATACCTGCTGAAAGATATACGGTACAGCAAGGTATGTTAGAAATGTCAAACGTAAATGTAATTCGAGAAATGATAAATTCAATATCAACCTCAAGGAATTACGAATCACTCTCACAGTTGGTGAGAACAAACAATGATATGTTATCTACGGCGATATCAGTAGGTAGGGTATCACAATAAAAGAATTAAAAGACAAGGTGAGGACTAGAAAATGTTAAGAGCATTAACCACAGCAGCAACAGGTATGATAGCACAACAAAACTATCTTGATGTAATAGCGAACAATGTGGCAAACGTAAATACAACAGGTTTTAAACAAGTAAGATTGGAGTTTCAGGATTTGTTATCACAAGCATCACGAACTCCCGGTGCGATGATGAACCAAGGTACATATCAACCTGTAGGTTTAGAAATAGGTTTGGGTGTAAAATCTGTAGCGACAACAAGAGTTTTCACACAAGGAACAGCGATGTTAACCGGACGTGATTTGGATATAGAAATAGAAGGTGAAGGATTTTTCCAAATCCAAAGAGAAGACGGTACATTAGCATATACTCGTGACGGATGTTTTCAACGTGACTCATTAGGTCAGGTATGTACAAATGACGGTTTGTTATTACAACCTGCAATAACAATTCCGAACAATGCTACAAAAGTTACAATAACACAGGACGGTAACGTATCAGTATCAATACCTGGTCAAACAGAGCAGTCAGTAATCGGAAGTATCCAGTTAGTAAGATTTCAAAACCCGTCAGGGCTTCAATCAATAGGTCACAACTTATTCATTGAAACCTCAGCATCAGGAACACCTATAGCAGGAACTCCGGGGCAAGAAGGTTTAGGACTTTTACAACAAGGTATGATTGAAGGTTCTAATGTTCAGATTGTAGATGAGCTTGTAGGATTGATTAAAGCGGAAAGAGCGTTTGAATCGAATTCAAAACTAATCAATGCATCAAGTGATATATTACAAACAACAAATAATATGGCTACATAATAAAGCGGCTTGAGGAGAGAGGTTTAATTAAGGGATTATGAAAAAGTTCATTTACATAGCAATAATATCAGCAATATTAAGCGGAGCAGTACAGGCTCAAACTATAGCGGGAAACACGGTAAAAGCTGATATTGCTAATGTACTTGAACAGACTTATTACAATAAGTTAACAGGTTGTGAAACAGAAGTACAAGTATTAAACGTACCGTTTAAAGATTTAATAGTACCAGATGGAAAGTTAACATATAAGGTAGTATCTCCGGAAGGCAGATATTTGCCAAGGGATATAAAGCGGATAAATGTTTATGTTGACGGAACATTGGTTAAAACATTGAATTTACCTGTTCAACTAAAAGTATATAAGGAAGTTTTAACAGCTAAAGAACCTATGGTAAGAGATCAGGCAATCACAGCAGAAAATACTTATGTACAGCGTATGAATGTAGCAGATAAGTTAGATTATGTACTAACAAATGACAGCTTATCAAAAGATATAAAAACCAAAAAACCGATGAGACAAGGAGAGGTTTTAGATAAGAGATTTTTACAAATAAAACCTGAAGTAGTAAGAAACACAGAAGTAAGAGTATTCTTTACCTCGAATGATAATCTGATGATAACAATAGATGCTGTAGCATTAGAAGACGGATTGTTAGGTGATTATATCAATGTAGAAAATAAGAATTATAAAAAAGTATATAAAGGGAAAATAATAGGCGAGAACAGAGTTCTTGTAGCTATCTAACGGAGTCAAGCGGAAATGAATAAAAAAGTAATAATAACAATATTGTCAATAATAACTCTTGGAATAGGCATGGCAAGTGCTGAATCATTATTCACATTAGGAGCAACCGCAAATTATGGCGGAGTGCCAAAGTCATTATATGGTGGAGTTCAAGCAAGACAAGTAGGTGACTTAATCTCAATAATAATGAGTGAGAATGTAAGAATAAATGACAGTTTAGAGTATTCAAGCTCCAAGACTTCAACAACAACAGATTCATTTACATCATATATAAAAAATTGGTTAGGTTTAGGCTTAAAAACAGCAGACGGATACGGCGGATCTAACGATGTAACAACATCAGCAGACGGTTCACGTCAAATGACATTTGATGATAATATAGCTGTTCAAGTAGTACAACAATTACCTAATGGAAATTTATCTGTACAAGGTAAAAAAACAATAATAAACGGAAATGAACGAATGGATTTTGTCGTAACCGGGATAGTAGATCCAAGATGGATAAATACCGAAGGTCAGGTGTATTCATATAATGTAGCAAATCTACAATTTGCATTATCTGGTAGAGGTTCAATTTCCAGAAATCAAAACGAAGGACTCTTCAACAGATTTGTTAAATACTTATTCTAATAAACTAAGGCAGGAAGAAATGAAAATCATAACAAAATTAACAGCAATAATAATGATACTAATGATGCTAGGCTCAAATGCGGTAATGGCAATAGAGTCAAAGGTAAGAATAATGGATTTAACACATATAAAAGGTGTAAGGGATAACCAAGTCGTGGGATATGGTATCGTCGTAGGTTTGCCGGGAACAGGTGATAATTCACGTTCAACACAAATCACCAATAAAATGTTGTTAATGAACTTAGGTACAGTAATTGAACAAGAAAACTACATCCAAAAAGGTTCATCAGCAGCAGTAATAGTAACAGCAACCATTCCCCCATTTTCTAAAAACGGAGATAAAATAGATTGTACAGTATCAACTCTAGCCGATGCAAAGAGTTTAGAAGGCGGAGTATTGGTACAAACAATCTTGAAAGCACCAAACGGAGAGGCGGTAGCAGTAGCACAAGGTCCTGTATCAGTAGGCGGTATAAATAAAATAGCAGGCGGCGCACAACAGAGAACAGCAATAACAACAACAGGAAGAATCCCAGGCGGGGCAATAGTTGAACGTGATATCACAACAGATATAGGTGATGAAAACTCTGTCACATTATCACTTGATAAGTCTGATTATACCCTTGTATCGAGGATTGCACAGACAATTTCATCTAATGTAGCACCGGCAAAAGCAATTGACGGAAGTTCCGTACAAGTTCAAATCCCTGAAAAATTCCTAAATGATAGAGTAACTTTCGTATCTATTTTAGAAAATTTAGAAGTAAGTCCTACATTAGAAAGAGCAAGGGTTGTAGTAAATGAACGTACAGGAACCGTAGTTATCGGAAGTGATGTAAAACTTCTTCCTGCAGCAGTTGCGCACGGAAATATAACAGTAACAGTAACTACATCACCTGAATTTTCACAACCTTATCCGTTCTCTAATGGTGAAACTATTGGTTTTGAAAATGCTGAAGTGAGTATTAATAAAACAAGTGCAAGTCTTGTTTCTATGCCTGCAAACAGTAACTTAAACGACCTTGTAAGAGCCCTAAACTCAATAGGTGTAGCTCCAATTGATTTGATTTCTATATTACAAGCGCTTAAGAAATCAGGTAGTTTACAAGCAGAATTGATAATTATTTAACAGAAAAATAAAAGGTAAGTATATGAGTATAAATATAACAACAGCGGATACAGATGCTATCCAAATGATGTCAAAACAAACAATAAACGGTGAACAAGAGATTTATAACAAGATAAAATCTGCCGGTAATAAAAAAGAGCAATTAGATAAAGTTTCAAAAGAATTTGAATCACTATTTGTAACTAAAATGCTCTCTGTTATGGATAATACTGTAGATAAAACAGGCGGTATTTTCGGTGAAAAACAACCTTATCTTGATACCTTTAAGTCGTTTATATTCCAAGAAATGGGTCGTGATATTGCTAATAATCCAAGAACATCAATAGGACTTGCAAAACAAATTTATACTCAAATGGAAAAATACGTTCAAGAATAAAATTAACAATAAAAAATGGTAAGTATCGGAGTAAAAAATGATTTCTTCAATTAATCAAAATAGTACAAGTAGTTTACAAAACTTAACAAACCCAATAGGGTTAAAATACAAGTCAGATAATGATTTAAGCCAAAATGGAGAACAAGAAAAAATAGGAATAAATACAAAATCCAGCCAAAATGTGTTACAAAAAATCGATTTAGTGGAATTAAGAAAGTATGCAGGGTATGCAGGCGAATCTAATATCACGGACGATGACATAAAATATGGATTAATATATGGACGAAGTGTCATTGCAGATTATTTAGCGTAATATGAATGGAATCAAACGGTGCAAATATGAAGAATATAATTACGAAAATAATTAATCATTTAGAACAAGAGTTATCATGTTACAACGAGCTAAGTGCAGTATATGATGAACAAAAAGAAGCCTTAGTAAAAAATCATCATGAAGAATTAGAAGGAATAGATAATCGAATAATAACACTCTATAATCGTGTAAAATTATTAAACGAAAAACGTACAGAACTATTTAATCAATTAAGACCCGGAATAGAGAAGTTATCCGAAGTAATAGAGATAGCAAAGGCAGAAGAAAGTCCTAATGTAGAAAAATTAGAGAATTATAAAGAAACATTTAAAAAATTATCATCAGATATAGAAAGAAAGCAATATATAAATTTTGAATTATTAAAAACAGGAATAAATATATCAGATAAAAAGTTAGGACTAATAATAGAAGCCTTTGTTCCGCAAGGCAGTATATATAATGACAAGGGACAAAGCAAAGATTTAAAAGAATTATCAATGAGTACAATAAACGAAGAAGTATAAAAAGGAATAAAAATATGGCAAGTTTACTATCAGCATTAAATATGAATTCAAATTCATTAAAGGTTAATGAAAACGCAATATCAGTTGTGTCAAACAATGTTGCCAATATGAATACAATAGGTTATCATAAGCAGACAGTAAATTTAGCAACGCGTACAAATGAAATTCCAATAGGTAATAACGTATATCGTCAAATAGATTCCTTGGCCGGAGTACAAATAGCTGGAATAACCAGAAATACCAACAAATATTTAGATAATGCATACAGGGATGCCTTAGGCAGTTTGGCAAGTTTGTCACAACAGCAAAATAATATTAGCGATATAGCAGATTTATTTGAAGAGTTAGATGGAACCGGTATAGATGCAGGTTTAAAGAAATTTTTTGATGCATTAAATGATTTGAATAACAATCCAACAGATTCAACAGCAAGAGTTCAATTTTTAGAAGCCTCAAAAAGTTTAACATCATTAATGAATAAAACCGCGGAAAAATTGCAAGATCAAATGTATTCGCAAATGGGAGATGGTGTAGATGCTGCAAAATTAGCAGATTCACCATTTGCAGAAGACATAAAAAATATAAATGATTTATTCGCTCAACTAGCAAGTGTAAATGATTCATTGGCGAGAACTCAAACAGGAACACTAACAGCTAACAATTTGTTAGATACTCGAGATACCATATTAGATCAAATTTCCGAATATATGGATTTTGATATAGAAGAATATCCAAACGGTACAGTACGCTTAAGTATAGATGGCGTTGATATGGTAAAGGGAAGTGAAGTATTTGGAAAATTTACAGTTCAAACGGCATCTGAATATTGCGCCTCTCAAGGAATAACATATCCGGATGATTGGGATGGGGCATTAGCGGTTGTAGGAATAGAATGTAATGATGGCAGAACTTTTGGGAATATCAATGATACATTAACAACCGGAAAATTAGGCGGATATTTGGTTGAAGGTTCAGATACAAACGGTACAATAAGTGCAGATTATCTATTGGGCAAATTAGATGAATTAGCAGTAACCGTTGCAGACATATTTAATTCCATTCAAACAGATGCAAATGCATATTGTATCGATCCAACTACTTGGACGTTATCAAATGCAAACCAAGGAGTAAATATATTTGTATCTTCAGATGGTGGCGCAATAACAGCAAGTAATATAAAAATAAACGATGCTTTATTAGCAGACGGCGGTCAATGGTTAATAGCAACAGCATATTTTGAAGATCCTGCACAATTTGATGCCAACGCAGTAGGTAATAATTCAAATGTAGTAAATATGTTGAATACAAGAGAATCAGCACAAGCCGGATTGGGCGGTTTGACATTTGAAGACTATTATTCAGCGCTGGTTGGTAAAGTAGGTACAGCATTAAATAATGTAAATGGTGAAATAGAAGCACAACAAAGTATTGTAGACAATCTTGATTTACAAAGAACAGCTGAATATTCTGTTGACCTAAATAGTGAATTGACCGATATGATAAAATTTCAAACAGCATATTCTGCAGCTGCAAGAGTATTTACAACTTGTTCAGATTTATTAACAGTATTAGTAAACTTAGGAGCATAAATATATGACTATATCACAAGGCATATCATCACAAATGTTATATTCAATAATACAAAGCGGACTTAGTAAAAATTATAATAACTATGCTAATATAATGGCGCAAATAGCCTCTAATTCAAAGCTAACCTCAATATCAGATGATCCAGTAGCAACAGTAAATGTTCTAAAAACCCAAAAAGGATTAGAGAATGTAGCTGTATACTTAGAAAATATATCAATAGCTCAAGATGAAATAACAGAATTAGATGATTTGCTAGATACATTGAATAGTAATATAGTAAGCTCCTATAAGCCGTTAGCGGTTCAAGCAGCAAACGGAACGTATGAAGCAGATGCATTGCAAGCAATGTTATCAGAGTTAGAGGGTGGTTTAGAAACAATAGTTCAATTAGGTAATACAAAATTTAACGGAGATTATGTATTTGCCGGAACCAATGTAAAAACCCAACCATTTACAATCAATAAAGATGCAGATGGAAATATTACGTCTGTAACATATAGCGGTACCCCATCAGATGGTGAATATCAAAGATATGTTCAAACCGGAGACGGAACATATGAAGTAATAAATGCAGCAGGAGACAGTGTATTTGGCTATTATGATGAAGCAACCGGAGAAAGCGAAGGAATAATCGGTACAATGGTAGAAACTATTAATGCCATAAAAACATTAATAGAAAAACCATCAGATGCAGAAGTTTCAGCTGCCAATGACGCATTATATGCTCTTTTAGATAGATTTGATGAAAATATGTCAGAAATTACAACCGTCCAAACTAAATATGCAGCAGCATATAATAACATGGATATGTCAAAAACTTCTTTAGATAACACAAAAGTTAACTTAACAAGCTATTTATCTAACTTAAAAGATATTGATATAACAGAAGCAGCAACAGAGATGTATAATGCAATGTATGCATATCAGGCAAGTATGTCACTCTTATCTCAAGTATATCAAACAGGTACGTTATTGAATTATATATAGTATAGTTTAAGCACGGAAGCTGTAAACTAAAGTGGAGGAGACAGGAGAGGCATAAAAGATTACGGGAAAAGCCGTATAAAAGAGATTTTATTACAATATACTTACCATTATAAGGGGCAGATTGCCCTTTTTCTTTTTTTTGATGTTATATTATGTTAAAATTGTGGTATGAATATATTAGCAGTGCAAATTTTTTCACAAACAAGGCCACAAAAAAGATTATCTTTGCCTGTGAGAGGAAAAACTGTTATGGATGCTCAAACAAATTCTGCAAAATATGGTGAAATAGATTACTATCCTTATAGTACTGTAAAAATACCGTTTACAGGCAAATTTTCAGATGCGTATCCAAAATATTGGTTAAAAAATTTATTAAAATTAAATTTACCTTGTCCTTGTTGCGGGAAAACAATGATTCCTTTGGATAAAATAAAAGAATTACCTGCGGCAGGTTTGTTTAGTGCATCTTGCTTAACGGCTATTAATGCACTTGAACAATATGAAGACATTATGAAGCCTGTTGAATATAGCATAATGCAAATAATAAAGCCACTTGCACAAAAATATCCGGGAATTGATTTACAAGAATTAATAGTATTACTATCTTTTGAATACGAAAGTAATTTAGTTGCAACACAGCTTACTATTCTAAACAGATTAAAATCAATGATTCCTGAATTGGAAAAGGAACATCAACAAGAATTATACGATATAACTCAAACAGCAAAAGAATTTATTGTAAAAAAACGTATGGTAAAATTTAAACGTAAAATTTTTATAAAAGATGTAGAAGAATTTGCGGATAAAATAAAAGATAAAGAATTAAGTGAAAAAATAAAATATGAAGCAGAACAAATGCCGACATCAGAGGATTCGGTATCCGCGTTTATAATGAAGTATAAAGACAGAACACCTGAAGAAATAGGTGAAAGGCTTCTAATGTTTTCAGCAGCAACATTAGAGCATATAACTCCTGATAGCCAAAATGGTGAGGTAACAATCTGGGAGTGTCAAAGATGTAATAATAATCGTTCTGATAGACCAATAGTAGAACAAATAACACAAAACCCTAACATGCTGGATAATTTACGTAACCATATTGGTATTTTAGTAGATAGAGCAATATTTTTAAGAAACCATGGCGGAAATGAACAGGCAAATAAATTATTTGGCTATGCTAAAGCTGTAAGAGATGAATATTTAACAAATATAAAAAAAGCTAAAGAAGATTCAATAAAAGTTGAACAAGAAGCCCTGATTAAACTCCAATTTGATGAAATTCCAATACCTCCTGATTACATAGAAGAATAATAAAGTAAAATTGGTATATAAAAAACCACTGTTTGATTTAAACAGTGGTTTTTTATATGTTATAATCAACAGAAATTATTTCTTGTTCATCATATATTCTGCTGCTTTTGAACCAGGATATGCTCCGATGCTATACAACAAAATCGGGTATTGATCTCGAGCATTAAATGTTGAAGAATTACAAACTACTGCATTTCCTTCTTCATTATCTCCATCTTTATCGCTTTCCGCATCATTTGTACCATCAGTAACTGAACCACCAAGATTTAGGTCAAAATCAATATCTTTACTTGATTTTCCTTGTGGTCCAAGGCAATTAGCAACCATATTAGGTTTTTTGAAACCGTTAACGTCATATATTACAGCAAAACAATTAACAGCTACGCCAGATGCAGTTGTACATGTATTATCAACAATAGTTATATCAGGATTGAATAAAAGAGCAGAACCGTCTTTAAAAAACATAGCATGAGTAGGTTTTTTAGCATCCTCAGAGTTTGCTGCTCCACCATAATTCAAACAACTTGAATCTGTTGCGCTTTCAGCTCCTGGAGCACATGAATCAGTGGATGTTAATTCAACTAGTTTTTCGGTTTGCATGCGATTACATAAATAAGCATATAGTGAATTATTATCTTTGTTATCATCACCAGCGTCAATCATTTCATCAAAGCTGATATTTTCTAAAGCAACTTGCATTTGTACAGCTTCTGTTAAAGCATTGACACCTTTTTTCAAAGCTGTTGAATACTCACGTTCTGCTGTATTAGCCATTAAAGTTGGCAAAGTCAATGTTGCAATAACACCGATGATACCTAATGTGATAAGTACTTCTGCCAATGTGAATCCTAGTTTTCTCATCTGTTATATTCCTTTCTCTTCTTTGTTTTGTTCTAAGCTCTTTTTTTATTAAGTATTTTTCAACTTTCCATTAAACTATAACCAGATTATATTAAATTTTATTAATTAAGTCAACATATTAAATTTTGTGTTACATGAATATTAATTCCACATTTAAAAATTTTTAAAACAAAACATTAAGAAATGTTACGATGCTTTTTTAAGACTAAAGTAATAGTCGTAATTACAAAGAAAAGAATATAACCTAAAGCGCAGGATTTACCTGCATTGAAGAATTCAAATCCTTCTTTATAAATACTGTATACAATAACATCAGTAGCTCCGTTGGGTCCGCCTGATGTCATAATGTAAATTAAATCAAATACTTGAAAAGAAGATATTATAGTTGATAATCCAACAAAAACAATAATCGGTAATAATGCAGGGATAATAACATTTGCTAATATTTTAAAATTTCCGGCGCCATCAATTTTGGCTGCTTCAATTGTCGAATTATTAAGATTTGTAAAGCCTGCAAGGTATAAAATAGTGTTATATCCAAGCAATTTCCATACTGATACAAAAATTATAATTGGCATGGCAAGATTTTCGTCATATAACCATTTGTAATTAAGGTTAAATAAGTTATTTATAAGTCCGGATGTAGGGTCAAATATCCAGCACCATACAGTTCCAATTACTATCATGGGGGTTATGTATGGGATAAAACAAATTACTTTGAATTCCTCGCTAAACTTGAATTTAAGATTAATCAAATAAGCAAGAAATAGCGGTAATGATATTCCAAATAATGTAACACAGGTTACATAAATTAGAGTGTTAATGTATATTTTGAGGTATTCAGAATTAGTAAGTACTTCAATATAATTTTTAACTCCGACAAAAACAGGTGGATTTAGAAAATCCCATTCAAAAAAACTGATGCCAAAAGATATAAAAATCGGAATGATGATAAATATAAAAGTACCTATTAGTGCAGGTAAAACAAATAAAAAAAATTCTCTTTTCTTATAAGTAGATGGCTTTAAGTCATAATTCATGGTTGTAATTATAGCATGAATTTATATTCTTAATTTATATAAATAAAAAAAAAGACCTTGGAATAAAAATCAAGGTCTGTCCGTTTAAATAAGAAGAGAGAGCTTTATGTTTTTTTTAAAACTCATAAAATAAATTTTTTGCTCAAAATTATTTTAAAAAGTCAAAAAATTTACAAAAATTTACATATCCCCTCCCCAACTTGGGGAGGGTTAGGGAGGGGAGTGGTCTTTTGGAGGAAAAGAAGTAGAGTTTTAATACGGGGGCAAGTTGATTCCCTTGCGGGATACTCCCCATCCCAGCCTTCCCCTATCAGGGGAAGGAGATAGCTTAACATTGTTCCCTCCCCAACTTGGGGAGGGTTAGGGAGGGGAGTGGTTTGTGATAATATAAGAATATGAACTCCACTGAAAAAGCAAGAAATCTTAGAAAAAATATGACAAAACAAGAACGAAGATTATGGCAATTTCTAAGAAAGAAAAATATTAATAATCTTAAATTTAGACGTCAATATCCAATAGGGAAGTATATAGTAGACTTTATATGCAACGAAAAGAAATTAATTATAGAAATTGATGGTGGACAACATAATGAAGCCCAAAACATATCTTATGATCAAGAACGAACAGAATATCTTGAAAGTAAAGGCTATACAATAATACGATTTTGGAATAATGATATTGATAACAATATAGAAGGTGTTTATCAAGAGATTTTAAAATATTTAATTTATTGAATTTACCCTTACGGGGTACTCCCCATCCAAATATTTACCTCCCTTCTCCGAGTTGGGGAAGGAGCATTATCTCTTGCATATCCCTCCCCGGCTTTGGGAGGGTTAGGGAGGGGAGTGGTCTTTTGGGAAGTAAGGTTTTAGATGCGGTAAATCTTAGATTTACCGCATCCTACTTGTTTACAAATAATAAAAAACAGAAAATTAAATATAAATAATATATTTCCCCTTTTACCCCCTTGAAGTTTTGAGTTATTTTTTGTAACATTATATTAGCTGTTTAATAGAGGAGAAACAAATGTTCGAACGTTTTACCGAAAAAGCAATAAAAGTAATAATGCTTGCTCAAGAAGAAGCAAGACGGTTAGGTCATAATTTTGTAGGTACAGAGCAAGTATTGCTGGGTTTAATAGGAGAAGGTACCGGTATAGCTGCCAAGACTCTAAAATCAATGGGAGTTAATCTTAAAGATGCCAGAATAGAAGTCGAAAAAATTATAGGTAGAGGTTCTGGTTTTGTAGCAGTAGAGATACCGTTTACTCCTCGAGCAAAACGAGTATTAGAACTATCATGGGATGAAGCAAGACAACTCGGCCATAATTATATAGGTACAGAACATTTGCTTCTTGGCTTGATAAGAGAGGGTGAAGGTGTTGCAGCAAGAGTTTTAGAAAATCTTGGTGTTGACTTAAATAAAATAAGAAGCAATGTAGTTAAAATGCTTGGTGATACAAAACCTCAAACAACCGCAGCCGGAGGAATTTCATCATCTTCATCACAAGCGTCAAAAGTTAAAACTCCAAGTTTAGACGAATATGGTACTGATTTAACATTAGCAGCAGCAGAAATGCGTTTGGATCCTGTTGTAGGGCGTGAAAAAGAAATTGAACGTGTTATTCAAATTCTTGCAAGACGTACAAAGAATAATCCGGTTCTTCTTGGTGAACCTGGGGTTGGTAAAACAGCTGTTGCCGAAGGTCTTGCTATCAGAATTGTTAATGCAGAAGTTCCTGATATTTTAGACGGGAAGAAAATTATCCAATTAGATATGGGATTATTAATTGCAGGTACAAAATATAGAGGCGAATTTGAAGAAAGACTCAAAAAGATTATGGATGAAATTCGTCAAGCAGGAAATATTATTCTTGTAATTGATGAAATGCATACATTAATTGGTGCAGGTGCAGCAGAAGGTGCTATTGATGCTGCAAACATCTTAAAACCTGCACTATCAAGAGGGGAAATTCAGGTTATTGGTGCAACTACATCTGATGAATATAGAAAATACATCGAAAAAGATTCTGCACTTGAAAGAAGATTCCAACCGGTTATTATTGATGAGCCGTCAATTGATGAAACAATTGAGATTATTAGAGGTTTAAAATTCAAGTATGAAGAACACCACAACTTGATAATTTCTGATGACGCAATTGTTGCGGCTGCTAAATTATCAAGTAAATATATTAATGACAGATTTTTACCTGATAAAGCAATTGACGTTCTTGATGAAGCAAGCTCAAAGGTTAGATTAAAAGTAAGTACTCTTTCTCCGGAAGGCAAAGAGCTTGATAAAGAACTAAGAAAAATTATTAAAGAAAAAGAAGAAGCAATCAGAAATCAAGAATTTGAATTGGCATCATCATTAAGAGATGATGAAGCAAATATGAAGGATCGTATCAGAGAGGCTTCTGAAGCATGGAAACGTGATAATGATACGAATAAGCCTACAGTAACCGAAGAAGATGTTGCTGAGGTTATAGCAACCATGACCGGTGTTCCTGTTACAAAACTTACAGAAGGTGAAACAGAAAGATTGCTTAAACTGGAAGATACATTACATGCTCGTGTTATTGGTCAAAGTGATGCCGTTACAGCTATCTCTAAAGCAATAAGACGTGCAAGAGTAGGTTTAAAAAGTCCTAACAGACCAATCGGAAGTTTTATCTTCTCAGGTCCTACAGGTGTTGGTAAAACTGAACTTGCTAAAGCTCTTGCAGAAGCGGTGTTTGGTTCTGAAGATAATATGATAAGAGTTGATATGTCAGAGTTTATGGAAAAACATTCAACTGCTAAACTTATCGGTTCACCTCCGGGGTATGTTGGTTATGATGATGGCGGGCATTTATCCGAAATCGTCAGAAAGAAACCTTATTCAGTTATTCTTTTTGATGAAATTGAAAAGGCTCACCCGGATGTATTTAATATTATGTTGCAAATCCTTGATGACGGTCGTTTGACTGATGCTAAGGGTAGACATATCAATTTCAAAAATACAATTATAATCATGACTTCTAACGTTGGTGCAAGTATGATTGCTACTCAAGGAAAGTTAGGGTTTACTACAGGCGAAGATGCTAAAAAAGATAAGTATGAAAAACTTAAAGAAACAGTTAATGAAGAACTTAAAAAGGCATTTAGACCTGAATTCCTTAACCGTATTGATGATATAATCGTATTCGCTCACTTGAGTAAGGAAGAAATCAGACAAATTGTTGATTTGATGATGAAAGATTTATTTAAACGTTTAAGCGAAAGAGAATTGTCTGTTGAAGTAACTGACGAAGTAAAAGATTTCTTAGCAAAAGACGGTTATTCTGAAGCATATGGTGCAAGACCTTTAAGAAGACTTATTCAAAGAAAAATCGAAGATCCGCTTGCAGAAGAAATTCTGACAAGTGCTTATCAACCGGGCGATACGATTGTTATGAAACTTGTTGATGAAAAGATTGTGTTTGAGAAAAAACAAAAAGATGAAGCTCAGCAAGAAGAAACTCAAGCGGCTCAATAATAAAATTTAAAACCTCTCTTTTATAAGAGAGGTTTTTTATATCCATTATACATTTGTGCTAATATAGTGATATGAAAAAAGCTATTGTCGCAATGAGTGGCGGTTTGGACAGCTCTGTTACCGCTTTATTATTAAAACAGCAAGGTTATGAAGTAATTGGCGTTACAGGATTAATGCTTGATACCCCTCAAGCTCATTTGGTTTGTCATAATGCTAAAATAACTGCTGATAAACTTGATATAGAGCATCATGTTATTGATGTTTCAAATCTGTTTAATGAAAAGGTTGTTTCTTATTTTGAAACCGAATACAAATCAGGTAGAACTCCTAATCCTTGTATTCAATGTAATAAATTTATTAAATGGGGTGAATTGTTTAATATATCAATGGAAAAATTTAATGCCGATATATTTGCAACAGGACATTATGCTGAAATTCGTTTTGTAGAGGGTTATTACAAACTCTATCCTGCCAAAGATGAGAAGAAAGATCAATTATATTTCTTATATAAATTATCGCAAAATGTTTTATCTAAAACGGTTTTTCCGTTATATAAGTATCAAAAGCCGAAAATAAGAGAGATTGCAGAAAAATATAATCTTCCTGCAAAATCTGCTAAAGAAAGTCAAGATATTTGTTTTATACAAAAACCTTGTACAACAAAAAAATATTTGTTAGACAAGTTTGGAGAAAAAGAAGGTCTGTTTATTGAGAAATCGTCAGGAAAAATCTTAGGTAAACACTCAGGATTTTATCAATATACAATAGGGCAAAGAAAAGGTATTGGTATTGCTTATCCTTATCCGCTTTATGTTCTTGATATTGATGCTCAAAAAAATATTGTTTATTTAGGTAAAGAAGAAGAAAATTATTCGGATTCTCTTTATATTAAAGATATATCACTTTCATACCCGATGCAGTCTGATTTTGAAGCTATGGTTAAAATAAGATATAATATGCAAGCCTGTATGGCAAACGTAAATTTAGCAGAAAAAAAAGTTACGTTTAAAACCCCTGTAAACTCTGTTACATCAGGTCAAGCCTGTGTTTTTTATTCTCCAATTGATGGTCATTTGATTGGTGGCGGAGAAATTGTTTAAAGATTGTGTATATAAGTTTGCGAGAAAAATGTCAATTTTTTCGCATCCTCATATAATAAAAAGAGGTCGAATTCTCAACCTCAAATATAAGTACATATCCCAATCAACAATCAAAATTTTATTAACTACTAGATTAAGTTTACAGCGATAGATGGCATTTGGTTAGCTGTAGCTAGTAGCGTAGAAGCTGCACTTTGAAGAATTTGTGCTGAAATATAACTTGTAGATTCTTCTGCAATATCAGCATCTCTCATTGAGCTTCTTGAATTTGTTAACTGTGTTACGTTTGTATTAACAGCAGTTATAGCAGATTCTAATCTGTTTTGCGCAGCACCAAGGTTTGTTATTCTTGTTGCTATATCTGTAATAGCACTATCAATTATTGACAAGAACTCTGATGGACTGGTTGTTTCTTTTACCGGATTATCTGGGTCTGCTACATCAACACCTGATAATACTTTTGCTATTTCTTCTACGTCACCACCAGCACCTGCCAATAATGTTTCGGAGCTTGCTTCTTCAAATAATGTTGCTTCCAAGATAATCTTACTCGAATCTGCGCCGTATAAACCTATTTGAATGTTTATAGGATCAGTAATATCACCATTCATTAAATTCATACCGTTATATTCAGCAGTATCAGCCACACGAGTGATTTCGTTTAACCTTGCAGTAATTTCGGCGTTTATCGCTGCTAAAGAATCTTCACTATAGGTTCCGTTAGCGGCTTGTTCCGTCAAATCTCTGATACGTTGCAAGTGGGTTGTTATTAACGCATAATTTTCTTCAGTTGTTGTTAACATATCAATACCGATTTGTGCGTTATCTGCTGCAACCTCGAATGAGCCTATTTTTGTGGTCATTGTATCTATAATGTTATAGCCCGCTGCGTCATCTTTTGCTCGGTTAACTTTGAAACCCGTTGTCATTCGCTCAATCGCTTGAGTCATTGAATCTGTTGCACTATTAAGGTTGCTTCTTACAATCATGGCTGATGTGTTAGTTACAATACTTAATGACATATTATTCTCCTATTTTTCCCTAATCATTCACATACTAACTATGACACCGGATATAATACCCTAATCCCTAACCTAACTTAATACGTGTCAGACTATCTCTTTTTATATATCCCTAATATCAACTACAAGTTGACATGTTCATACTATAACATCTATCTATAAATGTCAAGTATATCTTATATAAAATTTACATACCTTTATATACTTAATATTTTCTTTTGATGTTTTATTTGGTTCTTTTTTATATATGGGCTTTCTTTCTGTTTTTGTTATATAGTGGTGTTAGAGTATTTTTTATTGAGGTTAATATGGATAAACAAAAATTATTAGATTTATATAATTTAGATATCAATGAGTTGGTTAAAATATCAGCTAAGGTTACGGATGAAAATTTTTCCAATGTTGTTGAGGCATGCTCTATAATTAGTGCCAGAACGGGGAAGTGCGGAGAAAATTGCAAATATTGTTCACAGTCTGCACATAATCATGCGCATATTGAGTGTCATCCGCTTGTTGATTTGGAAACGGTAAGAAAAGCAGCTATAAGTGCAAACGAGAATGGAGCTGTAAGATTTTCGCTTGTAACATCCGGAAGAAGACCGTCTGACGAAGATTTTGTTCATATTCTTGAGATGGTAAAGGTTGTTAATTCTATAGATGGTCTTACGTGTTGTGCATCGCTTGGAATTTTAACCGAGGAGCAGATGAAACAATTAAGCGAGGCAGGTTGTGTAAGGTATCATCATAATATTAATACTTGCAGGAATTATCATCCGCAAATTTGTACTACACACACTTATGAGGATAGGATTAAAACTATTGAGCTTGCCAAAAAATATAATATGGAGGTATGCTGCGGAGTTATTATCGGGATGGGAGAAACACGTGAAAACCGTGTTGAGATGGCATTAGAACTTGCTCAAATCAATCCTGAGTCTGTACCTGTTAATATTCTTACTCCTATTGAAGGTACACCTTTTGAGGGGTACAAAAATAAGATTGATGAAGATGAAGTTGTAAGAACAATGTGTATATTTAGAATTGCAATGCCAAAAGCACAGATAAGGTTTGCAGGCGGCAGATCAACAAGATTAAGCCAACAAAATCAGGAACTATGCCTTAAAGCAGGTGTTAACGGTGTCATCGTAGGAAATTATCTTACAACTGCAGGCGTTGATGTAAGTGAGGACAGAAAGACTTTTGAAAAACTTGGTAAAGTTTTAGTTTAAGTCTTTATTATTCCATTACTATATGAACTGCATTTGAAATTGCAACTCCGCCTTTATAGGCAGGAGAGTTTAGAATTGTACCATTACCGTACATTACTGTTGAGCTGCCACCGTCTAAATTCATAGCATTTACGCAGCCTATTTGTTTCATATAGCGGGCAAGTTCGCCTAGGGTTAAACCGACTGACGCGCTTTCTCTTCCGTCTGCTGTTATTATAATTATGTTATTATCGCTTGTATATCCGATTGCTGTTCTTGGGTTCCTGCCGGTTATCCCTGTTAATTTTTGTTCGGTTGCATCTATATAAATTTCACCGTCTTTTATTAGATATGGCCCGCCGCTTATTATATGTTTTACATTTTTCCATTCGGGGGTTGTTTTAATTTCTAATTTTATTCGTTTATCATTTAGTAGAGATTGAAGTTTTGATTTTGGACCTGATATTACATAACCATTTTGCGGGATTTCTAATCTTGTTGTTGAATTGGAGATTATTTTTCCATCTTGTATTGCGATTACCATACCTTTTTGAGGTGCTGCAGGTGAATATTTTCCCCATAAATTATCATAGATTAATACGTTTGTTGATAATGTTCTTGGCTGATTAATATTATTGATTTTCAATTCCTGATTGTTGGTTTTTAGGGTTATATTTACTTCGGCTCTTGCCATTTCAAATTTATCATCGAAAATCCCCATTGCTACTCGGTTATACATTTCTCCTGTATATATTCGCCCATCTATCATTAATAATCCTAACGGTGCTCCTGTATCTTGTTTAAAATATCCCCCATTCACTGATACGATTGCTTTATCTCTTATACTCAAATTCTTTATACTTGATTTATAGTTTAATGTGCTTCCTGCAATTGCCGGTTCCAGTCTTAAATTTGGGTTAATACTAAAATCTGTTTCTATAATATTTAGTTTGACCGGTCTTGAATTAAAATATCTTACTACTTTTATTCGTTTTACCCCTTTGGCTAAATCCGTTATAGTTCCTCCGGGATATTTTTGTTTAATGTAATTATCAAATAGTTCTTCTTTGTCTTCTTGTGTAAAAACATCCTCTATTGTTGTTTTGGTACTCTCTATTGATGGAACAGTCGGTGGTGAAACCGAATAAGCTATGTTATCCGCTGCTTTTACTCCTAACATTGCAGATAAAAAAAGTACACTCATTGATGCTGTTAAAATCCAGCCATTTAACGCTTTTTCCTCATTTAGACGCAGACATATCGTATCCATTTTGAGCTCCTGATTAAACTACTAACGGATACCTTTTTATTAGAGAGTGGTTTGGGGCGATACACTCTGAGCAATTGATGCAGAATCCCTTGCTACTATTATTATAACATGTTTGAGATTAACTCTCAACCCCATGGTTTATTTATTTTATCAAATTATATTCTTCAAAATTTAGATTATTATTTACTTTTAGAGAATCGATAACTTCTTTCCCATAACTTTGAAATACAGCGTTGTATCTTTTTAGAGTTGTTTCAAGTATTTCCTCTATTTCTTTTGCACTTAATTTTATTTCACGGCTTTTTAGGCCTTTTATAGTCGCTTCTAATGATAAGCCTTTCTTTTTGGCTACTACATCTGCAAATTTCATTTTAAGGCACATTATACCGACTTGTACTCCCAGATTATCATCTTTGCCACAGGCTTCTCTTAGTTCTGCGGGAGTATTGTATCTGCGGATATTTTTACCATTTTTATCGGTTGCTATTTCTCCTTCAGGTGTGTGTTTATATAAAATCTTATTCATTGTTTCTTCATCTATCAAATTATATAGCTTTAAACGTCCCCCGTTTGTATCTGAAAACATATCTTGGATTGTTATCGTGGTTACTTGCATTGCTCCGGAACCGGTAGCTGAATTAATATGTTTACTGAATTTACTCTCTTTGCATATTATTGCTGCTAAAAGTTCTACTCTTATATCTGTTGTTTCTCCGTTTTCTTTTATTATTTTTGTCCAGTATGCTAAATCTTCTTCACTTAGGTTGAGTTTTACTTTATTAGTTTGGAGTTTGATGATTTTTTCAATTTCTGCCCTGCGTTTACGTTCTTTTACTTCCGGAAAAATATTTTCTAATGTACTTTCAGACCATTCTCTTAATTTTTTATTATTATCTTCCATATATTTTTCCCAAGAAAAACTTTCTTCTTTTATTGTTTCTTGGGGGACTAGTGGGAGAATTATTTCTTTCGGGTTTTTGACCTTTTGTTTAGGTTGTTCTTGGTTAGTGAAAATATTTGTTTCTCTTAATCCTTCAACTTTTGTCATATTTTTATACCCATGTTTATACTATGTATATATAAAGTATTTATCTTTCTAAAAATTGCTAGCTACTATTTTTTTATATTAAATTTGTTAATAAATTTTGTTTGCAATAGTCAATTTTATATAATCATCTGTTTTTATATAAATAGTTGATGAAAGGAGAGATTTGTTTTGGCATTTATTTCACAATTATTTTATAAAACAACTAATCTTATGCCAAGAAAAGAAATTGTAAGAACCTGTAAGGAAATAGGAAAAGAATTAGGTCGGGATTCTAAATCATCTGATAGCATTGATTTGAACAAGTTTAGACAGTTATTAGCCAAGTCAGTCGGTAAAAAGAAAGCTGATAAAATTGTTATAGCTGATGATTTTGAAACTTTTAAAAAATACACAAAAGAGTTAGGCATAGATGATAATACATCTGAGGTGTATTTTATGAGTTCAAAATCAGCTGTTTTAGCTAATCCAAAGGATAATACCGTATTATTGTCATTAAGAACTTCGGGAACAGAAATGGCTGAAGCGCTAAATTTGGCTACACATGAACTCGAACATGTTTTGTTTAGATCGTTGAGTCCGAGAGCTGCGTTAGAAAAAATTTATATAAAGCTTCGCGGTTCTAAGTATATGGATAAAATTTTACAGAAATACGGGCAATTAATTAATGAAAAAAGTTTTGATATGCAAAATGGTTTATTATCAAAAAGTCAATTTGAAGATTTAAGCCCGATTGGCGGTTATACTAATCAATTACTTAATATAGAAGGTTTGTTAAAGCAAATGAATATAAGCTCCTACAAAACTTTTCGTACCGACTTGGATTCTTTGGTTTCTGATTTATTAGAAAAGAAAAATCCGAAAATTAATATCAAAATTTTAAATGCAATGCGGGCAGTTTTAAAAGACGAATCAAGGGCCTATAAATCAGGTGGTGCAGTTGAGAGATTTTGGACAGAAGCACAGGGAAAAGTCAATCCTAATGCTAATAAGTCAGAAATGTTTGCAATGTTATATGATGAAACTCTGCCAAGTATAAGAAAAGCATTATGGAAACAAAGAATTGAATATTTAAAAAATATTTTTAAAATTGGGCAATAGATTTAGTTTACAGTTTGTTTTTTTTGTTTTGTCTTGATAAAACTTGAACTACGAACTTGAAAAATTTTGAAAATATGTAATAATATAAGTAGAAGATGTTTCTCGTAGAGCCGCGAGAAAGGTAAAATAAAAAAAGCTCAATTAGAAGAACTTCTCGTAGGGAATGCGAGAAGGGTAAAATAAAAAAGTTCCCATTTAGAAGAAAATAAAATTCCTCTTTATTGTATAATAAGGAGGAATTTTTAATTATTGAGGTTTTAATGAAATATATATTTTTATCACAGCAATTTTATAAAGATTATTCACATTGTTCTGAAATAGAGCAAAAACAATCCAGACCATATGTGATGTTAGTTATAAAAATTGATAATTTAATTTTTGCCTTACCAATGCGTTCACATATAAAACATAATTATGCTTTTATTACAGATATAACTTGCGGATGTGGAATTGATTATTCAAAAGCAGTTGTTATAACAGATCAAAAACTATATATTGATAATAAACAACCTAGAATTCGTCCTAATGAATATAAAGCGCTTTTAGGAAAAGAATATATCATTACAAAACAATTCAAAAAATATCTATCTGATTATAAAAAAGCAGTATCCGCAAAGTCTGAGAGGGTAAATTCTCAGTATAAATATTGTACTTTACAATATTTTCATAAAGAACTTGGACTAATATAATTTAATAATAAAGGATTGAATTATGAATATTTTGGCAGTATTTATCGGTGGTGGTTTTGGTGCTATTTTAAGGTATCTTACAGGTGTTCTGTTTTGTAATTTGCGATTTGGGCTTGTTCCGGCAACATTTTTTGTTAATGTTCTTGCAAGTTTTATCTTGGGGGTTTGTTTTTCCATCTTTGCAACTCGAGCCAATTTGTCACCTGTTATCAGATTAGCTCTTGTAGCAGGTTTTTGCGGCGGGTTGTCAACCTTCTCAACTTTTGCTTTTGAAAATCTGCAAATGCTTGAAGCAGGAAATTTTATACATTTCTTTGTTTACTCAATAGCAAGTGTTATTTTTTGTGTTATTGCTGCGGCAATAGGGGTTTATTTTGGAAAATTGCTCTAAATTAGTTCTTCTCGTGAACTAAATAGATTTTGAAGCATATAAAATGAACCGCAAACAATCGTTAATTTATCATCAAAAATTAGTTTCCCGTCAAATTTTTGGCTGTTATACGGGCATGCTGATTTTAAATCCTCATATTTTGTCGCATTTGGATAATTAAACTCATAAAAATATATTTCATCACCTTCTCTGAACAATATATTTGTCATTTTTTCGTAATCTTTATTTTTTAAACAACCAAAAACAAATCGTCGTTTTTGATTAGGATACATCATATCTAAATTAAGCCTCAATGCCTCAACGCCGTTTGGATTATGAGAAGAATCAACTATTAGATTATGCTTTGGAAAATATTCAAATCTAAACGGATGAATAATATCTTTTAAACCTTTTATGATTTGCTCTTCAGTAATATCATTAAAGAAGGTTTTTATAACTGTAATTGCAAGTGCAAGATTTTCTTCCTGATGGAAACCTTTTAGGCTTGAGGCTTCTTTATATTCACTATTAATATAAGGTGAAATAAGGATAAAAAGAGAATTCAATTCATCTGCCCTATCTTTTAGAACCTCTAATCCGTTTGCCGTTACAACAGGGCATTCGGGCTTTATTATACCTGCCTTTTCGTTAGCTATTTCATCTTTCGTTTTTCCTAAGCGTTCTGTATGGTCATAATCTATATGAGTTATTACTGAGCAGATATTCTTCTCTATTACGTTTGTCGCATCAAAACGTCCGCCAAGACCTGTTTCTAAAACAACTATTTCAGCATTCTGTTCTTTAAAAAACAAAAACATCATTACTGTTAGTATTTCAAACTCTGTCAGGTGAATATTATTTTTATCAGCAAGTTTGCAAATATCAAATACATAATCTGCAAATTTTTCTTCTGAAATATCCACTCCGTTAAGTTTTATTCTCTCGGTGTATTTAAAAATATGCGGACTGGTGTATAAGCCTATTTTAGTATATTTCTGTCTTAATATTGAATCCAGAATAGCGCAAACACTTCCCTTTCCGTTGGTTCCTGCAACATGGATATATTGTAAATCGTTCTGTGGATTTCCGTACAACTCAAGAACTTGTTTTATTCTGTTTAAACCAAGTTCAATGTAAAACCGCCCCTTTGAGGTTAGAAGTTCGATAGCTTTTTGATAGTTACTCATAATTATTTCTTTTCAATAGATAAAGACCAGCCGTTACCTTCTGAAGTCTGTTCTGTTTCGCTTTCTGAAGGAAGTTTAGGTATATATTCTTCTCTTTCTTCCTCAGGCTGATCAATTGGGAGTCTGAAACCAAACGTAGAGCCTTCACCGAGTTTTGATGTTACAAAAACTTGACCATGGTGGTGCTTTTCTATTGCTATTTTAACCAAGTGTAAACCAAGTCCTGTACCTTTTACTGAGTGAGTTGCATTTTCAACTCTATAGAATCTTTCAAATATTTTATCCAAACACTCCTCAGGAATCCCCGGGCCTTGGTCTTCTACGCTCACTTCAACACAGTTATCTACACGAGAACGCTCTGCTCTTATCTTAATTCTCTTACCGTCAGGTGAATATTTGATTGCGTTTGAAATTATATTCATTAATGCTCTTGATATACTGTCTATATTTAGCATCACCTCAGGTAAATCAGGTTCTTTGATTATTGAGAAGGTTAAATTGTGTTCTTTTGCAAGTACTTCCACTTGATTTACGCAGTCTTCTATTATTTCTACAATATTTTGTTTACTCATTTCTAAGTGTACATTTTGTGATTCATAACGCGAGAAATCAAGAATATCATTTACCATACGGTTTAAGCGAATAATTTCTTGGTTCATTACTCCGATAAATTCACGTTGTGTGTTGAAGTCAAAATTGTCACCATAATTATATAATGTATCAATGTAACTTCTTAAAACTGTTACAGGAGTTCTTAACTCGTGAGAAACATTTGAAATAAAGTGTGATCTTAATTGATCCATTTCAATTTCTTTGGTTACATCGATAAGTACAATTATATAGCCTGTATAAGCTCCGCTTCTTGTAAACATTGGTGAAATAAGCGACTTGATTATTCGTTTTGAGATTTCAATATTGAATTCAAGCGGCTTTGTTTCCATTTCTTCAAGCGGTGTATCTTTGAATTGTTCTATCTTATCTTTGAAACACAATTCTCCGTTTGTATCACAGAACTGTTGAATTTGTGTATTTAAAATATCGGCATCAGTTACTTCAAGAAGTTGTTTTGCGTGATTATTTACTAAAATCACTTTATCTTTACTATCACATACAACTACACCGTTTACAATGCTCATTAATACGGCTTCTAGTTTATTTCTTTCAAATGTCAAGCTCTCTATTGTTTGTTCGTTATATCGGCTTAATTTGGCAGACATATCGTTAAAGGCATCAAATAATTCTGCTACTTCCTTATCTGCATTTTCATTTTCTATCTTGTATCCAAAATCACCTGATGAGATTTTCTTAACGCCATTGTAGAGTTTTCTTAATTCTCTGCTTATTATTGACGTATTCATATAGACAATGCCCAATATAACAAGCCAAGCAAGTATGAATACGAATATCATAGAAACTTTTGTTGTTCCAACAATCTTATTAAGTGTTTTTCCGGATAATCCAACCATAACAGAGCCGGTTGTATCTACTTGTCCGAGGTTTGTTATTTTTAATGGCGCAGATGCTTTTATTGCATCTGTTTCGTATTTGCTTGGAAAATCATCTTTAGATGAGTAAATTAACCTTGAGTTTTTATCCCTAAATTCTACATACGAAATATCCGTATTGTTTTTCAGAATTGACTTTGAATGATTTCTTAAAGTTTCATACTTTTCTAAATCCGGAATATCTTTTGTTATTTCTTCACTCTCAATAGCAAGTGTTTTTGAAATTATTGATGCAAAATTTCTGTACCCGGAATTTAGTGCGTGTTCTATTTCAAAGATAGCAAAATAGGCCAAAAGCGCTATAAATAGCGTACTTAAAGCCATCCCCGCAACTATCAATTTTGACTGTGTTGTCAATTTTTTTCCGGAAACTTTCTCATCCATACCGGAATTATATCATGTATGAATTTTTGTAGCAAATACTATTTTTTACTTATTTTGGATGTAAAAATTTATGAATTGTTTTATTTTGACAAGAATTTTTGATAAGATTTCTTTATCGGATAAACGGGGGAGTGATTATTTTATGCGAAAAAAAGCTAAGAAAAAAGTTCATGAAAAACTTCATCAATCTAAAAATAATGAAAGTTTTAATGTTTGGATTTGGTGTGTTATTGGTTTAGGGATAATCTTAAGACTTGTTTTTCCGATTATGAATGCAGGGCTCTGGCATGATGAATGCGCTGTTGCAATTAATATTCTGGATAGAGATTTTTGGGGATTATTTAACCCGCTAAGATTTTTACAAGTGGCACCACCATTGTTTTTATCTGCGGTTAAGCTCCCTACTTTATTAATTAATCCTTTGGAAAATTCCGCTATTACAGATTTTGTTCTAAGATTAATTCCACTCTTTTCTGGTATTGCGTCAATTTTTGCTTTTTATTATTTACTTAAAAATCTCTTTACTAATAAGTATATTCAATTTATTGGGGTTTGTTTGTTTGCTTTAAATCCGCTTTTAATTCAATATTCGTACGAATTAAAGCCTTATTCAACGGATGTTCTTGTGACTATTTTGTTATTAATCTATTTTATTAAATACAATCCTGATTCTTATATAAAACAATTTTATCAAATACTTATTATTTCTTTTTCGATGTTAGTTTCATTTCCTGCCGGATTTGTTATATTTGCAGGAATTTTAAGGATTCTTTTTAAAGATTATAAAAAATTCTTTTGCGCTTTAACGGCTTTTGCATTAGTACTTATATTTTATTTTATATACCATATCTGGGGCGTAATGGAAGCGAACGGCGCCGGCATGGATAGGTATTGGCTTGCTTATTTTATTAATTTTGATAATTTTGTTCAACTTGTTACTTTATTTGTCAAAAATACGTTTAATATATTTGTCCTGCCGTTTGCTACTCTGGGAGTTATTATTGCAGGATTTCTGGTTTCGTGTTTTAGGGATTATAAAATTGCTATCATATCATTTTTTATAATAACTTCTTTATTTATGGCATCTTATCTTCATTTATATCCGTTTGCTGATAGAATTTTATTATTTTTAATCCCTGTTCTTATAATTCTATGCTGCGAACTCTTTGATATTATTCCTCTTGAACTATCTAAAGTTTTGCCAATAATATTTGTTATTCTTGCTTGCTACAATATTTATACAATGAATAATATATTAATTAGTAAGATTAATACAAATTCTAAAATTCAAGAACAATTTTTATCAAAAAATTCAGAAGTTGAATCTATCTATTATTCAAGATTTAATAAATAAATTGTTATTCAAAAAATGGTTTTAGATATTGACCTGTATAAGATTTTTTGCATTTAGAAACCTCTTTAGGAGTACCGCAGGTGACAATTTCTCCTCCGCCTTCTCCGCCTTCGGGACCTAAATCTATTATATAGTCAGCTACTTTAATCAAATCCAGATTGTGTTCAATAATCAAAATAGTATTTCCGTTATCTGCAAGTCTTTGTAGTATTTTAATAAGTTTGTCCAAATCATACCAATGTAGACCTACAGAAGGCTCATCCAATAAATAAAGAGTTTTGCCTGTTGCTCTTTTGTTTAGTTCTGCCGCAAGTTTAATTCTTTGTGCTTCGCCGCCTGAGAGAGTTGTTGCGCTTTGTCCGAGTTTTATATAATCAAGCCCTACATCATTTAAGGTTTCCAACTTGTTTCTAATCTGCGGGATATTTTCAAAAAACTCTAATGCTTCTTTTACACTCATCTCTAAAACATCTGAAATCGTTTTACCTTTATATTTAACTTCTAAAGTTTCACGATTATATCTTTTACCTTTACAAACATCACATTTAACATAAACATCAGATAGGAAATTCATCTCAATCTTAAGCACACCGTCACCGCTGCAGGCTTCGCATCTTCCGCCTTTAACATTAAAACTGAATCTCCCAGGCTTATATCCGCGCATTTTAGCTTCATTGGTTTTTGCAAATAGTTCTCTTATTGGTGTGAATACATCCGTATAAGTTGCAGGGTTTGAACGGGGAGTTCTGCCTATGGGCGATTGGTCAATAGCTATAACCTTATCAAGGTTTTCAAACCCTAAAATTTCATCTACTCCTTGAGGTTTTGGTTTATTTTTTCTTAGCTTATGTGCGGCATATTCATAAATCAAACTCTGCATAAGCGTTGATTTTCCTGAGCCGGAAACACCCGTTAATACTACCATTTTCCCTAATGGGATATCTATATCAATATTTTTTAAATTATTTAGATGTGCATTTCTTACTTGAAGATAATATCCGTTCCCTTCTCTGATTTTTTCAGGGATAGGAATTTTATATTCACCAGAAAGATATTTACCAGTAATAGAATTTTCATTTGCAATAATATCATCAATTGAGCCTGCAGCAATAACATTTCCACCGTTTATCCCCGCTTTTGGCCCGATATCTATTATATAGTCAGCATTTCTGATTGTATCTTCATCGTGTTCAACAACTATTAACGAGTTACCTAAATTTCTTAATTTAATAAGCGTTTTAATAAGTCTGTCATTGTCTCTTTGGTGAAGTCCTATTGAAGGCTCGTCTAATACATACAATACACCTGAAAGCCCGCTTCCTATCTGTGTTGCGAGTCTTATTCTTTGAGCTTCGCCACCTGATAGAGTTCCTGCCATTCTTGCAAGGTTAAGGTAGCTTAGACCAACATCTTTTAAAAATTTTAATCTGTTTCTTATTTCATCCAAGATTTGTTTAGCAATCTTCATTTGAAAATCACTAAGTTCAAGATAAAGTGATGAAATAAACTCGAATGCTTCATCAATAGATAATAGACAAAATTCATGGATATTTTTACCCATAATTCTAACAGCAAGCGGAAAAGGCTTCAATCTTGCACCACCGCAAGACGGGCATGGTACCATTATCATATATTTTTCAATCTCGCTTCGCCAATAATCACCGTCTGTTTCGTGATAACGCTTCATTAAGTATGGGATTACCCCAGGAAATTTTGCCATTCTTGTTTTGTAGCGTCTTGTACCGAATTCTTTTACTCGAATTTGCATATAATCATCTGAGCCGTAAAGAATTATATTTTGCTGCTCCTCAGTTAAATTCTTAAACGGAGCTTTTGTATCAATTCCATAATGTTCGGCAACGCAGTCAATTAAATCTTTATAGTAATCGTTTGATGTCTTACTCCAAGGATAAATTGCACCGTCATCAAGTGATTTGTCCTTATCAGGAATTACTAAGTCAGGGTCAATTCTGTAATCAACACCTATACCTGAACATTTGTCACAAGCTCCGTATGGATTATTAAATGAAAAAATCCTCGGCGCTAATTCTTCAAAACTGATATTACATTTTTTGCATGCCAGTTTTTCACTATATAGTTTTTCTTCACCGCCGACAATGTCTATAGCTGTTAGACCGTCTGCTTTTTCAAGTGCTATTTGTACAGAATCCGTTATTCTTGAACGGGCGCTTTCTTTTACTACAACACGGTCAATTACAACTGAAATTGTATGTTTCTTTGTTTTGGCAAGAGTTATTTCATCTTCTTCAAGATTATAAATCTCATCATCAACTTTTACTCTTACAAATCCCACTTGTCTGAGTTCTTCAAACAAAGATTGAAATTCCCCTTTTTTACCACTGACAATAGGTGCTAAAATCTGGATTTTAGTCCCTTCTTCAAGTGTAAGAATATTATTAACAATCTCATCAATGGTTTGCGGCTTAATTTCTTCTCCGCAAATTGGGCAGTAAGGAGTTCCGACTCTTGCGTATAAAAGCCTTAAATAATCATATATTTCTGTTACTGTACCAACAGTTGAACGAGGATTGTTGCTGGTTGATTTCTGGTCAATAGATATTGAGGGCGTAAGCCCATCAATATAATCAACATCAGGCTTATCCATTTGACCTAAAAATTGGCGAGCGTATGTTGAAAGACTCTCTACATAACGTCTTTGTCCTTCTGCAAAGATTGTATCAAAAGCCAGCGAACTCTTACCTGAACCTGAAACCCCTGTCATAACAACAAGTTCATTTTTGGGAATTTCCAAGGAAACATTTTTTAAATTGTGCTCTCTTGCACCTTTTATTGTTATTTTATCAATCATACTGTTATGGTACTCCATACGGAATTATATATCAAATAAAGCAGGTTTAATAGCTAAATTTACCCATAACAATACGTTTTGTAGCACCTGTGCATTCGGGAAGATTATTGGATATTCCGTAATATGCACAGTAACCGAGTAATGCAAACGCCATAGCCTCTTTATAATTGTTAGAAATTCCAAAATCTTCGTGAGTGTTTAATTCTATACTATCAGGTAAGTATCGTCTTAAGAATTTTAGAATAGCCTTGTTATAAGCCCCGCCTCCGCCAATAATTACTCTCTCTGGAGTAACATAAGGGAAAATAAACCGCTCATAACTTTGCACAATTGATTTTGCTGTAAGCGCCGTAAGAGTTGCAATGATATCAGCATCATCATTTGGCGCAAGTTTTAGCATGTTTTCTATATATCTTTCATTAAAGTATTCTCTGCCTGTTGTTTTGGGAGGTGAAAGATAATAATATTCATCCTGTAATAAACAATCGAGCCAACTTTCAGAGATTTTCCCTGAAAGTGCTATTTCTCCGTCTTTATCATAAGGCTGTTGAAATAATTTTTTCATACAGTAATCAATCATCAAATTTCCGCAACCGTTATCAAATCCGAAAGTTGGAGTGTTATCTGAAATAACTGTTACGTTTGAAATCCCACCAATATTTTGAACTAAAGAATTTTTAAACCATTTTTCATCAGCAAAACAAACCAGCGGGGCTCCTTGACCGCCCGCCGCTATATCTCTTACTCTATAATCAGAGATAGTAAGACATTTTGTTCGCTCTGCTATAATTGCACCTTCTCCTATTTGTAAGGTGCTCTTTTTTGATAGGTTATCTATTTTTTCATCATAGGGGTAATGATATACTGTCTGTCCATGACTGGATATTATATCAACCTTGCCAAATTCTTCTATCAGGATATTTGCCGCCTTGGCAAAACATTCTCCGACTAAAAAATTTAGCTGACATAATTCTTTTATGCTTATCTCTTCTCTAAAAGCTCTTAATATCATTTCCCTGATATGTACAGGGTAAGAGTGGTTTATTCCTTTGATTAATTTACAACTCATATCTGGATTAACTTCACATAGTGCAGCATCTATACTGTCACAAGATGTTCCTGACATTAATCCTATTACTCTTAATGTTGTTTTCTCTTTCATATCCTATCCTTTTGTTGATTTTATTATAAAACAATCGCTTTTAATTAGAATAGGCTTTAATTTTTTTCACTCTTTTCAATTGATTTGTGTGTTTTTTGTTGTTGACAGGATTTATAATCTCCTCAAAATCTGTCTGAAAACTTCCTACTGTAATCTCCAAAATTATGACTTCGCCATCACTCCTTTCTCTTAATAAACTCATGTTACTTCTCTAATTTTTGGATTACAAGTAACAAAATTTTGTAAAAATTTTTACAATTGACCATGCCCCCGATACCTTCTGTAATCTAAACTTGTTTACAAAATTTACAATTAAATTTTTCCATTATTTTTCGAAAAATAATTGATTTATCTATTGATTTTTTTTAGCTTTGCTTCATGTTCACTATTTGCGGGAAGCATGTCTATAATTGGTTTTTAAGAGATAGTTTTAAGTTTATAAAATAAAAAAAGATTATATAAATTTTTATTTTTATATAATCTTTTTTTAGAAATTTTTTTACGAATAAATTAATAATCTACTCGACCGTGAGCTTTTAAATACTCCCTTATGTTATTAAGCGAGGCTTGAACAATTCTCGTAATTCTTGAAGGAGAGAGTCCAATGGTTGTTGCAATATCTTTAGCCTGCATATTTCTGTAAAATCTGTATTCAACAACCGTTCTTTCCTTTGGAGGAAGTTTTGCAATCGCTTCCTTAATTAGTCGTGACATCTCAACAATTTCAGCTTTTTCATCCGGCATAGCGGAAGTATCTTTAATAAAGTCAAACGGTGAATCATTATCAGAAGCTGCGGCTGCTAAACCATCAATAGATAAAATTGTTTCATAAACAGCTTCTCTTACTTTACCCGGAGAAATATTAAATTCTGTTGATTCATCAGTGCTATCGTTAATTTCGTCATCTTCTTTTTGTTGTGATTTGTTTTTTATAGAATACCATTTATAACGATGTCTTAATTCATTCCGAATTGCCCATTTAATAGCCGTTCCCATATAAGCATCATTGTAGTGGGTTAACTGTTCAGGGGTTTTATTTTTAATCATTGCTTGAACGGCAATAATACCAATACTGACGAGTTCCTCATACTCTATCATGTGTCTTGGCATTCTCTTATGCTCTATTCTCGCTACTCTCTGAACAACACCTATGTATTGTTTTAATAAAGAATTATTTTCCATAATTGATTAAAAGTTAACTTTTCTCTATATTACCTTTTTTTTGATTATTTTTCAAGCCATACACAAAAAGTAAAATTTCAGCAACCGCTTTATATAGTTCTGGCGGGATTTCTTGGTTAATTTCAACCATTCTAAATAAGGCTCTTGCAACAGGAGGGTTATCTATAATTGGAACTTGATGTTTTTCAGCAATGTCGATAATTTGTCTTGCAATAAGCTCAGTACCTTTTGCAATAAGAGTTGGTGATTGCATAGTTTCAGCATCATATTTTAGCGCACAGGCAACGTGAATAGGGTTTCTTACAACGAAGTCGGCATCAGGAACACTGTCCATAGCACCTTTTTGGAGCATTGCCATACGGCGTTGTCTTAATGCAGCTTTTACGTTCGGATCTCCTTCGGAGTTTTTATATTCATCTTTTATTTCTTTAAATGACATTTTTTGGTCTTTTAAAAACTTCCATCTGGTAACACCATAGTCTGCTGCTGCAAGAACCAGAAAGGCAATACCTGCTTTAAACACGAATTCTACAATTAATGACCCGAATTCGATCATTATGGCAAATTGGTTATCTATCGCGGCTAGCATTAAAATACTTTCTAAATGTGACCTGTATACCATCCAACCAACAATCCCAAGTACAACTACTTTTAAAATATTTTTGAATAGTTCAAAAATAGTTTTGGGGTTAAAAAGATTTTTAAAATATTTTGTTGGGTTTAATTTATCAAGTTTAGGAACAAGTGGTGCAACAGTGACCAAGGGACCTACTTGCATAAAATCAGATAGTATGGCAACAAATGCCGCTATAAATAATAAAGGTAAAATTATTAAAGCAAAAGGCACAAGAGTGGTTGTCATTAAATATGAAATCCCTATGTCTTGAATGTGGGCATTTGGTATTTGTTCATATAATTTTGTGAACATACCACTGATTTGGTTCCATAAAAATGGTGCAATCCCTTTTATAATAGAAAACATAATAAGTAATGAAAGAGCGATGCCAACCTCTCTTGATTTGACAACTTGACCTTCTTTTCGAGCTTTTTCCAGTTTCTGAGGGGTGGCCTCAAACTGTTTATCTTCATCACCCATTTGTCGTTTTGCCTCTGATTATTATACTAAATACTTCTTTATGGTTGATTTATCAAAGACTTCTATGCTGTTTTGTGAATGGATGAAGATAAGACAACTAATTATTGATTTGAATGATTCAAAATCAATGTAGTTTAGTTTTTGTCTTAAATCAGTCATATTATTGGCTAGAAATTCTGTGATAATTGTTTTGTCATTGTAAAAAAGTTCCGATAAAAATTCGATACCTTCTTTGGTTTTTACTCCCTCCAGATATAGAATATCAGGTTTTTGAAATTCTATAAATCTAAGGGCTTTGTCCATATTGAAACCAACATTTTCATTTAGTTCGCATTGATGAACATTAGGTAAGTTATATTTTGCAATAGATTCGATACTCATAACATTTTTCTTGCCATTAGCAATATCAAGAAGAATGGAATAAATAACGTGAGTTTTTCCGCTAAGCGGAGACCCGCAAACAAGAATAATTCCCGGGGATTCTGCTGCAATTCTGATTTTTTGGCGTTGTTTTTCGTCAGGAATAAGTTCTTCAAGCAGTTTTGGTCGTTTATATATTTTTAATAAAATTCTTTCTCCCATAATAGTTGGGAATGCAGAAATGCTTGCTGTAAGCATTAACTCATCAACCTTGAAACACAATTTTCCAAGTTGCGGAATTTCGCAAACTGTCGGATCAAGGTTTGATAGAGTTTTTAATTTAACAACAAAAGCCGCTGATAAAAATGACGGTAAAAGACCTTTTTCGATTGTTTCACCATTATTTTTAAAATATACTCCTAAACCATTATCTATTTGTTCAAAATAGATTTCGTGAATTTTTTCAATGATTGCTTGTTTTAAAATTGCTCGGATGATTCTTTGAATATGATCATCGCCTGAATTCTTATGAAGTTCTTCTCTCCAGTCAAAGCCATCACTTGAGTCCTCTAAGTAAATTTCTTTTACTGTTTCTGCTTCGTTATAATATTCATCTATTTTCTTTAGAATAACACTTTCAGAAGCAATTACAGGCTCGATAGAGCACTCTGCTGATTCTATGATTTTATCTACTGCAAACAAATCAAGCGGATCTGCCATTGCAACGGTTAATACATCCTCAATTTTAAATAAAGGAATAATCTTGTATCTTCTTGCATCACTATAATTGATTAAAGAAAAACATTTCGGGTCAGGTGAATAATCATCAAGGTTAACGTATGGAATATGAAGCTTGTTTTCTAAAAATTTTAGAAGTTTAACTTCTTCTATGACCCCTGAGTTAATAAGAGCTTGCCCGATATTAATTTTTTGGGATTCAGCAAGCTCGTCAGCTCTCTCTAAAACCTCATAAGAGACTATACCATCTCTTACAAGTTCATATTTGAGTTTTTCTAATGTTTTGTTTGTGACCGCTTCCATATCCCGCCTTTATATAGTCATTTTTATGTTGCTGAGCCGATATATTCTTCAACCTTTTTAACAATTTGATCCAGTTCAAAAGGTTTTGTCATATATTCATTAACTCCTGTTTCCTCTCCAATAAGTTTGTCTTCTGTTTGTGAACGTGCCGTTAACATTATAATCGGTATATCTTTATATTTGTTGTCGTATTTTAAAAGTCTGCTTATCTTGTATCCGTTTATTTTAGGCATCATTACATCAAGGATTATTAAATCAGGCATAAGTTCTTTTGCCAATCTTAATCCGTCTTCTCCATTATATGCACAGTAACAGGTATATCCGGATACTTCCAATATAAATTTTAAACTCTCGACGATATCTTGCTCATCATCAACTATGAGAATTTTTTTCATGAGAATCTCCTTCAATCTCGTATGAATACATTATATCACACTTATTTCTCTCCGGCTTGTATTCTTCAAGCGCCGTATATATCTTTTTCTTTAAAAATTCTGCTGATGGTTTATCTCCTTCAGGCATCAACATTGTTATTGAAGTGGTATTATCCTTCAATTTTTCTATTAAAGCATTTTGAAGATAAACTTTATTAATTATGTTTTCCGAATTCAAAAGATATTCAATAATTTCATTATCACCTTTTATATTTATGACTGCTAATGTAGAAGCGTTTGATTTTGCTTTAATAATCATTTGTTTTTTAATCATTTCAAAATTACTTCTGTCGTTAGCAACAGGGATTACAAAATAAAATCTTGAACCTTTTGAAATTTCGCTGTCACACCAGATAGCGCCGTTATGGGCTTCCATAAGTTGTTTTGCAATAGGCAAACCCAAACCTGATCCCCCAACTTTCCTTGATAGGGGATTTTCTATTTGTGCAAATTTGTCGAATACATGGTTTAAGTCTTTTCTCTCTATTCCGATACCTTTATCTTCTACGCAGACTTGAAGATAGTTCCCTTTAAGTTTTTTGATTTCTTCTTCAAAACAATTATCATATTGAATATCCCTTGCGTTAATTACTTTTGTAGAAATTTCAATTATTCCTGCTTCCGGAGTGAATTTGATAGCATTTGATACCAGATTTGTAAGTACTTGCTCCAATCTGTTTGAATCAGCAAAAATTTCTATATCTTCGTCTATTGGGGTATATTTTAGTTCCAAATTCTTTTCTTTTGCCATTTCTGTTAGATTAGATTTTACATATTCAATCACAGGGTTAATATTTATTAAAGAGAATTTGAAATCCATTTTTCCTGCTTCTATTTTAGAAATATCAAGTAAATCATTTATAATCCCTGATAATCTTACGGTATTTCTTTTTCCCATTGTTACAAATTTTTCAATATTTTCGGTAAGTTCTCCTGCTTTTCCGCTTAAAATTATATCCATTGCATTTTTTATAGCTGTAAGAGGCGTTCTTAATTCGTGTGATACGATAGATATAAAGTCAGACTTAAGCCTTTCCAGCTTTTCAAGTTTTCTGTTAGTTTCTCTAATTTCTTGATATAAAGAAGCACTTCTTAACGGCAAACTTACTTGCCTTACTAATGTTTGAAAACAAGTTGCGTCTTCTGTGTTGAATGGTTTTGAACGATAGATTTCTACAAATCCGAAAAAGTCATCATTAAAACTTATTTTCGAAAACATGCTGTCATATCTTAATACAGAAAAATCATATTCTTTTATTGTATGTTTAATATTTTTTTCAATTTTAAGATTTCCAATTTTTATATCAATTGGCGGATCTTCAATTATTGATTTATAACTTAAAATTGCTCTTAATTTAAGCGCTTCAAGTAATCTGTCAGAAATATTGTCAATAGAATGAATAACCAAAACAGGTTCTCTTGGTGAGCGGAAAATTAAAACACAAGCTAAATCAAAATTTAAAGATTTTTCTATGCCTTCTATCATAATTTTAATTAACTCATCTTTATCCAATGAGCCTGCTAATTGTGAACTGGTATTATAAAGTACATTTAATTGGTATAAACTCCTTGCTAACTCTTGGTTTGAGTTTGCTAATTTTTCAAGTGATGCTCCTGTTCTAATTCCCGCATCTACAGTTGCGGATATTATGTTTTTATCAGCGTCTTTTGTTATTATTAAATTTGCTTGGTTTGTTATATCTTTCCCTATAGGGGTATCTCCTGTATATAATATTAAAATTACAGGATAGTGTTTTATTGTCTTTATAATTGATTTTATTTCAATAGATTTAGTATCACAATCAAGAATGACAATTTCAGGTGCTTCAACTTTTAAAACATCCTCAATATTAATTTCATCACACGAGGTTAAAAGTTCTTTCCCCTTAAGTGCTGATTTTATAAGTTTTTCTCTATCTTCTAAGTCACTGATTAAAAGTATTCTTGTCATATTATTATATTAACAGTAAATCGGTGTATGGCAAATTATGACGAGATTTTAATAATTTTATTTTGTAAATAGTAAAACCCATTTTAATCCTTTAACTCTTTTATCAGTATCTGCTTCAGGATTAGTGTTAATCAAATTCTTTAATGTCTTTGCAGCTTTAATTAGTCGCCTTTGATTAATGTATAATTTTGTTAAATTAACGCTATACATAATACTTTGCGGATATTCTTTTACTAAAATATCATACTGTTCAATAGCTTTTTTATAATCTCGTTTTTTGTAATATACATTAGCTAATAAAGCAGTTACACTGTTTTTAGTTCTGAATTCTTGTGCTTTTTGTGCATAATATAGCGCTTTGTTCATATCACCGGTTTCATAACAAATAACAGCAAAATTGTAATAAATAATAAATTTTGTATTATTATCACTTGCGTATTTAATAGCTTGTTTTAAGCAATTTTTAGCTTTATCATAATCTTTTGAAAAAATGGCAGTTTGTGCTAAATCAATATATCCGTTAGGAAGCGAAGGTGCTTGCTTAATATAGTTTTCAGCTTCAGAAATTTTTGTTTTGTTAATCTCTTCGGCTTCACCAAAGATTATTTTAGGATGAATACTGAATTCAGGCTTTCCAGAAGTGATATCAGGTTTTATTTCATACAGTAGCTTCATAGTGTTTATATCACTTTCAGATAATTTTTTATACTCTTTATTCCCCATAATATTAGAAGAAGAAAGATAAAGTACATCTTCGGGATGTCTGCTGTGCCCAAATATTCCAAGTGCATGTGCTACTTCGTGAAGTGTGGTATTATAAATTTCTTCTTTTGTAAAATAATTTCCCTTATTGTTTTTTGTGTATAAAGTAATTTTCATTTCTTGTAGAGTATTACCATCAAATACCGGTTCAGTATTTGCTACTATATATAAATTGTGGTTATTTTTAATATTTTCCTCTTTAAGTTCTTCAAATTCAATTGTGATATCAGGATTTTTATCTTCAAATTGGAAAATAATATTATTATCGGTTGCCCTTTGCCACTCTAATAAAGCACTTTCTACTTCATTAATAAAATATACATCAAGATTTTCGGGTTTCTTAATGCAAACTCTTATTGGTTTTTTCCCCCATCTGACAATTTTGTCATTGTATGGTATTAACTCAATATAATTGGGTTGATATTTTTGAGCAAATTGTGTTTCTAACTCGTGTAAATATTCAATAGCTTGAGTTTGATAAAGATCATAAATTCCATCGTTAATAAATGCAATTAGCGCTTCTTGAGCATCATAAGAACCGTCTAAACGTATAATTGTATCAAGAAACATTTTTCTGTATTTGTCATTTGTTATATCGCTAAGGTAAGCACTTTTAGCCAGTTTAAATGCTTTTTCATCACCACCTGTTACAAAGGCTTTTTGTGCCTGCTTGTAATCAATTTCCGGTTTGTGTTCAAATAAGATAAATCCGCCCCATAAAAAAACTAAGACTCCAACTATTATACCAACCCGTTTTATCACAAAATACTCTCCTTAAAAACTTCCCTTATGTTTAAAATTATATTTTAAGGAAAGCAGAATAACAAGAAATTTTAGTGTAAAGATTTTACAAATCTTGTAATAATTGATTTTTATTTGCAAATATATTTTTAAAATAAATTAATTAAACTATAAATATAAAATTTCTTTGCAATATTAGGAATAAATGATATAATTAAATCGAGAATTGAGTTTTATTTTAAATATTTAGAGGTAAAGATGCTAATAGAAAAATATTTAGAGTTCGTTGTAAAAGCGAAAGGGAGCGATTTACATATATCAGCAGGATTACCGCCGGCAGTCCGTGTAGACGGTATATTGCAACGTATGGATGTACCGCCTCTAAAACCGGAAGATGTTGAGTTATTATTATTCCCAATGTTAAGCAAAGAACAACGTCGTAGACTAGAACAAGATTGGGAATTAGATTTTTCATACGGAATCCCAGGTTTAAGCCGTTTCCGTTGTAACCTTTATAGAGATAAGGGAAATTATGCAGCATGTTTCCGTGTAATTTCATCTAAAGTCCCTTCATTTAAGGACTTAGGGCTATCAGAAACAGTAAGAAAAATAGCAGAGAAACCACGTGGGCTTGTTCTTGTTACCGGTCCAACAGGTTCTGGTAAATCAACAACGCTTGCAGCGATGATTGACTATATTAATGAAACAAGAGCAGAGCATATTTTGACTATTGAAGACCCAATTGAATTTATTCATACGTCAAAGCGTTCAATTATTCACCAAAGAGAACTTGGTCAAGATACACGTTCATTTGCCAATGCTCTAAAGTCAGCGCTTCGTGAAGACCCTGATGTTATTCTGGTAGGTGAGATGCGTGACTTAGATACGATTCGTTTGGCATTGACAGCTGCAGAAACAGGTCACTTAGTGTTTGGTACGCTTCACACCTCTTCTGCTTCTCAAACAATCGACCGTATTATTGACGTTTTCCCTGAAGGACAACAACAACAAATACGTGTACAGTTATCAAGCTCTTTGATTGCTGTATTTGCACAAACTCTGTTACCGTTACTTCAACCTGATGGTTCTAAGAAAGGTCGTGTAATGGCTCAAGAAGCTATGTTGGTTATTCCGGCGATTGCTAACCTTATTAGAGAATCTAAAGCGGCACAAATTTATTCTACTATGCAAACTAATGCAGGGTTTGGTATGCAAACTCTTGAAATGTCTCTTAAAGATCTTTATCTTAAGAAGAAAATTTCGCTTGAAGACGCGCTTGCTCGTTCTTCAAGACCTGAGGAATTCAAAAGAAGTTTGCAATCATAGTTATATACTTTAATAAAATAAAAGACCTCTAAGTTATTGGAGGTCTTTTAATATACAATTAAATAATTTTGTAATATGAAAAGACCGGTTTTAAAACCGGTCTTTTTCATACTTAATATTATATTTTTATCATCTAATCGATAATATCTTCACCGATAGCCCATCTGAAACCGCCAGTGAGAGCTACACCGTTTCTACCGCCATTTCTAACCATAGCTTGTAGGTATCCGGTAGCGTGTTCACCATGGTGTTTTTGAATACCAATACCATATTCAACAAATGGTCTTATTGATAATCTGTTAAATGAAACATCATTAGCCCAGAATCTTGCGCCATCCATACAAACCCAAGTCATATTGACTGCTAAATATGGTTGCCATCCATTTTTAAAGTTATTTGCAATTAACTTAACTCCAGGTATAATTTCGATAGCGTGTAATGGGTCTTGTTTAATATGAATACCAGCGGCATTATTGTGTGAATATGCATAAATAAATGTATAAGACATCATATAACTAGGTTGTATAATAAATTTGTTATTGAATAACCTGAAGTTATATCCTGTTTTAGCCGCAACACCTGCACCCATCATTGGGAAGTGTTCACTTCCGAAGTCGTTGTTAGCCTCAACAGCCCAACCACCGGCATTAGCTGTAACTCCTGCCCAGAAATCACCTTTATAAGCAGTAAATACACCACCTGCGGCACCACCGTTTTGCCACATATTTATACCGCTATAATGTTGGTAAGCGCCTGTATATGCACCAAATACTGCATAATTTGCATCCCAACCTTTGCCTAATTCGTATAAGCCGCTTTCGTGCCCAATTAATGTACCGTAGAAGATACTATCAACGTGAGGACCTCTCTTTAATGGTACTTTTTCAAAGTTAGTAAATGCTCTTACAAATGCGCTCGGATAATCTTCCTGACGTTTGTCACGATAGAAGGTATTTATTTCATCCTCAAACATATTTGCATAACGGTTGTAATTTTTAAGATTTTCTCTTTCATCTCTTGTTAGTATTGTGATCATATCCATGTTCGCAAATGATTGTCTATAGATATTATCCATTAACAAGAACGCTCCGACTTGAGCAACAGGTGTTGGAGTTACGTTGTCTGAAGGTTTAAAGGTATTATTGAATGAGAAATATACATCATCCATAGCATCACCGGAAAATCCTAAATCTGCTCCACTTACTTTATTTACACTGTATCTATATATTTTGCCTTCAAGTGTATCAACTGAAGAATGAACATTATCAACACTTAACCCGTTTACGTTTGTAAATAAAATATTAGCTGTGTCTTTTTTACCTTCATTAACAAGATTCATATCATTTATGTTGATTGAACCACCAGCTATATTAACATTTGCTCCGGTTCCGTCACCGATATTTTCTTGTAATAAGTTATCCATTTTTTCATTTACAACATCAACATCAACTTTCATATTAGTATTAGATTGAAGTGTAAAATTATCAAGTTTTATATTACTAACAACACCATTTCTTATATCAAGTGTACCGCCATTTAATACAAGGTTGTTTAAATCAGATGTATTTGTTGCGGTTGTTCCAAGGTAATCATCATTAGAAAACTTGATTGTACCTCCAAGCGTCGTAATAGTAGAATTAGATACTTGAGAGTTTGCATTTGCGTTACCATTATAAACATTAAGATTTACATTTGATACGCCATTATTAAAGTTAACATTACCTTGATAATTAGCATTATTATAGTTTACGTTTACAGTTGGCACATAATTTGTATCGACTGTGGTACCACCATCTACAGCACCGTTTAAATTAATATCTCTACCAGTGTTTGCATTTAAGTTTAATATTGCTGCATTATTTCTGTCCGAACCAACATTCAAATAAATTGAATCAGTTTCGGTTGTAAAATTAACATTTGTATTTTCAGCAATAACAGTTGTATTGGAGTCTGTACCACCATAAATAGCACCACCATTATTTCTAGCACTGTTATTAATGAAGTTGGAGTCTGTAATTGTTGCTGTAGCACCGTTATAAATAGCACCGCCACTATTAGCACTGTTTCCGCTAAAAGTTGTGTTTGAAATATTCAAATCTGCAACAATACCATTTCCGGAAGTCGAATTATTGCTATAAATGGCACCACCGCTTGTAGTGTATCCGCTGCCAGTAGTTGTTCCACCATTGTTTGAAAATATGGCATTGGAAATATTTGCTGTACCGGTATTATAAATAGCACCACCGCTAATAGAGGCTTTATTTCCTGTAAAAGAAGTTCCTTGTTCAATATTTACAGTCCCAGAGTTATAAATAGCACCACCACTACCTGTTACAACATTAGAACCTCCGTGATTTAAGATTCCGTTATTTTCAAAAGTCGTATTTGTAATATTTACTTCTGCTGTTGATTGGTTTGATGTTATTTGGTTACTAATAGCACCACCGCCTGTACTTGCGGTATTATTTTTGAAAGTGGCACCGTCTATATTAATTACACTTTCTTGACCGGTGGTATTATCTGAACGGTTGAAAATAGCGCCGCCATTAATATTTGCAAAGTTGCTATCAAATGTTACGTGTCTAACATCTATGGTTGCTGATTTATTTGATGAGTTAGTTATACTATTATAAATAGCACCACCATCATTTCCTGCTTCGTTACCGGTGAAGGATGAATTTCCGTTTATAATAATTTCCCCGCCGTTACCGTTATAAATAGCACCACCATACAAATCTGCTGAATTGGAATTGAATTGTGTACTTATAATGGTAATTTTACCGGTATTATCAGGATCCAATGTGTTATATATGTTAAGTATCGCTCCACCGCGACCGCTTTGAGCTGTATCCCACCCGGTTCCTGTAGAGCCACCGCTTGTTGTATAACTTTTTGCTTTATTATTTTCAAATATTGCATTATATATGTATGCTTGACCGCTGTTATTTATTGCACCGCCTTGTCCCGCTTGGTTGCCGGAAAATGTCACTACTTCACCAGTTGCACTTACATTTCCGTCGCTTAGTTCACTGCCTATATATAAATCTCCAGCATTATAAATAACGCCACCCATTCTACCTATGTTTTCTCCAAGTGAATCCGGATTTATCATTGCAGATATATTACTAAATGTTACATTGCCTGTTGTTCCTATGTTTAAAGTTCCTGTGTCAGTAACATTATATATACCGCCACCAACATTTATTGAACCGTCTGTTGTTTGTGCAAAATATTCTGTTAGGGCAGAATTTGTTATACTTGTATTGACTGTTTCTGTACCTGTTACTGATGTTGGATCTTGTGTAACTGCAAACGCTCCATTTGATGCAAATGTGAGCATAACTGACATCACTAATAGTGAAATATTTTTGTAATTCTTTTTCATCCTAACCTCTAGAGCTTAAAATTTGTCTACGTTTTATTAAAACATAAATAAATCTAAAATAAAAGTTTTAATTTGAAATAAATAAGCAAAAATTTTTGTATAATTATATTCCTGAAAACCTTTTATTCTTTAGTAAAAAGAGGGTATACAAATAAAAAAAATATTATTAATTTTTGTTAAGAATATAAAAAAAAATGCAATTTTTAATAAAAAAAAATCTTTATATATTTGTAGATAGTTAAAAGGAAGTGTGGTTTATGTCATCATACATATATGATGTAGCGAAATCTTTAGGTTTTGGAGTCAGAAATGATGTAAAAGCCATGGGAACAGGTAGTGATGCAGATGTTCGAGCAGTTGTTGGCGGAATTCAAACAACAAACGCAGGTACATCAATATTTGCGGAGGTAAATAAAGGTAGTACAATTTCAAAAACAGCAAATAGTGCAGCAAAATATGTTTCCAAGGCTGTTAATCCATTGTTATGTGTTGCAGGTGTTGCAAGAGTTGCTGCATCTGATGACAGACCATCTACTGCAATTGAAGAAATTTGCGGTATGGGGACTATGTTTGGAGTTGAAGGAATTATGAAACAGCAATTCAAGGAAGGTAGTGCTCTTGCTGAATGTAAATTAATGAAAAACTCTATTAATAATTTTAATCAATTTTGTTCAGGAAATCGATTCTTAAGTAAGTTTAAAGCTGGAACAATAGGTAATGTTATAAAAGGATTAGCATTTATAGTTGGTTCAATGTCTGCTTATGCTATAGGTCAATCAATCGGGTCTAAAATTGCAGATAATACTACTAGAAAATATGCATTTGTCACGCAGCCTTATAATGAAGTTTTATCTGAAAAAGAAGTTTAATTATTTATTTTATTAAGTTTTATTAATGAAATATTAAATAAAATTAAAGTTTTTTAAATAGTTGACGTTATACATGTAAAAACAGATATAGGAGTTTTTGATTATGGGTATAAATGTCAACAGTTTAAGTCCAACAGAAGCAAAGAAATATTGGTATGATTATAATAACGGGAATGTAAAGGGCTTATCGGAGGCAGAGTATCAGTCAATATGTACAAAATTCCGATCATATATTGATAATTGGGAAGCAGAGATAGACGAAAACGGATATAATTATACAGAAACACCAGAGGAACGATTAGATTATGATGCAGATGATGCGGGTTTAGGGTTCAATGAACAGACAGCACAGGCGGCGACTGGAACAAGTGTTGCCACTGGTGCTGCTGTCGGAGTAGTTGGAGTTACGACGGGTGTTGCCTCAATGAGTTCATTTGGTTCAATGGCAGGAGAAGCAGCAAATTTAGCAGAGTTGTATGGTGCGGATAGTATATCTGCGACTATTGCATCAAAGACTGCAAAAAAAGCAGCTGTAAAAAATTCGGCATCGTTACTTGTGACAGCTGCACTGCAGTTTGCTACTATGGTTTGGTATAAAGCAAATACTCCTAATAAAGATGCAGTAGAGGCTTGTCAAACTGCACAAGATGAATTGTATACAGAACAAGCTAATTTAGCAGATCAAGTTCTTACAATGGAAGAGATGCAAGAAGAAATGGAAATGCTTCAAGAACAAGCAATTCAAACTAATGAACAAGGGCAAGGTGAAATTGCAGATTTAGAGAGTTTATATAATTATTACTATTCAAAAGTTCAAAACGGTACAGCTACCGATAAAGAGAAAGCATTGCTTCAAGCACTTGGTGCTCAGATGGCGGTTACTCAGTCTAATACAAATTCTGAAACTGCGGGTATAAATGAAGATATTGTTGCTGTTGGGGATGGGTATGAAGATATAACTGCAAGTATTGATAATACAAATCAATTTACTGATTATGTATCAGATATAGATAAGCCGACTCAAACGGCAGCTATTGCTCAGGGGGCAGTTCTTGCATTATCAGCCGCATCTGCAGCTTTTACTTGTTATAAAGCGATAGCTAGGGCAACTACTTTGTCAGCATCAGTATTTGGTGCGGCCGCTGCGGTAATGTATTATGCCGCTGCTGCTATGAGTGGTGCAGCGGCTGCATTCTTTGGCTTAGAGTCATATAACCAACTTACTAATTATAGAGCTACTGCGGAAGATACTATTGATATTCGAGAAAATACTCAAGATTTGTCAACTGAAACTACCGAATTTCAAGAGGTGTCTACTGAATATTGGGAAGAAACGGTTGATACAACGAGTGAAGATAATTTGTATACTTTAACTCCTACTTATTCTAATGCGGTCCCAACAACAAACTCTAACAGTGGAGAACAAGCTACTGATAGTGCAGGGGCTACCGGTGGCAATAATCCAGAACCTCAAACCAAAACTAATGCTACTGATGCAGGTAATACTAATAACCCATTCAATCCGTTTAAAAAAGATGAAGATGAATAGTTTATTGTAAATCTTTTGTAATATTTTATCAATTATTCAGTTTTAGCATTTTTAATTCTCCTGTACAAGGAGTTTTCTATGCAAACATTTACTTATTCATTTGGAACTTTAACCTGCACTAACAAATATATGACAAAGCCGTTTAATAGTTCTTTGGACAAAAATATATTAAAAGATTTTTTAAATGATTTGGAATTGATATTGAACAATAATGAATCGGTAGATGATACGTTAGGTGATGTTAGCTCAAATCTCTAGACTAATCCTTCTTTTAAAGCCTTGACTGCTGCTTGTGTCCTATCATCTACTACAAGTTTTTGAATTATATTACAGACGTGTGCTTTTGCCGTATGTTCACTTATGGTAAGTGTTTTTGCTATTTGGCTGTTTGATTGACCCTCTACTACAAGTTTTAAAACTTCGTATTCTCTTTGAGTTAAATTGGAATGACGTTCTTTAAAAACAGCTCTTGAAAGTTGTCTTGCCGGTATTATTCCACAATTTTTTTCTCTTATGTACGGTACAATATGAGGGTCAAGCCACATTGCTCCTTGTTTAACAGTTTTTATTACCATCATTAAAATTTCTGTTACTATATCTTTTAAAACATAAGCACTTGCCCCCGCTGTTAAAGAGTCTGTAACTTCTTGTTCTGATATATGTGATGTTAACATTATTACCTTTATATTATTATTGTATTCTAATATTTTTTTTGTAGCTTCTATTCCGCTTATGTCTGGTAAGCCAATATCCATCAATATTACTTCAGGCTTGGTAAGTTTGGCTTTTTCTATTGCTTCTTTTCCATCCCTTGCTTCTGCTATTATTTGGATTTCGGGATAATCGCTAAATAATGATTTTATACCAATTCGCATTAGTTTTTGGTCTTCTACTGATAATATATTTATTGTTTGTTGCATTGTTGCCTCCATAATAAAATGGTTTTCCCATATTATGGTAGTTTGCTCAATTCTTCTCGATAACCCAAACTTTGTTATTTGTATTATTAATATTCTGCTCTTTTGTTTATGAATTAAAACTAAGTTTCTTAATTGAATTATTATATTTATTATTTTCTTACGTATCTTGCATAATAATCCGGATAGATAGGCTTTAATTCTTTTAATTCATAAACTTTTGTGGCTGATATTTTTTCTGCTTTTTCACCGTTATAACAACTTATTCCGCTGTTGTCATTTAATATTTTCGGAGCTGTGAATTGTATGATTTCATCTGCTAGGTCTTGTTTTATTATTTCTCCGTTTAATTTGGAACCGGCCTCTACAAATACACTCATTATCCCTATTCCGTATATCTTATTAAAGATGTCCTTTAAATTAAATTTATTATTTTTTTCTTCTACATAAATCATTTGAACATTAAATGGTGGTTCTTGATTGTATTTCTTGTTATTCCCATTTATTAGGATAATGTTTCCTTGTTTGAATATATTTAAGTTAAAATCAAGTCTACAATTTCTATCAAGTATTATTTTATTCCTATGCAGCATTTGCGGATTATCAGCTAATACTGTTGAAGATGTTGTCATTATTGCATCATATTCTTGACGAAATTTTCTTGCCAGTTCCCTTGCTCCAGCTGATGTTATCCATTTTGAATCACCGCTTGATGTACCTATTTTCCCGTCAATTGTTGTGGCCGTTTTTAAAACTATATATGTTCTTTTGTGTTCTATATTATTGAAAAATATTCGGTTTAAAAACCGACCTTCTTGTTCAAGTACTCCTGTTATAACTTCTACTCCCGCTTGCTCAAGTTTTTCTTTCCCTCCGTATGCTTTTGGGTTTGGGTCTAAGGTTGATATTACAACTCGTTTTATTCCGTATTTAATAATTAAATCACTGCAAGGCGGAGTTTTCCCATAGTGATTGCAAGGTTCAAGATTTACAATTAGCGTTCCGCCTTTGGCTTCACTAGGCGTTAACTTTAGTAATGCATCACGCTCTGCATGATTTTCACCATATCTCCTGTGATAACCGTTAGAAATCTCGTTTCCATTTTTATCCAATATTACACAACCTACTAAAGGGTTTGGGGATACTTTCCCGTAACCTTTTTTTGCTAATCTAAAACATTTTCTCATTTCTCGTTCGTACATATCTTAATTTTATCATATTTATTCTCTTTTTTATCTTGCTCTTGACAATAAAGGAAAAAAGTTGTATCTTACATGTTAGGTAAGGCTAACAAAGTGGATAAAAATGAGAGTTAATAATATATTTGCAAAAAGTTATGCGGAGAAAACAAATAGCAATATTCAATATTTGGGTCGCGGAGCAAATGTAACCTCAGTAATGAAAAAAGAATATGCTGATTTACGAGTTTTTTATCATCATATATACGAGTTTAAAAAGGGAATAAGAAATCTTATATTAACGACAGAAAAAGCAATTTATAGAGAGCCGATAGAGCGGCGATTACAGAGTGAAGGGATTGACTATATTATACACGATATAGATAAAAATAAAATAAATGTATATTTTGGTGCCAAACAATGTGTAGAAGTAGTTAAAACATTTAATCCGAGATTAAACGAGTTAACACCGGAGCAAGATTTTATGCTGGGAATAATGCTTGGCTATGATCGAGTAAAGCAATGTGAAAGATTTTTGGAATATAAGAAGAGAAATGTAAAGATAAAAAATATAAAAGAATAACGTTTACCATATTAAATTTAGTGTGTTTTCCGGAATGTTAGCAGAGTTATGCAAATCCGGATTTTTTTATTATAAAGCGTTTTCATATAAATATTAAACAAAATCAATCAGACGGGTAGTTTTAAAAATTTTGCTTAAATCTTTGTTACAAAAACTGGAAATCATTTTTCTTCTCGGCTAGAATGATGATTGTAGAATTTAGAGGAATTTTGGGATGAACATAAAAGAAGACAAAATTTTGTTACCGGAAGAAGTAAGAAGAATTTTAAACGCAGACAATAGAGAAATTGTTGATTTATGTAAACAAACATCAGTGTTGCCAAAGAAAAATAAAGATGGTCAATTATATTTCTCATTGGATGAAGTAAAACGCTTAAAAAGAGCGAAGGAAAATAAATCTGCGGTTACAAATGCAATAACAGCAGCAAATGGTGATTCACAAGTTGTTGTTAATAATCTTTTATCGACATTAAAAACATTAGAAAATAGTTTAACATCGTCTGTTGAAAAAGTTCTTGATGATAAACTTGAAGGGATTGATGATTTAATTATTGAATTCGTACGTTGCAAGACAGAGAATGAAAGTTTAAAGAGTAAGATAAACGAATTAAACAAAGAAAACTTTAATTTGAAAATGGCAGTTAATAGTTTTAAACCTGTAATGTGCGGTTTATATGTAAAAAGAGAAGATAATAATAATAATATATTATTTTAATAAAAAATAAAGAACGAGCTATCAGGCTAAGGATTTGGGGAAAAGGATAATGGCGGAAGAAACAACATTAAAGTCAGGTGCAAATGATGAACGAAGCAAGGCACTAAAACTTGCTATTGAAAAAATAGAAAAGGATTTTGGAAAAGGCTCTATAATGCGTTTAGGCGATAAACCTGCAATTAATGTTGAAGCAATTCCAACAGGAGCATTAGCATTAGATATTGCTTTAGGAATTGGTGGAGTTCCAAGAGGCAGAATTATAGAAATATATGGACCTGAATCATCAGGTAAAACAACTCTTGCACAACATATAGTTGCAGAATGTCAAAAAAAAGGAGGAATTGCAGCCTTCGTTGATGCAGAACATGCTTTGGATCCAGAATATGCAAGAAATCTTGGTGTGAATGTTGATGAGTTGTTAATATCGCAGCCGGATACAGGTGAGCAGGCTTTGGATATAACCGAGGAGTTGGTTCGTTCCGGTGCTGTTGATGTAGTTGTTGTTGACTCTGTTGCTGCACTTGTACCTAAGGCCGAAATAGAAGGGTCTATGGAAGAACAGCAAATGGGGTTACAAGCTCGTTTGATGTCAAAGGCATTAAGAAAATTAACCGGTATTATTGGTAAAACAAATACTACAGTTATCTTTATTAACCAATTAAGACAAAAAATTGGTGTTATGTATGGAAACCCAGAGGTAACAACCGGTGGTAATGCACTTAAGTATTATGCGTCTGTAAGACTTGAAATTCGTCGTGTTGAAGGTCTAAAAGGTGATGGTGAAGATATTGGTAACCATGTTCGAGTAAAAGTTCTTAAGAACAAGGTGGCTCCTCCATTTAGAACTGCTGAATTTGATATAATTTTTGGTAAGGGTATATGTAAGGTCGGCAATATTCTTGATGTCGCTGTTAATCTTAATATAGTTAAAAAAGCTGGTGCTTGGTTTAGTTATAATGACGAAAAATTAGGTCAAGGTCGTGATAAGGCTAAAGAAGTATTAGCTAATAACCCTGATTTACTTAATGAAGTTGAAAAATTGGTTAGAGAAAAATTAAGTGAAAATCAGTAATTCTATCGGTTTAGCTAAAAGTAATACATTTACTTCAGGTTGTGATAACAAACTGAAGGATTTGTTTGGAAAAGCAAAAGAGCTTTTATCTGACGAAAAGTGTCTTTGTGATGATGTTCTGATAACGATTGATGGAAAAGAAAAAAGGCTTGTTAAGCAGGTTAATGAAAGAAAAGTCTGTATAAGCGAGTCGTGTTCGGGCGGAGTAATATTCCAGATTGCTGATGGTATCAAAGGAATTGTTGATGTTATTTACCATAATCCACAAGATTCTTTTAGTGATAAGTATTACAAATATAAGGATAAAAATATTTTTCCTTGGTTTTCTGGTGATGATGAGAAAATATTTAGCAGAAGAATAAAAAACATGAGCAACGCCGAAGTTGAATCTATAAAAAATGTTTTAAAAAAATATATCCCTGAGTTTATTGTAAAAACAAAATAGTATGTATGTTTAAGTTGAAAAAGTATTGGTATTGTGTAATAATATTAATGCTTTATGCAGGTGTTTATTTTGTTCCTACATCTTTACTAAAAGGGAGAGTAAGCTCTTTGCCTATGAAGTATACCCGCCGATTTAATTCGCCAGCGGGAAACGGATTTAATAAGGCACTCACCCACCTGCTGACTTAGCAGGTAACAAAATCGCATTTGCATAAGGCTTTTTATTTTATTTATTGTAAATGTGTTGCAAATATTGCGAAAATATAGTATAAATAAATTAATGCTTGTAGGCAGTGTTAGAGTTCCGTAAAATCTTAATTATTAGTTAATTAAGATAAAATCATACGAATGAATGTTACGCTGGGATAAAACCTAATGTAAAATCATCATATTAATAGATGTGAGAGTATAAAAAGATGTTTAAAAACATAGCAAATATTGATTCTTTTTTGGAAGATAGGGATTATAGCACAAATGTGCTTCCCTCACTTAGTGATGTAGAAATGGATATTGAAGCAAAGCAACCTGAGAAAACAAATAGGTTCAGGATGGTAACTATGTTATCAATTACAGCTCTTATAGGTATAATAGCTGGTTGTGCATATTATCATAATGTGACAAAGATAGATTCTGCAAATGGGCTTATGAGCGGAATTTTCAATGAAAACATATTAAATGAAGTAAATACTGAAAATGTTGCTATTTCAGCGACGAGTGGAAAAAGAGAAGTAATTTCCGTATCTCGAAATATAACGAAATCGGATCCTTTTATGCCATATCGAGATGTTTCTGTATCTTTCAATGCTCCGCCGAAATTTGAGTTAATGGAGCCGCCTGAGTCAGCTCTTGATGGTTCTGATGCAGCAAGAGTTATGGATGTTGCTGTTTCCGGGATTTTGTATGATATATATTCTCCTTCTGCAATTCTTAATATTGAGGGAAATGACCATCTTGTTAAGAAGGGCGATGTTATGAGTAATTATAAAATTTTAGATATTGATAAACATACCGTCACTGTTCAATTAGGAAAGAATATATATCGTGCTGGTATTGGTGAAATGTTGACTACTAATGATATTCATTATAATAAAGTTTCTAATTTAGATAGCAAGTTCGGAGGCAAGAATGGCAAGTAAGAATATACACAAGATACTATTATCGGCGGCGTTGTTAATATCAGCACCTGCTGTAATGGCATTGGGTTATAACTATTATGAAGGTTATAATCATTTAAAACTTGATGCGAATGTTTCAATAACAGATAAGACTGATAAAATTAATCTCTCTTTAAGGGATTCTGATGTAAAGCAAGTTTTACGGATGTTCGCTGATAAAGCTGGGCTAAATATAATATTTGATTCTTCTGTATCAGGCGCTGTTACATTAGATCTTGTTAATGTGTCATTAAATGATGCATTTAAATTGGTTTTAAAAATTAGTGGTTTAACATATTATCTTGATGACAATACACTTATCGTAATGTCTGTTAATGCTGCAAAGAATGAAAGTTTTGCTGCTAAGGAAATGACCATATTACCTGTTAAATATGTAGATGCAGCAGTAATTGCTGATTTTTTAAATAAGAATATATTTTCAAAGAAAAGAACCGGTTTATCAACAACAGAAGTTGCAACAGTTAATATAGCAACAAATGAGTTGATAATTTTTGGTATGGATAATGATGTAAAAATAGCGCAAAGCGTAATAGATCAATTTGACAAAAAACCATTATCTGCGACATTTGTAGTAAATCATACAACGCCTGCTGAGATGGCATCAATGGTATGTAATATGTTATCACCAACCGGTGGTACTGTTTCAGGTGAACAAAAGCAATTCTCTTCTGGTTCAGAAGATGAAGGAGCAACAGGTTTTGCTTCCAGTGAAGATGGTGGTGGCGAGTCCGGTGGAGAAGGCGGCGGTTCTTCTGATCCTGTTAAGTTAGGTGAGAATTACATCGCTTGTACTCTTGCAGGTTCTGTAAATGTTGGTTCTACTGTTCCTTTCAATACTCAAAATCTTAAGGTTTCTTATTATCCGCAACGTGGAACTATTAAGGTTGTTGGTGGTTCTCAATCTCAAATTGATATGATTGGTGACTTTATTAAAGAAAATGATGTTAAACAACCTCAAGCAATTGTTGAACTATCTATATTAGAATTAACTGAAGATGGTAGTAAAGAATTTAGTAACAATTGGAGTATTACCGGTGGTGATATAACATTTAACTCTAATGGTGACGGTACTACTATTGCTCATGCAACAAATCAAAGCCGTATGAAGATTGGTTGGGAAATGTCTTATTTACTTCAAACCGAGAAGGCAAGAATTTTAGCTAATCCGAAATTAGTTGTTACTAATGGAAAAGAGTCTATTATCGATTTAACTCAAGACTATTTAGAAAGTGTTGACGTTGAGTTCTTACAAACTTCAGGTGCTGGTGCTGCTGCTGTTGCTCAAAAAACTTACAACATTGGTAGTGATCAAGGTTTGAAAGTTACATTCACTCCGTTTATTTCACCTGAAGGGTATGTTACTATGAATATTACTCCGGAATATTCTACTCAAGCTGGTCAAATTACTGGTATAGAGTACGATGAAGAGGGGAATAGATCTCCTTATATTGCAGCAACTCTATTATCTAGAAGAAATCTTGATATTAAAAATGTTAGAATCAAAGATGGTGAAACTCTTATAATTGGTGGATTAATTCAAGAAAATACAAATAAATCTGTTTCTAAAATCCCTATCTTAGGCGACTTACCTGGAATTGGTGCAGCATTTAGAACTACTACCAGTGAAAAAGTTAAGACAGAGTTAGTTATTATGATTACTCCTAAAATAATCAAAGATAACGAGGATGCTAGTATTAATAACTTATAGTATAGAAATATAAAAAAATGATTACACCTCAATTAGAGAAATTAAAAAACAGTATAAAGCCTGATTTACTGGAAAAGTTTGATAAAAACCTGATGGTATCATCGGGCTTTATACCTGTTGATATAAGAAATAATGATATATTTATTATTGTTAAAAAGTCAGTTTCATCTAATAAACCGGAAATAGAAACTCAGGTAAAATCTGTATGCGATGCAGAAACTTGTGCAGCTAAGTTTATATCACTTGCAGATGACGAGTTTAATTCGCTTTATAGTGAGTTGTATATTTCAGGTAGTCCAAGTAAGGAATTGGGAAGTGTTAGTAGCTCTGATGTTGAGGTTAAAGTTCCTGCCAATGAAGATATAAGTGAAGAAGAGTTTTTTCTGCAGAATGGTTGGATTCAGGAAAAGCATGTTCCGCCATCTAGAGAGTTGGCAAAGAATAAGAAAATTCCTTTTTATGCTGCGTTATTGGCTAATAATTTTGTTACAAATCAACAAGTCATCGCATATTTGGGTTCCAGATATAAATATGAAATAGTTAGCGCAGAGGATATTAATGTTGACTTAACCCTTTTTAAAGGTTTACCCGAAGACTTTATATTCAAGAAATTTGCAATACCCTTTGAAGTTGCCGGTAGTAAATTAAAAGTAGCAATGGTAAATCCGGCTGATAAAAATATTATCAGAGAAATTTCATTTTCGACTGGGCGTTCTGTTATACCTTATACATTGCCTTTCCCCGATTATGAAATTTTGTTAAAGGATTATACGAATAAGAGTAAGCAGCTTCAAACTGCAAAAGAAACTGAACGTATTATGCAATCTTTGGAAGAGGAAGCAGCTCAGTTTCAGGGTGAAACTTCTTTATGGTCACAGGTTGAAAAGGAGTTGCAGAATGCAAGTTCTTCTGTTGCTAAGTTAGTTTATAAAATAATTACTGATGGAATAGATCAGAAAGTTTCGGATATTCACGTTGAACCAAGACTTTATAATTATATAGTAAGGTTCAGAGCAGATGGTTTGTTAAAGAAAGTGTTGGAAATTCCATCAAGTGTAGAAAATTCTGTTATTACTCGTTTTAAAGTTCTTGCAAGAATGAACATTGCAGAACACAGAAGACCTCAGGATGGTACTTTTTCAATAAAATATAATGATAAAGCGTATGACTTCCGTATAAATACTTTGCCTGTATCAGGTAAAGAAAAGGTTGTTATTCGTATTTTGGCGCCGGCTGTTTCTTTAAAATCTTCCGGTGAGGATATAAAAATAGAGGGTACTCAGCCTTGGGACATTGAAAAAATTAAAACGATGATTAAGTCGCCAAACGGGATTATTTTAACATCCGGTCCTACCGGTTCCGGTAAGACAACTACACTTTATACTATTTTAAAGAGTTTAAATAAAGAAGATGTTAATATTACAACGATTGAAGACCCTATAGAAATTAAGCTGGAAGGAATTAACCAATCTCAGGTAAATGCGAAGGCGGATATTACTTTTGCTTCTTGTATGAGAGCAATTTTACGTCAAGACCCGGATATAATACTTATTGGTGAAATCCGTGACTATGAAACATTAGAAGTTGCAATTTCTGCGGCATTAACAGGTCACCTTGTTCTTAGTACTGTTCACACCAATTCAGCGGCTGCGACTATTACAAGATTAATCGAAATGGGAGCTAAGGATTATCTTGTTTCTTCTACTTTGACCGGTGTTATTGCGCAAAGACTTGTTAGAAGGTTATGTGATAATTGTAAGGAAGAATATTCCCCGACAGAAGAAGAAGTAAAACATATTACTATTAATGAGGATGAGCAAAAGCAACTTCTTAAAACTAAATTTTATAGACCGGTAGGTTGTGAAGAATGTGGATATTTAGGATATAAAGGACGTTTGGGCATATATGAAATTTTACCAATGTCCAGAGAAATAAAAAAATTGATAGCGCAAGGTGCGCACGATATTGAAATAGAAGAAGCTGCTGTTTCTGCGGGGATGAGAACATTAAGTCAATCTTGCTTGCAGCACATTATAGATGGTAAAACAACAGTAGATGAATATGTTCGTGTACTTGGTTTTGCAAATGAATAGTATGAGGTAAGAAAACAATGCCAACGTATAATTATAAAGCATTAAAAAGAGGTCGGGATGTTGTTAAAGGCACAATAGAAGCTGCTGATGCCAAGGAAGCACGTGACAAAATAAGAAAAATGGGACTTGTTCCTATGGATATTATTGATGTTACTGCTGGTGGTAAAAAGGCTGGAGCTAGCGGTGGTGCCAGAATTGTTCCGATGAGTTTGAGTGAACGTATTGAATTTATCTCAACTTTACAAATTTTATTACAATCAGGTATTCCTGCGGTCGAATCTTTGATGTTTATGGAAGTTGAAGCAGCGAAGAAAAAAATCCGTGATACTGCTAAGGTTTTAAGAACTCAGGTTATGGGTGGTGCATCTTTTGCGGATGTTCTTGCAAGATATCCAAATGTTTTTGGATATATTATGGTTGGTTTGGTTAAGGCTGGTGAAGAAGCCGGTGAATTAGAAAAAACTTTAGGTAGAATTAAAGAATTAATGCAAAAGCAGGCTAATATTCGTGGTAAGGTTATTTCTACTATGATGTATCCTTGTTTCGTTATTGTTTTAGCTACTATTATTGTTTTAATTATGTTATTATTTGTATTCCCTACATTTAAAGAAATGTTTGAAAACCAAGGTAAGGAGTTACCTTTAATAACAACTGTACTTATCAATGCTGGTGATTATTTAAAAACTAACTGGTGGGTTCTAATTGTATTTTTTGTTTCTTTAGCTGTATTTATATTTATCATTACACATTGGACTCCTACAAAAAGATTATTGGATAGAATAGCCCTTAAGATTCCGCTTATCAGCAATTTACTTATGAGTGCAAATTTCTCAAATTTCTTTTCGGTTGTACAGGTATCTTATGATGCAGGTATTCCGGTTGTTGATTGCTTGCATTTAGGTGTTATTACTCTTACTAATTCTTTATTAAGAGATAAGATTACGGATTCTATCGTTAAGGTTCAACAGGGTCAACAAGTATCTGTTGCAATGAAAATGACTGGTGTGGTGCCTAGAATGCTATTATTTATGGTTTCTACAGGTGAACAATCCGGTCGTTTGGGTGAAATGTTAGGTAATGCCGTTAATTATCTTGATAAAATTCTTGATGACATTATCGATACTTTAACTAAAATGATTGAACCGATTATGTTATTAGTTATTGGTAGTATTGTACTTGTATTGGCATTGGCTTTATATCTGCCGTTGTTCCAATCTTACTTATCTTAAAGGAGAAACAATTTATGGCAGATGAAAAAATTGATAATTTAACTTCAGGTGTTTGGTCTGAGAGAGTTCTTATTATAACCAATGATTATGAAATTAAGGGTGATGTTTTTATGCCTAAAGTAGGTAAAAGAAACAGATTAATTTCTGATATTCTTAATAGTACAAAGAGTTTTATTGCTGTTAAGAATTGTTCTTTAGAATATAGGCTATTAAAGGACAGAGAAATTGAGCATTATGAATTTTTACAGCTCAATCTTAATTCAGTAATCTTAATAAGACCTGTGGGCAAAGATGAGTAAAACTTATGTTATAACAGGTGCAGCTTCGGGTATCGGAAGGGCTTTAGTTGGACATTTTGCAAAAGAGAATATTGTCTTTGCGGGTGTTAGACGTCAAGAGTGTTTTTCCGAATTAGAGTCAATATCATCTAACGTAATTCCATTTCTTATAGATTTATGTTCTGAGGAGTCTGTTAATTCTGCTGTTGAGTTTATAAGAAGTAAAACAGACAAAGTTGATACTCTGATAAATGCAGCAGGATGTGTTGTTGCAGGTGCTATAGAAAGGATTCCAATATCAGAGCTTAAGCGTCAATTTGATACGAATGTTTTTGGGCATCTTAGGATAACACAGGGGCTTATGGAGTTATTAGAAGACGGAAGAATTATCAATATAAGTTCTATGGCAAGTTATGGTATTTTCCCATTTATCTCTCCTTATTGTGCGTCTAAGAGGGCTTTGGATATTTTATTTAACTCTATGTTATTAGAAAGTAAGCGTAATATTAAAGTTATTTCTATTAAGCCAGGGGTTATAGCAACTCCTTTATGGAATAAATCTATTGAACAAAATACTAAACTTATAAATAATTGTTCAGGATATGAAGCAGAAATGTCGTATATGATAAAGAACGCTGATAAAAATGGGAAGTATGGTGCACCTGTAGAAAGTGTTGTAAAAGTTGTTAGTAAAGCAGATTCTGCAAAAACTCCTAAACTTACTTATACTGTTGGAAAAGACGCACTTGCTGCAAGAATTGTGTCTAAACTTCCACAAGGTTTTATTAATATGATAATTAAGTCAAAAGTGAAAAAATTATCTCAAGGAAGTAGAATAGAGGAGGACAAAAAGTGTCTATAATTGTTTCACCATCTATTCTTTCTGCCGACTTTGCAAATTTGGAGCGAGATATAAATCTTGTGAAAGATGCTGGTGCAAAGTGGTTACACATTGATGTTATGGACGGGCATTTTGTCCCTAATATTACAATTGGTGTTCCTGTTGTAAAATCTCTTAGAAAAGTTACCGATTTATTCTTAGATGTTCATTTAATGATTGAAAATCCTGAGAAGTTTATAAAGCCATTTGCTGATGCGGGGAGTGATTTAATAACTTTTCATTATGAAGCAGCTAAAAAACCAGCTGAAGTTATTTCTATGATACAAGATTTTGGTATCAAGGCTGGAATTTCTATAAAACCTAATACTCAACCGGAAGAAATTTTCCCATACTTAAGCAATGTTGACTTGGTACTAGTAATGACCGTCGAACCTGGATTTGGCGGGCAAAGTTTTATTCACGAATGTGCGTCTAAAATTCCTGTTATCAAAGAGAATGCACCGGAGTCATTGATTATACAAGTAGATGGTGGGATTAATAACGTTACATCCAAAATCTGTACTTCTCTTGGGGCAAATTCTTTAGTTGCAGGCAGTTATATTTTTAATAGTGATAATATTAACAAAGCTGTCCAGTCTTTGTTAAACTAAAACCAATCTATTAAGGCTTTTGATTCTCCAAAATCAATTTCATATCCTGCATTTTTTGCTTGATTTATTATAACTTCACGGCTGATATTGTATGCTTTAGGTTCAACAGAAATTCCGCTTTTTTCCCATTTTTCAGGTGAAATTGTGTTTGTTTCAGGGTCATATACCTCACTGTAATTAAGCCCATCATTGACGCAGGCGGGCATTTTGTTGTGAGTTTTACCCTCATTATCTGTTGTATAAAATAATAATCCATGAGTTCGACATATTATTGCACGATAATTATATATTGAGCAACGATTATTTATTAGAAATGGACATTCGTACAGATATTTTTCACCTTTAAATTCTTGTTTAGCTTTTTTTATCTCATCAGTTTTTAAGGCAATTTTCTCCTGTAATTCTTTAGAAAGATTTTTATATCCCGCTATCATATACATTAGCTCTATCTCAGATACAGGGTATTCACCAACTTGGCAGCAGGCGGCACAGCCTTCTTTACAGTGTATATATGGTTTTTGTATATTGAAAAATTTTTTAAGATACTTTTCTTCTATAAGATTTATGTATTCTGCATATTTTTTTAGACTTTCTATTACCATAGCTTAACATTAACATATATTGGAGAGTTATACAAATATTTCATGTATTCGAATATTGATTACAAAAGGAAATATTTGTGTAATAATATCAGATATGGATTTTAAGAAATATTTTGATAAATTTTTAAAACTTGATAAAAAGAAACAGGGGTATATAATAGGTTTTGTATTGTGTGCCGGTATTCTTTTTTGGGCATTTATCACAGCAGGAATATTAACAAGTGATTTTAACAGAAGCAATTTGAATAATGCAGCTGACAGGCAAGAAGTCAAAACTCGCGGGCTTATTATTACAGAAACTAAAGATAATAAAAAATATTTCGAAATCTATGGTGAAACCGGGAATTATAATAATGCTGATAAAAAGGCAGAGCTAGATAATATAATTGGGAATTTTTATAAAGATAATGAAGTATCAATGAGTTTTTCATCTGTACACGGAACTTATGATGAGGTTGAAAAAACAATTATATTGAGAGAAAAAGTCTTTATAGTTATTCAAGATGGTACATCATTAAAGAGTGATGAGCTCATTTGGCAAGGTAATGACAAAGATATTTTAGCTAACGGAAACGTCATAATTGAACGCAATGGTGAACTTAATGCAGTTGCAGAACATGCTATCATTTCGCCGGATTTTGATAAATTTAAGATAAAAGGTAAATCTGTAACAAAGATTTATGATAAATAATAAGGAGAAGTCATGAAAAAGTTTATTCTTATATTAGCATTATTGATAACGGGATTAGGAGTTATAGCTGCTGATTTGGTTATTGATTCCAAGACTCAAACTTATTCAGAAAAAGATAATAAAATCAAATTTGAAGGGAATGTTAATGTTCAGGTTGAAGATGTGAAAGTTGTTGGTGAACAAGCTGATGTTACCGTTTTACCAAACAAAAAACCTGATATTGTTACTTTTTATGATAAACCTTACGCTTATGAAGTTAAAACAAATAAAAAACGAGAGGTTAAGGCGAATATCCTTAAACTTTCATTAATAAATAAAACAATAAAGGCTCAAGGTGATAGTCAAACAATAGTAACAGACGGGAAGATTCCTATTGCTGTCATTAACGCAGATGAGCAAGAGTATGATACAAAGAATAATATAATGGTTGCGACAGGCTCTGTAACAATAAAATATCGAGATATAGAAACATTTTCTGATAAGGCTATTCTTGTAACTAATAAAAATGGAGATTTGCAAAAAATTGATTTAGTTGGTAGAGCAGTATTAAAAGAAAAGCAAAATACTTCTTATGCGGATCATTTTATTTATTCGGCAGCAACAGAGGAACTAACTGCAATTGGTAATACAAAGTCTGTTTCGTTGTCAGATAAAGGTGGTACAATGACACTTAATGCTGATTATCAGCATTATGACAGACGTAAAAATACATTTTTAGGCAGCGGAAATGTTGTTATTCATTACCAAGATTACATAGCAAAAGGTCCGAAGGTTGTTTTTTACCCTGATTCTAAAACAGGAAAACCAAATGAAATGGTTATGGTAGGACGTTCTGTTATTACTCAAGGCGAACGTGATATTCATGCTGATAGTATTAAAATGACTATGGATCCTAAGAATTTTGAAGCTGTCGGAAATGTTAGAACGGTTATTAGGAATGTTAATTCTTTAGATGATAGCAAATAATTGAGATATCGGAGAGATAAAATGTCTGAAAAAATAGATTTAGCTGTAAAATTATTCCACGAGAAAAAGTATAAAGAATGTATTGATGCGTTTAGTTCTGTTTTAGAAACAGAACCCGATAATGCAGATGTGTATAATAATATGGCTGTTGCATATTACAATTTGGGTGATATTGATAAAGCCGAAAAGTTTTTTATCAAATCTATAGAACTTGATCCGCAACTTGTTCAGCCATATATTAGCCTTTCTGATTTGTATTATAAAAAAGGTGACTTAGCGCATGCTATCGGAACATTAGAGCGTGGAAGTTACGAAAATACTGAAAATATGCTGCTTGCTCATCTTCTTGCAAGAGTTTATATTGAGGATCAAAGATGGGATATGGCAATCGATGAATTGGAGAAAGTTCTTGCTGCCCAACCTGAAAATTATGATGCTTACTACGATATAGGCAGAGTTTATTTTGAACTCGGCGACTATGAAAGTGCGATTGCTAATTTTGAAAATGTTATTGAATATAAAGAAAATAACGAATTTTTATATTACTATCTTGCGCAAGCCTATGAGGGAAATAACGAAGTAGATAAAGCAATTTCAAATTATTTAAAAGCAATTGCTGTTAATGATAAATTTCATCAAGCGTATAAAAAAGTAGGTATAATGTTCCTTACAAGGAATGATTACGAAGATGCCTTAGAGTATTTTAATGATTATATAGGGTTTGATATCCCTCAAGAAGAAAAAGATAGTATTTCTAAATTAATCGAAAGAATAAAAGCTAAATTATGAAATTAAAATATTGGATTGGTTTTTCCTCAATAGAGCAAATAGATTCAAGATTTATTCTTCAATTATATAATTATTTTGGAGATATAGAAAAAGCATATAGTTCTACAAGAGAAGAATTAAGTTCAATAGATGGATTAAGTGTAAAAAAGGCTGAAAATTTTTTAAGAGAGCGTCAAAAACTCAATTTAGATGAGGTTTATGAAAGTGTAGTATCTAGAGGAATAAAATTTTTAACCTTTGAAGATGAAAACTATCCTCATAGATTAAGGGAAATATCTGATCCTCCAGCTGTGTTGTATTACAAAGGTGATTTATCAAAATGTAATTTAGAGCGAGCAGTTGGAGTAGTTGGTGCAAGGCGTTGTACCGTAAACGGTAAGGAGTCTGTAAAGAAGATTATTAAAGAGCTTGCAGGAACAGATATCTGTATCGTATCAGGTCTTGCTACGGGAATAGATTCTACGGCACATTTGGCAGCGCTTGATAACGGAATAAAAACCGTTGGTGTCATTGCAAGTGGTTTTGACTATGTTTATCCAAGCTCAAATGAAAAGCTCTATGAGCGAATAATAAATAATGGCGGGGTAATTTTTACCGAGTATTATCCGACATTTGAACCGCTAAAATTCCGTTTTCCGCAACGAAACAGGATAGTTTCAGGGATTTCCAAGGGTGTTGTGGTTGTAGAGGCTGCAATGAAAAGTGGCGCATTAATTACAGCTAATCTTACTCTGGAGCAAGGCAGAGAGTTAATGTGTATCCCTGGGTCTATTATGAATCCAAATACTGAAGGGATTTTTAAATTAATTAAGGACGGTGCAACAATAGTTACTTCCGGAAATGATGTTTTAAGTGCTCTCGATTGGGAAATTTTACCCATAAAACAGACTTCAATATTTGAGCAGGATAATTTGAGCATTGACGAGAAAAAAATTCTATATACAATAAATATAGAGCCTAAAACGTTTGATGAAATACAGGCCGAAACAAAGTTAGAAACTGAGAGGCTTTTGGTATTACTAACCAAAATGGAGTTAAATACCTTAATTGAGCAGACCTCAGATAACAGGTATAAAAAAGGATGAGTCAGGTAAAAGAGAAAAAACAAGAACGAGCATTGGTGATAGTAGAGTCACCTGCAAAATCCAAGACCATTAAGAAAATTCTTGGTAATAGCTTTCAGATAGAAGCAAGTTACGGACATATTAGGAACTTGCCTGATAATGTTTTGGGTTTTGATGTTAACAAAGGTTTTGAACCAACTTATGTAATAATTCCTGAAAAGAAAAAAGTAGTAACCAAGTTAAACGAGCTTGCGCCAAAATTTGATAAAATATACCTAGCATCCGACCCTGACCGTGAGGGAGAAGCAATTGCTTGGCATGTCCGTCAGGTTCTAAAAGTTGATGATAACAAGGTTTTTAGAATAGAGTTTAATGAAATTACACCTAAAGCTGTTAAACACGCTATAGAAAACTATCGCCAAATCGATATGGATAAAGTAAAAGCGCAACAGACAAGACAAATTCTTGATAAACTTGTTGGTTATAAATTATCACCTGTTTTGTGGAAACAGCTTGGGAATTATCATTTATCAGCAGGTAGAGTTCAATCTGTTGCCTTAAGGATGATTTGCGAGCGTGAAGAAGAAATTGAAAACTTCGTACCTCAAGAATATTGGTCAGTGCATGCTAATCTTGAAAAAGAAGGTAAAATCTTTGAGGCTGAACTCACCAAGTGCAAAGGTAAAAAAATCGAGATAAAGACTGGTGATGAGGCGGAGAAAATTAAATCAGAACTCTTGTCACCTAATATGAAATATATAGTTGATAAGGTAACAGACAGACAATCACAACGTAAGCCTACTGCTCCGTTTATAACATCAACTCTACAACGTGAGGCAAGTTCAAAATTGGGCTTTGGTGTTTCTAAAACAATGCAGGTTGCTCAAAAATTGTATGAAGGTATTGAGCTTGGCGAAGGTGCTGTTGGTCTTATAACATATATGAGAACCGATTCTACCAGAATTTCTGATGATGCAAGGGATGCGGCAAAAGATTTTATCTTGAAAAATTATGGTGAAAAGTATTATCCTGAAAAGCCTAATGTTTACCAAAAAGGTAAACAAAACGTACAGGATGCCCACGAAGCTATCAGACCATCTTATCCAGAAAGAACACCGGATAGTATTAAGCAATATCTTACAAGTGAACAGTACAGGTTGTATAAGTTAATCTGGAACAAGTTTATGTCATCCCAAATGACACCTGCAAATATTGCCAATAGAACAGTTGAAATTAAAGCAGGCGATTATACTTTTAAGACAGGTACAAGTAAGGTTACGTTTGATGGATTTTTAAAACTCTATAATGAATCGGATGATGAGGAAAAAGAAGTTAAAATCCCTGATTTAAACAAAGATGATGAGCTTAGCTGTAAAGAGATTATTCCAAAACAACACTTTACACAACCACCGCCAAGATATAACGAAGCATCTTTGGTTAAGGCGCTTGAAGAATACGGAATCGGACGTCCGTCTACTTATGCTACTATTATTACTGTTATTCAAACAAGAAAGTATGTTGAGAAAGTAGAAAAAGCGCTTAAACCAACCGTACTTGGCAGAACCGTTTCAAAACAGTTGTGTTCACAGTTCGCAGATATTATGGATTACAAGTTTACGGCAGGCATGGAAGAAAAACTTGATAAAATAGCGGAACAAAAACTTGTTTGGAACCAAGTTTTGAGCGATTTTTACACCCCATTTATGAATGAAGTAAATGCTGTTATGAAAACCGCTCAAAAAATAAACATTGAAAGTGACGTTGTCTGCCCTAATTGCGGGAAGAAAATGCTTGTTAAAACCAGCAGATTTGGTTCGCAATTCTTGGGCTGCTCAGGGTATCCCGAATGCAAAACAATCCTACCTCTCAATTCTGAAGGTGAAGTTAAACAGCCTGATGCAGAAGTTAAGGTTGATGAGAAATGCGAAAAATGTAATGGCGATATGGTTTTAAAAACAGGACCTTATGGAAAATACCTTGAGTGTGTAGAGTGTAAGAACAGAAAGAAATATATAGTTTCAACAGGCGTAAAATGTCCTAAATGCGGGCAAGGCGAAATTATCGAAAAGAAATCAAAGTACGGTAAAGTATTTTATGGTTGTAACAAGTATCCTGAATGTGATTTTGCGCTCTGGGATGCACCGACAGGCGATAAATGCCCTAAGTGCGGTGAATTGCTTGTCAAAAAAGTCGGAAAAACCGGCGAAAAGATTGTTTGCTCAAACAGAAAATGCGATTACAAATTGGAAGTTGATTCATCTGAAGGCAATCAAGAATAATTCTAACCTATAGCTCCTTTAATTATCTACGATTGCTTCAATTTGTTTCTTTTATCTAACTCTTGTACTCTGATTTTATTCAAAAAAACTTTTTACAGGAACATCAAAATATTCAGCTATCTCAATTAATTTCTTCAAGCTAATATATCTTTCAAATCTTTCTACGTGACCTATAAATTTACTATTAACATTTAATATTTCAGACAATTTCTCTTGAGAAATATGTTTTGCTTGTCTATATTTCTTTATATTCTTACCAATAGTTATATATGTTTCTTCTTGAATACTTGACATAATATAATATTTTAATTACTATACCATATAAGCACTACTGCTATAAAAGCACTATTTTATCAAAATGTATTTAACAAATTAATTCTAAGTCAGTGTGATATTATTATATTAATTGAAAGGAGTATTGGTTGTGGAAGAAGATAGAGATTATATAATGAGAAAGGTTCAAAAGATGGTGATAGAGTCGTCGAATGTAAAGCATTTGTCAAAGGTTTTGGAGGCAATAATAAATAACGGAACTGGAAATATAAGTGCGACGAGTATAGCGACATTGTCAGGTGTATTAACCCGTTCAGCGTGTGCCTTGTCAAACCAGATAAATAATTTATGTTTGAGATTGGAAAAGTAGGAAAAATAAATATATTTCATATATGGAGATGTGTGCTTCCTCAATTTTGTACTTGGAGTCCAAATAAACTCCACAAGATATTTTTATTTACTGCTCCCCACCCTAACCCTCCCCAAGCCGGGGAGGGAACAAAAAACATCACTCGTTCCCCTGAACCCTCATTTTTTCCCCCCCCTTCCCCTGCGCCGCCCTTTCACTCTCCCCCTTCCCCTATCAGGGGAAGGTTGGGATGGGGAGTAACCCGCAAGGGATTTATTAATAAAAATATTTATACAGGGGGCTGTGCGCCCCATTGACCCCCGCATCAAGGTTCTTTCTTTTTGTTGCGATGCAAAAAGAAAGAACCTTGAAGAAGAAAGAAAAACACGCAGATTAAAAACAATCACTAAGCTCAACCTGGAGCCGTGTAAACTCGCTTCGCTCAAACAGTACACGGCATGTTGCCGTTTCGCTAAGTGATTGTAGTTGCTTTGCTTTCACATTTACCTCCTCCCCACCCTAACCCTCCCCAAGCCGGGGAGGGAACACAAAATAAACAAAAAACTCCGAGGAGCTATTCCTCGGAGTTTTTAATCAATTATACAGACTTATTTGTCGTCTAAAGCTGCAACGCCCGGAAGAACTTTTCCTTCAATAAATTCAAGAGAAGCTCCGCCGCCTGTTGAAACGTGAGAGAAGTCTTCTGCTTTGCAGAATTTTTTAGCTGCAGAAACAGAATCACCGCCGCCGATAACAGAGGTTGCACCGTTCTTTGTTGCTTCAACGATTGCAGCAAGAACAGCTTTTGTACCTTCTGCAAATGCAGGATTTTCAAACGCACCAACTGGGCCATTCATCAAAATTGTTTTTGATGATTTAATAACGTCAGCAAATGCTTTTCTTGAATCCGGACCTGCATCTACACCCTCAAATCCGTCAGGAATTTCATTTATTTTAACAAATTTGTTTGTTCCGTTTCCTGAAAAATCGTCTGTAACAAGTACATCAGTTGCCATTACAAGTTTAACGCCTTTATCAGCTGCTTTCTTTTCTATAGCTTTTGCTACTTCAAGTTGGTCATCTTCACAGATTGAGTTTCCGATTTTGCCGCCATTTGCTTTAACAAATGTATATGCCATACCGCCGCCGATAATTAGGTTATCTACTTTATCAATTAAGTTTTCAAGAACACCAATTTTTGAAGATACCTTTGCTCCGCCTACAACTGCTGTAAATGGTCTTACAGGATTATCAAGTGCTTCTGATAAGCATCTGATTTCTTTTTCCATCAATAACCCTGATACTGCAGGCTTGAGGATTTTAGCTAATTTTGCTGTAGAAGTATGATTTCTGTGCGCTGCACCAAATGCATCATTTACATAAAAATCACCCAATTTTGCTAATTCTTCAGCAAATGTCATATCATCATCTTTTGCTTCTTCTGCCTTGTAGAATCTGATATTTTCAAGTAATGCGATTTGTCCGTCTTTTAATTTAGCTACATATTCTGATGCTTCTTCTACTGATGGAATGAACATAATTTCTTCGCCAAATACTTTTGACATATATTTTGCAACAGGTGCGAGTGTGAATTCCATGTTCTTTTCACCCTTTGGTCTGCCTAAGTGTGCCATTAAAACAATTTTTGCACCTTTATCTTTTAAATATTTTACTGTAGGTACGATAGCTTGAATTCTTGTATCGTCTGTTACGTTCTTGTCTGCATCCAATGGTACGTTTACATCAACTCTTATTAGAGCTGTTTTACCTTGAATGTCGCCTAAATCTTTGATTGATTTTTTCATGGTAATCTCCCTTTCTTTTTATAACGCTATTATACCATGAATAAAATCTGTTTATATATATTATTCTGTTGCTTGATAAAGTGAACATTTTACATAATGTGTGCTTGAAATTCTCATTAAATCAGGATTTTTATTACAGCGATTTATTTGGCATCTTGTACATCTGGGCAGGAAAGAACACCCGTCAGTATTTTTAAATTCAGCTTCTTTATTTGTTATAGGCGGCTTTTCTTTCCCAAATGCAGGAATAGAGTCTAAAAGAGTTCTTGTATATGGATGTTTGGGGTCGTTGAAAATATCTTCGGTGGTGCCAACCTCTTCTAATTCCCCTAAATACATTACTCCAACCATATCAGATAGGTAATTTATTACCCTTAAGTCGTGTGAAATAAAAATTATTGTAAGATTGTATTTACGTTTTAAGCTATCCAAAAGATTAAGAATTTGCGCCTGAATACTTGCATCTAAGGCACTTACAGGCTCATCCGCAATTATTAATTCCGGCTCTGATACTAACGCTCTTGCTATTGCTATTCTTTGTCTTTGACCACCGGAAAACTCGTGGGGGTAGTTCTCTAATATACTCGGGCTTAAGCCCACATCTTTAATGATTTTTTCAATGCGGTTACGTTTTTCTATTTTACTAAGGTTTGTGTTTATATCAAGAGGCTCTTTTAGTGTGTCATATATTTTCATCTTGGGGTTTAAGCTATGATAAGGGTTTTGAAATACCATTTGTACAGATTTAGTAAACTCCTTCTTCTCAGCTTTAGAAAGATTATAAATATTCTTGCCCTTATATAAAATCTCCCCTTCTGCCGGTTTTATCAATCTCATTATACTTTTTGCAAGAGTAGATTTTCCACAACCAGATTCTCCTGCAATTGCAAATACTTCTCCTCGTTTTATATCCAAACTAACATTTTTTACCGCACGAACAATCTCTCCGGTAGATTTTCCTGCCGGAGTATAATTGACGGATATATTTTTAATCTCCAGTATGTTTTCTGTCATAGCAATATGATTTCATATTTTGAAAACAAATACAAGACCAAAAAGATTAATTCATAGATTATAGTTGATATGAGAAACTTCTTTGAATTTGGTTGCCCGCTGCTCCATTTAATGATTGAAGCTCAGTGTTAACCATATTGAGTTTGTTTTGATATTCCTGCATTCGCATATCAATCTTCTTTTCCATCAATTCCAGTTTTTCACGCCTTGCCTTAAGCCGTTTTACAACCGGACTGTTATCATCTAAATCTTGTCCGGCGTCAATGTAATCAGTTACGGAGCTTGCCAGTTCCATTTTGGCTTCAGCTAAGTCAGAAATGAACGCTTCTAAATCGTGCTGCCTTGCTATCAGCATTTGCGTCCTGAAAATAGTCGATACTACACCCATAACACACACTTCCTTATCTTAGTTGGTTCAGATTTCTTCCTTTCAAAAACGTGTGCTCGTTACTTTCTGCGATTAATGCTTCCATCTTACTGAGTTTGTGTTTGTTGTAATTAACTCTGTATTTTGCCATTTTTAGTTTTTGGCGGACTTGAAGCATGTCCTTGAAGGAAGTAAACAGACTATTAAATAACATTAAGAACGGATTGTTCCTTGCGAAAAAATTCCGTGTGAAGTTCATAAAGTTTATTAATCGTCTGATTGTTGTCTTTAAAGTATCGTTCATAACTGAATTCTTCCTACTTTAATAGACCTTCTACTATATTTAAAACATGTTTTGCAAAAAAATTGCTAATATGCTGGGTGTAGTTTAACATGTCTTAACATTGTTGTAGTCTATTTCATCGCCGGTAATACTGCGGAACGAAATGGGTGTATTCGTATCCTTTTCTATTATCGTCATATTTGTCGAAAACTTTAGCGGGTTTTGTTTTTTTTCTCTAAGATTGTTACAAAAATTAACTAAAGTTTGCCCAAACGTAATAAATACGTTATTACAAAAAATATGATGAAACATTATTCTTAAAAAAGTTCTTATAAACATAATAAAAGTATTAAGAAATATTTTGTACTTCTTGGCTATTACCCTCAATATCATCTTTCAACATTTTTCTAACAATATCAGATTGAGTATCGAGCATTTTACAAACCGTTTCGATATTAGTAACCTTTTGAGAAAGAATAGTATCAGCATTAGTAAGAACGTTGCTTGCAACACTTTGCACAGCAGAAATAGCCGCCGATCCTGTACCGGATAATAAGTTCCCGCAAAGAATAGCCGGAAGTCCCCATTCTCCCATATAAGGAGCCATTGACTGAAGAATTCCGCCCCAGCCGGAAATAATACCGCCTAATTGTGTAACAAACGTTTGTCCCACGCCATAGCCTGAGGCTAAACCTGCTCCATAGCCGGCAGTTGAGGCAATATCTGCAATACTGCCAATACTTGAAGCATAACCTGTAGCATATCCGTCATAAGAACCGACCCCACTAATCAAACCTACTGATGCTGCACCGCCTGTTGGACTTCCGCTTAAACCGGAATAAACAGATGCTGCTCCACTCGGGAAACCGGAATAATTATATAACGAATTAAGGCCAAAAGAACTGTATTGAGCGCTTGCGGAACCATTTGCACCAGTGTATGGTGACCAGTATGAAGTTCCGGGAATATTCATTGTATCTGTTCCGCCTAAAGTGGTCATAAACGCTGATGGTGAAAATAAGCTGGCTAGTTGGTATAAAAATCCGCCGGTTGCTCCAAAACCGCTACCTGTAGCAGTACTACCTGATACCGTTAAGTCTCTTAAACGGTCATAGGTTTCATACATCAACGCTTTAGCGTTACTTGATGCTGCGCCGTATCTGTTTGCTATTACTAGGTATCCATCATTTTTATATGCCATATTATCCTCTTTTTAATGATTTTTATTAAAAAGTCAAGACTAGTCACCAAATGTCTTGTATGTTCTTTCAATGTTATCGCTAAGAACTTTTTGTACTGCTTCCATTTCTGTGCTTAGTGTATTTCGCTCGGTATCTAATTGTTCCAGTCTTAATTCAAGTGTTCTGTCTTGTTGCTGAATTATAGATGTTTTTGCGTTGATATCGGAAATAGTCTTTTGATAAACAGCTGTATCATAATAATACTGGTTCATTGCGTCGTTATATGCTGTTTCATCTGTTACTGTTTCTGCATTAAGAGTGTATTTTACAGAATCATTTTCAAGTCTTATCGACGTAAATCTTCCGCTGGAATCGGTTTCTAATAGTGCTTTCTCTGTAGTTTCAACTTTGGTTTTGACATAAGAAGCACTGTAATATGGAAGAGAATATTGTCGGTCTATTCCATTATTTGAATCTGAATCATCTACAGATGCGTATGATGCATATAAATCAGCGTATGTGGTGTAATAGGTTGTCCCATATAGTTCAAATGCGAACACTCCGCCTTTGTAATTTCCGTTTGCATCAAAACAGTCAGCTAAGTTTGAATCAATACCTTCTTGTGCTAAATCGTAGATTACTTGTTGTAATTCAGCAAGTTGATCTTCTGTCATCTGACCGACAGGAATCTCTGTAAGCTCACAGTTTCCTATGTATGATGGGCGAGTCATACCATCATATGCATTTAGAAGTGTTTCATAATCATTGTATGCACTTGTTACATCTGTATCGTAAAAATTCTTGGCTGCAGCTTTTGCATCATTATACTTTTGTAACGCTGTATCATAATCAGAAATTGCCTGTAGGGTATCTGGATCCCCAAGATCAATAGAATAGCCTGTTAAATTTTTTGCTGCTCCGGTTGAATATTTTTCCATATTCGTTTTGGATAAGTAATGAGTTGTACCATCATTATCCTGATAACTATAATATTCATCATCTTCACTTAAAGCACCAGCTTTTATAAGTGCTTCTATATCTGCATTTGAATCTGTAGGCGTTAAATTGTACTGTGCTCCGGTATTATCGGTTACTGTGTAAGTATCTGTTATTGGGTCATACTGTAAACCGGTTTCGGTTGTCTTACCTACATTGTTTAAAAGCCCTACTTGTGCGGATTCTACATCTTTTATTAATGCATTCGCATCTGATTCCATTTTTTCATATTCGGCTAACTTACTTTCATATACTGCATAACTTTGGTAAATCCCTTGTTGATATGCTTCATATGCTTCCGGTGGGAGTATGTCCTCTAAACTCGAAAATTGTACTTGTGGATCTGATAGATGCTTCATCGAACCGGTATATCTATCTACGGTATAGGAGTGCGTTACTACATAATTGTATTCACTGTCAGGTGTGCCTATTTGATAATAGTTATCAATAGTTTGGTCATATGATCCATCTGAAAATGTATATTGTACTGTAGTATAATCTGTTGATGAAGGTACTGTTGGTACTTCCATTACTAACATTTGATTGAATAAATTCGCACTTTCATTTGCGAGTATAGTACGCTGTTGGTTTATTTGCTGTCCTTCATATTCGCAGTTTGACATTCTTGCGGATAATTGAAGGTATCTGGCTTGTGATGCTGCCATGCCCATATGACTTTCTCCTATTTTGATTGTTGATTGAGTTTATCTGTTAGCTTAGATTTAATAATTTTTTTTTTAAAGTCAACAGTATACTAATATTATATTGTATCTGAATTAGCTTTCACAATAATTTTATAAAAAAATCATACTTTAGTAGGGGAAATTTAATATGATTTGGTGAGGTTTTAACTTCGATTTATACGATGATTAGTTGATTTTATATATGAAAAATTTTGATAATATACACTGTATGAAAAAGTTTTTTATAACAATTCTCCTTATGTTTATGGGGACAATATCGTATTCTTCTCCATATGATTCAATTTACATAAATCCATATAACTTACAAGAAATAGTTGCTAATTCATATATAAGAGGCGTAATAGCCCAAGGTGATGTCACAAGGTGGAATAAAAATTCTTTTCCTCTAAGTGTATACGTTCAAACAAACGGTGTTCCGGATTATTATGTGTCAGCGGTTAAGAAAGCGTATATGAGATGGCAGTCAGTTACCGGAGGGGCTGTTTCCTTTAAATTCGTTTCATCTCCGCAAAATGCAGATATGAAATGTTATTTTACGTCTGATTTTGGAAACCTATCTGAAGATACTGTCGGATATCATCAATTTAAATATATGGATGATAAAATTGCTGATTCTACTATAAAATTTCGTCTTGTAGATCAGAATGGTAAACAATTCCAAAATCAAGTACTGTATAATGTTGCATTGCATGAAATAGGTCACTCTCTTGGGCTAGCAGGTCATAGCTCTAAATCTGGTGATTTGATGTATCCGGTTTCTAAATCCAGAAATTATGATTTTTCTAAACGGGATTTAACTACTCTCAAACTCCTATACTCAATGGTTCCGGATAATACAGATAAACCTATTTCAGCTTCTGAAAAATCAAAATTACTTACTAAGGCTCAAGTAGTAGGTGGGGAAGAAAGATTAAAACAAGATGCCCAAACTGCTGCCAGAATAAATACTAATATTACACCACAAGATCCGAGTTCAAGATATAGACTAGCTAAAGCATATCAAGAAAATAAAAACTATTCTCAAGCTATTAAAGAATATAAAAATGTTATTTCAATGGTAGATTCTACTGATTTAAAAGTTAAGTTGTATGCCGAAATTACAAGTTGCTACATTAGTCTTAAAAATTATACAGCAGCACAAAATTGTGCTAACTATACTTACAAAAAATACCCTTCAAGACTTTCTATAGTACTTTTGCCTACTGTCCAGTATGCAAAAGGTGCCAAAACCGATGCTGTTGTCCGACTTTGCCAGATAGTTGCAAAAGATAGAGATAATGAATATGCAGTTACTTTTTTAAAACAAATTTACAATCAAGAAAAAAATAATACAAAACTAAAATTATCAATTATAAAAGCATTAAAAGAACAAAATCTTATATAAAAAATCACCTACATAGTGGATTTTTTTAATACAGGTTGCCAAGGTTAGTATTTTATGTTACAGTGGGTGTGTGTAACTAAAGGGTAGTGAGGTCAAATGAAAGGTTCAACTCTCAGACGTTCTAATCTAACCAGAGAAAAAATGGATATGATGCGTTCGCTTAGAAATTATAGCGTTAAGCATCAAGATAGTGATTTTTATAGAGAACAAAGCAAAGAACGAGAATTAGATGTTCTTTGGCAGAACTTTAGAGTCTCTCACAAGCCTGTAGACAAGTCCCCTCAAGTTTATTTTGTATTAGGGCTTGTTGTTGGTGCGGTTATTACTCTTATTATGACAACTATGGTATCTATTCTTATCAATTGTACTGCTCCTAGAGAGGCTAAAATTCAAACGCCTAAAGCTGTTACACAAGATGCAAAGTTTGCTTTTATTCCGGCTGACTCTGCTGCTGTTGTTGAAACTTCTGCTGTTCCGGCAGCTCAAACTTATACTGTTAAATCCGGCGATACTCTGGAAAGTATTATTGTTAGGTTTTATGGCAGTTTTGATATGAAGAAAGTTGAATTGATTAAAGAAGCTAATAAGATGGCTAATCCTAATGCGCTTTCTATCGGACAAAAACTTATTATTCCGATGATTAAGTAGTTATAAAATTTTACCTTTATGTTACAAATTGCAAGCTCTTGTTTTTTATCCTATAATTGACTAAAGATTATGGGAGGAATTTATGGACTTGGAGAATTTAAGAAAAACAGATTCAGCTGTCGCAAATTATATAGATTTGGAATTAAAACGTCAGCAAACAACTATTGAACTTATTGCAAGTGAAAACTTTACCTCCAAGGCTGTAATGGAAGCGTGTGGTTCTGTTTTAACAAATAAGTATGCCGAAGGTAAACCATATAAAAGATTTTATAATGGCTGTGGAAATGTCGATAAGATAGAGGAATTGGCACAGGAGAGAGCCAAAAAACTTTTTGGTATGGCGCATGCTAATGTTCAGCCGCACAGTGGTGCTCAAGCTAATATGGCAGTATTCATGTACCTTTTGAAGCCGGGTGATACGGTTTTAGGTATGGATTTATCTAATGGCGGACATTTAAGTCATGGTTCACCGGTTAATTTTTCGGGAATATATTTTAATGTGAAAAGTTATGGTGTAAATGATAATGGTGAAATAGATTATGATGATGTTTTAGCAAAAGCAAAAGAGTATCAACCTAAACTTATCATTTGCGGTGCAAGTAATTATTCAAAAATAATAGATTTTAAACGATTTAGAGAAATAGCTGACGAAGTAGGAGCTTATCTTTTGGCAGATATTGCTCATATTGCAGGGTTAGTAGCCGGTGGTGTTCATCCATCCCCTGCCGGTTATGCTCAGTTTGTTACCACAACTACTCATAAAACACTAAGAGGACCAAGAGGTGGTATTATAATGTGTGATGAGGAACATGCTCAAGGAATTGATAAAGCTGTTTTCCCTGGCATGCAAGGCGGACCTCTTGAACATATTATTGCTGGTAAAGCCGTTGCATTATTAGAAGCATCTTCTGACGAATTCAAGGAATATGCAAGACAGATTGTTAAGAATGCAAAAGCATTGGCTCAAGGCTTACTTGATAATGGCATGAATATTGTTGGTGGAATGACTGAAAACCATCTTATGACTTTAGACTTAAGAGGTACAGGCAAGACCGGTAAGGATATGGCAAATGTTCTTGAATTAGTTGGAATTACCGCTAATAAAAATACTGTTCCAAATGATCCGCAAAGCCCATTTGTTACCAGTGGTATCAGACTTGGGGCTGCTGCAGTTACTACTAGAGGGTTTAAGGAAGAAGACATGAAAGAGATTGCTTTCATTATTGCTAATGCGATTAAGTATTCTGATGATGAAACTGTGTTGAAGTCTTTGAAACAAAAATCGCTTGCTTTATGTGAAAAGCATCCGCTTTATAATTAATAGAAAGAGGAAAATAAAATTATTATAAAATTATCTCAGGCTCATATTATAGGTGCAATAATTTCTTATATATTAGGTGTTTTGATACTACCTTTTGTAATAGATTTTTCTAAAAAGGAAGGTCTTGTTGATACTCCTAATGAACGCAAAATTCATAAAATCCCAATATCTAGGCTTGGTGGTATTGCTATCTGGCTTAGTACTATGGCAACTTTCTTGTTCCTTGTTATTTTAAGTTATTATCCTTATGGTAGCTTACTTTCTGGGATTTTACTGGGAGGAACCCTTATGTTCCTTTTGGGGCTTGTTGATGATATTTATAACCTTCCTGCTAAGTTTAAACTTGTTATTCAAATTCTTGTAGCAACTTTAGTTTATCTGTTAGGTGTGAAAATTGATATTGTACCAAATGGTGTTATACCATTTTCTTTGGAATCGTTTTCTTATCCGATAACAGTTCTATGGATTGTTGGTATTAGTAATGCAATTAATTTTATTGATGGTGTTGATGGTCTTGCCGGGTCTGTTATAACCGTTAATTCAATAACTTTGGCATTAATAGCTTTGGCTGTTTCTCCTGGATATCCCATCAGTGCCTTAATTGCCTTCATTCTTGCCGGTTCTGTACTTGCTTTTCTTACTTATAATTTTAACCCTGCAAGAATTTTTATGGGCGACTCTGGATCATTATTTTCCGGTTTCCTTCTTGCAGCCTTATCTATTACCGGTGTTATGAAAGGCGCTGCCTTAGCTATTTTGCTGCCGTTTATCGTGCTTGCTGTTCCTATTATTGATATAACTTTTGCTTCTCTTAGAAGAATTCTCAAAGGTAAATCCCCTTTTGTTGCTGACGCAGAGCATATTCATCATAAATTATTAAAAGCTGGATTTTCTCAAAAAAAGACAACCGCTATTATGACTTCTGTCGCTATTGTTGTTGGCGCAATCGCTACATACTTTGCAGGCTCAATTAAACATTATATTATCTATGTCATTGCTTTAGTCTTAATTATGTTCTGCTTGAGCCTAATTAATGTTTTCAGGAATAAAAAAACATCGGAAAATTAAACACTTCTTATTATTCCGACTACTTCTCCTATTACGTTTACATCGTTTAGGTCTTCATCTCGAATTACTCTTGTTCGGTAGTCTGAATTGTCGGATTTTACTATTAGTTCATCAATGTTCTTTGAGAGCCTTTTTACAAAAAACTCATTTTTATAACAAAATACATATATTCTGTCATCATTTATTTGTTCATTTCCGCTTTTATGCTCAATTATTAGTTTATCTCCGGTATTTATAAACGGTGACATACTGTTTCCGGATGCGTTTATCAGTGAATATTGCTTATTAGATGAAAAATTGCTTATAAATAATTTTGAAATACTTATAGGTATCTTATCCTCTGAAAATATTATATTCCCATCTCCACAACTCGCAAATACATCCTGATAATAAAACATTTGGATTGAATCACTGCCATTATTTCCTAGCAAGTCAATTTTAAATTTATCTTCTATTTTTATAAGTTCTGCAACGGTTAGTTCACTATCTGTTTTTATCCTATTACTAATAGTTTGACGTGTTACACCTAAAATATCTGCAATCATTGATTGGTTGACCGGATATCCTGTTTTCTGGGTTATTAGTCCTGTTAAATCTTTAACTTTCATATATCCTCAATAAATATATACTTGACAAATGTCAAATAATATTTTACAATATGTATAACAATGTAAACCTTTACTTGATATTATTGCATATACATGTTAAAAGGTCAATACATTTTTATATATTTGTCAACTATTTATTTAAGGAGGAGATTCGGTTTTATGCTAAAAAGACCTGTTTTGTCATTGCTTTTACCCTTTGCGGCTTTAAGAAAATTTTTTTTGAAAAACAAGTTAGAGAAGATTAATAATCTTACAAATTATGTAATTGATACAGTTTTATATTTTGATAATTATCTTATTACCCCAAATCAAGCAAGAAATCTTGCATTAAGATACATGGCAGAAAATAAAAATATAAGGTCTACTCTGAGAGGATGTATAAGATAGTTTATGGATATCAAAATTTCGGATGATATTTCTCAAAACTGGACAGATTCAGCTATGGATTGTTATGAGATTGGCGGAAACTGTGAAAAATGTTTTTTGTATTCGGTTATTTTCAAGTATTCTCCATCTCCGTGCAAAATGAAATATACAGTAAAAAAACTAATAAGAAAGGTTGGTTTACCCTATAAAAATGAAGAACGAGTTTACTCGAAGGAATAAGATATCGCTTAATGAGGTTAAGAATTTTGGTAATGTTCGATTAACTGAGGCACAATTCTTGAGACTTATTGATACTTATGGTGAGGATTTAGCTTTGTTTGCAATCAAATTATTAGATGAAAAAATTAAGTTCAATAAAAACGTATCTAAATATAAAAAAGCTGTGACTCATTATCAACATTTTAGATCTGATGGTAAATTAATAAATTTTGCTTTAGAAGTGATGAATTCGTCAGAGAAGTATGGCTGTATTTTATATTAATATTTAACCCTATATATACTCTACCCTTGCATTACCCCTACATTTACCCCTTGTATTTACCCCTTGTATTTACCCCCTCCTGAAGGGATGATATGCGCACACACTGATGTTATTAGAAGGTTGGCTTATTATTGTTTATAATTATGCAAAAACAATTTTTTTAGGGTAGAATATATATTATTGGGAAAGGGAGAATAATGAAGTTAAGTGATACACAGGCGAAGAATTCATATAGATACTTATGGTTATTATCTAAAATTTTTCCATATATAAGACCATATTTAGGTAGGGTGTTTTTAGGTTTTCTTGTAGCTATTCCTTTAGGTTTATTAGATGGTGTAGTTGCATTTGCACTAAAACCGTATATGGATTATGTTGTAGGTCAAAAAGATTTAGTATTCACGCTTTTAGGACATACTTATACATTCCCGTTTGCAATCCTTGGGGCATTAATACCGTTTGGTGTTATCGGGTTTGCTTTATTTCAAGGGGTATTAAGATATTTAAATGATTATATTTCAGAGTGGACAAGCCAGAGGATTACCAATTCTGTTAAGATTTCGTTATTTAAAACCCTTTTAAAAATGGATACAAAGTTCTATGATGAAAATACTTCAGGAATTGTTATTTCGAGATTTTTGAATGATCCTGATACTGCATCAAAAGGAATTGTTCAAAATATTAAGACAATTATAACAAGTGTATGTGGTGCGCTTGGTTTAATAGCTGTAATGCTGTATAGTTCTTGGAAATTAGCTATTATCGGTGTAGTTGTACTATGTGCAGCATTTGTGCCGGTTGCTCTAATAAGAAAGAGAGTTAAACAAGCGTCTAATAGGGGTATGGTTATTGGGGGAAATATTACTACTAACTTCAATGAAACATATTCCGGTAATAAAGTTATGACTGCATACTGTTTGCAAGGTAGACAAGATAAAGCCTTTGAAAAACAAATTCATGATTCTTTTGATGTTGCAATGGGATTAATTAAGCGTTCAGGCTGGATGTCACCTCTTATGTATTTAATTGCATCTTGCGGAATTGCTATTGTACTTTGGTATGGTACAGGATTGATTATTAAGGGCGAAATGACTGCAGGTAGCTTTGCTTCATTTGTTACATCACTTTTATTGCTTTACAAGCCTGTTAAAACTTTAGGTAATACTTTAACAGGGCTTCAAACAATTTTTGTTGCTATGGGCAGAGTATTTGAATTGTTTGATATTACTCCGGATTTAAAAGAAAAAGAAAATCCGATTGAATTAGGAGATGTTAAGAATTCGATTGCATTTAATAATGTATCTTTTGCTTATAACCCTGAACATCAGGTACTTAAAAATATTAATTTAGAAATTAAAAAAGGTGAAACACTTGCTATAGTTGGAAACTCTGGTGGTGGAAAATCAACTCTGGTTAATCTTATTCCAAGATTTTATGATGTAAACTCAGGTGCCATAACAATTGATGGGGTTGATATCAGGGAATTTTCACTATTAAGCCTAAGAAAACATATAGCAATGGTATTTCAGGATAATTTCTTATTCTCAGGTACGATTAGAGAAAACATAATGATGGGAAATTATCAGGCAACCGAGGAGGAATTAAACCAAGCGATTGAGTCAGCGCATTTAAGTGAGGTAATTCAAGAGTTACCGAACGGACTTGATACAGAGCTGGGTGAACGTGGGATGACCTTATCCGGCGGACAAAGACAAAGAGTTGCTATTGCAAGGGCTATGGTTAGAAATTCGCCTATTGTTATTTTAGATGAGGCTACTTCGGCTTTAGATAATAAATCTGAGGCAATTGTGCAAAAAGCACTTGATAATTTAATGCAAAATAAAACAGTTTTTGTTATTGCCCACAGGCTTTCTACTATTAAAAATGCTGATAGAATAGCTGTTATTAACGAGGGTGAGTTAGTTGAACTTGGAACTCATGATGAGCTTATAGCAAGAGAAAACGGGCAATATAGAGCATTATACGAAATGCAATTTAGAAAACAAGAAACTGTTGAAGTATAAATTAAAAAACTAAAATGGTTTTTAGCAGGTAAAGATAAACCTTTACCTGCTAATTTTTCCCCACTTATTGTATGAAATTTTAATTATTACTTGAACTTTTAAAAAAAAATTATTATCATTATTCTATGGACGATGAAGTAATATCCTTTGATGAAGTAAAAAATCTATTAATAGAGCAACATTATAGTAATGATGATATACAAGAAATAGAAACCGCATTTGAGTTTGCTAAGAAGTTACATCACGGGCAATATCGAGTTTCTGAGGAGCCGTATATAGTTCACCCGATTGAAGTTGTAAAGATACTTATATCTTTAAGAGCAGATAAGCATACTTTAATGGCCGGCTATTTGCATGATATTCTTGAAGATACTGATACAACTGCAGATGAATTGAAAGAAAAGTTTGGTGAAGATGTTCTGAACCTTGTTCAAGGGGTTACTAAACTTGGAAAGTTGCAGTTTAAATCAACAGAAGAACGCCAAGCAGAGAATTTTAGGCGTATGTTTATTGCAATGGCGTCTGATGTCAGAATTATTTTCTTAAAACTTGCTGACAGGCTTCATAATATGCGTACGCTTAATTATATGACTCCTGCAAAACAGCAAAAGATTGCTCAAGAAACTCTTGATATTTTTGCTCCGCTTGCTAACAGACTCGGGGTTGGGAAAATTAAGGCCGAGCTGGAAGACTTATCTTTAAGATATTTACATCCGGATAAATATTATGAAATTGCACAGTTGGTTTCTCAAAAAAAGACTGAAAGAGAAATGACTGTTAAACTGCTTATCGAGAGCATTTCCAAAGATGTACAAAAAAGCGGTATTAATGCAAAGATTACAGGACGTGCAAAGCATTATTATTCAATCTACAACAAGATGAAACGCTTAAATATCGCATTTCATGACCTATATGATATTACTGCAGTAAGGGTAATTGTTGATACAGAAAAAGAATGTTATGAAGTATTAGGGCTTATTCACCAACGCTTTAAACCTATCCCAGGTAGGTTTAAAGACTATATTGCAATGCCAAAGAGTAACATGTATCAGTCCTTACACACCTCAGTAATTGGTCCAAGACAAAAGCCTTTGGAAGTTCAGATTAGAACTTGGGAAATGCATGAAATCGCTGAATATGGTATTGCGGCGCACTGGAGATATAAAGAAAAAGGTGTTCAGAGAGCGGATTCGAATATTGATAAGCAGTTCTCTTGGATGAGAAAACTTGTTGAATATAACAAAGAAACTCAGGATGCTGAAGATTTCGTTAATGCTGTTAAGTTGGATTTATTCTCGGATCAGGTATTTGCATTTACACCGCAAGGCGATGTTATTGATTTACCTGCAAATGCTACACCTGTTGATTTTGCTTATCGTATTCACTCTGATGTAGGTAACAGAACGGTTGGGGCACTTATAAACGGTAGAATTGTTCAACTGGATACGAAGTTAAAAAATGGTGATATTGTTGAAATTTTGACTTCAAAAGTTCCTGCTCCACGTTTGGATTGGTTAAACTTTGTTGTGACAAAGCAAGCTATATCTAAAATCAGACAGTGGTACAAGAAAAATAAAAGAGAAGATCATATCGAGCTTGGCAGGGCTAACCTGGAGCATGAACTAACAAAAGTTGTTTTTGATGAGTATTTAAAAAATGGTGAGTTTGAAAAAGTTGCTCATCAGATGAATTATATTTCTGTGGATGATTTATTTGCAGCTTTGGGTTACGGTGAAACCACTGTTAATAAAATTGTTAATAAGTTGAAAAAGCCTGCCAAACCACCTGAACCGACCTTTTCAGGGAAACGTCATAAGGCTTCTGAGAAGGATATTATTGGATTGGAAGGTTTGTTGTACAGTTTTGCTCGTTGTTGTTCTCCTATCCCTGGGGAACCGATTGTCGGTGTCGTTACTCGCTCTAAAGGGGTTACGGTGCACAGGCTTGATTGTAAAACGCTTGATGATATTCCGCCAGAAAGGCTCCTCGATATTCGTTGGTCTGGGCATCACGTTGATAAGACCTATTCCACTACTATCAGAATTGAAACTGCTGAAAAAATGGGACTTTTAAAAGATGTTATTTCTGTTGTGGCTGATAACAATACAAATATTAATTATGCTAATTGTAAAACCAGAAATAAAGTCGGAATTATTGAGCTTGGAATTGAATTGGATAATATTGAAACCTTGAGAAAAGTTATGAACGCTATTCAGTCTTTACCTGAAGTGTATAGTGTTAGAAGAATTCAGACTTCTTTTAATCAAGCTCCGCAGCAATTCAGTAAGAAAAATGCCAAAAATCGTTCCGGTAAGCCGACTCCGGCTAAACCCAGAAAAAAGAAAAATGACTAGACATTCAACTTTTTATTGATTAAAAAATCCTGCTTATTTACTTTATTCTTTGTGTTTTCTACAATGTATTTATACGGGTAATATAAGAAAGGAGAATTTCTGATGTTGACAAAAATGAAAGATATTAAAACAACATTCACCGGTGTTGATTTTAGCAAATATTCATCAAAAGTTTCTGAATTTGTTAATGAATTCGCTTCAAGAGCTAATAAAAAAGGACAGTTTTTAAACTGGGTTAACCTTCCTCAAGAACAGCTTAAAAGAGTTGATGAATTGTATTCAATGGCTGAAAATTTTAAGAACCAAACAGGTGTAAAAAAATTAAGCGTACTAGGCATCGGTGGTTCTAAACATACTGTAGAACACATGCTTTCAATAAACGGATTAAATGTTCGTCAAGACTCTGTTGCTTTTTATTCAGATGTTGATTCTGCTAGTTTAGAAAGATTTTTGTACAGATTAGGTAATGTGCTTGATTCTAACTATATGATAGCCTCTAAATCAGGTTCTACTTTCGAAACAAAAGACGGTTTCTTAAGAATTAAAAAAATGTTAGAAGATGCTTATATTGCAAAAGGTCAAAGTGAGGAAGAAGCTAAGAAATCTGCAAGTCGTCACTTTATCGCTGTAACTGATGCTAATTCTGAAAAGAGCGAACTTAGAAGAACATCTATCGAAAATAATTGGATTGGTGATTTATTCATTCATGATGATGTAGGCGGAAGATTTTCTGCGTTTGATGACCACGCAATTTTCACTCTTATTTGGGCTGGGATGAAAAAAGAAGACTTAATTGAAATGCTTAATGCTGCTCAAGAAATTTCTTCTCTTTCATTATCTGCTGATTTAGAGCTTAATGATGCACTTAAACAAGGTATTTTCTGGGCAGACGCTAAATTAAACGGAATTTCTGCTTCTGTTCATCAATATATGGGTTCTATTTTTGAAAACACTGTTTACTGGCATGCTCAAATGCAAAATGAATCTGTAAAAGATACTTTAAAACAAGTAGCAAAAGTACCTGATGCAATGCACCACAGTGCAGAAGCTCACTTCAATCCTGCTAATAAACTCGTATTTGCACTTACAGTTCCTGTAGATAACGGTGTATGCAGAGAAAATGCTGAAGCATATATTGGAGCGTTGAATAAGTCTTATGAGTCTTCAGGTGCTTTCTTTAATGAAGCTGTTGCTACAAGAGGAATGGGACTTACTCCTCAAGCTGCAGGCGCTATGACTCAGTTAAGAGCATTTGCTACTGTTTACCAAGAAATCGTTGAAAAAATTATGACAGGAAAAGAATTCCCTGAAGTCCTTGATAGCGTACTTCAACCGCACGTTGAATTCTATAAAAAGAATTTAAAAGGTGGAGTTGTTATCCCAGGTAGAATTTCTTAGTTGATAATGGTTTTAAAATTAAGGGCGGAGCAGGAATTTCCTGCTCCGCCCTATTTTTGTATTCCTCTTTAAGGGAATGCGGAAAAGTTATATCCGGTTTATTTTGGTCTTGAAAGGAGATTTGTATGTCAAAAAAACACGTTTTAAAACTCGAGGATTTAATCCAGTATAATGATGCCGGTTTTAACATGGAACAGTTACTTGTTTATAACAACTCTGAGGTAAGATTGGCAGCTCTAAAAAAAGGACAGGAAATTCCAACTCATTCAACTTCGGGTGATGCTATGGTTTACCTTCTTGAAGGCGAAATCTTATTTAACATTGAGCATAACGAAGAAGTACATTGTGATGAGTGTGGTTGTTCCAAATCCGAAGGCGGTGTATGTGAGTTTAGGCTTAAAAAAGGTGAGTTTTTAAGATTTCACAAAGACGAAAGACATTTTGTAAAAGCTGAAAAAGATACTAAAATGTTAATTATTCGTTTATAAGTTTGAAATTATTAATAAAGAGAATGACTTTAAAAGTCATTCTCTTTAAAATATAAAGTTTATATTAATTATTAAACATTTGCAGTCGTTTTGACTTTTTCTTGTAAATATGCTGTTAAGCATTGAGCAAGTTGATCAGGACAGCTTGTTTCTTTTGACCCACAACGAATGCCTTTTAATTTTGAAATTATTTCTTCCGGTGCTAAACCTTTTATTAAGTGAGCAATTCCTTGCAAGTTCCCGTTACAACCGCCTATAAATTCTACATTTTTGATTTTGCCGTCTTCTAATTCTATGTTCATTACCTTACAGCAAGTGCCGTATGTATTGTATGTTATTTTTTCTGTTGTCATATTCACCTCTCTTTTGTATTATATCGCTTAAACCTTTTCTTGCTATAACCTTTTTTATTAAAATCACTTGAAGGATTTTTAAATCTTACTTTTCTGCTTATGACCTAGTTATATTAGCGGGAAGATAATTTCTTCTACATTAATATTGTATCTGGCGGCTTTAAGTCGACTTTTCAAATATTCACTGTATTTGTAGTAATTTGATGTTATTCCGATAATTACTTTTGCGTTTGTATTATTGATATTTTCAACTGCATAATTTTCAAAGGTTTTAAAATTTTCATTATCGGTTATAAATCTGAGATTATACAGCTTGGCAGTTTTAATTATCTTTCTGAAATATTCAGCTTGATTTTCTTCTATCCAGATATATGTGTTTTGGGTTTTTAGTTTAGTATTTAATTCTTTCTTAAATTTTTCCAATTTAATTAATTTACTAATAAGTGGGAAATTGGGATAATTAAGCCAAAGCAATATTTTATAAATTAATTTTACTAACGGGTGTTTGATTTTATTCTGCCAGTAAAATAATGTACTTTTGCGGTGAAATTTAAAATAAGTTTCTAAATTCTTGTATTCATTAACCTCTTTTAAGAAATCTTCTTCTAATTTCATGATTTTAAAAATATCAAGTTTTTTATAATCCTTTTTCCCGCTTGAATGTGTAGTTGAATTTTCGGTGTCTATTCTGTAATAAAATAAAGGAGTTTTTATTGCTTTTATTGATTTTGATTTTAAAAGTGCTTTTATAGTAAAAAGATTATCTTCAAATATTAAATTTTGCGGAAACAGAATATTATTATCAGTTAAAAATTGGCGTTTATATAATTTATTCCAAGGTGCAACACAAATTCTAAATATAAAATCGGAACAATCGTTGTATGAAAACTCCCTGTTAAATAATTCCTCAGGTATAATATCAAGACCGAAATAACTGTCTTTATAGTCATAAGAATTTTGAGTTTGATTATAAACAATAGCAGGTGCCATTATTATATCATTATTATTTGATTTATAATAAAGCTGTTCAAAGGCAGTATTTTCAACCCAATCATCCGAATCTAAAAAACCTATATATTCACCTGTAGCAAAAGACATTCCTAGATTTCTTGCACTTGCCTGACCTTGATTAGGCTGGGTTATGATTTTTATTCGTTCATCTTTGCGTGAGTATTCTTCCAGTATTTGTAACGAATTATCTGTTGAACCGTCATTAATACAGATTATTTCAATATCTTTTAGTGATTGATTTATTACGCTATCCAGTGATTGTTTAAGATATTTTTCTGTGTTATAAACCGGTATTATTATAGATACTTTAACAGAATTTTCCATAATTTCTATGATACAATAATATTGTTCTAATGTTAATAAAAAAAAGGGGGCTTCCTGCATGGATACAAAAGCATTGTGGTGTTTATCTTACGGAGTATATGTAGTTTCAACCGTTGATAATGATGGGAAAAAGGCAACAGGGTGTATTGCAAACAGTGTTATGCAGGTTACTTATGATACCGTTGCAGTTAGTATTAATCATAACAATTATACTAATACCTGCATAAAGAAGAGTCGTAAATTTGGAATTTCTGTTCTTGGTCAGAATGTAGATGATAACGTAATTCCTATATTTGGTTTTCAATCAGGGCGTGAGGTTAATAAGTTTGAAAATATAAAATATTTTGAAAAAGCCGGATTAAATATCATTTCGAATTCTGTAGGATATATAATTTGTAAAGTCGACGACATTTTAGAAACAGAAACTCATACAATATTTTTAGGAAAGATAACAGATTGTGGGGTTTTGAGTAATGAACCTGTAATGACTTATGAATACTACCATAAGATGAAGAATGGTAAGAGTCCTAAAAATGCTCCTACTTATATTGAAGAAACGGTACAATCCGATGAACTCTCTTACCGTTGTTCAATATGCGGATATATTTATAAAGGCGATATTACTAAAGAGCCGGAAGATTATGTTTGCCCAATCTGTAAGCAGCCAAAATCAGTTTTTGTTAAGGTTTAATCAAGCGGAATTGGTACAAGATTGTTGTAAAACTGATATTCTGGAAAGTTTTCAGGTAACCTTTCCCAGTATCTTAGGATTGTTTTCCCTTTATCTTCAAACTCCTTAACTATTTTGTCAGGGGTTGAGGTTAGATAAGGGTAAATAAAAGGAACATCGTAGTCTGTAAGTTTAATTTCAAGTTGATTGGTTTGTTTGTATTTTTGATGAAGTCTGTAAAATTGTTCAAGCCGTTTAGATTTTTCATTATGGTTTATAATAATTGATTTTGACATTAGAAGCGGCGGAGTATTATTAAGTCTGATTTCGTTTTCTTTAAACTCTTGATATGTTGGTTTAAAGTATTGAGCATAAATATTATTATCTTGTGGGTAATTTATTGGAAAATCCTTTTTTATGTACAAAAAAGCTCCGCAAGGAACAGTGAAAAATTTCCTTAGGGAGTAAAAACTTGCTATTCCTTTTGGTGGGGCGTAAAAACTTTGAGCATTATCAATAATGAGATTAGAATAGTTTTGGCTAAGGATTTCAATATTTTTATAGTTTATCCCAAAGTAATTAGGATAAACTATAAAATCATCTTTTTTAAATTTTTTTGTCGGAAAAAAGTTTAAATCAATATGATAAAACTTTAATTTACACCCGTTTTTGATTTCATCTTTTAGTGCTTGAAATATAGTCGGACAAATATAGAACGGAACATTTAATTCCTTGATATTGTATGCGTTTACAACGTGTTTAAGACAATATCTGGCAAGATTAAGTTTTATCAGATTATATTCAGGCATAAATCTTAAAACTTAATTAGCTTTCAGCAACAACAGTAGAAACCAGTTCTCCGTAGCTGTTAAAATGTCCGTCGGTTTCTTCAACAATATAATTAAGGCTTGAATCGGCTTCAATAGCTTTTTTAGCACAAGCCATAGCTTCATCAAGATCCATAAATTCGCCTATTAAACTCTTAGATAGTTCGGAATAATTTCTTTCGGTATAAACGTGATACATATTAAAATCCTCCTTGTAATAAAATGATAACATAAATAAAAGCATTATTTATTTTTCTGGTATTATATAGTTAAGAATAACGATTTTAGGGAGAATATAAAATGATTTACGAAACTGCTTTTGGAAAAAATGATATAAGAGGAGTTTATGGCGAAGACATAACAGAGGAATTATTTTTCTATACAGGCAGAGGTTATCTAAGATTTTTATCGGAGAATACTGGCAAAAATCCGGAGCAGTTGTTGGTAACAGTGTGCAGAGACGCAAGATTACATTCTCCAAGTTTGTCGGAAGCATTAATAAGAGGTTTATTATCATTAGGTGCCAGAGTAATAGATTTAGGATTAGCCCCAACTCCTATCGGATATTATTCAGAAGCTCATGGGATTAATCCGGTTATAACTTATAATCAAGAAATTGACGGGGCTTTAATTATTACAGCAAGTCATAATCCTAGCCAGTATAACGGACTAAAAATGACTTATAATAAGCAGTCGTTGAATGAAGAACAAATTAAAGAAGTTAAGAATTTTACAATAAAGGAATATCAAAATTATCCTCCAAAGAGTATGCAATATGTAAATGTTGATAAGGCGAAACTTCAAGAATATGATTTAATTTATGATTATATTCAGGATATGTCAAAAAGGTTTGGCAAGATAGGTGAAGGAATAAAGGTAGTAGTAGATTCAGCAAATGCAACAGGCGGAATAGTAGCACCAAAGTTGTATCGTTCATTAGGTTGTGAAGTAATAGAACTATATTCAAATCCAGACGGAAGATTTCCGCACCATCACCCAAATCCTAGTGATGAAAGAACACTCAATGATATAAAGAAATCCGTTGTAGCAAATAATGCGGATTTAGGAATAGCCTTTGACGGTGATAGCGACAGAATAGGCGTAATATCATCTGACGGAACGGCTTTAACCGGAGATAAATTATTATTAATTTATGCAATGGATTATTTATCTTGCTTATCAGATAAGAGCTGCAAGCCGGCTATTGTGTCTGAAGTCAAATGCTCTCAAGTGTTATACGATACAATCAATAACAACGGCGGAACGGCAATAATGTGTAAGACCGGACACGGATATATTAAGTCAAAGATGAAAGAAACCGGCGCTTTATTAGCGGGTGAAATGAGCGGGCATACTTTCTTTAAAGACAGATACTACGGGTTTGACGATGCAATATATGCCGGATGCAGAATCATAGAAATTGTAGCAAAACACAAACGTAATAATCCGGAGTTTAATTTTAATGAGTTGTTGTTACCGTTTAGTAAAGTATATACTTCTAAAGAAATTAGACTTGAGTGCCCAAATGAGAAAAAGAAACCGGTATTAGAGCAGTTTGAAAACTATGTGTCAAAGAATCCGGATATGTTTTCAGATAGAATTCTTGATATAGTAACTTTAGATGGCATGCGAATAATTTTTGATGGTGGGTTTGCGCTTGTAAGACAAAGTAATACGGAGCCGGTCTTTACGCTAAGATTTGAAGCAAAAAATCAAGAAATGTGCGAAAAATATATAAATGCTATGCTTGATAAATTAAATGAATTTATCAAAGGATAGTTGTTTTTAAGATTGTTCGTAATATTTAATAATTCCTTCTACGATGGAATTTACAATATCATTTCCGAGGTTTCCGAACACAATATTTCTAACTTCATCATTGTTTTTAATATTGCAATACTCAATTAGTACAGCTGGTTCGTCTGCTGCCTGCTTATCGTTTTTCCTAAGAATTTGCAGAGAACGGTTATCTACTATTTTTGCTTGAATACTTTGTACTTCGTCATCGTTTGCTTGAATATCCATATTGTAGGTTATTTCTTTTCTTTTCAAATCTTGTAAATTAGAAACATTTACACTATTGATAAATGTTTCTAAAATATCTTTAGCCAATTTTTTATCATCATCATCTTTTTTGTGAGCAAATAATCTAGGTCCTGATGTTCCTTGATGGGAATCGGCATGAAGACTTATAGTTAAATCTGAACCAAAGTCTTTATAACTTACAGTGCTGTAATGACCTGCGGTTAGAACAACCTCAGCTCCTTGTTCTTGTAGTCTTTCAATTACTTTTTGTGCAATATAACGGTTTAGCATCCATTCATTAACGGAAGTTTCTTCGTTTAATGCCCCTTTATCAAAAGTATTGTTATTAGGATTATATCCGCCATGTCCAGAATTTATGACGATTTTATGTCCGCTTAAAGCGCCTTCTGCGGTTGGTTCATAATTTTCGACTAATGGTATTACTTTCCCGTTTTTATCGGTTAATTTATCAAGTGTTGTTGTGCCCTCAGATATACCTAAGGTTTTGCAAATCTCTCCAAGTACATTCTTTGGCTTGGGTGAATCTGATATAAGAGCTTTAAAAGCATCTGAAATATCGCTTGTTCCTACCCACCAAGTTGAAGGATTATACCAAGCTCGGTCTCGGAATTCTTTTTCTACAAGTTTTAAAAACTCGGATTTCTTTTCAGGGTTAAGCTCATATTGTTTATCCAACATATTAAACAGTCTTAGTATTTCATTTTTGCAGGTTTTTCTGTCATTATCTGCTTCACAAATTCCTGAAATAATATCATTTGATTGTAGAACTTCAAGAATATTCCCTTTGTTAACACGTTGAATTTGATATTTGTATAACATAGAATTTAAGTCATCGTCTTTATCCAGCGTTTTTGCAAGCTGTGTGCTTATTTCTTTTGGAGAATTAGCAAGCGCATTGTCAAAGACTTTCATAATATCCGAATATTTTTCATCTTCGCCGGCTTTTTCAAATCTGTTCAATATATCTGTGTTATTTTCTTTATCATTTAATAAAACATTAAGTGAATGTCTTAAAACTTCTAAATCTCCGTTTCTTTTAATTAATTTAACAAATTTTTTGGTCCCGCCGGCTAAATTTATTAATTCTCTTATATTATCTTTATTAATCTTCTTATTAAGCACAAGTCCTGTAAATTTTCTTGTGTCAGACGATGAATCATTAGCTGTTTCAATTGCTCTGTAAAGTGACTCGGCATTATTGGCATCAAGAATTCCTGCCATTGCGGTCATATCATCCATATCTGCCCCAAACCAAGAATCATATTCATCTTGGGCTTCTTCTTTAAAGATATCTATGGCTTCTTTAGGCAGATTATATTGTTTTGCATATTTATCAAAAATTTCTTCGGTTTTGCGTAATTTTTCATCATCACTTAGTTTAAGTTTTTTGATGTTAAGAATTTCATCTTTTAATGGTTTTTCAATAGGCTTTGACGTAGCGTTAGGAATAATTGGAATATTGATTATATCACCGATATTAATTTTAAAATCAGGTTCAAGTGTTTTATTAAGAACTTTTAGAACACTTACATCAATACCCAGTTTTTTTGCAATTTTGTTAAGAGTATCGCCTTGTTGAACAGTGTATTTGTTATTTTGTACACTTTCTTCTTGACTGCTTTTATTCCACCAGTTGTTGAGCTCTGTTAAAGAAACTTTTTCTTTGCAGGTTTCATAGAATTTATCAATAATAGGTTTAAGTTGTTTTTGAGTATCAACATCAGAATTTTTATAAACCATAGCAAGTCTTGCAAGTGAACGTTTATAAAGTCCGTTCATATCCTCACCGGTTTTTATTGATTTTGTAAAGATTAATTGTTTGAATGCCTCATTTAAATTATTAGAGCTAATATTTTTCTTGAATTTTTCAACATCTAACGCTTCAAAACCTTTGTTGAAGATTAAGTCAATAAGCCCTTCTTGTAAAGGTTTAGGAATACTGTTATATAAATCTTCACCCAGTACAATTTTAATGTCTTCTGCTGTCTGAGCGTAATCTTTGGCTAATCTTGTATATGCTTCCGGAGCTTTCATTTCTGTTCCTTTTTTCACATTTTTTGTATAGCCAAAGCCTACTGTCCATACCCCATTATCATCTTGATATGCGTCTTCATAAGGTTTGTAGTCGTTATTAGGATTCCCTTCGAATTTTGTTATTAAGTCGGCAAACCTGTCGCTCATTCCCGTTGCCTGTTTTAATTGTGACATGTTTCTTATATCAACAAATTCATTTGTAACAGATTTGGGCAAATTCAGTTTTTCACCTTTTTGTAAGATAATTTCTTTACCATTTCTTAAGACTGTTATTTCTCCATTTTTTCCTGTGCTTATTTTCCAGTTATTAGCATCGGCCAGTTGCCTTATTGAAACTTCATTTTCGTCAGCTATTTTAAATGGACTGTCACCCCCTTTGACAGTGTATTGTGATTGGTTTTGCGAAGATGTTTGGATTTTTTTATTAGCGGTATTATTTGTGACGGTAACATTAATAACCATACCGGCTTGAAGATTGACTGGTTTTCCGTTTTTAGTAAGTGTGATAATGTTATTTTTATTTTTTACAACTTTCCAACCGTTAGCTTCTGCAAGTTGATAAATAGTTAGATTAAATTTTCTTGCTATTTTAAAAGCTGTTTCACCCTCTTTTACTGTATAATTTTGTTGAGTGTTACCGTTTTCGTTATAGTTAAACAGAGCTTTATCAGATCTTGTTTCTTGTCCTTTATTTAGTTTTATACTGCGTTTTACTTCTTTTGAACCGCCTGTGCCTTCTACTTTTGACATAAAATTGCTCCGTTCAATCTCTTGAAATTAGTTCCTATATAACATGTATTCCACGTAGCAAAATAAAAATAACACAATATTAAGAAATGTAACGTGGATTATACTATTAATTCAGTGAGATTGTCGGCTTTTGCGGCTTCTACGGCGAGTTGATCGCAACGTTCATTATATGGATGACCATTATGCCCCTTAACCCAAATGAATTTTATGTTATGAGGCTTCATAGCATCAATAAGTCTTTTCCATAATTCAACATTTTTAACCGGAGATTTAGATGCAGTTCTCCACCCATTTCTAATCCAGCTATCAAGCCATTTTTGATTAATTGCATCTGTAAGGTATTTACTATCTGATGTTAGTATGACCTCACAAGGTTTTTTAAGCCCTTCAAGCGCAACAATAGCAGCAAGCAGTTCCATTTGATTATTAGTAGTATTGATATATCCTTTGGAAAACTCTTTTTCGTGTTTTTGCCCATTTTTATCTATATAAACAAGAATGGCACCATAGCCACCCTTTCCGGGGTTTCCGCTACAAGCGCCATCTGTGTATATTTCTACTTTTGTTTTATTCTCCGGCATGTTTAGTAAACTTATGCTGCTAATTCTCCGGTGATTTCAGAAATTAAGTATTTAGCAACCCATTCAAAATCTTTGTTGTTACCTGCTGCTTTTTTAAGGTATTCAATACTTGCATCGCCTATTCTGATTAGAGTCATTGCAACAACACCTCTTTTAATACCTCTTACGATTTGTAATTGGTTTACTAATTCAGGAACAGCTTTAGAACCTATGCTTACTAATTGATTTTCGATTTCATTTTTTTGTGTATTATCTGCATTTTCCAATTTTTTAAGCATTTCTTCTATAGATTGCATAATTTTCTCCTTTTTTATCTCTTTAAGCATTTTCATTATAGATTAAAAAAATATCATTCTTTGATTTTTTAATATAATCTTTACATCTATATAAAGAAGGATTAACAAAACTTAAAAAAAACGAATTTTAAAACTATTTATATTTTCTATTGTTATGATAAGGAATTTTTAACAATATCTAAAAAATAAAAATACTAATATATAAGGTGAAAGAATATGGTTGATTATTTATGATAATCTCTGCAAAATTATAATTTTATATAATGAAAGCCCCCCTTTTAAAAGGGGGCTTTTCATACTTCAGCTAGTAATTAATAAACGCTCTGTTGACATCGGCCATAATATCGTATGCACTAACTGTTTGAGGTGCTGTCTCTTTAGGAACATTAGCCGCGAAGGCTGTTTTCCCTTCGTACTGAAGTTGTGCCAGGTATGCTTGTTGTTCACCCTGAGCGATATTGGTCAATTGTCTGAGAGCTGAATCAAATGTAGCTCTGTCTTTCTCAATATCTCCGGTTGCCGCCAGACCAATTTTAGCCATGACGCTTTCCCAAGGATATTGGGTTTGTTTTGTACCAGCGTTTTGACGTGAGATTTCTGATTGCGCCTGTTGGGAATAGTCCCCATACATCGCTTTGTACAACTCTTTGATGTCAGTGTATGCATCACCCGTTTGACGGATGTGGTACTCCTTCATCAAATCATTCAGCTTTTTATCAGAAATCGTGCTGCCAAAGAACTGACGTTGATACGTCGCTCCGTAGTCATAGATTCCGTTTACTGCTGTGATTGTCATGATACACACCTCGACATACAATTGTATATATAATATATATCGGCTGATTTTCAGATTTTCTTTAACGTTTTTGATGAACTTTTTACAAAAATTTACATTTGTCGCCTGTAATTCAGTTATATTAGCATTTTTTATTTGTGATTTTTTCATGTTTTTATGCTAATATTCTTCTATGACGGTTCATTTTTTTTATGGGGAAGAAGATTACGATATAGAAAAAGCGATTGACTTTTTTAAGTCTAAGCTGGATAAAAACTTTGCTGCGATGAATTATCGTGTATACTCCAACCCTGATTATATTGAGTTAACTCAATTACTGAGAACTCAGCCAATGATGTTTGGAAATCTGCTCATCATAATTAATTGCGGCGGGTATTTGGGTGAAAAAGGCAATAATTTTGATGATAAACAGTTAGCAGAAATTGAAACTCTTATTGGGGAATCATCAGAACTTGTCGACATAGTTTTTGTATGGAAATTACCTAGGGGCGAAGGTAAAAAGCCGGATTCCAGAAGAAAGTTATTTAAAATTCTTGCTAAAGCCGATGTAAGAGTTTTTGATGCGATAAAAACTTATCAGGTAAATGAATTGACTGCAAGAATTAAGGCAATGGCTAAGGAAAAAAATATTTCATTGGATAATGATGCGTGCTTAGCACTTATTGAGCAAATTGGAAATAATCTCAGGGATTTTGATTCTGAACTTGAAAAACTAAAACTTCTTGTTTATCCGGAAAAGAAAATCGGTGAAAAATTAGTAAGGGAAAATTGTATTTCTAATCAAGACTTATTCAATTTAACAGATTATATTATGAAAAATCAAAAAGATAAGGCATTGTTAGAGTTTAGAAGACTTACTGATAAAAAACACCCGCTTGAAATTCTAAGTGCAATCCAAACAATGCTTAGAAAGTGGATAACAATTAAGCTGAATGCAAATTCAATGTCGACATTTGAGATTTCTAAGAAAATAGGAATGCACGAGTTTGCAGTTAAACAGACTATTGCAAAACTTAAAAATACATCACTAAAAGAAATGGTTAAATTTAAACAGTTATTAATTGATTCAGAATACAAGATTAAAAACGGAAATGCTTATGACGTTCAGTTTGAGGTAGAAAATGCTATTATCAGATAAATATCCGTTCCTTACGAACTATTTTAATAAAATGCTATCATCAGAACCTAGAAAAGTTCCTCAAAGTATAGTATTTTGGGGTAATGATTTTAATTCTCAAAGTATATTAGCGTCTGAGATTGCACGTTTATTGAATTGTACCGGAGATAAATCTGATAATTGTCAATGTATCAACTGTAATTGGATTAGAGAAAATACACATCCTGCTGTTCAGTATATTTCAAGGATTGATAACAAACCATCAGATGACGAATCTAAAACCGTTATATCTATTAAACAGGCAAATGAAATTAAATCTGCACTTATGACTTCATCTGATTTCCATAGAGTTTATATTTTTTGTGACAGAGATGATGATGGAAATATTTGCGGACTTAATCAGAAAAATTTTCAGGAAGAAACTGCAAATTCATTACTTAAAATTGTTGAAGAACCGACTTCAGAAGTGACTTTCGTTTTCCTTGTAAGATATAAAGAGGATTTACTCCAAACAATTATAAGTCGTTCTCAATGTTTCTTTGTTCCGTCATTTGAAAGGCCAAGCGTTGATTTTTCGGTTATTGAAGGGGTATTTACCGAATACTACCAATTTAAAAGAAAAGATGCATTTAATGTTGCAGATGCCTTATATAATCTATCAAAGGAACATAAACCGCAAGATATTTTGTCTGCAATACAAAACTATATGCTTGTATTATTAAAATCTAATCCAAATAATTCGAGATTTATTCGTGATATAGAGAAGGTAGAAAAAGCAAAAAAAGAACTTGATTTGAATATGAGTTCGCAAAATGTATTTGAAGATATGTGCTTGGAACTGATTCATTAAAATTTTTGAAAAAATAATTTTTTGTATTATAATTTTTATATCTTGGGCGATTGGCGCAGTTGGTAGCGCACTTGAACGACATTCAAGGGGTCACAAGTTCGAGCCTTGTATCGCCCACCATTTAAAAAAAAAGACTAGTTAAAGTCTTTTTTTATAGAGATAAAAAATCCAACGTACAAATTATTTGTTATATTAAAACCTGTGCTAATATAGTTCTATGAGTAAAAGGCATTTTTCAGGTTTTATAAGTCACTTAGTTTTAATAATTGTATCAATACTTTCAATTTTTCCTTTTATCTGGTTGGTATCAACATCATTAAAAGGTATAAATGAAAATATATTTGCGTATCCGCCTGTATTTATTCCTCAAGATTTTACTTTATCGAACTATAGTGGGGTTTGGGGTAAAGTGGATTTTATGAGGTATTTTTATAATTCAATTGCCGTAGCGGGTTTGACGGTAATATTTAATCTTGTATTTTCTTCACTTGCAGGGTATCCCCTTGCAAGGATGAAGTTTGCGGGAAAACGATTTATCTTTTTTGCAATATTATCAACAATAATGGTTCCGTTCCAAGCAATAATGGTTCCTGTATATCTTATAACTGTTAAGTTAGGTCTAACAGACGGTGTAAGTATTTTGAACGGATATATCGGGCTTGTAATGCCTTTTGCTGTATCCGCATTCGGAATTTTTCTTATGCGCCAAGCATTTATAAAAATTCCTCTTGAACTTGAAGAATCAGCGATAGTTGATGGATGTAATATCTTCCAAGTATTGTGGAAAGTTGTTATTCCAATGGTTAAGCCAACGCTTGCTGTTTTAGCAGTATTTACATTTATTGGTTCGTGGGGCGAATTCTTATGGCCGAGTATTTTATTAACAAAAGAAAGCATGTTTACCTTACCGGTCGGTATAAATAATTTACAAGGTATGTTCAGCTCAAATTGGAGATATATAGCAGCAGGCTCTATTCTTTCAACGATTCCTATCATTGTGTTTTTCCTTGCTATGCAAAAATATTTTGTTAGCGGTGAAAATGATGGAGCTTTAAAAGGGTAAGTTTTTAAATTAATTTTGCCTGTAAATTTTATTATCTTTGAATTATAATCTAGTTATGATTAGAATTTGAGGAAAAAATATGTTAAAAGGTAATGAAATAAGGGATTTATATTTAAACTTTTTTAAAGAAAAACACCAACATACAATAGTAGAAAGTTCAAGCCTTGTGCCTGATAATCCTACAGTATTGTTAACAACGGCAGGGATGTTACAGTTTTTGCCAATATTTTTAGGGATAGTAAAATCTCCTTACGATCCGGCAAGAGCAACATCTTGTCAAAAATGTGCAAGAGCGGGCGGTAAGGATTCTGATATCGAAAATGTAGGAAGAACACCAAGACATCATACCTTTTTTGAAATGTTAGGGAATTTTTCTTTTGGTGATTATTATAAAAAGGAAATTATTCCTTGGGCTTGGGATTTTGTAACCAATGTACTCAAACTTGATAAAGACAGACTTTGGATAACAATATTTGAAACGGATGATGAAGCATTTGAAATTTGGAGAAGTGTAGGTGTACCTGCTGAACGTATTAAACGTAAAGGTAAAAAAGATAATTTCTGGGGGCCTCCCGGGGCGTCAGGTTCATGCGGGCCGTGTTCTGAAATTCATTATGATTTAGGCGAAGAATTCAAATGCTCTCCAGATTGCGGTATTGATACTTGTGAATGTGACAGATGGGTTGAGATTTGGAACTTGGTATTTACAGAACTGTACCAAGACGAAGAAGGTAATCAATCTCCGCTTGAAAGCAAAAACGTTGATACAGGGATGGGATTAGAAAGAATTACCATGGTCTGCCAAGGTGTTACATCAACATTTGAAACTGATTTATTAAAACCGATTTTAGATAAAGTTTCCGAAATGTCAGGGGTTCCTTATAAAAAATCTGAAAAAACAGATATTTCTTTAAGAATAATAACAGACCATGCAAGATGCGTAACCTTCTTGATTTCTGATGGAGTAATCCCAGGGAATGAAGGAAGAAGTTATGTTTTAAGAATGATTTTACGTCGTGCATTGCGTCACGGTAAAATCCTTGGCATGGAGCTTCCGTTCTTGTATAAATTGGTTGATGTTGTTGTCGATAATTATGGCGGAGCTTATCCTGATTTAATTAAGAATAAGGCTAAGATTATTGATACAATAAAGAAAGAAGAAGAACGTTTTGGCAAGACTCTTGATAGAGGATACAAAATGTTGGATGAATTCATTTCTAACAAGAAAGATATAGACGGCGAAAGTGCATTTAAGCTATATGATACATACGGATTTCCGTTTGAATTGACAAAAGAGATTGCTGAAGAAAACGGATTAAAGGTATCAGAAGAAGGCTTTAAGAAGGCAATGCAGGAGCAAAAAGACCGAGCAAAGGCTGCTACTCAAAAAATCAGCGTAACAGGTGATATGAAATATGCCAAAATAGAGAAAGAAGTAGGTTCAACAAACTTTGTCGGATATTCTGAGTATGAAGCAGAAGGGAAAATTCTTGCAACTGTTGATGGCGACGGATATATTGACGTAGTCCTTGATACAACTCCTTTCTATGCTGAATCGGGCGGTCAAATCGGTGATAGCGGTATTATTGAAAATGAAAATCTTAAATTGGAAGTTTTAACTACATTTAAGGTAAACAAATTATTTATTCACCGCTGCAAGCTCTTAAACGGCGAAATTACTATCGGTGAAAAAGTTAAGGCAACGATCGATGTAGACAGAAGAAATCAAATAAAGGTACATCATACTTCTGCTCACTTACTTCAAGCAGCGCTGGTAAAAGTTGTTGGTAATGAAATAAAGCAAGCAGGTTCACAAGTTGAAGAAAATCGAATGAGATTTGACTTTAACTTCTCAAGAGCAATGACTCCTGCTGAAATTCAACAAACAGAAAATCTTGTTAATGATTGGATTCTAAAACAATATCCGCTACATACGGAAGTGATGGATATAGAAGAAGCAAAACTAACCGGAGCTACAGCGCTTTTTGGAGAGAAATACGATGAGAAGGTAAGAGTAGTATCGGTTGGTGATGATAAGACGGGGTGCATCTCAAAAGAATTTTGCGGTGGTACTCACGCTTCTAATACAAGCGACTTAAGATTGTTCAAGATTCTTTCAGAATCTGCAATTTCAGCGGGTGTTAGAAGAATCGAGGCGGTTGTTTCTTCTGCCGCTTTAGATTATTTGAATTCTAAGGCTAAAGAAATTGACAAACTTTCAACCAAATTCAAAGTACACTATGATGAGGTAGAAGGTAGAGTTGAAAAACTTCTTGATGAAAACAAGGAGCTTCAAAAGCAGTTACAGGAATTAAAAGAAGAAAATGCCAGAAATAAATTTGCAGCCTTTATCAATCGTGCAAAAGATATTGACGGCGGAAAATTATTCATAAGCAAAACTGAAATTACTGACGGAGATGCAATAAAAGCAGGCGCTGAATACTTGGCATCAAGGTTGGGTGAAAGTATTATAATTCTTGTTAATGAAAGAATGGTATTTGTAAGAGTATCTGACGGTTTTGTTAAATCAGGCGTGAACGCAGGCAAAATTGTCGGAGAAATTTCAAGAGCATGCGGCGCTAACGGCGGTGGAAGACCAAATATGGCTCAAGGCGGTATTAAAGATTCATCTAAGGTTGACGCCATTCTTAATGAGGTTGAAAAATCTTTCGTTAAAGTGCCTTGTTAGTTACAAGAAAGGATTTTATGGAAAAGTTGAAACAGATAATAGCCGGAGTTTTAGAAAATAAAGTTCATTCTATGGCTATTATCTGTTCTTTTTTAATTGTTAGCCTATTATGCCTTTATAAATTAATGCAGCCTTCTGTTTTTAGGCTTGGATTTTTTATTTTTGGAACTTGTTTAATTCTATTTATAATTAACGGTTTTAGACTGAATTTCCTTATCAAAAATACGCTAAAACAGCAAATTTCTTGGATTAAGATTGTAAAAGAAAATAGTATTTTGTCAGTATACTCCTTATTTTATCCTATAGCAGCAATCTTAGTTATTGGGTTAGAATTTGTTTTTTGTGCTGCAATAAGAACAGATTTATTGTACTTTACAGTTTTGGCTGTTTTTACCGGTATATTTTTTGTCATGCTGTTTTTAACTTTTATTTCTGGGTTAGAGTTTGAGTATATTAAAGGCAATTTTGCTATTCGTAAATTATTTTCGTTTAACAAATTTATTAAAAGTAACTCCTCAAATATTATTGCAAGATATACTGCAATTGCAGTTATACAGCTTTTAGTTATTGGGGTTGGAATAAAAATTATAGAACTACTCAACTTTGGAATAGTTCTACAATTTGTACTTATTTTTATTATTTTATTATTGGTTTTATATTCTATAATTTCTTTGGAAAGTTATAAAATCAACCTTAAACAATAGCATTAGACTTAGCGGAATGAGCACATTCAACACGTTTTTTGAGTGCGCCTGCAGGTTCATAGTAAGGTGTAACGGTCATTACTTTAGCCGCAATATCAGGATAGTAATATATGAACCTTAATTCACTATCGGTTAGCGGTTTTTGAGTATGAACGTTAGCATATCTTACAAGCTCAAGGATGTTTCTTGCTTCGTGTTCATCTTGGAATCTAAGTTCTAATTTATTATAAACATTTCTAAACCCTTTAATTCCGCCATATTCACCTGTTGTAATCATTCTGCCTGTTTCAAGAATTTCAGGTTCGCCTCTGCCAAGTTCTTCATAATCGTACAATTCATAATTTCTTCTGTCTTTAAGTGCGCCATCAGCATGAATACCTGATTCGTGAGCGAATGCGTTATCACCAACTGCAGGTTGATTAATTGGAATTGGAACACCAAATGCGTATGATGCGTATTTGGCTAATTTCCATGCTTTACTTAAATCAATTTTTTCATCAAGTTTATATTTTTTCTCAAAACCTGCAGATTTAAGAATTGCAAGAATACATGATACTAAATCAGCATTTCCGGCTCTTTCACCAAGCCCGTTAACAGCAGTGTTAATATAGGCATCAACGCCCGCATCTACTGCAGCTTTAGCTCCCATTACAGAACAAGCAACACCCATTCCTAAATCATTATGATAATGCAATTCTATTGGCATTTGGGTTTCTTTTGCTATTTTGTAAATCCTGTCATAAGTTGTTGAAGGATCCTCGTAACCTAGAGTATCGCAGTACCTAAAACGATCTGCACCGCAGCGCTTTGCTTCATTTGCGTATTTTATTAAAAACTCAATATCACTTCTTGATGCGTCTTCTGCATTTACTCCAATTATTTCAGCACCTTTTGATTTTGCGCATTCAACAGCATCACATGTTAGTTTTATTATATCGCTATAAGTCTTTTTCCCGCCATATTTCCCATCTATCATTTGCTTAGAAGTGGATTGTGACAGGTTACAATATTTTAGTTTAGGAACATTTCTGAAAGATTCTTCAACATCAGAAGAGATTGCTCTCATCCAACCGCTTAACTTAGTTGTTGTAATTGCTTGTCTGTCAACAAGCTCTAAATTGGCATTAAGATAATTAAGTTCGTGTTTTGTTGCTGGAAATCCAAACTCTGATTGGCTTATTCCCATATCGTCAAGCATCAAGTTAATAATAGTTTTTTGTAATTTTGCAAGACCCAGTCTTGAAGTTTGTACGCCGTCTCTGTTGGTGACATCTAATATATAAATCTTTGCCATAACGTAAACCCCTTTAGTTAAGCTAATTCTTTCATTGCTAATTTGTATTCATCTTCGTTTGGCGCTTTACCGTGCCAACCGGCATTGTTTTCCATAAATGATACACCTTTACCTTTTATTGTTTTAGCTATTATAGCATAAGGCATTGATGATTTTTTAGCAAGTTCTATTGTATCATATATTTCATTAAAATTGTGACCGTCAATTTCTATTACTTCCCAACCAAAACTTTTAATTTTGTCCTTTAGTGGATTTAATGCTGTAACTTTTTCTGTCTCACCATCAATCTGTAACCCGTTTCTATCGATAATAGCAATAATGTTATCAAGTTTTCTGTGGTGAGCTTGCATAAACGCTTCCCAAACAGAACCTTCCTGAAGTTCTCCATCGCCAAGGTAAACAACAACATTTGCAGGGTTATTATTGAGCTTTAAGCCTAACGCCATACCAACACCCATACCAAGTCCTTGTCCAAGTGAACCTGTTGAAACTTCAACCCCAGGAACATAACCTTTTGAAGGATGCCCTTGGAGTTTAGAGCCTAATTTCCTAAAAGTGTTTAGTTCCGACTTGTCAATAAATCCGCGTTCTGCAAGTATTGAATACAAAAGTGCCGAAGCATGACCTTTTGATAAAATAAATCGATCTCTGGTTTCATAATTGTTTGAGTTTTTCCACTCTTTAGGAATATTTAGTGAGAGATTATATAAAACTGTTAATATATCAGCGCCTGATAAAGCTCCGCCTATATGCCCAGATTTTGCTTGATATACTGTCGTTACAATATCTTGTCTTACTCTTTTTGCAAAACTTTCTAATTCGTTAATAGTTTTTTTATCTAACATATTTTAAACTCCGATTTTGTGTTTCAGAACTTTTAAAAAGAATAATGGTAACGCCGGAAAAATTCTTTTTATTCTTTTAGGTTGAGAGGCTACCCTATATAACCATTCTAAACCTAATTTCTGAAAAAGAACAGGTGCACGTCTTACGTCCCCTGCCCATACGTCAAAACTTCCGCCTATACCTATTAAAAGACCATTTTTTAAGTGTTTTTTCGCACCTTGAATAAAAAATTCTTGCTTTGGTGAACCTAATGCTACAAGTACTAATTTAGGTGCTGTTGCTTGGAGTGCTGAATAAATTTCTTCATTATCTTCAAAAAATCCGTTATGCGTATAAACTATTTTTAAATCGGGCATTGCTTTTTTTACATTTTCAACCGCTCTGTTAAGAGTTCCTTCACTAGTTCCTATCATAGCAACAGGAACATTATTTTTTTCGCATTCACTTAAGAGTTTATATGCAAAATCAACACCAGCAATTCTGTTAACTTTATACCCGAGAATTGCAAGGGCTATTTTTATTCCTATACCGTCAGGTAGTAATAAGTCAGCTTCTTTTAGTAAAGAAGCAAAATCTGAATTGGTAAAGCTATAATTAACCATTTCGGGATTAATCGTAACAATTTGCGATGCGTGTGTTTCTTCGATTAACCTTAATGCTTTATCCAGTGCTTCTTTGGCTGTTGTATCAGCTATTTCATAATCAAATAATTTTGCAGTTTTCATATCTTAATTATACTTGAAAAATAAAAAAATACGTTTTACAATATAAACTACGCTTAGTGATAAGGGAGGGTTTTATGAAAAAATTATTATCTGTATTATTTGCATTATGCGTTGTATCAGCAGCTGTTTCAGTAGCGGCACAAAATTCTACTTATACTGAAAGATGGATTAACCAAAAAGCTAATCAATTAGCAAAACCTGTTGCTGATAAAGAAAAAGAATTACAAGCTAAACAAGAAGCTGCAGCAAAAGAACGTGCAGCAAGAGAAGCAGAAATGAAAGCAAAACAACAAGCGGCTCTTAAAGCACAACAAGAAAGGCAACAAGCTAGAGAAGCTCAAAAACAACAAGTTAACAATGATGTTAACAACTTAAAAAATTCTATTAATGCTTTCAAAAAGTATGGTAAATAGGGTTTATTGATTAAGTAACTAAGCGGGGAACTTTTTAGTTCCCCGCTTTTTTCTTATTTATTCTTCAGGATTTCCTTCAAACATATCTTTAAAGAAATTCTTTATCCTTGTCGATAATTTTCTTCGATGTCTTGCTTCTGCTTCAGCTGTCTGCTTAGCTTCTTCGGCTGCTTTTCTGGCTTCTTCTGCAACTCTTTCTGCCTCTATGCGTTTTGCTTTTTCTATTGCATCAAGGTCAGCTTTAGTTCTTACATAATTTTCTTTATCCGGCTTAATCACATTGTCTTTTAAGGTTGTATTCAATCTTTCAGACATTTTTACACCGTTTTCATATTCTTGTATAACCATATTTTCACCCTTACCGCTTACAAGAGTTCCGGTATATGGTGAGATACTTGAGTCTACTGCTCGACCATCGACTATTATTCCGCCTTCACCTTCAAAGTTTTCCATCTTTTTAATGTTTTTGGGAATTATTTCTTTTGTTTTAAACTCACCGTCTATTACACTCTTATGAGTTATTTTATCAATTTTTCCAGCCGGATTATAACTGTATATTTTATCATAGTTAACGGCTTTTGTAGGATCGTGAAATCCTTGTGCATCAATATTTTTAACCGCTCTTACGAGTTTTCCGTCTTGATATACACGATGAATTTTATCTCCGCCTGAAGTTGTTTGACTTAAAACACCGCTAAATAATGTTCCATCCTTGCATTTCGCAATTCCTTTTTCAAACGTATTTCCATCTCGTTTGAACATTTCTATAGTTCTTTCTGCAATATTTCCTTTTCTGCCTTTTGTTACTAAATATGCAGCAACGCCTAGCAATGCAAGACCAGTCAGACTTGTTGCAAGAAGATGTGACTTTTCTTCTTTTTTAGGTGGTTGTGGTACTTCTATATCATCTATTGCTGTTGTCGTTTGAGGCTGTATTTGTTCAGGTACAGCTGCTGTTGCTTTAAACTGCGGAGTATTAATTGCGTATGTCATAACTAACCTTTCAAATTTTCCTACATTCCTATACGTAAATAAAAACTTGAAAAGTTAAAAAATTGCGTTTTTTTACAACTTGGTGTTAAGAATTGTTAATTTTAATGATAAGTATGAATTTGTGCTTCTACATGTTTTTTGCTATCAATTATTCTTCCCATTATATCCATTAGTTCTGATTTTGTATCTGCTTGGTAGAATTTTCCTTTTGTAACAAGGGCAGTACATTCAAGCTGTTCTAAATCATCTTGTTCCCCAATATTAAAAGCAATAACATCGATAATAAAATCCGGTCTGAATTTTGAAAGCTCTATAGCATATTTACAAGGGCTTTCGTCGCAATTTTCTCCCCCGTCTGTCAGTAATACAATATGTTTAAGCCCTTTATAATCGCCGAAATCTCCTGCTACTGCTTGCTTTAATGAATATGTTATCGGTGTCATTCCGCGTGGCGAAAATTCACTTAGTTTAGTTATGATATTATCTTTATTGTTAAGAGATATTGGAACGGTTAATTCAGACGCCTTGCAGGCATGGTATGCTGTAAATCCGCATTTATGACCATAAATTCTTAGTCCCGTTGGGATTGATGATGGTATTTCCGGAAGATACTTTTCCATTACGGACTTTACCATATCAATCTTTGTTTCACCGTTCAGGCTTTCCTCCATACTTTGTGAAAAATCTATTACGAACAGCAGTTTTTCATTCTCGGAGCGAATTTTATCCTCGGGTAATTCGTTTTGCTGAAACACCTCATAAGCCAAACATGGTAATGCAATTAAGATTACAAGAAATATTAGTTTTCTCATAAAATTATTATTGTTTTTTTAATAAAAATATTAAATTCCACAATTAAGCTATTTATGATAAGACTCATTTTTAATTATCTTAAAACAACGATAAATTTGTTCTGTAAGAATCAATCTTGCAAACTCGTGCAGATAAGTCATTTTTGATAGGCTAAGTTTAAAATTTGCCCTTTGAGAGACTATTGAAGATAATCCGTGTGATGAACCGATTACAAATATTAATTCATTATACCCGCTATTCATTATTTCATTAATCTTTGACGCAAAATCTTCTGATGACAGTTCTTTGCCTTTGATTTCTAGTGTTATTACATAGCTTTCAGGCTTGATTTGTTCCAAAATCCTTTCCGCTTCAATATCTAAGGCCTTGTTAATCAAGTTCTCGTCATAAATTTGTTCATTCTTAATTTCAATAACTTCCGTAGGGCAATATGGCTGAACTCGTTTTAAGAACTCATTAACCCCTTCTTTTATATATTTTTCTTTTAGTTTTCCAAGAGCTATTATTTTAATTTTCATTTTTTTCTAAGTATATAGATTGAGATGGGAATGCAAAATTTATTCCTTCTTCTCTGTATCTTCTTACAATTTCTCTTATAACTTCATCTTTAATAATACAATACTCTGCCCATATTCTTGTTTTAGTATTAACATAGAGCCTTAATGTAATTTGTGAGGAATCCAATTCACTAACAAATGCAAGCGGGTCATCTTCTACTTTTGGATGGTCAAGAGCTACTGATTTTAGGATTTCAACTGCTCTTACAATTTTTTCATTTGGAGTTGAATATTCTATACCTATTAACATATCTATTCTTCGAGCTCTTATTGTAGTAAGGTTAGTGATTGCAGAGTCTGCCATTATGTTATTAGGAATGTTTATTACATAGTTATCCATAGTAACGATTTTGGTAGAGCGGAAGTTAATGTCTTTAACAGTACCTTCCATCCCGTTAAATCTGATAAAATCACCAACTTTGTAAACTCTGTCCCAAATAACAGCAAGCGAACCAAACACGTTTGCGATGGTTTCTTTAGCGGCAAAACCTACTGCCATACCTACAATACCGAAACCGGCGATAAGCGAGGTTACCGAATATCCGTTGGATTGTAAAAAGGATGCAATTATTATAAACAGAATTATTATTTTAACTATTTTTATAATAACAGGTACAAGTCTTAGTAGTGGAGCATCTGATTTATGATTTTTTAGTCGTTCTTGGACTTTCCAGTATAGTAAATCAAGAGCTTTTATTGAAACATAAATTATAATAATGTTAATAATTATACTGAATACAAGAGCTTTGTGTGTAACAAAGAATTTAACTAAATAATCTGCAACTTTTGAATTAAACTCCATCTATTCTCTCCCATAATGTTTATTAAAACTTTTTCAACTTCGCATAACTTGCGTCCATAGCTTTTTTCCCGTTTGTACCGAAATCTATTGTATACATTGTACTTGACCCCACTTGTATTACTTCAACAATATGTCCGATACCAAGTTTTTCATGGAATACTCTTTCTCCCTCATTGAAATAATATTCAACATGTCCAGAAGTGATTCCTTCTTGTTTTTCTTGAGCAAGTTGTGCTTGTATTTTATCACTTTTTTTCTTTTCTTCCAACATCCGTTTTATTGCGTTGTCTTCAAAGAATTTATCTGCCCTTTCTTTATTCTTTTCAAGATTTTGCTGTGATTTTACAAGTATTGCCCTTGCAGGAGTTCTATTTGCGGGCTTTTGATATGATGGCTTTGAATAGGAATTTTGAGTATTATCTGGAATCCTTTTTGTTCCGGGTGCTGTAAAACCAGCTCCAAAACCGCTTACAGGTTTTACATAACCATCACTGTCAAAGGTTGATTTCCCTGTTTTAATTTTATCAACAGCACTCTTAAATGTTCTTGTTAAATGTCCTGAGGTTGATTCTTGCCTATCTAACAACTTAACAGGGATTTCTTCCAAGAACCTGCTTGGATTGTAATATTTGTACTCACCCCACATTTGACGACGTTTTGCATTTAGCAAGTACAATTTTTCTTCTGCTCTTGTGACTCCTACATACATCAATCTTCTTTCTTCTTCAATTTCTGAAAGCGAATTAAATGTTCTTTGAGATGGGAAAATCCCCTCATCCATTCCTGCTAAAAATACTATTGGAAATTCAAGACCTTTTGAGGAGTGCAAGGTCATTAAGGTAACATTGTTTGCGATTTCATCTAAGCCGTCTAAATCAGATACCAATGAAATCTGTGCTAAAAATTCACCAAGTACGTTGTTTATTTCCTCCGGTTCAAAATCATTAGCAACGTTAACAAACTCTTGCAAGTTTTCTATTCTTGCTTCATCCTCAGGAGTATTTTGTGCCTGTAATTCTCTTATATAACCGCTTCGCTCTAAAACTAAACTTATAAACTCATATAGAGGGTATCTCGGTTGTTCTTCTTTAAATTTATCAATTAAAGTTACAAAATCCTTTAACTTAGTTGCTGTTCCTGATTTTATTTGTGGTATTTCATCAAGCCTTTTAACTGCCTGATAGATGCTTATTTCGTTTACATCTGCAAAGTCTTGCAAATGTTTTATCGTTGTTTCGCCGATAGAACGCTTTGGAACATTGATTATCCGTTTTAAACTTTGCGAATCATCTGGGTTATAAATAACTTTCAAGTATGCAACAGCATCTTTAATTTCTTTTCTGTCATAGAATTTTAAGCCGCCATATATTCTGTATGGAATCCCTGCGGCAATCATTGCTTCTTCTATAGCTCTTGATTGTGCGTTTGTTCTGTACAAAACAGCAAATTTATTATAATCTGATGAAGTCTTTTTAATCATTGAAGCAATATATGTTGCTTCGTCTGTTTCATCTTCCGCTTCATACAAAGTTATTTTTTCGCCATCACCTTTTTGTGAATACAAAACTTTATCAACACGCTCCTCATTGTTTTCGATAACAGCATTTGCTGCTGCAAGGATATTGGCAGTAGAACGATAGTTTTGTTCTAATTTGATTATTTTAGTATTTTTGAAATCCTTTTGGAAATTAAGTATAATCTTAAAATCCGCCCCACGCCAACTGTAGATTGATTGGTCAACATCACCGACTACACATAGTGAACGTTCTTCGGGAATTTCCTCTAAATTGTTTGTGTAAAGAGTTCTAACCAGTTGGTATTGGGCTTGGTTAGTGTCTTGAAACTCGTCGACAAGTATATGTTGAAATTTTTTGTAGTACTTCTCTCTGACATCAGAATTTTGCTCCAACAATTTAACCGCAAGCATTAACATATCATCAAAATCAATAGCATTGTTGTTATTAAGCGTATTTTCATAAAGCTCATAAATTTGTGCAATTCTCTGAGTCTTAAAATCCCGCGCAAAGGTTGCAAAATTATATGCATCTTCCATCTTGTTTTTTGCATTTGAAATAACAGCTTTGACGAGTTTTGGCTGATAAAGTTTCTCGTCTAGATTGAGTTTTTTAATACACTGCTTAATAACCGCAACGGAGTCCTGTTCATCATAGATTGAGAAATTTTTATCAAGGAATTTTCCGGATTGGAATTTGTAATTTTCAATATCTTGCCTCAAAATTCTGCCGCAAATACTGTGAAAAGTACCAACCCACATATTTTTAACGGTTTCTTCGCCTAAGATGGTTGCAAGTCTTGCTCTCATCTCCTTTGCCGCCTTATTGGTGAACGTTACGGCAAGTATATCACGGGCTCTGATTCCTGATTTTATCATATAGGCGATTCTAGAGGTTAAAACCCTTGTCTTACCGCTACCAGCGCCCGCCAATATAAGTAGCGAACCTTTGATTGTTTTTACTGCTTCCAACTGTTCCGCATTAAGTTTATTTAAAATGTTTTCCATTCCCTATTTCCAAAATTATGATTTTATGCTAATATAATTCAGCATACTCAAAATAAATATTTTTTGCAATCAGAAGGCGGTAATATGACAGAAATTAAGAACATGGTAGAAGAAGACGGACAACAAAACGAACAACAGTCATCAATAATGGTGCCTGTAGATGATATGGATGTAGCTCACGCATCACCTGATACGGTTGACGAATTGGCAATGGAGCTAGCAACCATAAAACAACCGGCTAAGAGAATTGCTATCATTGGTTCAAGAAATCTTGCTATTACTCACCAGCAAATGATTGAAACTTTAACTACAGCTCTTGTTTTACAAGGTAATACTATTATAACATCAGGCGGTTCTTGCGGTACAAATGCTGCGGCTATTCGCGGAGCTATGAAGTCTAATCCTGATAAGTTGAAAGTTATTCTTCCGCAAACCATTGGTCAACAGCCAAGTGATGTTCAAGACCAATTAATCGGTGTTCCTAATATTGTTGAGCATGCTGATAGAGCAATGATGACTCTTGCTGATGCTTCCAGAGTTTGTAACAGAGAGATTATTGATGACTGTAATCAGTTAATCTGTTTCTTATCACATACTTCTAAAACCCTTCATACAGCTGTTGAATATGCTGAAGAAGGTCACAAAGTAGTTACTGTATTCTATCTGGATTAATTTATGGAGCTTTTAAAAAAACTTACAGGCAAAAATCCTGCTGATTATGAATCGGCAGCTGGACATCTTGTAGATACTCCCGATATTGATTTATTTAGGGAATTAGTTGCAAGAGATGATTATATTTTTGATTTTATAAAGAAAAATGTAGCAAAAAGAATTTTTAATGCGTTTAACGAAAACAACTTTCAAAATGTGTATCAGTTCTTACCGTTTTATTCACCATACTATGAAGATGTTATTGTTTCAGTATTATCAAGATATGATTTAGAGAATGCAACAAAGGTTTTATCAGAAAAACTTGCAAACGGTACAGAGGATGAAAAGTGTTACGCAGCGAAGTTCTTTGCTCAAAACCCAAGATGTGAGGTTGCGCCAGTTTTAAGAAAGTATGTTTTTTCAGATAACGAGTATTTGGCTATTAACTCTATTGAGGCGCTTAAAGCTCTTGAGGATGCTGAAACTTTTTCTATGGGGCTTCAAAAACTTGACTCAAACGATGACTACGAAATATACAGTGGTGTCAAGCTCTTGTCACGTTGGAATGATAAATCATTATTAGATAGACTTTATAAAGTAATGCAAAATTCATCTATTCCTGAATATATAGCGCTTGAAATTAATAATCTTGAGCCGTTAGAGGAAGGAATTGAGAATGATAATAAAGAAAAAGCGTCACTTGCATTATGTAACATTATTTCAGGATTAAGTGAGTTAATCTCGCTTGATACAATATCAGAGCTTAATATGGCTGAGATTTTTGATAAAATATCAGGTTCAAATGATAGCTGTTACTCTGTTCCATTGATGATGGCGAAACGATTTTTCTCTGATATAGCAGATAATGACGAGTATTTGTTTGATTTAGATAAAAATACTAGAGAATATGTTTCTCAAGTGCACAAGATACTTTCTCAAATTCCTAATAGAAGGCTTGAGAGCGGAATTCTGGAAGAAGCCTTTGAAGACAGTTTATTTGTCAATTTTGTAACTGATCTTATAGATGATGAGCAAACATTGGCTGCCTTTTTGGACGGCAGTAATCAAACGCTTATTCTTAAAACTCTTGAGAGATTGAAGTCATTAGGTTTGTTTAATGAAGAATACAGACAAAAAGGACTTTCAAAAATTACAAATGAGAATATAAAAGCAGTTGCCCTTGCTCTTTAATTATTATCTGTAATTAGTAAACTGAAGCGGATAGTTGTATTTATCCTCGTTACTTCTTAACAGTTTTATCACTTCTTGTAAGTCGTCTTTGCTTTTGCCTGTAACTCTGACTTGTTCACCTTGAATAGAGGCTTGTACTTTTAGTTTAGTATCTTTGATATCAGAAACTATTTTCTTAGCAAGCTCTTGAGTCAACCCTTTTTTAAGGTTAAAAACCTGTCTTACATTCCCGCCAAGTGCGTTTTCCATTGGTTGTGGATCTAATAATTTTATACTAAGCCCTCTTTTAACGAGTTTTGACTGTAGAATATCAAAGATATTTCTTAATTTCATATCGTCGCTTGTAGTAATAGTAATTGTTTTATCGCCTTCTAACTCAATTTCAGAATTAGAATTTTTCAAATCAAATCTTGTACTAATATCACGTTTAACTTGATCTACAGCGTTCACTAATTCTTGTCTGTCAAATTCCGATACAATATCAAAGCTGCTATCTTTTGCCATATTTCAAAACTCCTTAATACCCTATGCGTAAGAGATATTTTAGCATAAATTTAAGCCTGCGTAAACAATATATACAAAAAAGGATTAAGGTATGAGTGTTTGCACATCTGTTCCGTTTTTCTTCTCCGACTAAAATCGGTATACTTTTAGTTTTTATACAAAAAAAAAGGGAGGCTGAAGGAGAAGCCTCCGAGATAAACCATCGAGAGAGTAAAATATCCGTTTTTGTGCTATG
>CALUUI010000003.1 GCA_944323925.1 Candidatus Gastranaerophilales bacterium
GGCGACTCTTTTATATAGCCCGGGAGATCAGTTATAACAGTATGTGATATCGAAAAAACAAAACAAAACCAAAGAATATTAGCGAACTGAAAAACCAAGAAGTTTAGACTTGGTCGTCTTAAAATATCACTCCAGAATTTGACTACTCTGTTAGTAAAAACATCATACCAATAATCAAGGAAATGTTTTTTGAAAAAACTGTATAAGCAAGAAACAACTTTATTCATATAGGGATTATAATATTATCTGCTATTTTCGTCAATATTTGATGATATAAAACAGAATATTTATTAAAAAAATACTTACTCAGGGCTTATTTGTTTTTACCCTGTCTTTCTCGAACAGAAATTCTGATAGATGTTCCCATAAATCCAAAAGCCTCACGAAGTTTGTTTTCTAAATAACGCTTGTAGTGTTCTTTCAACAAGTCGCTATTGTTCGCAAAAAGTACAAATGTAGGCGGCTGTGCTCCGACTTGGGTCGAGTATAAAATCTTTAGTTTTTTGTTTTTGATTGTTTGCGGCGGATTAAGTGCATACGCCTCATTGATTATTTTATTTAACAGCCCTGTTGAAACTCGTTTTGTACATTCAGCATAAACTTCTTTTGCTTTGTCAAATATCTGTGTTAATCTTTGTCCCGTAACAGCGCTTATGTATATTCTTTGGACATAAGCTAAAAACGGAATTTCATTTGCCAGTATTTTGTCGAATTTGTTTATAGTGTTTGATTGTTTGTTTTCTATCAAATCCCATTTGTTTATTGCAACAATCATACCCTTGCCTGCTTCCGTAATTACAGATGCAATCTTTTTATCTTGGTCAGAAATCCCTTCAGAAGCATCAATTACAAGTATTGCAACATCGCATTCTCTTATTGAGCGGATTGCTCTGTCTACTGCAAACTTCTCAACACCCCAATCGACTTTTGATTTTTTTCGTATTCCTGCTGTGTCAATTATAGTGAATTCTGTATCTTTATAATTGATTTTGCTGTCAATACTATCTCTTGTTGTGCCTGAAATATTTGAAACGATAACTCTGTTTTCTCCAAGCAAAGCGTTAACGATAGAGGATTTTCCTGCGTTTGGTCTTCCGACTATCGCAATCTTGATATCAGTATTTTCTTGTTGCGCTTCGTCAGTTTCAAATCCGTCAGTAACCATATCAAGAATATCACCGACTCCGCCTGAACCGTGCAGCGCTGAAATCGGTATTGGTTCGCCAAGTGAAAGTGAATAAAATTCAGCAGCGTTTGCAAAATGTGACGGCGAATCCGTTTTATTTACCGCCAAAAATACAGGCTTGTTTGAACGTCTTAAGATATTTGCTATATCTTCATCAACGGGGGTTATTCCCTCCATACCGTCTACGATAAATATTATTCTGTCGGCTTCATCACAAGCTATACGAGCCTGATCAAAGATTGAAAGCATTATTTCATCTTCATCCCCGGGGATTATTCCGCCGGTGTCGATTACTGTAAAAGGCTTGTTTTGCCATTCACAGTCAAAATATATTCTATCTCTTGTTACCCCCGGTAAATCGTCAACTATCGACTGCCTTCTGCCTACAATACGGTTTACAAATGTTGATTTCCCTACGTTTGGGCGACCTACTATTGCTATTATCGGTTTTCTTTTCATATTTTGATTCTATCATGACCTGTTTTTTCGGTAAAGTTATAACAAGATTAGATAAATTTTTTTGCAAGTGTGATTTCATCTTCCAGAGTTAAACTTGGGTTTTTGATTTTTTCTTCTCTTATTATTTCCAAGGCTTTGCCTATGTTCTTTCCCTTTATTCCAAGGCTTTCAAGTCTTGCTCCCGTCAATTCGGTTTCAAGAGCTTTTATTTTGTCTATATAGTTGAACCCTTTATCAGGGTTGCAAAAAATACTCCACAAGATTACGGATTCTAAATCCATTCTTCTGCATAGTTTATCAAGCTCTATATTGTTTACACTTTGCGGCAGTGATTTTAGAATATTATAGTTATCAATGATTTTTCGCTCTTGTCTTGTTAAGTCAAGCATTGTTAAGTCACAATTCCCAAGGTATATAATCCAGGGAGTTTTAATCTGATATTTCTTTACGGCAGCTTCAATATTTACTAATCCTTGTTTTGGTTTTTGAGGAGTAAGTAACTTATAAATTCCCTCATCAATAAAACGTGTAAAGCCTTCCTCTTTATTAAGGTTGAAACAATCAACAAGTTCTTTTTTTAGCCTTGATTTGCTCATATCATAATTAACATTTCTAAGGTATTCGTTTTGAAGCCTATAAGTCCCTTCTTCAAGTTTAAACCCGAATCTTAGTGAGAATTTTAGCCCCCTTATAATCCTTGTAGGATCGTCAATAAAACTGTTATTATGATGTACTCGCAGTATTCCGGATTTTAAATCTTCAATCCCGCCTGTTGGGTCTTTATACTCATTAGTTTTGACGGATTTTGCTATAGAGTTTAGAGTAAAATCCCTTCTTATTAAGTCGTCTTTGAGCGGGCAGCCTGTTTCTGTTGTAACGGGGAGATGCCCCGCAGATGGGTATATTTCTTTTCTGGTTGAGGCAAAGTCAATTTCTTCGCCGTCAATAATTACTCTTGCGGTTCTGATATCTTTTTGGATTTTTATTATTTGATATCCCATAGCTTCAACGTATTTGACAGCATCGCCTTCATAGCAAATATCAATATCAATCGGGTTGCGGCCTAGAAGTTCATCCCTTACGCAGCCGCCTATGTAATATAATTTTCCTGTCGTATCCGTTATATTCATAAGATTATTTTATCTGTTTTTTGTAAAAAAATCGAGTGAAAAGTTAAAAAAAAATAAATTTTCCTTGTAACAATGCTTTGATAATTTATAATAAAGTGTATACAATATGAAGTAGAGGTGAATTATGACAAATCCATTCAAGGGCGGAAATGATAAAAATAAAGAACTTGAAGAAGAATTGAAGAATGAAACTGAATCAGAAGAAGTAAATGATGAACAGGCTTCTGAGTCAGAAGAACAAGTTGAGGAAACAAAAGAACCGTCAGAATTAGATAAAATAAAGTCTGATTTTGAACAGTTGAATAATCAATATATAAGACTTGCTGCAGATTTTGAAAATTATAGAAAAAGACAAGAACAGGAGCGTGAAAGTCTTATAAAATACGGTGCAGCAGATGCGCTGAAGAAAATGCTTGAAGTACTTGATAATTTTGACAGAGGTGAAGCAGCTTTAGAAAAAGTTGAAGATTGTCAGGTAGTGAAAGATAATTTTCATATGCTTCATAAACAAACAATGGATGTATTATCGAAGTTAGGTCTGGAAGTGATAGAAACAGAAGGAAAAGAATTTGATCCGAATTTTCACGAGGCAGTAATGCAAACTCCAACCTCAGAACATCCGGAACATACAGTTATACAGGAATTACAGAAGGGATATAAGTTAGGCGATAAGGTATTAAGACCGTCATTGGTAAATGTAGCTGTTGCCGAATAATTATATAAAAAAGAGAATGGCAGATTATTATGAAATACTAGGCGTATCAAAGAACGCAACAAAAGATGAGATAAAAAGTGCATTTAGAAAATTAGCAAGACAGTGGCATCCGGATGTAAACAAATCACCGGATGCTGAGTCAAAGTTTAAAGAGTTGGGCAAGGCTTATGAAACATTGATAGATGATGATAAGCGTGTAACATATGATAGATTTGGCGAAGACGGATTAAAGAACGCAGGATTTGGCTCAGGACCTTTTGATGCAGGCTTTGGCGGACTGGATGAAATCTTTAATTCGTTTTTTGGCGGATTTGGTTTCGGTTCAGGTCGTTCGTATGACCCGAATGCTCCTCAGCGTGGGGATGATTTAAGGCTTGATATAGAAATAGATTTTGAGCAAGCAGTTTTCGGTGTAGAAAAAGAAGTGAAGATTGATCATTTAGAAAAATGCTCAACCTGTAACGGAACAGGCGCAAAGCCCGGGACTACTTCCTCAATTTGTAAAACTTGCGGCGGTACTGGAAAAGTTCAGCAAACTACTCAAACGATTTTAGGTCATTTTACTCAAATCGTTCAGTGCCCGCATTGTAAAGGAACTGGTAAGACAATAGATTCTCCTTGTCCTGATTGTAAAGGTCAAGGTCGGGTTAATAAAGAAAAGAAAATCGAAATCAAAATCCCTGCAGGTGTTGATAACGGATCAAAAATGAGGTTATCTGGTGAGGGCGACGCTGGTATTAACGGCGGAGCTTCGGGTGATGTTTATGTAGTAATTCACGTTAAGCATTCGGATTATTTCCAAAGAGAAGGTGTAGATGTTTATACAAAATTAGAGGTTACACCTGCACAGGCTGTTTTAGGTGATACGGTTACTATTAAAACTTTAGATGGTGATAGAGAAATAAATATCCCTGCAGGTATTCAAAGCGGTAGGACTGTTAAAATAAAAGGTGCGGGTGTTCCTATTATTTCCCGTCCGTCTAATCGTGGTGATCATATTGTTGTTGTGAGTGTTATTACTCCAACAAAGATTTCTAACGAAGAAAAACAACTTTATCAAAAACTTCTTGATTTAAACAAAAACAAGAAGGTTTCTGTGGGTGAAAAAATTAGAGGAGCTTTTAAATAGTGCGTAAAATTTTATTTTTATTATTGGCTGTTTTTTGTGTTTCTAATAGTGTTTTAGCAGCAAAATTGCCTGCTGAAATAGTTGAATTTATCAATAAAAGTTATCCAGGAGCAGAAATAAGGTTTGATGGTGTTATTATTTTACCGGATAATACTACTTATCTTCCGCTATATCCTGCTCCGGCAAAGGATATTGAGGTTTTAGAGGTTAAAACTTCTTATCCTGCAAATACTCCGTTTTATAAAAAACCGGATATTGTTATTTTTAATAACGACTTTGCTCTGCTTAAAGTTATTACTGATAAACGTGGTAAGAAAACTGTACTTAAGTTAGATAATCCGCCGGCTGAAATCAGGAACGGTTTACTCCCGCAGGATATGCTTGTTCCTCAAGGGCTTGTTATTCCGGATAACATAAAAGGGATTATGGGTAATCTTAATATTCAAACTCAAGAAGACAGATTTATAAAAGTTGAGCATGATAAAAATGATTTTACTAAAACAATTTCATATCAAAAACAAGTACCTACACCGGTTCCGCTAATTCCGGCGTTAAAAGATAAATTGCTTTTTATTTCAACTTGTTATAGTAAAAATATTCAGGTTGTAACTCCTCCGAATATGGATCCTGATTATGCGCTTTCTCAGCGTTCTATTCCTATTGATATGGAGATTGTTGATAATAAATATTTGCTTGTTACTTCATATGAAAAAACTTTTTTGAATGTTGTTTCTATTGCTGATAGTAGTGTTATAAAACAAATTGAGTTTACAACTCAGCCTACGGAAATTGTTTTAGATAGAGCTAAGAATATTGCTTATGTCGCATCTCCTGAAGCATCTTGTATTTATGTTGTAAACTTAAAGAATATGAGTTTAACTCAAAAAATAAAAGTTAACGGGTACTGTGAAAAACTTATTATTGCAGATAATTTGATTTTCTACGTTGATAAAAACAGTGCAGAAGTTTGGGGTATTGATATCAGCAATAATTACTTGATGAAAGATATCGGAAATGTTCCGAATGTTTCAAAACTGGCTTATACTAACGGAAAACTGTACTTAACAAGCAGAACAAGAGATAAGTTAGCTTGTATTGATTATGAAACACTTTCTGCTGTTGGTGAGTATGAGACTGTTAAGAAACCTAATGATATGTTTATTTATAAAGATAAATTGTTTGTTTTAGGATCAGAGGATAATGTAGTAAGAGTTATTAATACGACAGATAACTCGTTAATAACAGATATTCAATTAAATGCTGGCGGATTTGGTACAACAATAAGACCGATTGAAGGTACGGATTATATAATTGTTTCTGATATTAAACGCAGTGAATTTTCTGTAATTGATATGAATAGTAATAAATTGGTTAATACATATTCAATGAATATCCCTGTTATGGATATCCAAATATCGAAAAAGCCACAGACATTATAATAAGGTAAAAATGTTAGTAATAGCAGATGAAACAGAAAAGGTATTAGAAGAACTTGAGTTAACCCAAAAACAGTTTTGGAACGTAGCAAGGGAAACCGGAAATTTTTTGAACATGTTAGTAAAGATGAACAATGTTCAAAATGCACTTGAGATAGGAACTTCAAACGGATATTCCGGAATTTGGCTCGGACTTGGGTTAAAGCAAACAGGCGGCAGGCTTACTACAATCGAGTTTTATGAAAAACGCCAAACTATTGCTCTTGAAAATTTTAAGCGCTGTAAGGTTGATGATATTATAACTTCTAAAATCGGAGATGCGGGAACAATTTTAGAATATTTAAAAGATGATGATAAGTTTGATTTTGTATTTATAGATGCAAGTAAGCCGCAGTATTTGGATTACTTTAAATTAGTGAAGCCTCATCTTGTAAAAGGCGGAATAATTTGTGCCGATAATGTAACTTCTCATGCTGAAAAAGTTAAGCCGTTTTTGGATGCGGTTTTTGCAGATAATGATTTTCAATCAGAAATCCTCCCGCTTCCGGCAGGGTTATCGGTTTCTTATAAACTTGTTTAAAAATAGTTTTCTGTTTATGTTAAAATACTGTTATAAGTAATAATAAGAGGATAAGTTTATTATGACAGAAAAAACAATACATCAACCCACGTCTGCATTAGAAACAATCAGACAAACAAGAATACAAAAATTGGCAGATTTGGCGGATAAAGGTGTTAATCCATATCCGTACGCTTTTGACAAAGATGCTGATGCAAAATTTTTACAAGAAAAATACAAAGACTTACCTGCAGGAGAAGAGACAGAAGATACTTATTCTGTAGCAGGTCGTGTTATGGCAATGCGTAACTCAGGCATGTTTATCGACCTTATGGATCCTTCAGGAAAAATCCAAATATTTTCTCATAAAGAGAACCTTGATGAAGAAACTATGAAGATTTTAAAACTGATAGACTTAGGTGATATAGTCGGATTTACAGGTACTATTAGAAGAACTCCCAGAGGTGAATTATCGATTAAGGCTACTTCTTTAAAGGTTCTTTCTAAATCACTTCTTCCTTTACCAAACAAACAAATTTCTGAGGAAAAAAAGGAACAACTTAAATCACATACTACACTTACAGACGTTGAAACAAAATATCGTCAACGTTATGTGGACTTAATTGTAAATGAACAAACTCGTGATACATTCAGAAAAAGAAGTTTGATAATCCAAAAAATAAGAGAATATTTAACAAAGCAAGGGTTTATAGAAGTAGAAACTCCAATGCTTCATACTCAAGCAAGCGGTGCAAACGCAAGACCTTTTATTACGCATCACAATGCTCTTGATATGGATTTAACTTTAAGAATTGCGCCTGAACTTCATTTGAAAAGAATAATGGTTGGCGGATTAAATGAAAAAATCTTTGAACTTAGCAGATGCTTTAGAAATGAAGGCATAGATACAAGACATAACCCTGAATTTACCATGATAGAGCTTTATCAAGCATACGTTGACTACAATGAAATGATGGTATTAACAGAAAATCTTGTAAGTACGGTAGCTCAAGAAGTATTAGGAACAATGAAAATCCAATATGGTGATAATATTATTGACTTAACTCCGCCTTGGGATAGAAAGACAATGTTAGGATCAATAAAAGAATTTACAGGTATTGATTTTAATGACTTCTTTACAGCAGAAGAAGCAATTGCTGCAGCAAGAAAACTTCATGTCCAAGTAGAAGATTCTGATAACTGGGGACAAGTTGTAGAAAAAGTTTTTGAGGTAACAGTTGAACCGACTTTAATACAACCTTGTCATATTATTGATTATCCAAGGGAAATTTCTCCGCTTGCTAAAATTCACAGAGATAATGACAGATTAACAGAAAGATTTGAAACAAGAGTAAACGGTTGGGAAATCGCAAATGCGTTTTCTGAATTAACAGATCCGATAGATCAACGTTATCGTTTTGAAGCTCAAGCGTTAGCAAAAGCAAACGGTGATGAAGAAGCTATGTCTTATGATGAAGATTATGTTTCAGCTCTTGAATACGGTTTACCACCTACAGGTGGTATGGGGATGGGAATTGACAGGTTGGTTATGCTATTAACTAACTCTCCGACTATCAGAGATGTCATTATGTTTCCAACTCTTAAAAACCAAAATTAATTAAAGTTTCATTTGAATGAATATAAATAACGGGAAGCTATTTAGTTTCCCGTTATTTGTTATGGTCTTTGAATATATATGGTATTAAAATAAGTTTGACCTTCTACTTTTGGTAATTTAGAATTTTTTTGACTTTCATCAAAAAATCCGTCGTTACCGATTGTTTTTAGGTTTTTAAAGTCTGTTATCATTGTTTCGTCAAAATAACCGTTTCGTCCTATGTATTCTAAATTACCTAAATCTGTTACTTTTGAAAAATAAAAATATGCATTTCCACCAATACGTTTTAGAGTCCCCAGACTTGTAATTGAAGACTCTTGGAATATTGCATCTCCGCCAATTTCTTTTAAGCTGCCCAATGATAATACATTGGAAAATCTAAAGTTAGCTTTTCCTTTGATTAATTCTAAATTTCCTAAGTCGGTTATGTTAGATTTTTCAAAAAAAGCATTTCCATTTATATATTTTAAATTGCCTAATGATTTAACCTTGGAATCCTCAAACCAAGCATCGCCATTGATTGTATTTAATTTCCCTAAATCAGTTATTAAAGAATGATTAAGATAAAGATTTCCTCCAACATATTCAAGGTTGTCCAGATGTTTTAATTTTGAGTTATGTAGAAAAACGCTGCCATTTATTGATTTTAAATTCCCAAGGTTTTCAATCTTGGAATTGCTAAAAAATGCAGCACCACCAATTGATTCTAAATTGTGTAAACAGGTTAAGCTTGAATCTTGAAAGTTAGCAGATTTTTCAATATTTATAACGTCTTTAAATAATTCATTTTCATCAATTCCAACATCTTTGAATGAAAAATTATTGTTTGGTTGTCTGTATTCTGAAATTATTAGCATCCCGTTTTTATCTTGTTTTGCTTGGAGGCCAAAATAATTGAAGATTTTTTCGGATTTAGTTTGGTTTTTTGTAGAATTCAGGTAAGATTTGATTTTGTATATTAATGGTTCTTTAATAATCTTTTGTATATCTTTTTTTGCTTTTTTTACATTCTTTTGAATTGCTTTTGTTCTTTTAATTTCATTTTTTGCATTTTTGTTTAGTTTTAAATTTTCTTTTTTAATATGGTTTTGTAAAGTATCCAAATAAGCTAAAGGAATATTAGAATTATTCAATTCTCCTTGAATTTCTTGAATTTTGTCACCAATAAATCTGACACCGAGTTTAGGTTCACCGTTCTCTAAGTAAATATGAAAATCTCCTTTGCTTAAGTACGGTTCAGCATTGAAAGATTTTGTACACCAATTGGGGTGTGAAAGGGTTTTGAGCTTTTCTACATTAGCTTCAAAATTTTCAGAATCATTATATTGTGAAGGGATGATAATCCATTTTGTTTCTGTTTCGTCACTTTTTAAATCGTTAAGGTAATAGTTTTTTAGCTTGTTTTGATAAATTTTAGAGAAATCAAACTGAGTCTTTTTATTTTGCTCTAATGTATTGCTTAATTCATATACAGTGTCTGCAAGAACACCTTTGTTCAAGACGGGTGGTAAATTATCGTCATCAAGCCCAAGATTTTTGGTAATTGCAGATAGGATAATTAATTTTATAGCATTTGTATAGGCTTGATTTTCTTCAATAACGTATTGAAACCAATCAAAGAGAATATTTTTTCTCATATTGATTGTTTCTTCTTGCCGTCCGTGGTAATCAGTAGTTTTAATTTTTTGGACTAAATTACCTGCCCAGTTTTGGAAATCTTGTATTAGATTAAATTTTTCAATCGGGGCTTTGAATTTTTCTACTACTGCAAAGTCAATACCCTTAAACTCAGCTTTTTTCATCGCTGAAAAAGAGATTGGTTTGTTTTTAGGGTTTATATTAGAATTATATGAATTTATAGGTGTTATTTGCATAGTAGTATAAAACTTCTAAATATAAAAATTTGCTTATTTAATACATAAAACTATATTTATGTTAAATTTGTTTTATGAAACAAAAGATTATGTATATTATTGCGGGCGCAAATGGTAGTGGAAAGAGCACATTAGCAAGTGAATTCTTACCATCGGAAGGTTTGGAATTCCTAAATGCTGATGATGTTGCAAAAGATATTTGCCCTGAAAATATTGAAAGTGTAAAAATCAAAGCAGGTAAAGCTGTTCTTTCTCGTCTTGCAGACTTAATTGATAATGAAAAATCTTTTGCTATTGAGACTACGCTTGCAGGTAAAGCTCATATAAAAATTATAGAGAAAGTTAAACAAAAAGGATATTATACAGTTTTAATATACTCTTATCTTGATAGTCCTATCTTGTGTGAAAATAGAATAAAAATAAGGGTTTTGAGTGGTGGACATAATATTCCGCATGAAGATATTATAAGACGGTTTTATCGTAGTAAAAGCAATTTTTGGTATATATATAAGAATTTAGTTGATGAATGGAATTTGTTTTATAACGGACTATCAGAATATATTCCTGTAGCACAGTCTTGTAATAGTAGAATTGAAATATATAATGAAAAATTGTATAATGAATTTATAAAGGACGTATAATGGTGACAAAAATTTCAAAAAAATTATTAAAATTAGGAAATATTGCAGTAAAAAAAGCACAAGAAAAAAACCGTAAAAACGGTATTCCTAATGTTTACTGTCTTAACGGTAAGATAATTTTTGAGTTGCCTAATGGCGAAATTACTACCCAATATAATTTTCATGAGCGATAAATTTAATGAGTAGTTAATCAGTTTTACTCATTTATAATTCCTGGTTCAAGTTTAGAGCCTGTAATCAATTCTCTGAATTTGAATTGGAGTTTAGGCAGACCTATTGCAAGTAGTGATGATGTAATAATTACATTGCTTAAGATAGTTGTGTATTTTACTCTTTTGGCTTTTTTAGCAAATTTTACAATATTTTGTGACAGTTCTAAATCTGTTGCGCCATTCTTTGCCATTTTGGTAAAGTTTTCAAGACTGTCTCTGAATTTGCCAAGTGCTTTAAAATCAACGTATGCTCTAGGGTCACGGGTTTGTTCGTTTAACATTTTTATCTTTTCATATTCGTTTGCATATTTAGTGAATTTAGATGATGGGTTGTTATCAATGAATTCTATCAAATCTTTTGGATTAGAGCTTTTAGGAAGTTCTAGAGTCCCGTCTTTTACGCTTGCCAAAAATTCTCCATCAGCAAGTAGTTTTACATCTAAGTCCATATTGGTTTTAAGCAGTTTTTCCGATGAAAAATCAAGGACTTTTTCAAGTTGCTTAGGGAAAAGATAATTAAGATACATCATTCCACCTATTCTAAATCCGATATCATAGGCTTCATTTCTTTTTCGAGCAGTCGCAACACGCCCTGCAAGGTATCCTGTATCAGTTATGATTAATTTTTCAAGGTTAGAAAGTTCTGCAAGTGAGCCCATATTCATACCTTTAAAACTTGGTTGCGCAGGCTTTTGGGGGGTATTATCTACGTTTGATTTTACAAAAGTATCATTTTCTTTGCATTTTTCGTTGTGTTTCTTTTTAGAATAAGCAGTCCACTTAAAAATTGCTTTAGGTATAATCCAACCCATTAAAATTGTTGGTATAACGGTCTGTGCGACAAATTTCCCTGCAAGACATTTTCTGTATTTTTCACTTTGCTTAAGTGCTTTTTCAAGTTCTGCAACTTCTTTTGGGGCTTTATCTCTGAATTTTTCTATATTGTATTTAATTCCTTGTAATGCTTCCTCTTTGTACAATTTGCTGCTTATTTCAGGGTTGAACCCGCTTTTTTTAATAAGATAGTCCGCAAGTTTTCCAATCGCAGGGACTCCGCCCAGCCAAACTGCTGATACTGCGTATTCATCAACAAACCTTTCTCTTGCGCCTAAATATGCGATATATTTGTCAGATTTGTTTTGATAATATGTCATACCTACTTTGGTCGGGATTTCTATACCACAATCCCGTACTATAAGAGGATACATTGATGAGTTATTACCGATTGCTGAAATTATATTTACAAATGACATGATAGTTCTTCCCTTTTTTCGTTATGTTCTACACTTATTGTTTGTTTATGACTGTACTTTCTCAGTCGGGGCATCAGTGCTAACGAAAAAAGTATCTAAAAATTTATACAAAAGATTCTATCATTAGCGCCTAGCCCTAACGATGTTGATGATGAAGTTTCTTTTGTATTAAATTTTCCATTATTTATTTTTCCCTTTCAGGTATTCTTACCCAAGTCTGTTGGATATGCTAAGTGTGTCATAAATTTGTTAAATTTTCAAGTATTTAAAATAATATTTCTTTACAAAAATATATCCGATTTGAGTTATTTTGTTTTAAAATCTAGTAAAAAGAATAATTTTGGAGAGAAGAATGTCGATAGAGAAAGTTCGAGAATATTTAAGTAGATACGGGAAATCAGAAGATATAATTATCTTGGAACAATCAAGTGCAACGGTAGAGCTTGCTGCAAGGGCTTTAGGGGTAGAGGCAGGGAGAATCGCCAAGACTTTAACTTTTGCTTCCGGTAATGGTGTTATAATGCTTGTAACAGCGGGTGATGTAAAGACAGATAATAAAAAATTTAAAACAGTATTTGGTTTGAAAGCAAAAATGTTAACGCCCGATGAAGTAATAAATTCAACGGGACACGCTGTTGGCGGAGTTTGTCCGTTTGGGTTAGAAAATGATAATGTAAAAATCTATTTGGATGAGTCTTTAAAGCGTTTTGAAACAGTGTATCCGGCATGTGGCAGCGGAAATTCTGCTATAGAGTTAAGCATAGATGAGTTAGAGAAGATTTCCGGCGCAATTTCTTATGTGGATGTTTGCAAATTAATTAATGAAACATAATTCTTTAAGAGGTAACGGAATGTTAATATATTTGACACATGAGCTTTTTTGTTGTGTAATTAACATGGCAGGGATTGGCTAATTTGCCTGTGTTTGGGAAGGATTATGTATATAAAACAACTGGAAATCGACAATTTTAAGTCGTTTGCCAATAAGATAGAAATTCCGCTGCTAAAAGGGTTCACAACAATATCAGGCCCTAACGGTTCCGGAAAAAGCAACATCATTGATAGTGTATTGTTTGCCCTCGGGTTATCTACTTCCCGTACACTTCGTGCTGAGAAACTTTTTCATCTTATATCAACTTATACCAAGAAAAATGAGGCGTTTGTTAAGGTCACTTTTGCCGAAAATGATGAAGGCGCTGAGTTTTCTGTTGCACGTAAAATTAAAAAATCTTCCCAAGGTTATAACAGTATTTATTATCTTGATGACAAAATTGTCACATTATCCGATATTCATACAAAGTTAGAAAAATTTAATATAACCCCAAACAGTTACAATGTAATGATGCAAGGCGATGTAACAAGTATAACAAATTGTTCTCCAAACGAACGCCGTAAAATTATTGATGAAATAGCTGGAGTTGCCGATTTCGACCGCCGTATAGAACAGGCGACAGGTGAGCTGGAAACTGTCGAGCAGCGTGTAGAAAGAGCTATGCTTATTCTGACTGAGGTTAATGCAAGAATTGAGGAGCTTAAAGAGGAAAGAGAAATCGCTCTTAAATATCAAAAACTCAAGGATGATAAGACTAAACTTGAGGGGCAGGTTACGACGGTTAAATTCTTTGATATTAGAAAAAATCTTGAAAAAGCACACGAAAATATTCTTGAATTTACAAAGAAGAAAAAAGAAGAAGAAAGCCAAGTTAAAGACCTTGATGAAAGGCTTAATCTTATAAAAGAGGAATATCAAAAAATTTGTGATTTGGTACGCGAAAAAGGTGAGGCACATCAAATCGAGATTAAGAAAAAAGCTGAGGAGTTAAAAGGCGATATCGCAAGAAAAGAATCGGCTATTGCGTACGCTGATAAACAAATTCAGGACGGCTTGAAGGCTATTGAAAATTTTAAAAACGGGATTGAAACACAAGAAAATAAAATTAAAGATACTAAACTTCAAATTCAGCTAAAGCAAGATGAAATACTTGGAATCCAAGAAAATATTGATAAGCGAAAAGCAGAGCTTAAAAAAATTCTTGAAGATATGACAGGTCTTGATCAAACTGCTGAGCAGCATATCGAAAAAAGAAATAACCTGAGAAAAGAGCTTGAGAGCTTAAAAGATAAAGAAACTGCTATTATTCAGAAGCAAGCACCGCTAGAGGCGGAATTAAGTTCTTTGAGAAGATTATTGAACGAGTCAAAAGATCAACTTGAAAAGTTAGTCAAATTTAAAGAGGATTATTCTTCTAATCAGGATAAAAATTCACTTATAACAGAGCAATTGGGCAAAGATTTAGAGGATTTAAAATTGGCTCAAAGTGGTGCGATGCGTGAGTTAGACCAAACAAAGAATGAAATTGAAGATTTGGATTTTAATATCAAAGCAGCGCAGACAAAGATATACAGGTTGGAAGCAAACCGTCAGGCAAGCAGAGATTCAAATATATCACTTGCTGTTGATACAGTAATGGGGGCAAAGATTAGAGGTGTTCATGCGCCTTTAATGCAGTTAGGAAAAGTTGATAAAGAGTATTCAACAGCTCTAGAAGTTGCTGTTGGCGGAAGAATGGCTCATATCGTTGTTGATGATGAGCATGTTGCATCTGTCTGTATTGAGCTGTTGCATTCTTCAAATGCAGGGCGGGCTACATTTGTTCCGCTTAATAAAATCGTTAAAGCTCCTTCAAGTTTGCATTTGCCTAAAGATAAGGGCGTTATAGATTTTGCGATTAACCTTATTGACTTTGATGACGAGTACATAAATGCCTTCTTCTACGCTGTGGGTGATACTCTTGTTGTTGAAGACCAAGCTACAGCTCACAAATTAATGGGTAAGTACCGTATGGTTACTCTTACCGGTGAAATTTTTGAAAAATCAGGTTCTATTACCGGTGGTTCTAACAAAAAAACTGGGCTTAAATTCTCTCAAAATGATGATGAGGAGTTAACAACTTTCAAGGCTCGTCTTGAAGAAATGGAAAACCGTTACAAGACTCTTGTTTCTAAAAAACAAAGTTTGGAACAAAAACTCGATAAAATTCGCAGCGAGTATTCTTCAACAATGACAGAGTATAACAAGGCTCAGTTAGAATTAAAATCTATGAATAAGGATTTTGAGTCTAACCAGTCATCAATAGATGAGAAAACTGAAATCATTAAGAATACAGAGCCTAAAATTGCAGAGATTTCAGCAAAACTCGATAAGATGGAAGAAGAATTAATTTCTATTTCTGAACAAACTGCTGTTAAAAACACTGAGATTGCTGATGTTGAAAAACTCATGAATAATGAGGAACTTAAGAAATTAAAAGAACAGACTGAAGCTGTCGAGTTTGAAATTAAGCGTTTGAATACAAACTTGATGAGTGTTAACAATGATATTTTATCTTCAAACCAAATGATAGCGTTCATTGAAACGACAATTCAAACTCATAAAGATAATATACAACGTACAACTGAAAATAATGAAAATCTTGAAAAAGATAAAAAGAATTTCCAAATAGAAATAGAGGGTATAAAAGACCAGTTAGTAACTTTGGAAATCCAAATAAAAGAGATAACCGAAAAACTAGGTGAGTTGATGAAACAGCGTGATGAGATTAATAATCAACTTATCGATTTAGAAACCAAAAAGCAATTAAAATCTGCGGATATAGAAAAGACAGCAGAACAGATAGAATCCTTTAAAGCTCGTCGTCGAGAACTAGAGCCGATGTTTGATGCTGTAAGAAAAGAACTTGAAGAAAAAGGCGTAGAGGTTGATTCTCTTGAACCGACAGAAATGAGTATTGATGAAATTAATTCTCAAATCCAGAAACTGCAAAAGAAAATGGATGATTTAGGTGCAGTAAATATGAGAGCGATAGAGGAGTATGAAATTAAACTTCAGCGCCAAGAAGAACTTCATACCCAAGTTGAAACCCTGTCATCAGAAAGAAAGCAAATATTAGACAGAATGCAAGGTTATGAAGATTTAAAGAAAGAAACCTTCTTAAAAACCTATAATCACATAAATGAAAACTTTAAAGAAGTATTCCATCAGTTGTCAGATGGTGAAGGTACGCTGATATTAGAAAATATGGAAAAGCCTTTTGATGGCGGTTTAACAATAGAAGCCCAGCCAAGAGATAAAAAGAAACAAAGACTGGAAGGTATGTCAGGCGGTGAAAAATCACTTACGGCTTTAGCCTTTGTATTTGCAATACAACGTTATATGCCTGCTCCGTTCTATGCTTTTGACGAAGTTGATGCAAACTTGGATGGTATTAATGTTGAAAAACTTGCTCATATTGTTCAACAACAATCAAAAGATACGCAATTTATAGTAGTTTCTCACAGAAAACCTATGATAGAATCAGCTAATAGAACTATTGGTGTTACTCAAAAAGAAAAAGGTATTTCTAAAGTTACGGGAGTGAAATTAAGAGACTAGTATGATAAATGAGTATGAACACTATAAAATAGAATTACCGCAAAATCCCGATAACGAAGTAGATGGGATAGAAATCCTTGTAAGTATGGCAAAACAAGGAAAAATTGATCCTTGGAATATTGATATTATTGATGTTACGGATAAATATTTAACTCACTTATTCCAGTCTAAATCACAAAATTTAAGATTAACTGGTCGTACACTTTTGTTTGCTTCAATTTTGTTGAAGTTAAAATCAAATATTCTTGAAGGTCTAGATATAACAAGTTTTGAGGAACCTGAGCAATATAATCTTGATTATGATGACGATGATTCGCAATTGGATTACGGTGAGTATGTTCCGACAAATAATGTTGTATCAATAGATGAAGTTCTACAGAGAAGAACGAGTGTAAGGCTAAACAGAAACAGGGTAGTAACTTTGCGTGACTTAATCAGGCAGTTAGAATTTTATGAAATGCTTGATAAAAAGCAGTCACTAAAGAATGCCCACGAACGTGCAAAACGCAGGGTAAGGAATTATGCAAGATTATCGCCTGATGATATTGTTAATCTTGCGCATGACGAATATATTGAACAAGGAGTAGAAAGACTTAAGGCAAATTTAAGCGAAATCCTCAGCCGCCAAGACAGAATAGAGCTTAATGAATTGACTTTACTTGGTATGGATAGAATTAGTGCTTATATTTCGCTTTTATTCTTAACAGTAGATAGTGATTATGATTTGGTTCAGGATGAGTTTTATTCTGACTTGTATGTAGTAAAGGGAAATTCAAATGGAAGAACTGAAATCACGGATTGAGGCTGTATTATTTATTACCGCAAGAGTAGTTCAGGTAGAAGAAATAGCGGAAATATTAAATGAAGAACCTGAAAAGGTTGAAGAAGCATTGCTTGAACTGATTATGGATTATTCTTCCCGTGAAGGTGCTTTGGAAATCGATGATGAGAATGGTTATATTCTTCAAGTGAAAACCGAGCACCTTGATATCGTCGAAAAACTCTGTCCCGTTGAATTGAAACCGGCGGTGCTAAAAACATTAACCGTAATTGCACTAAAAGAGCCAATTCGCCAAACTGATTTAAAAGAATTAAGAGGTGGAGATTGCTATGAGCATGTTAAAGAGTTGGTTGAAAAAGGTCTAATCTCTAAAAATCGTGATAAGAACGGGCGCTCATTTAATCTTAAAACTACACCAAAATTTGCTGAATATTTCAAACTCAAAGGTGATATAAGAGCTTTGGTTAAAACCCTAAACATTGATAAAGGGGTCAAAGATTAATCAATAGCTTATGCTGCTTGCTTAGCTTTTAGATAAAATCATCTTAAATCCATTACTATTCATTATTGCGCAACGCAATATGCTCTTATGCGGCTTTATCAAACGAAACAGTTCCTTCTTTATTTACATCATAAGGAGCTTTAGAAAAATATTTGTCTCTTAAATCTTTTTTCCAACCGTTAGATTCTTCTATTATAGCTGCGGATAATCCCCCTATTCCTGCCCCTGTTATACCTGAGGTGATGTATTTGACTACTTTATTATCAGAAGCCATATCACCAAACCAGCTTCCAGGTTTTAATTTTAAGGCTTTAGCTATCTTAGGTCCTGCAAACATAGCAAGTGCAATAGAGCCAATAGCAGTAGCTATAGCAGCTATTTTTCTGTTTCTTTCTTTACTTTTATATTTTTCTTGATATTCTGCTATTTTTTCCGGTGTTCCTTCGTAAATTTTTGCAGGTTTTCCTACAGTTCCATTTTCGCTAACGGCAATATAGGCTTTCTTGGGCTCTGATTTTTGTTCTGTAGTTGTAGCCTCTTGTTTTTTTGCCGTGGTTGTGGTTGTTTGCCCTTGGAAATTGGGTGACTGACTATAACCGTAATAACCTGACTGAGGGAAATTCCAAATTGGCATATTCAAATTCTGCATCATTGGATTTTGTATCATCGGATTTTGATAATTCCAATTATTATAATCGTTACCAAAACTACTATAGTTACCCATCAAACTGTAATAAGTATTCCAATCCATAACAACCCCTACCTTTATTAATCTTATATAACTAACCTAATGAATGTGTGTATTATATAAAAGTAGTTTTGTTATTGAAAATTGCTTTTGTGTAACAAAAGTTTACATTGATGCAAATTTTGTAAATATAGAATCAAAAATACTCTTAAGGATGGATGGTCTGTATTCTTTTAAACCTTCAAGCTCCGGTCCAATGACTGCCAGAATATCATCTCTTACAGCTTTATCTCTTTCTTCTTCGGTTTCATATTCAGCTCTGATTTTTCCTAATTCTTTATTGTCTAAGAATATTCCGCCGCAGCTGTAGCACTCATCAATTTCAATTTCTTGTTTGTCGCTGCTAAAGTGTTTTACCATATTATGTCCGCAAACAGGACAAACTCTTGTTTCAGACTCGTCTGCTTCAATAAATTTTTTATCTTTAATAGCTTCTAATATATGGCTGATATCTTCTTTGTTTTCATCAAAACGGTTCATCTCTCGGTTATCAAAATATATTCCGCCGCATCCGTCAAGACAGATGTCTATATTAATTTTTAGTTCAGGAATATAAATTTTAGTCATTTTGTTATGACAAGCCGGGCAATTAATTTCGTTAAGATTATCAGACATATATTTTCTCCTTTTATTTATTAAATTTATCATATCATATTTTTAATGTAATCATCTAAATGTTTTATAAAAAACAGGTCTCAAATATTATTTGAGACCTGTTTTAGAATAATTTTATAATAAAATTACTTGTTTAATTGACTCATAACTTCATCAGCAAAGTTATCATTACGTTTTTCAAGTCCTTCGCCAAGAACAAATCTGTCAAATTTAACAATGCTTAGTTTTCCGCTGATTAATTGTTCAATTGTCATATCAGGGTTTTTAACGAATGGTTGTTCGATAAGACATCTGTGAGCCATTAATTTGTTAACTCTGCCTTCAACAATCTTAGCTCTGATTTGTTCAGGTTTGTTAGCAAGATCTTCTTTACCCATTTCAATTCTTGTTTCTTCTTCAATAACTGAAGCAGGAATGTCAGCTCTTGAAACGAATTCAGGAGCTGAAGAAGCGATGTGAAGACAAATGTCTTTAGATAATTCAGCATCAGCTTTGTCAGTTTCAAGTAAAACACCGATTTTGCCGTTGTGAATATAAGTAGCAACATTACCTTCATAACGAACAAAACGTCTTACAGTGATTTTTTCACCGATAGAAGCGATTTTTTCTTTAAGAACGTCGCTAATAATTTTACCGCATTTTGGACAAGTTGTATTTAAAAGAGCATCAACATCAGCAGGGTTAGCTTCTGCAACAAGTTGAGCAAGCCCGTTTGTTAATTCGATAAATTCAGCATTCTTAGCTACGAAGTCTGTTTCGCAGTTAACTTCAATCATAGCACCGCATTTATCGTTTACATAAGAACCAACTCTACCTTCAGCTGCAATTCTGCCCATTTTCTTATCAGCAGATGCAATACCTTTTTGTCTTAAAAGTTCGGTTGCTTTTTCCATATCTCCGTCTACTTCAACCAATGCTTTCTTTGCATCCATCATACCTGCACCGGTTTTGTCACGAAGTTCTTTAACCATTGTGGCTGTAATATTCATTCTGTTTTCTCCTTATTTAAAACGGGACGGAAAGCTCTTGGCTTTCCGTTCCGTGTGTAATAATTTTTATACAGTAACTTCTACGCCTGCATCTTCCGGCTTGATTGATTCAATCTTACCTTTGGTGTTAGCGTTATTTTCTTTTAGTTGTTTTCCTTCAAGAACTGCATCTGCAAGTTTTGAAACAACTAATTTGATTGAACGAATTGCATCATCATTACCAGGGATAATGTAGTTAATTCCTGATGGATCTGCGTTTGTATCTGCTAAACAGATTACAGGAATGTTTAATTTGTTTGCTTCTGCAATCGCTATATCTTCTCTTTTTTGGTCAACTACAAATATTAAATCAGGTAGACCTCTCATTTCCTTGATACCGCCCAATGTCTTGCTTAATTTTTGTAATTGTCTGTTTAATTGTGCTTGTTCTTTTTTAGGTAATTTTTCAACATGACCGCTTTCAATGAATTCTTCCATTTCTCTTAGTTTGTTAACTCTGCCTCTGATTGTTTCAAAGTTTGTTAACATACCGCCTAGCCATCTTCTGTTTACATAATATGCACCTGAACGTTTTGCTTCTTCTGCTACTACGTCAACTGCTTGTTTCTTTGTTCCTACAAACAAAATATTTTTATTCTTTGCTGCATAGTCTCTTACTAATTCGTATGCTGCATCTAATAAATCGGAAGTCTTTCTTAGATCAAGAATATAAATTCCGTTTCTTGCTCCGTAAATATACGGTTTCATTTTTGGGTTCCAAAATTGTGTTTGGTGTCCGAAGTGTACACCTGCTTCTAAAAGTTCAATAATTGATGCTACTGGCATCGTGTTTCTCCTTATAACTTGTGTATTGTACTACGGATTACAATGCTTCATCCTTTTGATTAGGACTAGGGCGTACCTATCAAGCCAGTGTAATCAAGTTAATTCTATAACAAACATATTTTTATTACAATCATGCTATTATTGATTTTTAGCCAATGTTAACTTTTGTTAATATGCTGCTATTTTAATAATTTATTCTTCCGAGAAAATATAATTCCCTCTGATTACAGGTAATTTCTTGAAATTGGCAGGTATGTTTGTAGCACCGTCAATACTTCTTAGTCCCCATTTCCCAAAAGAATAATATGCGTAGTATTTCCCTAAGATAATTATATTTTGATATTCATTTGATGGTTTTACAAGTACCCTTGTCGGATATCTCTTATCTCGTATTCCTATTCCGTCTCGGGTTTGGAATGTTACCAGTTCCTCATTTGATGCAATATATACATTCTCTGGGTTATTTACCCATTTTTCAAGTTTTTCAATTAAGCATTCGTACTTTTCCTTTTCCGGTTTTGTTGCAAGTAAATTTTTGTATTCTGCTGAGATGATTTTATTCTCTTCTAACCATTTGATTAAATCGTCAGAATTCTTTAGCATTAACGGACGTTTATTTGCTTCAAAAACATAATGCTCTCCTGATTTTAAGGCTGCTATTATTCTTCCATCCTTCAAGTGTTTAAAGTGTAAGGGCTCATATTTGATTATATTATCATATGGGAAAACTACTTCGCCTAGAGCATTGTAAATTACTACTTTGGCATTTTGATCTTCAGGACTTTGGGCATCAATTAATTGAATAAAATTCCCGCCTGATGTGTATATCATTTCGTAACCAAGATATTTATACGTTCTTAGACCTATTATTTTCCCTTGCTCATTTACACGGTAATAATTATTGTTTCTATCTTTTACTACTATTATTTGTGGCGAGTAATATTCTATTGACAGCTCTGGAAATGATAAAACTTTACTCCCTGAAAAGTCATATACCCCAAGCCGTTTCATTTCTTCTGATCCGTAACTGGTTATATTTAATCCGGTTAATATTAGTAATATTGCTGTTATAATAATCTTCTTCATAATATTATTACTATACCAAATTTTTTTAATTTTTCATATATTAAAAGACCTTTCTTTTTAGAAAGGTCTTTTTGCTTCTGTGCTTAATTGTTACTTATTAGTTCAATCCATAGTTAAAGTCGTTACTGATGTTGCTTGATAACATTTCTTCATAAGAATCAATGTATGCTTCTACTTCTGTTAATTCGGTATCTGCTGTTGTGATTTGATTATCTAAATCTGTTTCCCAGGCTGTTAACTCTTCATTGAATATTTGATAATCTGCTTCAATTTTATCTACTGCGTCAGCATATTCATCAATTTCAGTGTATGATGTTATATCTGCGTAAAGTGTATCTTTGTTTGCTTCGTATTCAGCTTTCCATTTATTTTTTGCTTCTGTCTTTTGTGCTTGAGTTAATTGCATAAAGTCAAGTTGTTCGTTTGTTGCAAGACGTTTTTGGGTTTGATAGTCAGTTATGTCTAATTGAAGACGGTTACGTCTTAATTTATATGCCATTATTGTTTCGTTTAAGTTTGCAATAGCCATCTTCGTTCACCTTTTGTCTTATATCTTACATATATATAAAGTATATTTTGAAAGTCTGATTTCAATAAGGAAATAATTTGTTACAAAACTTAATAAAGTCTGTAAGACGTTGATAAAATTAAACTATAGTATTTGATGTTACAAAAATGTAACAATGATTAGCAGAAAAGTTTTTTGATGGAGTATTTGATTTAGAATAGAGGAAACTATTGCAGATGAGGAGAAAAGATGTCCGAGTATGATTATGGAATAATAGGCGGAGGTCCTGCGGGGTATTCTGCGGCAATATATGCGGCAAAACTTGGTAAGAGTGTTGTTTTGTTTGAGAAGGATAAAGTTGGAGGAACGTGTCTTAACAGAGGGTGTATTCCGACAAAGAGTTTTTTACATTGGGCAGATTTATATACAGAATTTAAGCAAGGAGTAAAGAAAGAGCTATATAGGGCATCAGAACTTGGGTTTAGTTTTGAAAATATTTCAAACGAGAAAGAGAATGTTTGTAACAGTTTAAGGAAGTCTTTAGAGCTTGTTCTAAAGACAATGAAAATAACTGTTATCAATTCTGAGGCAAAAATTGTTGGTAAAGATAAGATAGTAGCAGATGGTGAAGAATATATCTGCAAACAAATAATAGCTGCATGTGGTGCAAAACCAAATGAGCTAAAAGGGTTGGAATTTGATGGTGATTTCATTTTATCATCTGATGATATTTTGAATTTAAAAACTTGTCCGAGCAAGTTGGTAATTCTTGGTTCAGGAGCGATAGGTATTGAGTGGGCAAGGATATTTTCGGCATTTGATGTAGAAGTTGTAGTAGTAGAGGCTTTAGCTAATTTACTTCCTGTTGCGGATATTGAGGTTTCAAAACGTATTGAGAGGATGTTTAAGAAATCAGGAATTAAATTCTATACTAACTGTAGTGTGGTTTCTGCTGACAGACAAAGCAAAACTGTTACATTATCAAACGGTGAAGTTATAGCTACTGATTTTCTTTTTGTTGCGGCGGGCAGAAAAAAAGTTGAAATTCCTGCTGAAAATCTTGAGGGTATCAAAATCATAGGTGATTGCGCAGGAGAAATTCAGCTGGCGCATTATGCTACTTGCCAAGCAAAAAATGTTATTCTTGATATTCCATACAATAAGGAGCTTATTCCTTCTGTTGTTTATGGAGAGCCAGAAATCGCTTGGGTTGGAAAACGAGAGCAGGATGGAGAGTATAAAAAGGTATTATTACCGATAACGGCATTAGGTAAGGCTCAGTGCGATAATTGTCAGGAGGGGTTTATAAAAATTCTTATTGACGGAGAAAAAATTGTTGGTGCTCATATTATTTCAAAAGAGGCATCGGCGCTTATTCAGCAGATTGTTATTGCTATTCAGAATAATATTTCTGTTGATAGCTTAAAAGAGGTATGTTTTGCTCATCCTACTTATTCAGAGGGAATTTTTGAGGGGTTAATGCGCTTATGAGAAGACTTCCTGATTATTTAAAACGACCGATTATTGATACTGAAAAAACAAAAACGGTAAGAAAAATTTTGAAAACCAGATGTTTAAATACGGTTTGTGAGAATGCGCGCTGTCCTAATAAGAATGAATGTTATCAAAAAAATACCGCAACTTTTCTTATTATGGGAAATGTTTGTACAAGGAATTGCAGATATTGTAATATTTCTACAGCCAGACCATTGCCTTTAGATAGTAAAGAACCGTTGCATGTCGCTCAGGCGATAAAAGATTTGGGATTAAAATGGGCTGTTATTACCTCTGTTACAAGAGATGACTTGCAAGATGGCGGGGCTTGGCATTTTGCTGAATGTATTGAGCAGATTAGAAGTCTTACTCCGGATGTGAAAATTGAAATACTTACCCCTGATTTTAAGGGGAATATTGAATCGCTTAATGCTATTATTGATTCAAAACCGGATGTTTTTAACCACAATATTGAAACTGTTAAGGAGCTTTTTAAAACTGCAAGACCTCAAGGGGATTATGATACATCTTTAAGGGTTTTAAAATATGTTAAAGATAATAGCGATATTATTACAAAATCAGGCTTAATGGTTGGGCTGGGTGAAAGTTTTAGTGATATTAAAAAAACTCTTGAAGATTTGAAATCTGTTGGGTGTGATGTTTTAACTATAGGCCAATATATTCAACCTTCTAAAGAGCATTTAGAGGTCGCAAAATTTTATTCATTAGAGGAGTTTGAAGATTTAAAAACTTTAGCCAAAGAAATTGGGTTTAAAAATTTTCAAATTGGACCGCTTGTAAGAAGTTCTTATCGCGCGGCTGAAATCCTTGATTAAGATATTCTAAATAACTTAACGGTATCCATTCTTTTATTATTTACCTTATAGGCACTTGTTTTATAGTCAATATAAATATTGTCTTCACCTGTTGAGCCTTGTATTTGTATTAGATGAGAGCGTTGTTTGTATTTATTCATATTAAATTTGTGTCTATAGGGCCCTGCGTATATTGGAATATCGGGTCTGCCGATTTCTTTGCAGAATTGGCGGGCATATTCCATAAAGGCATCTCGGATTTCATCATTGTCTTGATATTTGGCACTCATTTCTATATTATCAAGTATTAGTGCGGTTCTGCCGTCTACTTTTGCTATATAGCACATTGTATTTCCGACAAATTCGTTACCATCCATTACTTCAAATGCTGTTATACATTTGTTCTTTATATATGTTGGTGCTGAAAATTGGTTACAGCCTGTTCCGACTGCTGTACAACAATGGCCGTGATTACCTAAAAATAGTGCGTGTGATATGTCATTCATATCTGTTTGATGAACTTCTAAGGTTGAAACGGTATTTCCCTTCAAGTTCTTTGCATTTTGTATTTCAGTATCTCTTAGTTTCATTATATGGTTATAGATTGTGTTTTTAGCATCATTAATTCTCGTATCTTTGTGAGTTTTTGTCCAAAAATCGTTTGAGTTAATCTCTTTTTTCAGTGCTGATATAATTGCTGGTAAATCATAAAAATCTATAGGAGTATCTCCTTTATATAACCTCATCATATTTATATTACCGTCTTGAAATCCATTAGCATCATAGTTTATTTCTGAAATAGATTTTAAATTATATCCAAGATTATTTAATGTGTTTATAAGTTTATCTGTTTCTTCTTTTGGAATAAGTTTAAATGCATCATCACTAAAATCAGCTTCAAGGTTTCTAATAGCTGCATTTCTAGCTGTTTCGGCATCAAGTTCTATTTTTATAGTTTTATACGAGTTTTTATCTGCATTAACCCAGCGGTCATAATCTATTCCCATCGATTTGAAACGTTTTCTGGTGTAGATATTTTGAGGAAGTTCGTTTAATAGTTCTCCTATTGTTTTATTTGGATTTGATTTTATTAGTTCTACAATTGGTCTAAAGTTTGATTTAAATCCTTCATTTGACGATAGTATGTTAGGTAAAAAAGGACTTTCATCAAGTTTTAGTCGTTTTGAAATACTTTCGTCATATTCAAGATTTAGGTGTTGAAAGATTTTCTTATTAATTGCTTCATTCCATAGTTTATCATTTTGCGGTTTTAATATATTTAGTGAATACCAAGTTTTGAAGTCTTGGTTTGGTACGGGTCTCATTTCAAAGGCTTTCATTATATTTGGGTTAGCTTTTGCTTCTTTGAGTACTTTTTCGGTTGGTAAGTTTGGTTTGATTACTTGTAAAAGATCAAGACAATCATTCTCATTTAAACTTGATAATGCTCTTAGCTTTGATATCAAGTCATTAGGCTCAAATTTTGTGATTGAAATTATTTCTTGTATTTCTCTAAGCTCGCTTGTCTTGGTATTAATTTCACGCTTTAAAGCATCAAGAGCTTCATTACCTTCTCCTTTTGCTATTGGAAATTGTTTTTTTAGCTCTCTTATTTCATTATTTAGTGTTTCTATAGTTTCTTTATAATATTTAGCTGGATTAAACACTTTATATAGCGCTTTATTTAGTCTTGAGCTTTTTTCAAATAAAGTTCTACTGTCTACCAATAAATCTTCAAGCCCACCTAACTTGTTTGCAAATCCGGCTTCAAATGTTGCTTCATCAAAGTTGTATATAAATTTTTGGATGTCATAAAAATGCTCTTGATATATAAAGTGGTACAGGTCTTCGTCACTTAAATCAACTACTCCTGATTTTAGCAAATGTCGTTTTTCAAACATTTTTTCTTTAACCTGTTGCATTAAGTCAAGATATTCTTCCTTGAATATTGCTGCTGTACAAATGTTTCTTTGAACACTATATGGGCAGCCTGCTTGTTCAAATTGAAGAAGTTTATTGAGTAAATCTTGATTAAAATTCCAATCTTTATCACTGCACATTTTTAGTGCAAGCGGTATATCAGAATAACCATTTGTTTTTATATTTTTTAATGTATCTAAAATTTTTCTGTAGTATGCATCGTCAGTAGATAAGTTCGCAAAATTAGGTGTTTTTGTTCTTATATATTCAATTATCTCAGGTAAAAAGTTATGGGCATCAATATCTAATAATTCGTTTACCATATCATAATAGGGTTTTATAAATGTATCACTTTGGTAATCAACAACCCTTGCTAAAACAGCTTTTGCGGAAATTGGATTTAAGTTCTTGTCAAGTAGTTTTTGTGCAAGGTTTAATTTGTCCTTATCAATAAGACCTGTTGTTTTATTTTTACAGATTTTAATTAGTCCGCTCATTTCATATGGATTACTATTTTGAGCATATTTTTGGCACATTTCCAGCAGGATATTTTTAGTTTCTATTTCAAAACTGTCGCTTACCGGAGAATAAATGGTTTGTATAAGAGAGGTTTCAAAACCTTTTTTAAACTTATTAGCTTTTTCTAAATCGAAAATTTCATTTAATATCTCTATGTAACTGCTAAATATTCTTTTTGAAAACTTTTTATTATCATCAAAAAATAAGTTTACAGATTCACTGATATTTGTGTATTCAGAAAGGTGTTTTTTGTTTTTTAATACAACATCAAATATATAGTTCATGTCAACATCGCTTATTTCTAAATAATCTCTGATTTGTTGTATATTTTTTAAAACGTCTAATGGAATTTTTTCTGCTTTATTAAAAAATTCTTTGGAAAAGTTTCCGTTTCTATCCGATGAAATATTAAGTAAAAGTCTAGTTTTTTCTCCCTTATATTTCGGTAATAGTTCAATAAGTTTTTCGATTTTTTGTCTTGAGATTAGCCCATCAGTATTTTTACAAGCATACAGTAAGTCTTTGTAAAATGTTTCTGATGTATTGGGAAATAATTCAAAATATTCTAAATTATTTGGTTGAAATTGTTTGTTATTATTTTGGCAAAGTCTCAAAATTTCATAGGGTGGGATATTATATTTATCGGCCAATGCTTTTATTTTTGGAAATACATCAATTGCATTAAGGTCTAAAATGCTTTCTTGTCCGCCAATCATAATTGGGTTTTCGACATTTCTGCAAGCCTGTATGAGATAGTCATTAATTTCACTGGCATTACCATTATTAATTTTCATCATATTAACTATCTTCTCTAAAATATCATGGTTAATATTGTTATCTGAATTGGCAAAATGAAGTAGTCTAAACGTAATATCCCTTATATTGCATTTAGGAGGCATTATATCTTTAATTTCTTTTATTAACGCTAAATCTTCAAACTTTATATTAGGATAGTTTACAACTATACTTGCGATATCTAAATATTCATTATCGCAAAGTTCTTTTACTAAATTGAACTTTTCGGGAGAAATATTTCCACTGCCATCCTTGCAAGTTTTTAGAAGTATAGCGTAACTTTTAATATCTTTTTTATTTTTGTTACTGATAGTATTTAAATTATCATATATTTTGTGATTAAAGTTCCCGGAATTATCCAGACAAGTTTCTACTATAGATTTAATATCCTCCCCTTTATAGTTATTTTCCGAGTCTAACATTTTAATGATATTGTAGGTTTCATCATTCCAGCCGCCATCGCTGCGTCTGCATAATTCTCCTAACGGTATGGCATCATAGCGAATCGAGATATGTTTACTTGGAAGTTCAATAATTTTGTCTATTCTGTCGAAATTGATTTTATCGCTATTGTCACTGATTGTTCTAATTAATTTTTCAATTATGTATACATTTGGAGAACTAGATGGTGTTAGATAAGTGAATTTTATTATAGCATTTGCCATATCTTTATCTATTTCACCGTTTTTAATGAATGTTTGAGCTATTTCATTTGCATTGTAAGGGGTTGCGTTTGCTAAAATTGACTCAGCAAACTTTAGTGATTCAGGATTGACTTTACCATCAGCACCTATACAGCACTTGAATATTTGTTTAAAAAGTTCTTTGCTGTTATCATCTAAATAAGGAAATCTTTGCTCTGCTTGCTCAAATTCTGCTTTGTTAAGTAAAATATCTTCTTCTGTCAGTTTTTTAGTAGTTATATGCTTGATATTTTTAGCTTCATCGGAGTATTCATATTTTTTTAATCCAAGTGAAAGTTCGTTTACTTCAATTGGTGTTGGAATATCAGGTAAGTCTTTTCTGAAGAGTTTTGCAAGTTTGTTCCCGACTTTGCCTGCAAGTTTAAATCCGCCGCCTATTGCAGGTGAAAGGAATGCCCCGCCGGCAAGCCCTGATAAAAATGCAGAAGAAACGTCTTCTCCTTCAATTTTGGCTCTGAAAGCAGAATCAATACCTCCGCTTAATGCTCCGTCTACTCCCATTTCAGTTGCTTTTGCCAAACCTGTTAAAAAAAGGTTTTTGCCCGAATACTCATATCCTGCGGGGTTTATTAAAGCATTCTTTAAAATATTTTTTATTCCTTTTTCAGTAAAGGTTCTTGTAGTATCTTTTCCGAATGATTTTAAAGCACTAACACCGACAGACTTTGCCACACATTTACCTGCGACACCGCCTAATCCAGCCGTTATTGGAGCAAGTAGACCAGAAAAAGCACCTGTTAAAAAGTCTTTGCCGGCACTGTCATATTTCTTATCAGTATTTATCGTGTCACTTACTTTGACTAGGCACTTTATTCCGCCACCTACTGCTGTCGCAAGTGCTGTTCCAAGCGCAATAGATGCCCCGCCGCTTACCGGTGCGGCTAGTACCGAAAATGTGTAGATTCCGACTGCTGCTATACCTGATAATAGGTCACCTGTAAGGTCACTTGCCATCTCTTGACCTTCTACATAACCATTATATGCTTCTTCTGATTTTGTTTGAAGTTCATTATTTAAAAATTTCTCTATATTTTCTGCTGTGTATTTTTCTCCTGTTATTGTTTCAAACGCAATTTTTGTATTTTTTGCTTCTAAAATCTCAGTTTCAAGTTTTAATTGCTCTCGGATTTTATCAGAACTATCACCCCAGCCTGTTGCATTCTTTACCCAACTCCAAGCACTTCCTATCCAACCGTTTGATTCTTCTGCTTCTTCGGTTTTCTTACTGATATTCGCAAGCCTTTCTTTTAATTTTTCTTTTACCAGTTCTGTTTTTTCTTGTCCGATATTTTCTGTATATTGTGTGTGTTTATCAAGAGTTAATCCCAATTCTACATTATTGTAGCTGGTATCATTTCTCAAAAACGCTGATAATTCTTCCAATTCCTCAGTCGTAAAATTATAATTTAAATCACTAGAAAGTATCGAAAGAATTTCTTCTTCCGTGTAGTTAGAGTATTGCGGGTGATTGCTCAGCCACAAAGTTATTTTTTCTTGTATGGAATTAATTTCTCCCATTTACTACCTTCTATATATTTGTTTCTAACGTTATCGGCAGAAAGTTTTTAATCTTTAGTTTTATAGAATAATATTTTACAAAAATTAATATTCTTTTTTATTCGGAAATATATTTTTCTCCTCTATTTGTATGAGATTTCTGTTAATAATTAAAGTTTTTCTTTTGCTTTTCCGTTCTCAATCTTGAAGGAGAAATTCAATGTCAAAAAGTAGCAAACAGTTTATGATATTAGACGATTTTAAACCTGAAACAGTTATTGAATCATTCAATAAGCATATTAAAAAATCTAATTGCGAAAATATGAGTGTTGATATCTCTTTTCTAAACGTAATGGATGCAATGCGTGTTTCAACATTATGCGCGGCAAATCATTATGTAAAATATCCAAATGGAAAAATCAGTTGGTATGTATCCTCCCCGGAAGTAGAAAGATTTTCTTCCGCTTTAAATCTGGGAAATTCAAAATATTTACTTAAAAATAACACAAGAAGCCTTAAAAAGGCACAATAGCAAAACAATAAAAATAACCCCGAGAGCTTTATCTCTCGGGGAATTTCATTGGCTCGAAATTAAGATGTTTTGCAGAGTAAATTTATAGGAATGTGAGAATTACTAGCATATTTTATTTAGTCTTAATTTTTGTTATAACCGATAACCCCGGAAGTAGCGGGTAATCGCTTATATCTTCGTCAAAAATGATTTTTACCGGAACTCTTTGTACAATTTTTACAAAAGATCCTACGGCATTTTCTGGCGGAAATAGACTTGCTTTTGCTCCGCTGCTTTTTTGAATTGTATCGATTTTGCCTTTGAAAACTTTTTTAGGAAATGCATCAATCTTTATTTCTACAGGCATGCCTTTAACCATTCCTTCAATTTGTGTTTCTTTGTAGTTTGCAACTACCCATAATTTGTCAGGAACAAGTGTAAAAAGAGGAGTCCCTGGTTGTACAAGCATTCCTTTTTCAACTTTTCGGTTTGCAACTGTACCATTTTGTGGTGCAAGTATATCAGTATATTCTAATGCAAGTGCGGCTTGTTCCATTTGGGCTTTTAATGCCGCTAATTCCGCATCCGCTACGTTCGAATTATCTTTTGAAAATAATGACTGCTCTGCATTAGTTAGCTTAGCCTCTAAAGAATCAAGTTTGGTTTGAGCGTTATCTAAAGTTTGTTTTGATACAGCACCTGCGTTGTATAACTTTGTATATCTTTCTACATCTGTTTTAGCCAGATTTATCTCTGAATTAACAGCTTCTAATGAGGCTTTAGCATTGGTCTGATTCAATAAAGCCTTTTCATACATTGCTTTTGCCTTGTCGTATGCTACTATATAGTCTCGCTTATCTATTCTGGCGACGACTTGTCCCATCTTTACAGGTTTGTTATCTTCTACAAATACTTCAATTATTTCGCCTGAAACCTTTGGGGCAACCGATACGGTCGTTGTTTCTACATACGCATCGTCTGTTGTTTGATATTTTGTCATTTCATATATTATAAAGCTCGCTACTATAATAGCTATTATTGATATGAATATAATAAATTGTTGTTTTATACTAAATTTGCTTCTAATATGTATCCTGTTAGTCATTTCCTCACCTGTTTATATCTGCGTTTTAATTATTTTTGCTATTGTATTTTGCATCTTTTTTAAGACACAACATACTTCTTCTATTTCTTCATTGCTGATTTCTTTGTTTATTTCTTTAAAACTATTCTTTATTTCACTTGTTATTTTTATTAACATTTCTTCACCGGCTTTTGTCAGATTTATCTGCTTTATTGGTCGGTTATTCCGCGTGACTAATGTCCTTGTTATTAATCCCTTTTGCTCAAGTCCTTCTAATGTCCTTCCCGTATTTGCCCTATCTTTAAGTATTATTCTGGCTAAATCCCTTTGACAAATCCCTGAATTACAATAGATTACATCAAGGGCTGCAAATTCATCAATACTTATTTCATATTGTTTTTCTTCAAATAGCTGTATTCCAAACATTTGAAGATATTTTGTCGTAAGTATCATTTCATAATATAAAGAATTTGTATAATGTTTTTCCGCTTTCATATTCAAATTTTATTTCATATCTGTTGTAAATAATACATGTTGCATTTGCAACATAATTATGGTATCATCATTTTGAAATAAATGCAAGTAATTTTTTCAGAAAAAAGAAATGAGCATATAATAAATATTGTATGAAGGATTAAAGAAATGAAAAAAATCGTGGCGAGTTTAATAATATTATCAATGGGTTATATGACTATTCTGCCAGTAATGTCGTCAGAAACAGTCCAAAAGGTAGAAATGGGTGCAGAAAAAACAGGCCAAGTAGAGTCAGATAGTCAGGGTTTCTTAAAAAAATATAAAATAAAGCGAGATAAAAAACGTGCGGAAAAAGAAGCCAAAAAAATTGTACAAGCAAAGAATAAATTGGACTATATAAACTTGCCTTGGTTTGAAAATTTTAACGATGATAATTTAAACAGATATATAATAAAGGCAGTTCTAAATAATAAAGATGCGCAAATGGCAACAATAGCAGTAGATGAATATTACCAAGCAGCCAGAGCCCAGATGGCAGGAGAACTACCGACTGTCAATGCGGGATTTTTACCTGCATATACTCAAAGCGAGATGTTAGGGCCTTATGATGGCTGGTTCTTCGGATTGCCGATATTGGTTAATTATGAAGCAGATTTATTTTTGAAAAATCATGATAAGACTAAATCATCTAAAAAGCTATATGAAGCATCAATAATAGATGAGAGGGCAGCGTATATAAGTGTAGCGTCAACGGTTGCAAGTATTTACTTAAATATTGTTAAATTAGATGCAGTAATAAGCATACAAGAAGAAATAGTTGAGTTAAGGAAAGAAATATTTGAATTAATGCAGTTATCAAATAATGAAGGAATTGTATCAACATCTGATTTGGTAAAAGCAAACAAATCTTATGTATCCGGTCAATCTGAGTTAACCGATTTAAAGAAAAATCGTTCAATGTTATTAAACCAGTTAGCGGTATTAATAGGAGAGAGTTCTGATAAAGCAGAAACTTTTGAGCGTTCGAAATATTCAGAGATAAGTTTTAAAGGTATAATTCCTGAAGAAATTTCATCGGATAGGATTTTAAAGCGTCCGGACTATTTAAAGGCTGAAAAGATGGTTGAAAAATCAGGTATAGATGTAAGGGTAGCAAGAAAAGAATTTTTACCATCAATAAATATTGGCGGATTTGGTTTATTTAATGCTTCTGATTTAGGTAGTTTGTTTACTACAAATAATTTTATCTGGGGGTTAAGCGGTGGTATTTTTGCTAACTTGTTTTCAGGTGGAAGAAAAGTTGCTAATTTAAAAATGAAAAAATCTGAATATGAACGTGTACTAAAAAATTATGAAAAAACAAATTTAGTTGCGATTCAGGAAATTAATGATTCAATGGTTTCTATAAAAAATGATAGAAAGAAGTATGATGATAATACTAAAATCTTAAATCTTGAAACAAAAGATTTTGAGCTTGCAAAGTTAAAATATGAAACAGGTATTATTTCCAAATTAGATTTAAACCAAATGAGAGAAAATTTGCTAGATGTAAATAAATTAATAGTAGATAATAATTGTGAGTTATGGGTAGACTATATATCCTTATATAAGGCAGTAGGTACTGATTTATAATTTATTTATCCATATAATGGATGAAAAAAAATAAAAAGTGCTTGTAATTTTATCATGATATATTACAATGGGTGAACGGAGATTAGATAGGGAAGCCCCATGGAAAAGTACAAAAGCCTTGAAATAGCTAACGATTTCGGTGTTCTACACGCTGGTGAAAGTGATTCTGAATTGTTCTATAACAGCAGATATGATTTGGGTAAACACATAGGTGTAATTCAGGAAAAAAGTAATTCGCAAAATATTACTAATAAAGAGCAACATTTTACATTGTCTAAGATGAATGTAATTACTAAAAATATTACGCCTGTAGCTCCTAAGATAAATCAGTCGCAAAGAAATTTTTTGTTTATAAATAAATAATTATGTCCATGTAGAATTTTATGATTATTTCGTGTTAGAATACACATGTTTAAAAAAGGATATAAAGTAATGGACTTTAGAAAATTATTAGCAAAGAATAGTACAATAGATATCGAATCCTGCTTACCATACGGGCTAATAGTAGTAACTTCAGAAGGTATGATATCTTGGGTAAATGAACAATTCTTAAAAGATATGGAAGTTCAGCGTGATATAGTTATAACATCACATATAGATATCTTTTTTGAAGATGGTTTTGAGTCGGTAAAAAAATCAGCAGAAAATGGAATAAAGACATTTATTAGAAGGGAATCAACAAAAGAAAATTTTGAAATAACAGCAAGAGAAATAGAATATGGTTATGTTGTAGATATAAGAAAAAATTCAGCGCAACCGTCAAATATAGGTATAAATACCCCTAGGTCTAATATAGAGAATGTAAATAAAAACAATCTAATACTCAAAATAGCAAATGATATAAAATCACCAATTCAGTCAATAATTGGTTTTTCACAAGCGTTATTGGATGGTTTAGGTGGAAATATAAATGAAAAACAAGAAAAATATACAAGAATTATCAATAAGAATTCAGAGGAATTGTTATATTTAACAGAAAAATTCACAGAGCTAGCGAAATCAGAAATGGGCTTGATTGATAAGGATTATAAAGTTCTTGATATTGCTAATTTAGTTCAAGCAAGTGTTAAGTTTATAGAACAGTTGCATAAAGATCAAGGCATAGAAATTAAAATGGAAATAGATCCGGCAATAAGAAAGACTTTTCAAGCTGATGAAAACGGAATAAAAATTGTTATACAAAATATTCTAGAAGCGGTATTAAGATATATGGAGATGGGAAGTATAAGTGTAGTCTTGTCTGTCCCCTCATCTTCAATATTGGAGAGCGCATCATTAAATAATGGTGTATTAATATCAATAATATGCAACGGATTTAGTATGTCTGATTCAGAGTTAAACTCAGTATTTAATCCATATTCTGAGGAATCAGTATCCAAAAGATTTATAGCTAGATCAATGGCATTAACAAGTGTAAAAAATATTTTAAACAGTATGTCAGGGCATATATGGATTAAGTCTGAAATATTGAAGGATACAACATTTAATATTTTAATACCTATTCATGAGAGAGATTAGTAAATGGCAAAGGTAGAACTAAAAAATATAAAGAAAAGCTATGATGCAAAGCATAGTGTAATAAACGGAATAGATGCAGAAATAAAAGATAAGGAATTTGTAGTAATAGTTGGATCTTCAGGCTGCGGAAAATCAACCATTTTAAGAATGATAGCAGGTTTAGAGGATATTACAGAAGGAGAAATCCTTATAGGTGATAAGGTTGTTAATAAACTCCATCCTAAAGATAGAGATATAGCCTTTGTATTTCAAAACTATGCATTATATCCTCATATGACAGTTTTTGATAATATGGCTTTTGGTTTAAAAATGAGAAAGTATAAGAAGTCAGAAATAAAGTCAAAGGTAGAGGAAGTAGCAGAAACATTAGGTCTAAAACAATACTTGAACAGAAAGCCAAAACAATTATCAGGCGGGCAACGCCAGCGAGTAGCGTTAGGCAGAGCGATAGTAAGAAACCCTCAAGTATTTTTGATGGATGAGCCGTTATCTAATTTAGATGCTAATTTGCGTGTAAAAATGCGCTCTGAGATAAAAAAATTGCATAATAAACTTCAAACTACATTTATTTATGTAACTCATGATCAGACAGAAGCGCTTACAATGGGTGATAGAATTATGGTTTTAGATAAGGGTATTGTTCAACAATTTGATACTCCTCAGAATATCTATAATAACCCTAAAAATAAATTTGTAGCGGGTTTTTTGGGTCAGATGAATTTTGTTAACTCTCGAGTTACAGATGAGGGTGTAGAAATAAACGGAACAAAAATTCAATTACCGACAGATATAATGAACAGATTAAACGGTATGAATGATGTAATAATTGGAGTACGTCCCGAAAAGCTCGATGGAAGTGATTGTAAAATAAGTGTAAAACCTGAAATTACAGAACTTACAGGAAATAGTAAAATTGTGTATTTTAAACTGAATGATGCAGATTGTTCGACAATTATTCCGGCAAATACTGAGGTTGGTAAAAATTATCAAGTAGGTGTAAATATTTCAGATTTATATTTCTTTGACAGCTTTTCCGGAGAAACATTATAATAAATTTGAAACGAAGTTTCAGTTGTGATAATATGCAATTATTAGCAAAGGAGGATAAATGAAGAAGATTTTATCAGTGATATTATTATCGGGGTTATTAATGTCAATGACACCGGCATTTGCAGGTACACATGGTACGAATGGTCAAGTCTCATTAAAATCAGTTGGTGCAGGCGCATTATCGTTATTGATATGGCCTGGCTTAGGTCAAATTGTTAATGATCAAAGTGATGAAAAAGTTATTACTCACGCTCTTTTAGGTTTAACAGTATTGTTCAGATTCTGGTCTTGTTATGATGGTATAGTTGATAGACAAGGTGGTGTTTGGAAAAACAGAATTTAGTCAATCTGTTTGAAATACTTATCAAAGATAAATCTCGTTTATAATAACGGGATTTATTTTTTTTATAGGCATGTTATTTTGTAAAATCTCTTATTTTTCATGCGATAAATTTAACAAAAATTTATGATAAATTTATTTTTAAATTTGATTAAGGGTTTGAAATCCAGCAAAATGAAAAAAAGAATGAAATATTAAAAAAAGTTTACAAATCTGTAGTAACTATTATATCTTAGTTTAACGCTAAATAAAAATTTGCAACAGGTCTGAAATCAAGTAAACACGTTATGACAAAAAACTACATTGTTTGTACGGTTGACACTCTATATAAGAAATTTTATAATTTTAGAAAGGAGGCATTGCAGATGAATAAAAAATATATCTGTACTGTATGTCAATATGTATATGATCCAACTGAACATGAAGATGTGTCGTTTGAAGATCAACCGTCAGATTATGAATGTCCAATATGCCATGTTGGAAAAGACATGTTTGAACCAGTCGAATAAATAGAAAAAGATAATAATTGGCGAAGAATAGAAGATTTTGGGAAATCTGGCTGCGGAAAAATCCGTTAGCTAAGGAGAGGAATTTGAAATGCAAAATAATATAGAGCAAGAAAAAAATGTGATAGGTATAAGTACTGCATCCAAATCAAATACAAATCCTGTATTTAAAGGGATGACATCACCCTTGAGCGATAATAAAGTTGTAAATATTCAGACTGCATCATTGAATGATGTTGTAGTAATAAAGAAAGATGGTACAAGAGAAGAATATAATGTTCAAAAAGTTGTATCAGCAATTCAGAAATCAGCAACCAGAATGTTGGTAAAACTAACAGATGAAGAAATAAAAACAATTTGTGATTATGTAGATGAGAAGGTTATTTCATCTGGGAAAAAAGAAGTTGAAATAGCTACAATGCATAACATAGTAGAGAGTGTATTAGAGCTTGTAAATCCCAAAATCGCAGAAAGTTACAGAAATTACAGAAACTATAAACAAGATTTTGTGCATATGCTTGATAAGGTTTATCAAGAAAGCCAAAAGATTATGTATATAGGTGACAAAGAAAATTCAAACTCTGATAGTGCTTTAGTATCAACAAAGCGTTCATTAATTTTCAATCAGTTAAACAAAGAATTATATAAGAAGTTCTTTTTAACAGTGGAAGATTTACAAGCAATCAGAGAAGGATATATCTATATTCATGATATGTCAGCAAGACGAGATACAATGAACTGCTGCTTATTCGATGTTAAATCTGTTTTAGAAGGCGGATTTGAAATGGGTAATATTTGGTATAATGAACCAAAGACATTGGATGTAGCATTTGATGTAATCGGAGATATTGTAATGGCAGCTGCAAGCCAACAGTATGGTGGATTTACAGTTGCAGAGGTAGATAAATTACTTGCCCCTTATGCTCAAAAGACTTATGATAAGCAATATAACAGATATATATGTATGGGGCTTTCGTTTGAAAAGGCTAGAGAAGAGGCGTTGAAGGATGTTCAAAACGATTTTGAGCAAGGATATCAAGGCTGGGAATACAAGTTTAATACGGTAGCATCATCACGTGGTGATTATCCGTTTATTACAATTACATTAGGGCTTGGAACCGGTGAATTTGAAAAGATGGCATCAATGACTATTTTAAGAGTTCATGCTAAAGGACAAGGTAAAAAGGATAATAAGAAGCCTGTATTATTCCCTAAAATAGTTTTCTTATACGATGAAGAGCTTCACGGAAAAGACAAGGAATTATATGATGTATATGAAGCAGGTGTGGAGTGCTCGCAAAAGACAATGTATCCGGACTGGTTATCATTGACTGGAGAAGGTTATGTCGCAAGTATGTATAAGAAATACAAACGAGTAGTATCACCAATGGGATGTAGAGCATTTCTTTCGCCTTGGTATGAAAGAGGTGGGGCTGAACCTGCTGATGCTGATGACAAACCGATATTTGTAGGTAGATTTAATATTGGAGCTGTAAGTTTACACTTGCCAATGATTTATGCAAAGGCAAAGAAAGAAAGCAAGGATTTTTATGAAGTTCTTGATTATTATTTGGAATTAATAAGACAAATCCATTTAAGAACTTATGAATATCTTGGAGAAATGAGAGCATCAATCAATCCTTTAGCTTATTGTGAAGGTGGATTTTACGGCGGTCATTTGAAACACCATGAAAAGATTAAACCGCTTCTTGAGTCAGCAACAGCTTCATTTGGTATTACGGCCTTAAATGAACTTCAAGAATTATATAATGGAAAATCACTTGTTCAAGATGGTGAGTTTGCGCTTGAAGTAATGCGTTATATTAATAAGAAGGTTAATGAATATAAAGAACAAGACCATAGATTGTATGCTATATACGGTACTCCTGCAGAAAGTTTATGCGGTCTGCAAATAGAACAATTCCGTAAGAAATATGGTGTTGTAGAACATGTTTCTGACAGAGGGTATGTTTCAAACAGTTTCCACTGCCATGTTAGTGAAGATATAACACCAATTCAAAAGCAAGATTTGGAAAAAAGATTCTGGGACTTGTTGAATGGCGGAAAAATTCAATATGTTAAATATCCTATCTCTTATAATAAAGAGGCAATAGAATCTTTAATCCACAGAGCAATGGATATGGGATTTTATGAAGGTGTAAACTTATCTTTAGCGTATTGTGATGATTGTGGTCACCAAGAATTGGCAATGGATGTATGTCCAAAATGTGGAAGTAAGAATTTAACAAAGATTGAACGTATGAATGGTTATCTATCTTACTCCCGTGTTAAAGGAGATACAAGATTAAATGATGCGAAAATGGAAGAAATTTCAGATAGGGTGAGCATGTAATGAATTATCATAATATAACAAAAGACGATATGTTAAATGGAGACGGCCTGCGTGTAGTTTTGTGGGTTAGTGGATGTACACATCACTGTCATGAGTGCCATAATCCTCAAACCTGGGAACTAACAAGTGGAATTCCTTTTGATGAGGCTGCTGAAAACGAGTTATTTGAGGCTTTAAAGCCTGCTCACATTTCGGGTATTACTTTCTCCGGCGGGGATCCGCTTCATCCGATGAACAGGGAAGAAGTTGCAAGATTGATTAAGAAGTTTAAAAAACTTTATCCTAATAAGACTGCTTGGTTATATACAGGCTATTTATGGGAAGAAATAAAGGATTTAGACGGAATATCTGATTTGGATGTACTTTGTGACGGTGAGTTTGTACTTGATTTAAAAGATGAAAAAGTTCACTGGGTAGGAAGTACTAATCAAAGGGTTATAAATGTTCCTGAGACTTTAAAAAGTGGTGATATTGTTCTACACGAAAAAGTTGCGGCTTAAGTTTTATAATAAAAAAGACCTCTTTTTTAAGAGGTCTTTTTTATTTAGAAATTACCATAGGAACCTATGAATTTTATTTCCTCAGCGTATGGTTTCAAATCATTAAGAACGGATTTTACTTTATCGTCATTTATGTGTCCGTCAAAGTCTATGAATACTGCTTGTCTGTTTGATTCGCCTTCGCACATTTGTGAATTAATTTGTGAGATATTGATATCGTAGTTAACAAAGACTTTAACCATATCAAGTAATGCGCCTTTGCGGTCTTGTAAGAAAAGTGCAATACTGGTTGTATCGTTTTCTGTAGGTTCAGTTTTGCAATTCCCTATTACAATGCAACGCATACTTAGGTTTTCGTGATTATCAATATCACGTTTTAGTATGTTTAAGTTATAAATTTGAGCTGTTTTTTCTGTACCAATCATTGAGTAAGTCAAATTGTATCGGTTAAGCATGCCTGCTGCCTCTGCCATATCATCTGCAAGGATAATATTCATATTTGCAGGCATTTCATTCTTGATAAATGCTTGGCAGTTAGTAATAGCATTTGGGTGGGCTATTATGCCTGTAATTGAATAGAATTCAGTCGTTTTTGACAGTAAACAATTGTGTACAGGAATTTTAGTTTGAGCAAGGATTTTTACATTACTGTAATTTGGTGAAATAAGGCATTCTTTGGTTATAGGGATTGTCCCCTCAATACTATTTTCTAGAGGAATAATACCTATTACGCTTGGATTTTGTTCAACGTATTGCACACATTCAGGTATTGTTCTCAGGCTTCTTTTATAAACGCTGATTTTGTATTTATCATAAAACCTGTCTAATGCTATTTCACTGTTACTTCCACCTTGACCGAGGCATACAATTTCTTCAATATTTTCAAACATATAACTCTCCTATGGTACAATTATAATAAAAGGAAGTGTAAAATGGCAAATATTAAATTCGGAACAGATGGATGGCGAGGAATTCTCGGTAAAGATTTTAACGAAGAAAACTTTATCTTGGCTACAAACGCAATAGGTAAATATATTTTTGATGAGTATGGATTGGGTAAAGAAATATTAATCGGATATGACCCGAGAAGGATGGGAAATGAATATGCGGGGTTGTGTGCGGGAATACTATCAAATCAGGGATTTAGAGTTAAGTTATCCCATAAAATAGTTCCTACACCTGTGCTTGCGTATTATGCAGGGAAAACTAATTCTTGTGCAATAATGTTTACGGCATCACATAATCCTCCTGAGTATTTGGGGATGAAATTTATTCCTGATTATGCAGGACCTGCAACAGATGACATTACTTCAAAGATTATGAGTAATATAGGTAAAAAAATTGTTTCGATTGATTATGAAGAAATTACCGTTGCTGACTTTTTTGACGAGTACGAAAAACATTTGCACGAATTAATCAATTTTGAACGTATAAAAGAATCAGGTATCAAGTTTGTATTTGATGGCTTGTATTCAAGCACAATTGGATATTTTGATAAAATTTTAGATAATGCGGGTATAAAATATCAATCAATAAGAATGGAGCATGATTATAATTTTGGCGGTTGTATGCCAGATCCGAAGCCAAAATATTTAAAGCCATTGATAGATAAAGTAAAAGAGCTTGGCTGTATAGGTTTGGCAAATGACGGAGATGGAGACAGGTTTGGCGTTATAGATGAAAACGGTGAATATGTTTCGCCAAACGAAATTATATCAATACTTGCAAAGCACTTAATAGAACATAAAGGGGCAGAGGGTGTAATTGTAAAAACAGTAGGCTCAAGTATGTTAATAGAAAAAGCAGCGGAGAAATTAGGCGTAGGGGTTGTTGAAACGGCAGTTGGGTTCAAACATGTCGGCGAAGCGATGCGTAAAAATAAAACAATCATAGGCGGAGAGGAGTCAGGCGGATTAAGTATCGGTGGACATATCCCCGAGAAAGACGGAATACTTGCTAATTTGTTAATATTAGAAGCAATGGCTTATTCAGGAAAAACTCTTACAGAGCTTAGAAATGAGTTATACGAACTAACAGGTGCAAAATTTTACACTGACAGAATAGATTTGGAACTTTCTGATAGAGGTGAAATAAATAAGATAATTTCTAAGTACAAAGATATAAAAAATATTGGCAGATTTGATGTAACAAAAATTAACGATATTGACGGAGTAAAGTTGTATCTTGGTGATGATACAACAATTCTAATTCGCCCGAGCGGAACGGAACCGTTGTTGAGGATTTATTTTGAGAGTGCGGATAAATCGGTTTTAGAAGAATTAAAAACTCTTAATTATGCGGAGTAGCGGTGTATGTTTGTTTTGCCTTTGGCATTAATATTTCGTATAGTGTCTAACCCTATAGCAAATGCTTGCCAGAAAAAGTTAGGCGAGGCTAATTCGTCACTGTGGGTTAATTTCTATGTCAATTTATTGATGAGTATTGTGTGTGTGATTCCTGCGTTTTTAGTTAATTGGAGAGTTTATTCCGCTGAGTTCTGGTGTTATGTTTTGGGGGCGGGTTTGTTTTGTTCATTGGGAACGGTTTGTCTTATAAAAGCTCTTTATTACGGTGAATTGTCCATATTAGGACCTCTCAATTCATATAAATCAGTTGTCGGGTTAATCAGTGCTTTTTTGCTTTTAGGTGAATTACCGCCTTTGGTTTCTATCTTTGGAATTTTTCTGATAGTTGTTGGAAGTTTAATACTCATAACTCCTAATAAAGGTAACTGTTTGGCAAAAAACTTGTGGCTATCAATCGCTTTGCGAGTTTTGGCTCTTGTATTCACAGGTTTTGAAGCAAGTATGCTTAAGAAAATAATACTTTTATCTTCTCCTCAAATCTCTTTTATTCTGTGGTGTTTTTCGGGACTTGTGTTTGGCTCGGTATTTGTAGCTTTTTGTGGTAAAAAGTTTAATTTCCCACAAAAAAATGATTGGAAATTGTATTTTTTAGCGGCTATTTGCTTATCTGTTATGCAATTTTCAACAAATATAGTTTTTTCTAAAATGGAAGTCGGCCCAGCGCTTGCCTTGTTTCAATTATCTTCTGTTGTGAATTTGTTTTTGGGATTTAAGATTTTTCATGAAGGCGATATGATAAGGAAATTTATCGGAACTGTTATTATGATAATAGGCTCGGTTATGATTTTAATTTTGTAAAAATATATATAATTTTAATAAAAAATGTAGAAATGTTTATTAAAATTAAACTTTTTTGGCTAAAACCTTCACAATTGTTTTTGTTTTTGTTAAAATTTGAGAGCAAATACTTTTAATAGGGAGAAAATAAATTGAAAACACGTTTGAAAACTAATAATTGCGGCGAATTAAATCTTAGCAATGTAGGTGAACAAGTAACATTATCCGGCTGGGTATCAACAGTAAGAGATTTAGGCGGGATATTATTTATAGAATTAAGAGACAGAAGCGGATTTTTCCAAATAGTAGCTAACCCTCAAATTAACCCTGAGGTACATAAAGCATTGGAAAAAGTGAGAAGCGAATATGTAATAACAGTTACAGGAAAAATCACAAGACGTCCTGAGGAAACATATAATGAAAAATATCCTACAGGTCAGGTAGAAATGTATCCTGAATCAGTAGAAATTTTATCAGAGTCAAAGGTTTTACCGTTTGCAATTGGTGATGAAAACGTATCAGAAGATATCAGATTAAAATACAGATACTTGGACTTAAGAAGCGAAAAAATGCTTCATAACTTGAAGACAAGACATAATATTGTTCAAGCTGTAAGAAACTACCTTAATAATCAAGGATTTATGGAGGTTGAAACTCCTATATTGATTAAGACAACACCTGAAGGTGCAAGAGATTATCTTGTACCGTCAAGAGTACAAGAAGGCAAGTTCTTCGCACTTCCTCAATCACCGCAAATATTTAAACAATTGTTGATGGTTGGCGGTATAGAAAAATATTATCAAATAGCAAAATGCTTTAGAGATGAAGACTTAAGAGCAGACAGACAACCTGAGTTTACACAAATTGATATGGAATTGTCATTTGTTGAACAACAAGATGTAATCAAGACTGTAGAAGGTTTGTTGGTAGATGCGTTTAAGGCTGCAGGAGTTGAAATTAAGCCTCCGTTTATTCAAATGCCTTGGCAAGAAGCAATGGACAGATACGGTTCAGATAAGCCTGATACAAGATTTGGGCTTGAGCTTTTTGATATAGGCGATATCATTTTACAATCTGAGTTTGAAATCGTTAAGAAAACACTTCAAAACGGCGGAATTGTAAGAGGTATAAGAATTCCTGGCGGTGCTAAATATTCAAGAAAAGATATAGATGATATTACAAAACTTGCAGTATCATTCGGTGCAAAAGCTCTTGCTAATATAATTTATAATGAAGACGGAACAGCAAAGTCTCCTGTATTGAAATTTGTAACCGAAGAACAAGCAAAACAAATTCAAGAAAGAGCACAAGCTGAAGCAGGAGATATAATTTTCTTCGTGGCAGATAAGCCGAAACTTGTTTATGACATAATGGGCAGATTAAGACTACATTTTGGTAAGTCATTAAATCTGATTGATGAAAACAAGCATAATCTTCTATGGGTAGTAGACTTCCCAATGTTTGAATACTCAGAAGAAGAAGGCAGATATATGGCAATGCACCATCCGTTCACCTCACCTAATTTGAACGATTTGGATAAATTGGATAGCGGTGATTTAGGAAACGTTAAGTCAATAGCTTATGATATTGTATATAACGGTACTGAATTAGGTGGCGGGTCAGTAAGAATTCACTCATCAGAGGTTCAAAAGAAAATATTTAAGGCATTGGGCTTAACCGAAGAAGAAGCAACCGAAAAATTCGGATTTATGGTAAATGCACTTCAATATGGTACTCCTCCGCATGCCGGTTTGGCAATCGGTTTGGATAGATTGGTTGCATTACTTTGCAGAACAGAGTCAATCCGTGATGTAATAGCATTTCCAAAGAATGCAAGTGCAAAAGACTTGATGAGTGATGCCCCAGGTGAAGCATCTATTCAACAGTTAAGAGAATTGCACATCAAGAGCACTGTAAATAAATAATATAACTGATAAAATTTTTATAAAAACAGTCGGTTATTCAACCGACTGTTTTTTAATGAGTATGATTATTTTAGCTCAAGCAGTTGCACTTGGAGCATGTTTGTAGTACTCTGGTTGGGTAAAAAAGGAGTAATAGAGGACAAAGATATGAAAGCAACAATCGAAAAAGAACCACAAAATATTGTAAAAATTAATATAGAAATACCTGCTCAAGATGCAGTAGATGCTTACAACAAGGCTTGTAAGAGATTAGCACAATATGTAAATATACCAGGGTTCAGAAAAGGGAAAGCGCCAAGAAATGTTGTTGAACAAAATATTGGTGAAGACAGAATTAAGCATGAAGCATTAGAAAGCGAATTACCTAAGATAATGAGTCAGGTAATCGAAGAAAATAATTTGAACGTTGCAACACAACCTTATGTTGAATCTTACGAGTTCAAAATCGGTGAAGATTTAAAAATAGTTGCAAAAGCAGAATTGATGCCTGAAATTACATTAGGCGATTATAAATCACTAACATTGGAAGTAGCAGGCTTGAAGCAAGAAGAAAATGCTGTAGATGAACAATTAGAAAAACTTCGTAAGCAAGCAGCAAGCTACGAGCTTGTAGTAGACAGAAAATCAGAAAAAGACGATGTAATCGTATTTGATTTTGAAGGATTTGTAGACGGAAAGAAAATTGAGCATGGCGATGCTAAGAATTATTCAATGGATTTAGCAAATTCAGGATTTATTCCGGGTTTTGCTGATCAATTAGTTGACAGACCTTTAAATGAAGAATTTGAAATCAACGTTACTTTCCCTGAAAATTATCACCAAAAAGAATTGGCAGGAAAGCCGGCAGTATTCAAATGTAAGATAAACGAAATCAAGACAAGAAAACTTCCTGAATTAAATGATGAATTTGCTCAAAAAGCAGGTCCGTTTAAGACTTTGGATGAACTAAAGGCTGATATTCAAAAGTATTTAGATAATCAAAAATCAAATGCAGACAGAGCAGCGTCAGAAAAAGCATTAATGGACAAAATTATTGAAACAACCAAATTGGATGTTCAAGAACCAATGATTCAAAGAGAAGCAGATATCTTGCTTGAAGAATACAAACAAAGATTAAAAATGCAAGGCTTCACTTGGGAACAAGCATTGGAATCTCATGGCTATGATGAAATAATGAAGGAATTAAAAGAAGATGCTCTATACAGAATAAAGAGTTCTATGATAATCAATAAGATAGCAGAACAAGAAAAGGTTAAAGTAGAACCGGCAGACTTCACAGCGAAACTTTCATCAATGGCTCAAATCTATAACATGGATCCAAAAACTATGTTAAAAGAAATGGGAAGCAATCCACAGATGTTAAATCAAATTTCACAACAGGTTTTAACAGAAAAAGTTGTAGAGTTCTTATTAGCCAACAATACAATAAAGTTTGTTTAAATCTGAAAAATAATGTATAATGTTTCTGTAGAAAGAAAGGGAAAAGAGATGAGTTATATACCTGTAGTAATAGAGCAATCAAGCCGTGGCGAAAGATCGTTTGATATATTTTCAAGATTGTTAAGAGAAAGAATAATATTTCTCGGAACACCGATTGATGATATGGTAGCGAACTTAATAGTAGCTCAAATGTTATTACTGGACAGTGAAAATCCGGAAAAAGACATTATGCTATACATAAACAGCCCAGGCGGAAGTGTTACAGCAGGTTTTGCCATCTACGATACAATGCAGCACATAAGAGCAGACGTATGTACAATATGTTTGGGTCAAGCTGCATCAATGGGTGCATTCCTTCTTTCTTCAGGAGCGAAGGGCAAGAGAATGGCACTTCCTCATTCAAGAGTACTTATCCACCAACCGTTAGGCGGTGCGCAAGGTCAAGCAACCGATATCGAAATTCAGGCTGCTGAAATCATTAGAATTAAGAAATCTTTAAACGAAATCCTTGCGGCTAATACCGGTCAATCATTAAAGAAAATCGAAAAAGACACAGACAGAGATTACATTATGACTCCGGAAGAAGCTCTTGAGTATGGTATGATTGATAAGGTTGTAACCAAAGACTCTATGTAATAGGAGAAAAATATGTCGTCAAATGACAGATTAAAATGTTCATTTTGCGGAAAGACTCAGGATCAGGTTAAAAAACTGATTGCGGGTCCGGACGTGTATATTTGTGATGAGTGCGTTGAGCTTTGTAATGAAATTCTTGATGAAGAATTCTTTGAAGGAAAAAATTCTGAAGAAGATAAAAAAACAGAAGAACAAGATATTGATACAAAGTCAATACCAAAACCCCAAGAAATAAAAGCGTATCTTGATGAGCATATAGTAGGTCAAGATGATGCAAAGAAGGTTTTGTCGGTTGCTGTTTATAACCATTATAAACGTTTGATGCATAATAAAGAAAATTCAGATGTAGAAATTCAAAAATCAAATATATTATTGGTAGGTCCGACAGGTAGCGGTAAAACATTATTAGCGCAAACTTTGGCTAAGATGTTAGATGTACCGTTTGCTGTTGCTGATGCAACAACATTAACCGAAGCAGGTTATGTTGGTGACGACGTTGAAAATATCCTTTTAAGGTTGTATCAAAATGCTGATTATGATGCGCAAAAAGCTGAACGAGGAATAATATATATTGATGAAATTGATAAGATTGCAAGAAAATCAGAAAACACATCAATAACTCGTGACGTATCAGGTGAAGGTGTTCAACAGGCGTTGTTAAAAATGATAGAGGGAACAATAGCGAATGTTCCACCACAAGGCGGAAGAAAACACCCTCATCAGGAATTTATCCAAATAGATACAAAGAACATTCTATTCATAGTAGGCGGTGCATTTGTTGATTTGGATAAGATTATTGAACACCGTGTAAAAGAAGGCTCATCTATCGGGTTTGGAACTAAAGCACCTGCTACGCAAGCAGAAAAAGAAGCGCAACAAGCAAAACTTCTTAAGAAGTTGCAACCTGAAGACTTGTTAAAGTTCGGTTTGATACCTGAATTTATTGGGCGTATTCCTGTTTATGCAGTTTTGGATGCTCTAGATGAAAAAACTCTTAAAATGATTTTAACAGAGCCAAAGAATGCTGTAATTAAGCAATATCAATGCTTATTAAAGATGGATGGCGTTGATTTAGAGTTTGAAGATGATGCTGTAACTCTAATAGCGCAGAAAGCAATTAAGCGTAAAACGGGAGCAAGGGCATTAAAATCAATAGTTGAGGAATTGATGCTTGATATAATGTATGAGATACCGGGTAAAGATGATGTTACAAAATATGTCATCACTAAAGAAATGGTAGAAAACATGAATCAGGCGGAGTTAATCCACTTGCCCAAAAAGAGTGAAGCGGAAATAGCATGAGAAAAACCTTAATCTTAATAGATGGTCATTCTTTAGCATTCAGACAGTATTTTGCTTTAGAACGTACAGGAATGAAAACAGCTCAAAATGTTCCAAGTTGGGCTGTTTACGGTTTTTTTAAGGCGATTTTTGATCTGCTTTTGAAGATAAAGCCTGATTTTATAGCCGTAGCATTTGATGTTGGCAGACAGACTTTCAGAGTTGAAAAGTATGACCAATATAAGGCAAATAGAGAAAGCATGCCTGATGCAATGCGTGTTCAGTTGGGTTTGATTATAGAGGGTTTAAAGGCTTTTGATATTCCGATTTATACAAAAGAAGGTTTTGAAGCGGATGATGTTATCGGAACTATATCAAGGATAGCGTCGGAGTCCGGTAATAACACATTAATTCTGACAGGGGATCAGGATGCTTTTCAGTTGATAGATGATGAGGGGCATGTTAAGGTACTTATCCCTAGCAAGGGAGAGTTAATTGAGTACGATAAAAACCAAGTATATGCAAAATTGGGAGTGTATCCGTCTCAAATAACTGATTATAAGGGGTTAAGGGGTGATACAAGTGATAATATCCCTGGAATAAGAGGTATTGGAGAAAAAACAGCTCAAAAGTTATTATCAAGATACCCGAATTTGGAATCGGTATTGGCTGATTGTGAGAATATTCCGGAAAAAGCACTAAGAGAGAAGGTTTGCGAAGGTAAAGAATCTGCTATTCTTAGTAAAGAGCTTGCAACAATTATAAGAGATGTAGATATTAATTTTGATATTAATTCCGCTTGTGTTGTTACTCCTGATTTAGAAAAAGTTTCAGACTTTTTACGTGGAATGCAGTTTTATAGTTTTATAAAAAACATAAACAAAATTTTATCGGCATTTAATTCTTCATCAGCTTGTGAAACAGTTAGTGATAGCGCTCAACAGGTTCTTATACCTAAAGTATCAAAGGAAGACGAGAGTGTTGGAGTTCAGCAAAATTTGTTCACTCAAGTTTTAAAAGAGTCTGTTAATGATGTTGATTTTACTTATAAAATAATTGAGAACGAGTCAGAAGCTAAAAAGATAGCAGGGGAACTTTTAAAAGAGCAAGAAATTGCATTAAAAGGACTTTATGATGATAAAAAGAGTTTAATCGGTTTTGGTGTTTCAGCAAAAGAAACTTATTATTTCCCAATGGAGTATTTTGATATTCTTCGCCCGTTAATAGAATCAGGTGAGGTTAAAAAACTTTCTTGGGATGCAAAGACTGATATTAAAACCTTAATGGATATGGGTGTAGTTTATGGTGGCTTAATCTATGATGTTATGCTTGCAAGTTATGTTAGCGACCCAAACAGAAATCATTCACTAGATGCTCAAAGTTTAGATTTTATAAACCATATAATGACAGAGCGCGATAAATCAGGCTTGAATGATAAAGTTTATATATGTGATTGTGTTTACACAATAAAGCAGCTTACTGATTATTGGCAAAAAACACTTACTGATAAAGAACAAAAATTGGTAGAAGAAATAGAAGTTCCGTTGACGGTTATTCTGGCTAAAATGGAGTATAACGGTGTTGCAATAGACACTTCTTGCCTTAAAGAATTATCTGAATATATGCGTGAAAAATTGGCAGAATTGGAAGATTTTATATACCAGATGGCAGGAACTCCTTTTAATATAAACTCACCAAAGCAAGTGGCTGAAATTTTATATGATAAGTTGGGAATAAAATCAAAGAAAAAGAAATCCCGAACAACTTCTGCAGAAGTATTGGAAGAGTTGGCAGAAGATAATGAAATCTGTGATTATATTTTGCAGCATAGAAAATTCAGTAAACTAAAATCAACGTATACAGATGTTTTACCAACGTTGGCAGATAAACGAGATGGCAGGGTGCATACAACATTTAATCAAGCACTGACGACTACAGGCCGATTATCTTCATCAAATCCGAATCTGCAAAATATTCCTGCAAGAACTGAAGAAGGAAACCGAATAAGAAATGCGTTTTGTGCAGAAGATAAAGAAAACAGTGTGATATTATCAGCAGATTATTCTCAAATTGAATTAAGATTATTGGCGCACGTTTCAGGTGACGAGCATTTAATACAAGCGTTTAATGAGGGAATAGATGTTCACACTCAAACAGCATCAAAAGTTTTTGGGGTAGAGCCGGATGCTGTAACCAAAGAAATGAGAAGAAAGGCAAAAGCAGTTAACTTTGGTATAGTGTATGGTCAATCAAAGTATGGTTTAGCAAAATCAATAGGTGTAACACCAGCAGAGGCACAAGAATTTATAGATAAGTATTTTGAACATTTTCCAAAAGTTCGTGAATATATGGACTATGAGCGTGAGTTTGTTGCGGAGAATGGGTATGTAGAAACAATGTATGGCAGACGGCGTTATCTGGGAGCAGAGCTGTCAAGTACAAACTTTCAGATCCGAGAGTTTGCACAACGTGCTGCAATTAATCAACCGCTTCAAGGTAGTGCGGCAGATTTAATAAAAATGGCAATGATAGAGGCAGATAAGCGACTTACCGAGGGAAATTATAAAACAAAAATGATATTACAAGTTCACGATGAACTGATTTTTGAAGTGCCTAACAATGAGCTTGAAGAAATAATATCATTGGTAAAAGAGTCAATGGAATTAGGTCAGCCATTGAAGGTTAAGCTGGAAGTAGATATAGCATCGGGGGCAACTTGGAACGAGTAAAGATTTTAGGTTTATTATTGTTAATATTTTCGACAGTTGCTTATGCTGATGAGCAGCAAAGAGTTATTCCTGCAGTAAAAGCGGTTAATTTAGCTCCAATGGACTCCAAACCTCAAGTGAAGGCGGTTAATTTGGCTAAACCTGAAACTCAGCAATCTGCGACGCCAATAAAAGTTCAGGCAACTCCTGTTCAGCAAAATAATGTAAATACTACGGTTCAGCCGCCAAAGAATAATCCTGTTTATCCTGCTAGTGTTCAGCAAAATAAACAAAACCAGCAAGCTCAAAACCCTTTGACTACGCCTGTTGATGTCGATTTTGATATTTGTGTTAAAAATTACCAAACTGATATTGATAATTTGTTTGAACTAACCCTTGCAGCTATTGAAGCTAATAATTTTAAAATAGAAGAAATCCAGTCAAAAGGCGGATATATTACCTTTAATGCTGCTAACAAAGAATTCCTTGCTACTGTTGCAAAGATTGATTCTAAAAATTCAGTATTGAAAATTAACCCAACAAATGGCGTATATCATTTTGCCCCGGGGATAGTTTATAAAATATTTGAATATATAACACTACAATTAAATAAATAGCAATAAATATGAAAATTAATAGTATCACTAAACACTTGGATGTATACTCATCCTCAAATTATTATGAATATAACAGAAAAAATTCCCCGCAAAAATTAAATTTTTCTGCTATGAAGGCCTCACAGTTTGACGGCTTGGATTACTCATGTATGAGAAAATTCAAGGCGCCTATAGAAAAGTTTAATTCACTAAAAGATTTCTATGTTTGGACCCAAGAAAAATTAAATAAATTTGTCTTTGATAAGCCGCTAAAGGGCAAAAGCAAAGAAACAGAAGGATATAGAAAAACAATATTACAACAATGGCAAGAGGGACTTGGGGAATATTCTACTTCTATTGCTTTGTTGTCAATTGCTTCTCTTATCAAAAATTTGAAACCTGATAATGATAATATTCCTCCAATTTTTAACAGTACAGTATTTGAAGAAACAGTTGCTGATATCGAAGGTGCTGTTGCATTGGATAAGGAGTTTCAATTCGAAATCTCTAAGCTGTATAGCAAACATTTAAAAGAAATAATGTTAGCTAAAACGGTACCATATTGTAAGGATGGGTGGGTCGAAATTCCTGTAGCGAAAACGCCTAAACAGGCTGAAAAGAATACGGAGTTACTTAATACGCTTTCCAGAAAAACTTGGTGTACTAAAGGGATTGTAAGTAATATCTACGTTAAGCAATTTGGGTTTAGAATCTATATCGAAAATGGTGAGCCTGAAATCTGTATTCGAACACTCGATAACAGGGTTTATGAAATTCAAGGTCGCTTAAATGACTCTATTATACCTGATAAGTATAAAGATTTGGTTATTGATTATATTGAGAAAAATAATTTAGACCTTGATTGTGATACAGAAGCCGCATTATATGATATTGAGTGATATGGCGTAAAAAAAAACCTCTCTTTTGAAGAAAGGTTTGGAATTTTGTTTAATAATTCCTCATGTGTAGAAGGTTAGTGTGTAGGTTGTATGAAAGGTTTGGAGTTTATTTCTTTATTGGTTACTTATATATAAAGTATATATCGCGATAAGAATTTCAACTTTTAGAAAATTTGTTACAAAAGTTAACATAATTGGTTTATAATATAGTTATAGCAGGATTTTAGAATTTAGATATAAGAAATAAAATATAAAAAAATCCTCCTTTACTTTTGAGTGAAAAATATTAAAATGAATTTATGAAGAAATTAATAAAGTCGATAGTATTAATATTAATAATGGTACCAGCAAGTTATGGTGTATCAAATATTAATGCATCTGATTATGAAGATTTCAACAGTATGTGGGATAGGCAAGAGGTAATCCCAAATCAGCAATATGAAGAAACTATAAATGCATTAGAAGAAAAGAAAAATGAAAAGGCCGAAAAGGAGAAGAAAAAGAAGTTAAAGAAGTTCAAGGGGAGCAGTTTACACAAAGAATTAGATGCAACATTAGAGGATTTACCTGATCAGACTTTAAAAGATCCTGAATTAGAGGAACAAATAATACAGTTTCCAGTGGATTTTGTGATAGATAATAAGATAGTTGAAAAGGGATATTATAGAGTAATATCTGAAAAGAAGAAAGATGGCGCATATTTGAATTTTTATCAAGCGCACGATTTAAAAGCAAAAATAAAGGTAAGAGAGACGGACGACGATTTTGGGGAAAAAGATATAATGTTTGTTAGACTTTTACCGTATAAAGATGGTATAATGAAACTTATATATGGTTCAATAGAGATGAATTGTTATAGCTATATGAGATATATTGAACCCAAGGGGGAGTTTACTCCTCAATAGTAGGACTAAGAAATGAACTTTTGAAAAAGATAATCGTTATTGAAGCATAATTATAAAACTTGAAAGGTAAAGATAATGAAAAGTAATAATTATGCGGTTAACAGAATTGACATATTTTTAAGAGATATTAAAATAATAATAGTGATGTAAGGAGGGTAGTATAATGAAAAAAGAGATTTTATATACCTTAGCGGGCGTAATGATGCTAACAGCAGGAAGTGTATATGCAGGTTCAAATTACCAATATCAACCGGCACAAACACAACCGGTATATCAACAACAATATTATCAACAACCATTAGTGCCTGTGTCATCATATAATAATACAGCGCAGTTAAAAGGTCACGTTGTAACAGTTCCAGCTGGAACCAAAATGGGTATAGTTGTTACAACACCAATTAGTTCAGAATATACAACGTTAGGACAAACGGTATCTGCAGCATTAGGTTCTGACTTTTATTATAACAACAAGTTAATAGCGCCGGCGGGAAGTACTGTTTCAGGTATAGTAATAGAAACAAGTAAGGCTAAAAGAGGCAGTATGAATGGTAAATTGGCAATAAGATTTACTCAGATATTGACCCCTTATGGTGTTGCAATTCCAATTTCAGGTATAATCGCAACAAGCGATAATACAGGTGTATTGGTTGGTGGAACAAAGTTAGACGTAACGAAAGATTATGCAAAAGACTTAACAGTTGGAGCCGGAGCAGGTGCGTTATCAGGCGTTGTGTTTGGAGCTTTAGCAGGCGGCAGTGTAGGAAAAGGGGCAGCACTTGGTACAGCAGTTGGTGCAGGTGCAGGACTTGCTAAATCAATTTGGGATAAGGGCGATAATGTAGAAATCCCTGCTAATTCAACAATCGATATCGTTCTTACACAACCGATTACGGTTAATCCATCAAGCTATGATTATGGTGACTAATTTTCATATTACCTTTGCGGATAATACAAATCCGCAAAGTTTAATATAGAATAAAGTTACAAAAAGAGAAAATAATGACTATATTGGGAAATAAAAATACATATTTAGAGGAGGATTCGCGAGAGGAACAATTTACACTGCCTGCGGTAACACGCAAGGAGCGTAATGAGGGTGTTTCTTTTGAAAAGTCGTTGATAATATCATTGATACTACATCCAGCGACCTTTGGCGGAATATTGTTAATAACATTAATCTTGGCATTGATGGGAATACATTTAACAATGTTCCAAAAACCTGAATTTAAAAAGGATATAGAATTTGTATTAGTTCAAAATGAAGGAACCCCAAGGAATCCTAATACCCGAAACAGAGCGGATATGAATTCACGAAGCGGCGGCGTAAATGATCCAAAGCGTCCGGTGTCTTTGCCATCAGCAGCAGGGCCATCACAGAAACCATCACCGGCTCCTGCGGCACAAAAGCCAAAGGCAAAGCCATCGACCCCTGCTCCACAAAAAGTTTCAAAACCTGTACAGCAGCAAAAGCCTGTACAAAAGCAAGTGCAGAAGCCGGTACAGCAACCTGTTCCAAAACCTTCACAGGCAAAACCGGCACCGCCAACTCCGGCACCTTCTCCAAAGCCGATGGCGGCTCCAAAACCTGTTGCTAAACCATCAAGTGCGTTTACGGTTCCGGTACCACCAAAGGCTCCGATTGGTAAGACTCTTGCAACCGGTCCTGTTTCCGGCAGTGGTTCATCTAGTGGTGCTAAAACTTCAGGAGGTCCTGTTACAACTGCTGGTTTAGGAAGTACTTTTGCACCTGCACCGTCTTTGTCACCTTCTACTGGTCGTTCATCCGGCGGAGGCGGGCAACTCGGAAGAAGTTCTGGCGGCGGCGGGTATAATGCAGGAAACCCCGGTGGTGGAGGTGGTGCTCCAGGTATTGATGCTCTTAGAGAACCCGATTTTGGGCCATATATGAGAGAATTGCAACGTAAAATTAAACTTAATTGGGATCCGCCAAAGGGTAATGAAAGCAAAAGAGTTGTACTTTTATTTAAAATTGCAAAAGACGGTAGATTATTGTCTTGTAGAGTTTACAAGTCGTCAGGGTTACAAAGCGCTGATGCTGCAGCCCTCAAAGCTGTTGAGTTGACCGCTCCGTTTAAACCTTTACCGGCTGATTACAGAGGACAAAGTATTGATATTCAATTTACGTTTGATTACAACGTATTTGGTGCGTCAAGATATTAATAGAAATGAGGATATAAATTATGGAATTACTTTTAGATGCGATTAAAATGGATTGGCCGGTACTATTACCGATTTTAGTTTGTTCAATTCTTGCTATTGGTGTTATTATCAATCGTTGGACTTATTACAATGCTAATAAACGTGAAGTTGGACCGTTTATTCAGAAATTATCAAAAGAATTAGCTAATGATAATTTGATTAATGCTAACAACATTGCTATTCAATGTGGCGGAATATATGGTGAGCTTACAGAAGAAGCTGTTAGAATTTATACAGATCAAAGAAAAGGTTTTTCTCGTTCATTTGATATTTCATCAAGTTTAGCTGTAAAGAAATTGGAAGATAAACTTCCTATTTTAGGTACTATAGGTGGTGTTGCTCCGTTCTTAGGTTTGTTTGGTACAGTTGTTAGAATTCTTTATACCTTCCAAGATTTGGCGGTTCAGGGTAATCAGTCTGCTGCTGTTGCAACAGGTATTGGTTCTGCTCTTATTGCTACAGCTTTTGGTTTGGGAGTTGCTATTCTTGCTGTTATTTTCTATAACGCTTTCCAAAATACAGTTAAAGATTTCGAGTCTAATTTCCAATTAATTAAATTGTTATTCTTGAGTTTTGCTGATTCAGAGGAAGAACAATTCCATTCAGCTTCAAATTCTGGGTTAAAAGTATAAAGGTATTGAAATATGGCAATGAGTTCCGGTAAAAAAAATACAATGTTTACAGAAATAAATATCACGCCATTGACGGATATATTTCTTGTACTACTGATTATAATGATGGTTGTTGCTCCAACTTTCCAATCAATGGATAATGCGATAACAATGCCGGAAATTAACAGCGGTGTTTCAATTGAACAGCAAAATGCAACTGTATCCGTAACAAGAGACGGCAGTATCTATCTAAATGGTGAACGAGTTCAAAATGAGAATTTAACTGACGCACTTGCAAACCTAAAACCATCTCTTGAAAAGCCCGAAGTTGTTGTTAAAGCTGATGAAAAAACTAAAAGTGCTGTTATTCTTGAAATTATGAGTGCAGCTCAGTCTGCTCAATACCAAAAGCTCATTGTCGCCGGAGAACCGCTTAACAAGAAGGACCAGAAAAAACTCCAAGATAATGAATTAAAAAATAATACTCAATCATAGTTTTATCGTAATCTAAAGGAAAATATATGCGTGACAGTTTTAATGAAATTAATATAACACCATTGACAGATATATTTTTAGTATTGTTAATCATAATGATGGTAATAGCGCCATTGTTAGATCAGCAAGGTTTAAATTTAAAAGTGCCTGAAGTTGTTACGCAAGAACAGCATGATAATATGAATACAAAAGTAATGCAGTTCACTGTTACAAGTGATAATAAGTACTACAATGGTGATACAGAAGTTCCTGTGTCAGATTTAGAAAAGTTAATTGCATCATCTGTTAAAGAATATAAGGATGGGTTGTTAATCCAAGTTGAGCAAGATGCAGAGCACGGAGCCGTAGTAAAACTAATGGATTGTGCCAGAAATGCAGGTATGACAAGTATTTCTGTTGTAGGATTATAATTCTTATTCTTCCATTCTGAATTGTAGTGCTTGGCTAATATGCGCGGAGGTTATGTTTTCTTCTCCGCTTAGATCTGCTATTGTTCGTGCTATTTTTAAAATTCTATTGTATTTTCTACCGGATAATCCGTATTTTATAGCTGCAAGTGATAAGATTTTCTTTGAACTATCATCAAGTTTACAATATTTTTGAATTTGTTTTGAACTCAATTCAGAGTTAGTGAAAATTCCTTCGTTTTTATATCGTTCAGCTTGAATTTCTCTTGCTTTTATTACTCGCTTTCTTATATCTGCAGAGGTTTCTGTACTCTCATCTATGTTGATTAATTCTTCAGTAGAAAGTTTTGGAACATTTATTACTAAATCAATTCTATCAAGCATAGGACCGGATAATCTTGAACGATATCTTTGAATTTGGACATCTGTACAAGTACAATGCTTTGTACTATCTCCTAAATATCCGCAAGGACAAGGATTCATTGCTGCAATAAGCATAAATTTTGCAGGATATTTGATTGAAATCTTAGCTCTTGAAATAGAAACCTCTCCATCCTCAAGCGGTTGCCTTAAAACCTCAAGTACGTTTCTTGGAAACTCAACAATTTCATCAAGAAATAATACTCCTCTATGAGCCAAAGTTATTTCTCCGGGCTTAGGATTTGTGCCCCCGCCAATAATTCCAAAAGCAGATGCTGTATGATGCACAGCTCTGTAAGGCCTTGTAGTTATTAACGGCTTATTCTCAGATAAAAGCCCGCAAATACTATATATTTTTGTAAGCTCAAGAGCTTCTTCCAAGTTAAGCGGAGGAAGTATTGATGCTAAGCATTTTGCCATCATCGTTTTTCCGGACCCTGGCGGCCCGCTCATTAAAAGATTATGCCCGCCTGCTGCTGCAATTTCCATCGCGCGCTTTGCTTTTTGCTGCCCTTTAACATCCTTAAAGTCAACCGGATAATCTTCATTACTTTCATCTGATAAATATTGCTTTATATCGATTTTAGTCGGAGTGATAGGCTCATCTATAAAATGATGAACAACTTCCGCTAAGTTCTTTGCTCCGTAAACAGTAATGCCCTCAACCATTCCTGCTTCATTTGCGTTCGATTTTGGTACAAATACTGATTTTACACCTGCATTCTTAAGACTCAAAACAAGTGATAGTGCTCCGTTTACTCCTCTTAAAGTCCCGTCTAGCGATAATTCTCCGATAAATCCTATTTGCTCGGGTTCTTTCATTATTGGTGAGTTGCTATCAGGGAAAACACCTTCTTCTTTTAATATTCCAATTGCTATCGGTAAGTCAAAGTTTGTACCTTCCTTTTTTATATCGGCAGGTGCTAAATTTACAACAACCTTGCCTTGCGGAAAAGAAAATCCCGAATTTTTAATCGCTGAACGCACTCTCTCCCTTGCTTCTGATACCGCAGAATCGGGTAGTCCAACAATAGTCATTGAAGGTAGTGAATTTAATGTATCAACTTCCACTTCTACTTTGTAAGCATCTATTCCGATAGTTGTTGCTGTAATCGACTTATTAACCATTTTTATAATATAATATAAACATGAATAAAAATATATTATTTATTAATTTAGGCGGCATTGGTGACGAAATTCTGTTTCTGCCTGCTATTATTTCTTTGAAAAAAGAATTCCCCACAGCTAAAATAACTTTGGCTCTGGAAAAACGTAGTTCGGCAATCCTTGAACTTACAAGTTTAATCGATAAAACTATTTTTGTTAATAAAACGAAGTCTGGTATGATTAATCTCTTATTTAAAATGTGGTTTGGAAAATATGATTGCGTTATTTCTTCAGGCTCAAATAAATTGATAAGTATTATGCTGTTTTTAAGTGGTATAAAAACCAGAATAGGTTATAATACAGGTAAATTAAGTGAAAAACTTCTAACGACGGCGGTTCAGCTTAATAAGTCGACTTACGCTGTAAAAATGTATCATCGGTTAGTTTCTCCTCTTACCTCAAATGTTACTAACCACCCACTATTCGATAAAGTTGAATTGAAGTCTAAACAAAACGGCACAATCCTAATTCATCCAGGCGTGAGCCAAAAAAGTATCTCTCAAGGTGTTGTAAAAACAATTTCACCATTAGAGTGGGCTGAGTTGATTAATTACTTGGCAAAATCAGGTAAAAAAATTCTTCTAACCGGCGGTAATGATGATAAAGATACCATTAAAGTTATTATGGATAATTTGTCCGCAGATTCTAAAGTTGAATTTATTGATACTCATTCTTCACTAAAAAACTTGGCTGAGTTAATTTCTTCCGCTGAAACATTTGTTTGCTCAGATTCTGCTCCCCTACATATAGCGGTTGGTGTTGGAACGAAAACATTTGTATTCTTTGGTTCAACAGATTATAAAAAATTGATACCCGAAAGCTCAAATATAACTCCAATTATTAACAACTATAACTGTCCTATTCGCCCTTGCCTTTGGGAACATAGAGCAACAAGCTGCAAAGAATTAGGTTGCTTAAAATTTGATTTAAATTCCGTTGCAAATCAAATTTTGTTAAATTAACTCTTTTTACAAAAAAAATAATAATGATAAAGAATTAATACTTTAGAATTAATTTTGTAACAATTCTTAATAATTATACAATCTCATATTCTCGCTAGTTTGAGGATAGTTTAAAAAAAAATATCAGTAAAAATCAGGTTAAAGGCTTGATTTAATAGTTTTTTATTGATATATTCATGTAGCGGATATTTTTCCGCTTAGTTTAGTAGTAGAGAAAGTAAAGGTATAGAATTATGGCATTACCAAACGTAGCATATTTTTCAATGGAAATAGCAATGGATCAATCATTGAGCACATATTCAGGTGGTTTGGGCTTCTTAGCAGGATCCCATATGCTTTCAGCAGGCTATCTGCAAATGCCTATGGTTGGTGTAACAATGTTGTGGTCATACGGGTATTACGACCAAAGAATTAGCCACAACGGTCAAGTAGAAGTTGCTTATATTAGAAAATATTATGATTTCTTAACAGATACAGGTATTACTGTAGAAGTTGATTCATTTGGTGAAAAAGTAAAAGTAAAAGCATATTTAGTTCCGCCTGAATTGTTCGGAACTTGCCCTGTATATTTATTAACAACAGATATTGAAGGTAACAGTGATTGGGCTAAGAGTATTTCCTATAAATTGTATGATGGAAATGAAAAAATAAGAATTGCTCAAGAAACAGTTTTAGGTGTTGCTGGTATTAGAGTTCTTCAAGCTGCAGGATATAACTTTGATGTAGTTCACATGAACGAAGGTCACGCACTTCCTGCTGCATTTGAATTATTAAGACAATACAACGGCAATCTTGAAGAAGTTAAGAGAAAGACTGTATTCACAACACACACACCTGTTGCAGCAGGTAATGAAGTTCACTGGGTTGATACATTATTAGGTGGCGGTTTCTTTGCAGGATGCTCAAGAGAGCAAGCAGTTGAGTTGGGCGGCGAAAACTTCTCTCTTACTGTTGCAGCTTTAAGAATGAGCCGTATAGCGAATGCTGTATCTCAACTTCACGGGCTTGTTGCTAACAAGATGTGGGAATGGGTAGAAGGAAGATGCCCAATCAGAGCTATTACCAATGCTGTTAACCTTCATTATTGGCAAGACAAACGTGTTAGCGGTGTATCTTCATTTGATCACTTGTTAGCTGTTAAACGTGAAATGAAAGAAGAATTATTCAAGTATATTGCTAACGTTGCAGGTAAGAGATTTGATCCTGATGTTTTAACTATCACTTGGGCAAGAAGATTTGCTGATTACAAACGTGCTTGGCTTATACTTATGGATAAAGACAGAATTAATAAACTTCTTGATGAAAATAAAATTCAAATTATTTTTGCAGGTAAGTTCCACCCTGATGATGTTATGGGTAAAGAAATGTTCAATAAGTTGTTAAGCCGTTCTCATACATTAAAGAATGTTGTTGTTCTTCCTGGTTATGAGCTTCAACTATCAGGTATGTTAAAGAGAGGTACTGATGTATGGTTAAATACTCCTCTAAGACCGTTTGAGGCTTCTGGTACTTCTGGTATGTCTGCAAATGCCAATGGTGCTCTTCACTTGTCAATTTATGACGGTTGGACTGTTGAAGGTACATTTACCGGTATTAACGGTTATACTGTTGAGTATGAAGGACTTGATGATGAAATGCCTTGGGAAGAACGTCACTGGAAAGACCATGAATGTATAATGAACATCATCGAAAACCAAATTATTCCTACTTATTATAATAATAAGCAAGAATGGGCTAGATTGATGAGACAAGCAATCAGAACTTCTGAGGCTTACTTCAATTCTGACAGAATGGTTATTGAATACTATAACAGATTGTATAAACCTATCGCTCACGATGATACTAGTGCAGGCGAAAAAAGAAAAGAAATGAGTCTTTCTGAAACTCCTACTTTTGATGCTTGGACTTTTTCTAACATCAAGTAGTGTTTAGATTGATTTACTAAAAAAAGAGCCTTATTTATAAGGCTCTTTTTATGTTAATAACGTTAATGCTCGTTCTATGTCATTGTTTAGTGTAAGAACATCCAGTTTACTTTTTACCTCCGGAAGTATATTTGCTCTTACTTCTTCATAATTTACAATACCATTTTTTAACATATGTGTTTGTATATATGGTGATGTTGTTTCTCTGAAAAGATTTGTTTTTTGGGCTTTACTTAGTTGGCTAAAGAATTTTTCTACTTCTTCAGGTGTGGATGATTTCATGACTTCTACCAATTCTTTGTCATTGCTACAATCTTTGAAGGTTTTAATTGTACTTGATATTGGTTTTGTTTGATATGCTGCTGTTGTTTTTACATAATTCCTAAATGTTGCTTTGTACGAATTGTTTTCTGTGGTGTCAACAATTCTTGTATTTTCTTTTTTCTTAGTTGATGTTTCCGGTGTGTTTTGTGTGGTCGCTGCATTTTGTGTTTGCAGCCCTTCAGCTTCCGGTTGTATTGTTGCTCCTGTTTCTTGAGTTGGTTTAGTAACTTCTCTGGTTAATTCAGGTTCTTTAATTCCGTTTTCTTCTCTGTATATTTTTTGAGCTTGTTCTATATTATCTTTTGTAAAAGATTGTTTTACATTATCGTATTGTGATTGTTGCAAGTTTGCCATTGCTTGTTGTCTGACATCTTCTTCCGCATAATTAGCTACTTGATTTACGACTTCATTAACTACCGTTTCGTGTCTGTGTAAGTTGTTTGCAGTATATGTGTATGCATCTGCCTGTTGGCTTTTATCTAAATTGATGATTTCTCTTGCTGTTTGACAGCCTAAGCCCGATTTAGTTTCATCATTATAATTTTGGTTTGCTTCTATACCTAATGTGGTTTGGTTTACAATTTCTGCTTGATATGGAACAGCACAATTCCTTATTTCGCTTATTAATGTACTAACAGGTTCTTCACCAACTGAGTATGTTGCGATGTTATTTGCAATTCCTGCTTGGTTTTCTGCATGCATTCTTGAGATATTTTGTGCATATCCCATTCTAACATCGTCATCTCCTTCTTTAGTGTGGCGTTTTGCAACTTCTAATTGCGTATGTATGTCTCTAATTTTGCTTACTACTTCGCCTGCTTTTTTACGAAAGTTTTGAAACTCTGATTCTACATCAACATCAGCCAATCGTTCTAAGTTCCCATCGCTTAAATCTTCAAAGCTGTGTGCATATTCTAAAACTGATTCACTTCCGGTTAATTCTGCAACTTTGATTACTCCTCGTTTATAAAGTTGTTCTGCGCCTTCCGCTATATTCGTTGCTGTTTCTTTTACCGTACTCCAAGCGCGTTGTAGAAATGATTTCTTCTCTTTTTTATCTTCGACTTTTTCTGGTGTGCTTGTCGTGGTTACTACTTTATCACTCATATCAGTATCAATAGCATCTTCTGATACCATTGGAACTGTTATTGTATCAGGAGTGTTTGCCGGTGTGCTGTATTGTGTACTTTGCCATCCGGTTACTCCATTAAGCGTATATATATTTTTTACTTCGTCTCCTGTTGTCATGGGTAGAGTGATCCTGTGTTGTATTTATATATATAAAGTATAGAAGATTTGTATAAATTGATAGTTTTAAACAAAATTTTACAAAAGTTAACATTATGTTTGTTTTATTGGTGGAACGTGTAACAAAGCGTTAATACAGCCTTGACAATAGAGGTAGGTTTATTGATAATATCTGTATGTTTGTTCCAGCTTTTTAAGTAGGAACAAAAAGTAGGATAGGAGAAGAAATATGAAGAAATTTTTGACTACTGCGGTTGTGCTATTGGGAGTAGCTGCTGTTGCACAAGCAGGACCTTGTCATAAGATTCCTAAAGTGGAAACTTATGCACATCCGACATTATTCAGATCGCAAGCTCAAGCTCTTGTTGATGCGGACTCTGTTTATGTGACAGGTGCAAAGGCTTTAAAACCAAATTTTGCTATTAATGTAAGCAAAAAAGATGACGTTTATATTGCCGGTCATGCAAAAGATGTAATGAAAAAAGTTGCAAAACGTCACGAAGATGCAGGTTTAGGAAAGATGGCAATTAATGCCCCTACAATGCGTTCAGAGGTTGCTGCAATTATGGCAGAAGGTTTGGATGTTGCAACTCCGGAAAATTATAAACCATATTCAGATATTAATTCAAACTATTGGGCGAAAGATTATATTTATAGAGTAACAGAAAAAGGCATTATGATAGGTTATCCGTCAGGTGTATTTAAACCGGACCAACCTATTACTAAGGCAGAAGTATTTGCTACCGTTGCTCAATTGATTAATGTTGAACATAATCAAGGTACTCCAATATACGCCGGAGAAGAAATGAAGTTCATTCCTACTTGGGCAGAAGATTGTACAAATGAAGTAATTGCTTCAGGTTTATTGCAATATTTGCCGGATCAAAAATCAGTTGTTAAAAATGAATTCTTAACAAAAGAGCAAGTTGCATATTTAATTAGTTCATTAAGAGCACATTGGAATGAATTGACTGAAAATAGCGGATTTGCAGATGCTTGTCCAGCATCTTTAGGTTCTGTTAAAGTAAAAATGCTAGATAGATTGAGTGCAAAACATTCAAATATCGGTGATGCGTTCCAAGTAAAAACTACTGAATCTGCAACAATAGATGGTGTTGTATTCCCAGCTGGTTCAATTGTAAAAGGTGAAGTAGTTGCTGTTAACAGACCTGGAATTAAAAATCCTGGCTATATTAAGGTTAAGTTTAAAACTATTTCATCCGGTGATTGTGTAAAAGAATTGCCGAAGAAAGTTAAAGGTGTAGATTCTGATGTTATTAAGAATCCTAATATTCTTGCAAGAATTCTAGGACTTCCGTTTAGCGCATCAGGTAGAGTAGTTGGTGTTGTCGGTCGTTCTGGTGCGGCAATTGTTGATGTTGCAGGTAATGGACTTGAACAATTCGGTGATAACTTAAGTAATACTTTTGTAGAAACTGCTTGTTTACATCCGGGACGTGGTGCGGCTAGTTTTGGTCAAGCTATTGTTACCGTATTCAAAGGCGTTTTTGACGTAACTAAAGTTGTTGTATCTGGAGCATTCGGTGTTATTTACGAATTATGCGATGAAATAGTTTATTGCATTGTTCCTAGCTGCTCTAATTCTTCTAGTTTAAATCCGGATGAAGAATTTACTATTTTATTTTAAATTTAATTTTGAAATAAAAAGTACGGTCGATTTCGACCGTACTTTTTTTATTAGTGATATAATTCAATTATGAAAAAGTTTTTATTATTAATTTTAATTGTTATATTTTCTTCAAACATTGTATTTGCAAGTGGTGAAAATTTGGGTTTCCGCGGGCCACTTAACTTTATACAATGTAAAGTTTTAGAGTATGTTATTTCTCGTGAAGTTAAAGAATTTACGGGCGGGTATGTTAAGGTTCGAGTTGAGTCTTATGGTGCAAAGGCTTTGAGAAATGGTATTTTTAAATCCTTTTCTATGGAGGGACGGAATCTTAATATTGATGGTATGAATATTTCTAAGTTTTCTGCTGATACGATAACTGAAAATAATAGATTAGATATTTCTGATCTACATAATATTAAACTTATTACGGATATTCTTGCGGAGTATACTGCTGAAATTACTAATGAAGATATTAATACTATTGTTTCTTCTAAAGAATATAAGAATGAGATTGCTGTTATTAATAAAAAATTAGCACCATTTTTAAGAATTTATAATACAAGTATTTACAGTGAAAATAATCGTTTACATATAAAATTATGGTTAGCATCTGATATCATTGGTTCAACTTTTACTGTTAGCATGTCTACGGATATATATTCTGACGGCTATAAGGCTGGCTTGAATGATATTAAGTTTAGTAAAAAAGTTAAAATAGGTATTTCTGATAGTATTTTGACCGTCGCAGAAACTTTAAATCCAATTAATTTTGTTATAAAAGAACTAGATGATGCTAAGATTTCGACATCGGTTAAGTCTATAAATATTGTTGATGACAAAATTCAAATATCTGGTATCATAAAAGTATATAAGGATAAGTAATGAGAAAGAAGAAAAAGGAAAATCATTTTGTATTGTATTTGTTTTGGCTAGTATTTTTAGTGGCTATGTTAGCAATAGCGGGTTTTGTATGGCAAAATAAGTATGAATTTTTTCCGAATCTTATAAAAAACGGTGTCTCTGTTTGTTTTCTTGGGGTTGATGGAGAGAATAAATTTGTTAAGTATAATTATTCTGAAGAATTAGGGCAGACAAAATTTGAATTTGCTACAAGAAAACTTATTGAAGGTCCTTCTCAAATACAGAAATTTTTAAATACTTATTCAGAGATTCCTGCTGGTACAAAAATTATTGCGATTATTCAAGAAGATGATAAAAATATAATTGATTTAACTTCTGAGTTTAATACCGGCGGAGGTACCGAGGGAATCTATAAAAAGTTAAATCAGGTTATTGAAACAGTTTTATTAAATACTGATAAGCCAACATATTTGTTTATTAATGGTAAACAAGTAGAAGTTTTTGGTGGAGAGGGAATTATGATTACTCAGCCACTTAGTAAAAATTCATTGTAGGGATTATGACACAAGAAAAAAACTTAGATTATTATTTAAATTTGGATTGGACCTTGATAGAGGGTACTGATTTGGATTTTAATGGAAATCCTTATTATTATGTTGAGATAAAAGAAATACCAAGTTTTACTTTCTGTGCTAAAACAAGAGAAAAAGCTCTTGAAAATTATAAATCTCAATTAAAATTGATGTTGATGTTAATGTTAGAAGATGGGGAGCATATAGTTGAACCTGGTGAAGAAATTGAAGATGACATTGATTGGGAAAGCATATGTCCATAGATAACAAATTAAAAATAAGTATAAAAAATCTTGAAAAAGATGATATTGACGAAGTCGATAAAATTGCGCAGCTGGCTTATGGAACTCACCATTGGTCTAAGGATGCTTTCTATAGTGAACTTCAAAATAGATTAGCAAGATATTATGTTGCGAGGTTAGATAATCAAGTAGTTGGTTTTGCTGGATTTTGGAGTATTATTGATGAAGCACATATTACTACGATTGCCGTTTCTCCAGAGTTTAAACGTAAGCATATTGGTGAAACTCTTTTAAAGGCAATATTAGATGAATGTTATGAGCAAAAGGTTAAATATTTAACTTTAGAGGTCAGAGAAAGTAATATTCCTGCTATTTCTATGTATGAGAAATATGGATTTCAGTCTTTTGGAGTAAGAAAAGGGTATTATCAAGACAATAATGAAAATGCTCTTATTATGTGGACAGAAAATATTTTTTGGGATAAATTTAAAGAAAAATATAATGATAATATTTTAAGATTAAAAGAGAGTATTGATATAAATGATTAAAAGAATTACTCCGGAAATAGAAAGTTTTAAGTATTCTGGTGAACCTGTAAGGTTTACGATTGGGACTATTGTGTTGGTAATTTTTTGTATTTTATTAATTATTATGTCAACATTTACTCAACTTCCAATTTTAGATATATCTTCTTTAAAAAATCAGGCAGATGGTTTTTCATTAAGTAATTATCTTGTAGATGCTTCGTGTTATTTTTATATTCCGCAGTTACCGGCGGTATTCTTTATAATTGCATTATTAGACAGAAAGTTTGGATTATTAACGATTATCCTATATATAATAATTGGTTTATGTGGTTTACCTATTTTTGGTATGGGGGGCGGAATAAATTATATTTCAGAGTATGGTTTCGGATATATTTTAGCCTATATTCCTGCAACATTTATAACAGCTACAATTATTAAGCATAACATCGGTTTCCTAAATGTATTAAAAGCCGTTGTTTTGGGCGTATTAACTATTCATATAATAGGCGTATTATATATGTTATTTATTTCTACTTTGTTTAATACTTCTGTGGATATGATAACTGGTTGGATAACTTCACAAAGTGGTGTGAAAGTTGTTTACGATATCATATTTTGTATTGTTGCTATTTATTTAGCTAAGTTTATAAAAAGATTTTTGTGGTTAATTATGTGTTAGTGTATTTTGGTATTACTAAGTTCATTAAATATAATTCTGATTTCTTCCGAAATATCGTTTTCATCGAATAAGTTTTCTTCGACTTTTTGTGCAAAATCTGCTTTTTTAAACTCGTGCAATCCCTTCAGTCTGAATATTTCCACCAGATTAGCGACTGCAGATAATTCCGGATTGAATTCTTTTTCTGTTATTGTAGTAAAATTTTGAAATTCATAATTAATTGTTTTTAAAATAAGATTTTGTGGAAGTAAATCCTCAAATTCGCCGCTGGAAATTAAGTGTACTTGGTCTATTTCTCTTAGTTTGGGTTTTATCTGGTTTAGATTAGCATCGGCATCGTTATCCAGTAAAACAAAAATAGGAATTTTAAGTTCTTCTGCTAACTTATAATAAGTTTTTACTACTTGATTTTTTCCTCCGGCACCAATAACTTGGATTCCTTCTTCATCGAAGTTATAACCTAGAAGTCTGCCAAATTTTGGTAGTAATATTTCTTCTGTTATTCCTTCTGCAAGTATTACTTTTGAAATTGGATATCTCGTTGAGTACTTTTTTCTAATATCTTTCAATGTAAGATTTTCTGATAAATGTTTCAACCATCTTAAATTTATTGGTTTATTTATTTCTTGGATTTTTAGGGCTGATTTATAATTTAATTTATTATTAAGCAGTTTTTGAGCTTCGTCAGAAAGATTGTATATATTATTTTCGTTCTCTTTTAGCCTGAAATTTATTGTATAATCGCCGTCTGATTTAGGTAGAGAATCATTAAAAATTGTTTCTGCAATATTTTTTATCTCATCATAATCCATTGAATCTAATTCTGACTTCTTGATTATTGGATTTATAAGATTAGAAATTATAATATCTTTAAAAACCCTAAGATACTTGTCCTCGGTGTATTTAAACCGAGTTAGTCTATCAATTGAAATTATTATTTGTTGATTTGTAAGTGATTTATATTTCATCTTAAACTTTCTTAATAATAAACTTTAGTAAAGCAAATTTTGTATTTGGGCGGTTTTAATATATATATGGTAAGTGTGCAAATAAACAGTATTAATTCATATTTTAAACCAAATGTTACAGGAATAAAAGCAGTTGGTGAAAATTCTTCTGTTGAAAAAGTTTTAGCCGAAGATAAATCAAATAAAATAAGTTCACCGAGTTTTTGTTCATCTGTGCCATTTGTAGATTTTAGAACAATACTTACTCCAGAAGAATCTGTAAAATATAATGAAGTTTCATCAGTATTACCCAAGAAGGATAGAAAACTTTTAAATATTGCATTAAATAGCGGCATATTATTAAAGAAAGATGCTGAGGATCAAAGTACGGTATTGGATAATTTACATAAGATTATATCTACTCCCAGAGTAAAAGGATTAGATGCTGAAAAAATTGCTTCTGATGTATTAGAAACAATAGTTAATCCAAGCAAAATTACTCAAAAATTCGGAGATATTCCGGATATAATAAAACCAAGAGTAATAGATTATATGACAGACAATTCTAAAGATGCAAGAGAAAGAAAAATAAAGGAAACAGAGTTAGAAGAAATGTATTCCGGTTGTTGCGTAGCGGCAAGTGTAGAATTTAACTTGGCACATCGTCATCCGGCAGAATTTAGCCGTTTTGCAGAAGGGCTTACTTCTCCTAAAATGGAGGTCAAGAAGACAATAGATTTGGAACAGCTGTCTAAAAATATGGTTGATGCAGTTTGGTTATTAAATGCATTTGAAGTGCCTTATGAGTTAAAAGGTCTTAAACAGGCAGTATTAACATTAAAACCAGATAAAGAAGCAATACTAAGAGCAAGAATTCAAAATAATTATCAAGATAAGTATGAGCGGAATTCAGTAGATGTAATGCTACAATCAACCTTGATGCAGTTGGGTACAGAGCAATCATATTCTTCGCTTATAGATAAGCGAGGAGGGAAGTTTAGCAGAGAAGATAAAGGATTAATAGATTTTGAAAAAACATTTATAGAATCAGTTGTAAAAAATCAAGATACAACATCAGTAATCTATCAAACAGTGGATGAGAATCAACGAGTAATAGGTCGTGAGGCTGATTATCAAACGGTTAAATCACAAATCCTTGAAGCTCTTAATATGGGTGAAAATGTAATTATAGGATATATATTAACAGATGGTGCAGGGATTATAGAAAATGCTCATGAAATAACAATTACAGGTGCGAGAAAAACTTCTACGGGTGAAACAATATTTATTTGTAATGATACGGATGATGATATACCGTTTCCTATAGAATATTCTGAAAGTTATTTAATCCCGAAAATACATCATGCAGGATTGCCAACTAAAATAGCAGAAAAAAATCTTGATTTGACTGAAAACTGGCAAATTGCAATGCGTGATTTTGATGAGTATAAAGAACAAAATAAAAACGTAGCGTAAGAATTAAAATATATGTTTATTTTTGTAAAAGTTTTTATTTAAACTGGTAAAAAAAATTTTTTACGAGTATTCTTTAAATGAAAGGAAAAATAAAAATGATAGAAAACAATTATTTTAATTATAAAAATTACAGTTTAAGTGTAAAACGAGATGGCGAAAATTCAAAAGTTAGATTATGGCAAAATGATGATAATTCAAAGAAGTTAGTAAGTGTAAAATATTACGATAAAGAAAATGATTATATAACAAGGAATTCAGAAAATAGAAGCTCAATGTTACCTAAATCTGGTATAATACAAAGAGGAAAGAATTCTAATTTCTTTATATTGGATAATCAATTTAAATTACAAGGAAAGTTAAAAAGAGGAGAAATAACAGGGATTTATGATATGATGCATTATCCTCAAACAGAATCAGAGTTTAACAAATTAGGTGCATTAGCACGAAAATTTTGTAAAAAAGTTGCAGTTTTTGCAAGTAAGGCAAATATAGAGAAAGAATTATCACCAGAGATTCTCGAAAAAGTAAGAAAATCAAAAGTTTTTGAAACTTTAGGTAAGATAAAATAAGTTTTGTAGTATTTATAAATAAAAAGCCCGATTTTTAAAATCGGGCTTTTGTTTATTTTTATATAAAATTACGAGTATAATGGTGCAAGTTTTGACGCTTGTTGAGGAATAACTCCATCTTCAATTGGCATATAAACTCTGTAGTCTATATCAGGGAAACAATTGTCAATGCTTTCAATTTCACTTAATTTATTTTCATCAATAGAGTTATTTTCAATCATATCAGCAATTGTTTCAAATCTATCAACATGTTCTCTGAAACGATCTGTAGCATAGTCTTTAGCTTGCCAAGTTGTGATTAGGAACGGCCAATCAGAACTTTGTAATAGCAAGTTTTCTCTAGCCATTTGATTTAAGGCTCTATGCAATAATTTATCTTCAGGGATTTTTTCATATTTTTCAACAATACTGTTAATACGTTTTTCGCAAGAATGTATAATAGGCCACATCCATTCAGTAAGGTGATTTTGCCATACATAGAAGTGTCCGCCTTGCCCCCAAGAACTTTCAGGGATTTGAATGGCTTCTTTAGGTGGATATTTTTCAAGATATTCACCAGCAGTGAGTCTTTCTACTTCAGGAAGGTATTGATTGAATTTTTTAATAACTTGTTTAATAAATTCAACGCCTTCAAACCACCAGTGTCCAAATAATTCCGTATCAAACGAAACCATAACTAATCCTTCTTTGTTATGAGCTAACTTATAATCATTTAATAAATGATAAATTAAAGTTGTATAGTGATCAGAGTTTTCATTTATTTTATTAAAAGCAAGAACCGGATCATAAAGCATTTTATCTCCTAAATCTGTAGTAGGAGAAGTAATTCTCCAATAGTGCATGCCGGACTTGTCGTCACGCTTATGGAATTCTCTGAAACATCCATCACCAGGGTATCCGTCAGCAGCAGACCATACTTGATAACCTGCTCTGTCATTTCTGCCCATAACCGCAACTTGTGCGTCAGGTAACCAATAAGCAGAATATGTATCATAGCCGGTAGCAGCTCTTTCAGGAAGCGGAATATATTCAATATTTCCGTAAACACCTATAACACGTCTGTTTCCAATAGAGTTTCCGCCTTCAATAACATGTGATTCTGTAAAGAAGTATTCAATGTCATTATTTTGAAGCGTAACTTCAATAGCAGGACGCCAATGTTTTTTACCATCTTTGCCAACATATTCATAGCCTTGTCTATAAGCACATTCAGGTAGCCAGCAACCTTTTGCTTTTTTACCGAAAAGTCTTTTTGTAGTATCAGAACCTACTTTAAATTGAGCGTTGAGGTTACTGTCAGTAGCTAACAACGGTGAAAATCCGTGAGTAGCACCTGAGGTTGTAATTTCAATACATCCTAAGTCTTGATATTTTTTGAAATGCCCAATTAGGTCCATGCCATATTTATTTACATAATCATCACGGAGTTTATTCCATAAATCAAAATAATATTTAGCAAGATATTTAAGGTGCTGTGAATGAGCAACTTTAGGATCTGGATATCTTTCTAAATCTTTAGAGACAGCGGCAATTTGTGCATCAATATATTTAACGAATCCGTGTTTTAAATGTTCATCGTTAAGTTGTTCGGCAAGAATAGGGGTTATACCCACTGTTAATTTAGCTTTAATACCTTCGTCATATAATTCGGAAATGGCATTTAGTAAAGGAACGTATGTTTCAGCCATACATTCATAAAGGTTTTCTTCACCAAACGGCCACATACCTGCTTTTCTATAATATGGCAGGTGACTGTGTAACATAAATACAAATTGTCCAACTGACATGATGCCTCCGTTCTTATTTTTTAGTACACTTACATTTTCATATATTATTACATTTATATATATAGCACACACAGGTTAAAAAAGTAATCCTTTAGTATTAATACTGTCGAATATTTGTTACAAATGTTAATCAAGTTTTGGATCTTTAAATCGCTGTAGTTGTTTGTTTATGGTGCTTAAGCACGAATCAAGATAGAATGTATTTTGAACACTTTATGTATTTGAATATAATTCTAATTAACTATATTGATAGATATAAAATGTATAGCAAGAAATATTGCTAAATGTAAAAAAATTGTTTAAAATACACTTTTCCTATTGCAAAATTTGTAATAAAAGTATACTCTTTAATTAAGGAATTTTTGTAAAGAAAAGTAAAAACAATCAAAAAATCAAGCAAATTTTTTTTATCAGGTAACTTTTTTTATATGTGTAGAATTACATTGGGCGAAGGAAGGATGTATCGTTGAACATTAAAGCAATAAGTACATACGATTTAAAGAAGGGATATTCAAATTCAGAAACTAATAATAAGCCAATTAATACAGTAACAGTACCGACGCCTTCGGACGTTAGTGATGGTGTGGCATTTAGTGCGAATGGTAATCCAACAACGTTTGAAAAGCTAATGGAGGGGGTTAGAAGTTTTGATCCTCTTACAGCATTGGGAACATTAAAACAAAAAATTGAAACAGCAGGGTTTGTTGCATTGTTTTTAATTCAAGATGGTTTAGGCATGACGCTTCCAAGGACTTGGACCGGTTTTAATCGAGATAGAGAGATAACCGGCAAGTATCATATTCAAGAAGGTTTTGAAGTTCTTGGCAGAGAAGGTTTAACTGGTCCGATGATGATGGCAATTCCTGCAGGTGTTTTTGCATTAACGAAAGCCTCGATGGGAAAATCTACATATATAAATACAAGGCTTATAAAATCATTTGGTAAGACTGTATCTAATTTAGTTAAAAATAATTCTTATAAAAGTGCAGAAGAATTAAAGTTTGCGGTCTTAGAAGATGGCTTCAGAAAAATGTATAAAGAAACGATAGGTACTGACGCTTCTAAGGATGTTATTTCCAAAGTTATGTCAAAACTCGAAAAAGTTGCTCAAACAAAGAATTTCAATAGGCCAAGCAGTATGACTATTGATGAAATTAAGAGTACTTTTGGTGAGGAATATGGCTTAGATGCAATAAAAATATTTACGCAAAACGAGGCATTAAAAGCTGATGATGTTATTGAAGGTAAGGTTTTAAAGAAAGTTATAAAATCAATCAAGAACGATTTAAGCAATCCAATGCAACCAGTCATTAATAATGCGCTATTAGAAACAAATGGAGCTGATTTATCAAGATTAAATAAAGTTATTCTGGATGGAAATAAATTTGATGTGAAAGATGCAACCAACGGTTTATTAGCTTACGCACATGATTCGGCAACCAGAGTAAAAAATATTTCAGAATTTAACGCTGAAAAGGCGGAAGATTTTATGAATTCAATGATAGGTAAGCGTTGGACTTCCAACATTGCGGCAGGTGCTACCGTTCTAGGTGTAATGAATTATTTACCTAAATTATATGCCTTTGGAGATAAGCCGCCCGGAGAAACTTCGAAATGTGAAGCAGAGCATAGACATCATCATGTTGAAGGTGAGCATCACAGGCATAATGATAAACTAATCCATCATAGGCATGATAAAATTGGTGGTAACGAGCCGGATAAATCTAAAGATGTAAAGAAAGGCGATGTTGCTTTTACGGGTTTGTTCTCAGCAATGGGTAAGAAAATAGCAAATTGGAAAGATTTTGCGTTAGCAGAAGGTGAGTTTCACGGATTTAATTTCTCAAATACGTTAATGTCAGCAATTTCTATTGTTGGGCTAACTATTCCTCGCGCCTCAAGAGCTTATGATCGTGCACCGGTTAAAGATCCTGAAACAAGGAAAAATGAAGGTTGGTTTGACAGGCTTTTCAAAAAAGATATTTCTGAAATAAAAGAAATAGCATTGAGAGATCCATTATCGGCCTTGTTTGTAGTCTTTGCTGTTCCACTGGCTACAAGAGGAATGATTAAATCTTATGAAAAAACTTCCGGATTTGTACTAATTAATCATGAACAGGATGAAGGTAAAGGATTTAAGAAATTTTTAAAATATTTAAATCCATACAACGGCATAAGTGTAATTAGTAATGCTGAACTAGATGCTTTATATGGTGGAATCGATTCTCATAACAAATTAGTTAATGTTTGTGAATATCTTGATAAAAAAGGTGGAGATTTAGAAAAGATATTCTCTAAGGCTGAATTAAAAGAAGAAGTATTTAATGAGAATAGTTTTACTTTAAAATCGCTTAGAAAATTAAAGGCCGCTGATAAAAATAAACAAATTATTGATTATATCAAAGGTGCGGATGCCGGACTTCAATCTAAAATGGTTGATTCATTGTTACCTGCGCTTAAGAAATTGAAAAATAATAAAGCATTAGGCATTGCAAAATCTTTAAGCTCATTGCCGTTCTTGTTAAACTTAATAGTTGTATCGCCATTCTTATTAGGTATAACAATTCCAAAATATACTTACAAATTAACAAGAAAATCCGGAGATAAGGCAAAGGTTAATGCAGAGCAAAATAATAAGGCTCAAGAAATAGCAAAAGAAGATGCTATTAAAAAAATGGCAGACGATAGTAAATTAGTGAAGCAAACAGCATAACAGATGAAGAACCGCTTATAGCGGTTCTTTTTTTTATTTTGTAATTGTGCTAAATTCCCTGTTTATTTACGTTTATTTTTGGAGTATAAATATAGATATAGATAGAGTAATTATTGACATTGAAAGGATATTAAGATGCAGGTTGCTATTAGTTGGTTAAATGAATTTGTAGATTTAGATGACAAGACTCCTGAGCAAATAGCTCATGAGCTTACAATGAGTGGGTTAGAGGTTGAAGAAATAGAGGAAATAAAACCAAAGTTTACCAATATAGTAACGGCAAAGATTGAAAAAATAGATCAACATCCAAATGCAGATAAACTTCACCTTGTGACGATAAATAACGGTTCAGGATTAAAAACGGTTGTTTGTGGAGCTCAAAATATTAAGGAAGGTCAAATTATTCCTTATGCTTCAGTAGGAAGTAATGTTTTAAACAGAAAGACAGGCGAACAATTTACATTGACACCTGCAGTTATTAGAGGTGTTGAATCTCAAGGCATGTTATGTTCAGCGGATGAGTTAGGTGTTGATGATAGAAATTACCAAGAAGAAGATGGTATTTTAATCCTTAACAGAATATTTCCTGATGTTAAAATTGGTGAGGATGTAGAAAAAGTATTAGGTTTTGATAATGACGTGGTTTTACATGTTGCACCTACCGCAAACCGTGGTGATGAAATGTCTGTTATTGGTATTGCAAGAGAGTTGTGCGCAATCTTTGATAAACAGTTAAAACAAAATTATGTAGATGTTAAAGATGATTACAAAAATACAGGATTTGAAGTTGAAATAAAAGATAAAGAAGCCTGCAAATATTATTCTATAGCTGTTTTAAAAGGAATAAATATAAAACCGTCACCTGATTGGATGAAGCAAAGACTTTTGAGCTCAGGAGTGAGGGCTATAAATAATGTAGTTGATATTACAAATTATGTATTATTGGAATACGGAACACCGCTGCACGCTTTTGATTACGATAAATTGAACGGGTATTTATCCGTAAGATATGCCAAAGAGGGTGAAAAACTTGTAACATTAGATGAAGTTGAAAGAGAATTGACATCAGAATCGGTAGTAATAGCGACAAAAGATGAGCCTGTATGTTTAGGTGGTGTATTTGGCGGTGCAAATTCAGAGATTGATGAAAATTCAAAAAATCTTGCTTTAGAAGCAGCATATTTTGTCCCGTCAGCAAACAGAAAGAGTTCAAGGAGCGTTGGTTATCGTTCAGAAGCGTGTGCAAGATTTGAAAGAGGTGTTGACTTATTAGCACTTAAGTCTGGCATGCAAAGGGCGATTGATTTACTTATAAAATATGCTGATGCAAAAGTAGAATGTGTTGTATCAGATGGTAGTGCTGATTATGAACCGATTGATATTACATTAAGGTTTAGTGAAATAAAAAGAATGTTAGGTTGCGAAATCGAGAGGGAAAAATGTATTAATATTCTTGAAAGATTGGGCTTTAAACTTTTAGGTAAGAATGATGCAGCAGCAAAATTTGAAGTTCCGTCATTCCGTTCAGGTGATGTTACAAGAGAGATTGATTTGATTGAAGAAATCGCAAGAATAAACGGTTACGATAAAATAACACCGACATTACCTTCAAAGTCTGCTACTCCTCAGATTTCTCTAGAGGAAAGAGTTATTAAAAAGATTAGAAATATTTTCTCAGCATCAGGATTTGATGAAGCGGTTACAAATTCATTAATAGGTGAGCCTTTATTAAATCAATTTGGAATAAAATTTGACAGAGAAAATGCAATATACGTGGAAAATCCTCAAAGTGAAGATTATACAATGTTAAGACAAACTCTTGCCGCTAATATGCTAAACTGTCTTAAATATAACTGGGATAATGGCCAAAAGACAGTTTGGTTTTATGAATTAGGTAAAACCTATTTAAAGGTAGCGCCAAGTGATAATAAAAATGCCGGAGTTGAAGAAAGACAAGTTTTATCTGGTATAATGTGCGGGAACAGAGAAAATAGAAAATGGAGTTCTAACACCTCAAAGATAAATTCTAATATAGATTTTTACTCTATAAAAGGCGTGGTAGATAAAATATTATCAGAATTAAATCTTGACAAAAGAGTTAAGTATCAATTATTAAGTGAATCAAAATTGGCAGATACGCATATAGTTCTTCATCCATATAAGACTGCAGTTTTAACGTTACTTGGTAAAACCCCTCAAGTTATCGGATATTATGGTGAAATTCATCCTGAGTTAGCTAATAAAATGAAGATTAATCAACCTGCATTTTTATTCAAACTTGATTTAGATGCAATGATTGCCGCAGTTAATGAAACAACGGTTCGTTATAAGAAGCTGCCTCAATTCCCTGAAGTTCAAAGGGATTTAGCGGTTATTATTCCTGATAGTTATCCTTGGGCAGAGTTAGAAAAACTTATCAAAAAGGGTGTTGCTAACAATCTATTCAATGGCAGTGAAATTTTTGATGTTTACCAAGGTGAGCATGTAGAAGCAGGGTTTAAAAGTGTTGCATTTAGAGTTAAAATGCAAGATGCAAATGCTACGATGACAGATGAATTAATTGAACAACAAATGGCAAATATTCGTTCTGTTATTAAGAAATCAATCCCTGATGCTACGTTTAGAGAGTAATTATGAAGAAAAAATTATTAACTTTATTAATGATATTGATAACAGCGTTATCAGTTAATGCAAATTATATGCCGTATTATTCTGATGCAATTCCAAATGATGCGTTAGGTTTATATCAAACATTAAATGAAGTTAAAATATATGATAGTCCATCATCAAATGCCAAGGAAAAAGTATATTTAAAATGGGATTATAATGATATGCCTGAAGGTGTTTTTGCGGCATTTGTACCAGAAAAGAAACTTTCATTCTTGTATGTAACAGATGTGGACGAAGGTTGGGTAGAAGTAATTTATGATAAAGGTAAAAACCTAAGAGGTTGGGTAAAGTTAGATGATCCTTTTATGTTTTCATCTTGGCTGACATTTTATAATATGTATGGCAGAAAGTATGGTTTAAAACTAATGAAGGATTTACCGTCTGATTATAAAGTGCTAAAGTCTGCGCCTGAAGACAATTCTCAAGTTGTATCAAGAATTAACTATCCTACCAAAATTAATTTAACAGCTCTAAGAGGTAATTGGGCATTAGTTTCAGTTATGGACATGGATAGAACACCAAAGACCGGCTATTTAAAATGGCGCAGTTCAATGGGTGAGATATACGCATTTCCTGAAATAAAATAGTTTAAATATGTTCCCTACATTCTTTCCGGAGCAGTTACTTGAAGAATGTTAAGAGCATTATTAAGAACTTGTCTAATAGCTTCAATTAATGCTATACGCGATTTCATAAGTTCTTTGTCTTCAGAAATTACTCTGTTAGCATTGTAGAAGGAGTGGAATTCTGCTGCAAGCTCTTGAACATATCTGCAAATTGTGTAAACTGTTCTGTTTTGAGCAGAAAGAGTAACTACAGATTTGAATTCTTCAAGTTTTAACAGAAGTTTTCTTGCCTCACTTACTCTACCATCCATAAGAGATAAATCAAAATTAGATTTTAAATCTTCAAGTTCTTCTTTAGTAAGTGGTGCAGGTGATTTTTCTCCTGTTTCAGGATTTAGCTTTTCGTTAATAGCGTTTCTTAAAATAGAACAAGCTCTAGCGTATGCGTATTGAACATAGAAAACAGGATTTTCATCAGTTGAGCGTTTAGCAAGTTCAATATCGAAATCAAGAGTTGTATCTATATTTCTCATTTCCATCCAAAATCTTGTAGCATCAACACCAACTTCATCAATTAAGTCTTCAAGGGTTACCATGTTTTTGCGTTTGCCCATTCTGACTTCTTCTCCGTTGATAACAAGATTTACTAATTGACCTAACAATACTTCAAGTTTATTAGGATCATAACCCAATGCTTCAATAGATGCCTTAACCCTTGCAACATACCCGTGGTGATCAGCGCCCCAAATATTAATAAGTCTGTCATACCCTCTTTGAAGTTTATCAATGTGGTATGCAATATCAGCTGTAAGGTATGTATTAGAACCATCTGCTTTTTTAAGGACTCTATCTTGGTCATCACCGTATTCGCTTGACTTAAACCAGACAGCACCATCTTTTTCATAAAGCTTGCCTGCTGCTTGCAGTTTTTTAACACATTCTTCAACCTTCCCTGATTTATGAAGGTCAAGTTCAGAGTAAAAATTATCAAATTCTACTCTAAAATTCTTTAATAATTCTTTTTGCAGATTTTCCATTTCTTTTTTTGCATAATCTGAAAGAATCTTTGTATCCTCAGTTGGTTCGTGTTCTTCTAAGAACTTTTTGGCAACCGGAATAAGATATTCGCCCGGGTAATAGTTTTTTCTTTCAATTTCATCAGTCGGGAAGTCAATATTTTCACCAAGTTGCTGCTTAATTCTTATTTTAAGAGAGTTGCCAAGTTTTTGAATTTGACTTCCTGCATCGTTAATATAAAATTCCTGATAAACTTCGTGTCCATAAAATTTTAATAAATTAGCAAGAGCACTTCCCATAGCAGCCCAACGTCCATGCCCAATGTGGAATGGTCCTGTAGGGTTTGCTGATACGTATTCAAGAAGAATTTTTTCTTTTTCAATTTTTTCAGGTCTGCCATATTCTGATTTTTTATCAAGAATTTCTTTAAGTTCTTTTGCTAATAAATTGTCAGATATTTTAAAATTGATAAATCCACCTATAATTGAAACTGTATAATCTTCGGATTTAAGATATTCTGCAATAACGTTTGCAATAGCAGGCGGTGCAATTTTTGCAACTCTAGATAGTGATGAAACATTTATTGCAAAATCACCAAAGTCAGGGTTTTTAGGTTTTTCGACTATAAGCGAAACGTTTTCTTCGCCGGTCATTTGCCCCAGTTTATTTGATTTACATCCTTCTGCTATTCCATTTTTTACCGCATTTAATAAAATATCTTTTATCATTTTCTTCCTCTTTGTTTTTTAGTGTTATTCTAATTATAGAATAAAAAATTTATTTTATATATAATAAGGCTATGTTAAATATTCAAAACTCAGTAGACAGAATAAGGGAATTAGTATCCGAGAATAACATTGACTCATTGAAAACAGAGCTCAATGGATACCACTCTGCGGATTTGGCAGATATATTTCCTGATTTGGATACGCAAGAAAGAATAACTTGTTTTAATCTGATAGACGAAGATAAATCAGTTGAATTATTAGAATATTTACCTCCACAACTACAGGTCGAAATTTTAGGTGATATAGATGCGGGCAAAGCATCGGAATTATTGTCAAAACTTCCTCACGATGACGCAGCTGACGTTCTTGGAGAACTGGAAGAAGACGAAAGTGCAAGTTATTTAGAGAAATTACCTCAAAAGTTTTCAAGCGAGGTAAGAGAACTTTTAAAATATGACGAAAGTACGGCAGGTGGTATTATGACACCGCTTGTGTTGACTGTAAATGCAAGTATGGATGTTGAAGGTGTACTTTCTACTATTAGAATTAAAGCTGAAAAAGAGAACATGGATTTGTATTATGTCTATGTTGTTGATAATCAAAATCATTTGGTAGGAGTTTTATCTCTAAGAGATTTATTAACAAGTCCTATACATAAAAATGTTAAAGATATTATGCAACGTGATATTGTCAAATTGCATATTGATGATTATCAAGATTACATAGCAGATGTATTTATGAAATATCAATTTAATGCACTGCCTGTTGTTGATATGTATAATCATCTTAAAGGTATTGTTACTTGGGATGATGCTCAAGATATCGTAGAAGAGGAAACAACAGATGAAATCTATACATCATCAGGTATCATAGTGGATTTGGCAGGTGATGATGAGGATATATTGAGCGGTAATATATTTAATTCAATCAAAGCTCGAACTCCTTGGTTGTTTATAACTTTGATAGGAGAGTTTATAGCAGTAACTGTAGCCAATCATTTTACTTCAACGGTGAATGCATTACCGATAGTAGCTGTATTTATGCCATTATTAGCTGGATTAGGCGGAAATATTGGTACTCAAAGTATTACTCTGATGGTTCGTGGTCTATCTACAGGACAAATAACTTTGCGTTCGCAATTAAGACAAATTCTAAGAGAAAGTGCTGTTGGTTTATTGATAGGTTTGTTTTTTGGATTTATGGTAGCAGTAGTAACAATGGGCTGGCAACATAATGTAGCATTTGGTGTAATTGTAGGTGTCGCAATGGCATTGAATATGATGATTGCCGCTATAATTGGTGCAATGACACCTTTTATTCTGAAAAGATTAAAAATAGATCCGGCAGTGGCATCCGGCCCTGTTATTGCAACATCTATTGATGTTGTCGGACTGTTTGTTTATTTCTCGCTGGTCACGTTTTATTTGATAAAGATAATGAATTAATTAAGTTTTTACATAATAAAAATAGCGTTGGATTAATTAAATCCAACGCTATTTTTGTCCTAATTATAAAGTCTTATAGGCATTTAGCTTTATCTTCTTCAGTTACCCCCTTGATAGTAAGGTTAATTCTTCCTTTATCATCAATTTTGATAACTTTAACAATTACTTCGTCACCGATATTAATGTGAGGTTCAATAGTTTCAATTCTTTCTTGACAGATTTGAGAAATATGAACCATACCGTCTTTACCACCGCCAAGTTCAACAAATGCACCTATAGGTATAATTCTAACAACTTTACCTTTAATAACCATACCAACTTCCGGCTTGAAGGTTAAATCTCTAATCATTTTCTTAGCGATTTCAGCACCCTCTTGGTCGTTAGAAGTTATAGTAATAATACCGTTGTCTTGGATATCGATTTCAGCACCTGAAGCATCGATGATAGCTCTAATTTGTTTTCCGCCAGGTCCGATAACAGTTCCGATATCTTCAACAGGAATAGTCATTGTTGAAATCGATGGAGCAAATGGTGATAAGTGATCTCTAGGTTGAGTAATAACTTTTCTCATTTCTCCAAGAATATGTAATCTGCCTTCTTTAGCTTGTTGTAAAGCTCTTCTTAAAGTATCGTTAGAAATACCTTTAGCCTTCATATCCATTTGAAGAGCAGTAATTGCTTCATCATTACCTGTAACTTTGAAATCCATGTCTCCAAGGAAGTCTTCGATACCTTGAATATCAGTAAGAACAACAGGTTCTCTTCCTTCTTCGGTAATCATACCCATAGCAACACCGCCAATCATGCACTTAACAGGAACACCCGCATCCATAAGCGCCATAGAACTTCCGCAAGTAGAGCCCATAGAAGTAGATCCGTTAGATTCAAGTACATCAGATGTTACTCTTATAACATAACCAAATTCTTCTTGAGAAGGAAGAGCAGGCACGTTAGCTCTTTCAGCAAGGTTTCCGTGTCCGACTTCACGTCTGCCAGGCCCTCTTAATGGCTTAACTTCACCAACAGAGAATCCCGGGAATATGTATTTGTGCATATAAGTTTTTTCAGTTTGTGGATCAACACCGTCAATCTCTTGTTTCATACCGGGACCGGCAAGAGTCGCAACAGAAAGTATTTGTGTTTGTCCTCTTGTAAATACGGCAGAACCGTGAGCTCTTGGAATTACTCCAACTTCACACCAGATAGGACGAACTTCGTTTGGTTTTCTTCCATCAGCACGAACTCCTTCATCCAAAATCATGGTTCTCATAACTTTCTTTTCTTCAGCTTTGAATTCTTCAGCTACAAAGTCAATGCCGGTTTCTTCCATCATAACGTTAATAGGATGGTCTTCAGGCAATGCTTCGATTTTTTCTTTTACAAGTTTTTTTGCTTCTTCAAGTTTTTCTTGTCTGTATGCTCTGTCAAAATTGTGATATGCATCAAAAATCATATCATAAGCAGTTTCGTGAATTATGTTTTTAAGCTCGGTTGTATCATACGGATTAACAAATTCTTCTTTAACAACTCCACACGCTTTTGCAAACTCAACTTGAGCATCACATTGTTTTCTGATTTCATTTTGAGCGAATTCAACAGCTTCCATAATGTCATCTTCAGTAACGAATTTGCAACCTGCTTCAACCATAATAACGCTGTCATGTGTACCTGCAACAACAATGTCTAAATCAGATTTGTCAGCTTCTTGGTGAGTTGGGTTAGCAATAAGTTGTCCGTCAACTTTTGAAACTCTAACAGCCCCGATAGGTCCTTCAAAAGGAGCACCTGTAAGCATAAGAGCACAAGAAGCACCAAGCATTGCTAAAGTGTCAGGTTGATTTTGTTGGTCATAGCTAAATAATTGAGCAACAATTTGTATATCATTTCTATAACCTTTAGGGAATAAAGGTCTGATAGGTCTGTCAATAAGTCTTGAAATTAGAATAGCTTTGTCGCTTGATTTACCTTCAGAACGATTGTAGCCACCAGGGATACGACCTATAGCAGACATTCTTTCTTCATAATCAATAAGTAGAGGGAAGAAATCAATACCAACTCTCGGTTCTTTGCTTACAACAGCATGAACAAAAAGCATGGTATCTCCACATCTTACTGTAACACTTCCATTAGTCGATTGTGCGTACTTTCCTGTCTCGATTGTTACGGTTTTACCACCGATTTCAATCTCGAATTTTTTAGTTTCTGGTACCATTTTTCCTACTTTCTTCGGCTGCTCGATAGCCGAAATTCTTTTTTACTATCTCTTTTTACAATTCTAATTTTACTATAAAAAAGAAATATATACTATCAAAACTATAATCATAAGGGGTAAACTTTTGTTACAATAATTCTTAAAAGGCTTGCGGAAATCGAGTATTTGCGATATAATTGCTTTGTAAAAATTGTTTCGACAACAACGAAATTTGTTAGGTGTAGTGGAATAATGGTTGGTTTATAAAAACAAATTTCGATAATAATCAAATCCAGTAGGGTTTGATGTATATAGAAAATATCATGTTTGGTATATATTTAGTGTTACTTAAAATGTGGGGGAAGACCTATGATTACAACTGCAACTGAAATGAAAAAGTCGAAACAAACTTTTAATGATGAGTTTGAAAATTATTTGAAAAAACAACAACTTAAAACAACTTTCAACGGCTCAGAACTTGAAACCTTTTCTTGGTACAAAAAAGTTTTAGGCTTAATATAGTCGATTAATTTATACGGCTAAAATATAATGGTCTTTTTTTCTCTCACAAGGGAGAGAGAGTGGAATTGTTGTTGTATGAAATGATGTTTGCTCACTATTTTCTGTTGTGAACTGCCGTCGCCTCTCCATCGACGGCCTTTTTCTTGTCTTTTTACTTCCTGTATTTGATTTTACACAATTGCCCCGTGGCTGGCATCTTTCACTGAGCGGGCATATTTTGCCAGATAACCGCTTTTGTGTTTAGGGATAAACGGTTTTAATTTTGCTTTGCGTTCAGCCAGAGTTTTATCATCAACCAATAAATCCAGTGTTCGTTTATTAATATCGATTTTTATTTTATCGCCTTTTTCTATTAGTGCGATAGCCCCGCCATCTGCTGCTTCAGGGCATATATGTCCAATACAAATCCCCCTTGTGCCGCCTGAAAATCTTCCGTCTGTAATAAGTGCCGCTGTTGTTCCAAGACCTTTACCAACAAGCAAAGATGTTGGTGCAAGCATTTCACGCATTCCCGGCCCGCCTTTAGGACCTTCATAACGTATTACAATTACATCTCCTGCTTTTATTTCATCATTTTCAAGAGCTTCCATTGCTGCTTCTTCACTATCATAGGGTTTTGCTATCCCTTCAAATTCATAACATTTTTCATCTATGCCCGAAATCTTAGTTACGCAGCCTTCGCTTGCAATATTTCCGTACAAAATACCTAATCCGGGTTTAGTTGTAACCGGATTTTCGGGGGAGTGAATTAATTCTGTATCGACCCAAGTATTTTTGATTAAATCTTCCATACTTATTTGAATAACGCCTGTTGTATTTTTGAGCTCTTTAATTTTTCCATAAAGTGTTTTTAAAACAGCGCTAATTCCGCCTGCATTATGCAAGTCTGTCATTGTCGGAGCTGCTGATGGGTCAAGTTTAACGATTTGTTTTATTTTGTTACTAAGTTCTTCAAAGTCGTTAAGATCTACGTTAATATTTCCTGCATTTGCGATAGCAAGAATATGCAAGAAGGAATTTGTAGAACCACCCATTGCAAGGTCACAGATGATAGCATTTCTTAGAGAGTCTCTTGTAATTATATCAGAGGGTTTAATGTTGTTTTTAACAAGTTCTACAATTTGTAACCCACTGTCAAAAGCTATTCTTCTTTTTAGGGCCGAAACAGCAGATGCGGTAGCGCATTGTGGCAGGCTCATTCCCATAACTTCTGTTAAGCAGGCCATAGTGTTTGCTGTGTATAACCCTTGGCAAGCGCCTGCTGAGGGGCAAGAATTTTCTTCAAGCTCGTGTAATTTTTGTTCGTCAATAATTCCTGCTCTATATTGTCCAACGGCTTCAAAAGAGCCCTTTATCATTGTTAGTTTTTGATGTTGGCAAACTCCATCCAACATAGGACCTGCGGTTACTATTATTGTCGGAATATTTAATCTTAGAGCTGCAATTAGCATCCCGGGGGTTATTTTATCGCAGTTAGACAATAACACGAGTCCATCAAGTTGGTGAGCAGCTGCAACAGTTTCAACACAGTCAGCGATTAAATCTCTTGAAGGTAGCGAATATTGCATTCCGCTATGCCCCATAGCTATTCCGTCACATACTGCAGGGACTCCAAAAACAAAGGCCTGACCTCCGCCTGAATGAATACCTTTTTCTATTTGGCGTTCTAAATCTCTCATTCCGATGTGACCGGGTACTAAGTCTGAAAATGAACTGGCTATTCCTATAAAAGGTGAATTAATATTTTTTTTACTAACTCCTGCGGCATAAAGAAGTCCTCTGTGAGGTGTTCTTGCTATTCCTTGCTTTATTTTATCACTGTTCATTTTCTTACCTCTAATATGTCAAAATTTGTATCCCAAATTATTTCACCATCAAGATTAATATTGTGATATTTATATACATTATTAATAAACTCTAAATTCATAAGCCCAATGTTATGAAGTCGTTTTATTATTTTGTCTAAAAGTGTTGTGCTTCCTGCTATTGTGCCGGAAAGTGAGGTTGCTGTTTCTCCGTTATAAAAGATTTGTTCGCCTGCAAATATTGTTTCTTTTATATCGCTATAGGTTATGGGCAGCGCATCACTAATCAATATTATTTTATCAGCAGGTTTAAGTTTAAAAGTGAGTTTAATTATTTCATCACTTAAGTGTTTTCCATCGCAGATTAATTCTGTATAAATTTCGTCATTCATTAAAGCTGAAAGGGCTGTACTTTTTTCTCTATGAGTTATTCCTTTCATAGCGTTGAATAAATGAGTTACAGCATCAATCCCCCATAAATCGCTTCCAATACAATGTCCCGCCTGAATTTTTACTTCTTTATTATGAAGATAGTCAATGAGCCCTTCATCTAATTCGGGCGCAAGAGTTATTATTTTTATGAAGTCATCTTCTATTTTTTTATAATTTTCAACAGTAACAGGTAAAAAGTATTGAGGATTATGAATCCCTTTTTTAAGTGGATTAATAAAAATACCTTCGAGGTGAATACCTAGAATTTTAGCTGTGTCTTGTTCTTTATATTGAGCCGCTTTTTTTATTTGTGTAATTTGTCTTTTGATGTTTTCAATACTATCAGTAACAAGTGTCGGGAAATAGCCTCCAATGCCGTGCTTGTATAAGTTTTTTGACAAGTACATAATTTCTTCGGTATTAGCAGTGCTAAGATCAACACCAAATGCTCCGTGAATATGCTGTTCAATTAAGAGTTTTGTTTTAAGTGTCAATTATTTCACTCTTTCTTTTTAATTATTTAAAAATTTTTCTAACTTCTTCTCTGTCATCAAAATGTATTGTTTTATCTTTTAATATTTGATAGGTTTCATGTCCTTTTCCTGCAATAATAACAATATCGTCTTTTTTAGCAATCTTTTTAGCAGCTTTAATGGCAGCTTCTCTATCAGGTTCTACAATGACATCTTTTGTAGATTTAAAACCTGTAAGAATATCCGATAAAATTTGTTGTGGATCTTCGCTTCTTGGGTTGTCACTTGTTAATATAACTTTATCAGCAAGTTCTTCTGCTATTTCACCCATTTTAGGTCTTTTGGTTACATCCCTGTCGCCACCGCATCCAAATACACATATGAGTTTACCTTTTGGAGATTTTATTCCTCTGGCTGAGATTAAAATATTCTTTAAGCCATCCGGAGTGTGTGCGTAATCAACGATAACAAGCGGTGTTTCTTTAACTACTTCAAATCTTCCTGCAACACCTTTTAATGGTTCAATTGATTGAATCGCTTTTTTGAAATCCAGCCCCATTGCGTAGGCTGCTGTGAGTGCTGCTAATGTATTATAGACACTAAAAATTCCATTCATTTTTAGTTTAACTTTGATATTTTCTTTAGGAGTGATACAGTTAAATGAAACTCCATTTGACTCATATTTTATATCTTTAGCCATAATATCTGCAGAGCTGTTAACGGCATAAGTATATATAGAAACAGAAGACGAAACAATATCTTTTAGTTTTTTCCCATATTCGTCGTCAACATTTATTACTGCAAAATCTCCGGCTGCGAGATTTTCAAAAAGTTTTGCTTTAGCTAGAAAATAATTGTTCATTGTTATATGAAAATCAAGATGGTCTTGAGTAAGATTAGTAAATACAGCTCCATTAAAATCACATCCCTTAACTCTATGTAAAGCAAGAGCGTGAGAACTTACTTCCATAACAACATTGTTAATTTGTTGGTTATATTTAAGCTCAGCAAAAATATTTTGTAGCTCTGGAGCTTGTGGAGTAGTATGACCTGTTTCGTGGTAATCATCTTTTGTTGAATATTTATATCCTAAGGTACCGATAAGTGCGCAGTTACCTTTTTGGTCTTCAATAATTTTTTGTAACAGATGCGAAACAGTTGTTTTTCCATTAGTACCGGTTACGCCAATTAAATTAAGAGAACTTGATGCGTTACCATTCAAAATTATAGCTAAATCTGCAAGAATTTCTTGAGTAGATTCAACTACGATTTGTGGGATATCCGAGTTAAGAATTTTTTCAACGATACAAATGACTGCACCATTATTAATTGCTTCTTGGAAAAATTCGTGTCCATCGGTATGTTCTCCAACTATGCATACAAATATGTCGTTCGGCCTTGTTGTTTTAGAATTATAGGACACATTTTCAACATCTATACTATAATCATTAACATTTACAAGCTCTTTATATGGAATCTGTTCAATAAGATTTCTTAACTTCATATAACCTCCAACTGGCAAACTTATTTTATCATCATTTTTTATCGGGTGTCAAATTAAGCATTCTGGTGACTTGATTTGCAATTTCTTTAAAAATAGGTACAGCTACAGTATTTCCCCAAATTTCATAACCTTGAGCAGAGTCAATGATTACATAAATAAGAATTTGAGGATCAGTTGATGGTAAGTAACCAAAAACTGAAGTATATAGTTTATTGGTATAACCGGAACCGTTTTCTTTTGGTTTAATAGATGTTCCAGTTTTAGCAGCGATATTATAATTCCCTTCTTTAAGAATAGTATGTCCTCTATTGACACTTTCAGTAAGTAATTCTGTAACAATTTTAGCGTGTTCTTCAGTCATAACCTGAGTATATTTAATTTTTTGAGCAGCTTCTTCCGGTGAATATTTTATAACGTGAGGAGTAACTCTAACCCCTTTATTAGCGAGTGCCGACATAGCTGAAACCATTTGAATAGCAGTTACAGATGTTCCGTAACCGTAGGACATTGTTGCATGATCTGAAGAATCCCATTTGTTTGGCGGTTTTAATAATCCTACTGATTCCCCCGGTAGGTCTATTCCTGTTTTTTCTCCAAATCCGAATTTTTTTAGCATATCGTAAAATTCTTTAGAAGTCATTTTTTGTGCAACAAGTACAGAACCAACGTTGCTAGAGTGTTCAAATAAATATACTAAATCTATTAAACCAGGGTTTGGATGGCGATTATAGTCATAATTTTTGATTGTCCACCAACCGATCTTAATTTTTCCGGTATCGTTAACTTTGGTAAATTTGTTTATTTTTCCTGTTTCCATAGCGCTGGCAACAGTAATAGCTTTGAATGTTGAACCCGGAGGAAATACATCTGTCAGAGTCCAATTCTTTGTTTGTAAAAAAGTTGCATCTTTAAATTTGTTAGGATCAAAAAACGGATAAACTGCGTATGCAAGTATTTCTCCGTTTTTAGGGTTCATAACAATAACAGCGCCTCTTAGTGCTTTGTGTTTTTGTATTGCTTTATTTAATTCTTTTTCGCAGATATGTTGAATAGCGGTATCTATAGTCAAAGTAACATTTTGTCCTTTTTGAGGTTTAAGAGCCTCAACAGGGTTTGTATTTAAATCATAAATAATTTTTCCTTTAGGAGTTCTTTCAATATTAACTTTATTCTCAACGTGTTCGAGTTTATCTCCTGCGGTATATTCAACTCCTGCAGAAACATTAGCATCTGCGTTATAGTATCCGAGAACGTGTGAAGCCAATGCTCCTTGGGGATAAATCCGGACATTTTTAGGATCCATAGGAATTTCTCTAAGATGAAGTTTGGCTATTTGATTATAAGTTTGGCGATCAACACCTTTTTTGAGCGCAATTAAAGGTTCATTTCGTTTAAGTTTTTCTGTTAATTGAAATTGAGAAACTTTTAGTATTGGAGCTAGAATTTTAGCAAGTTCTTCTTCATCGTGAATGTAATCTGCCGGTCTTGCAAAAATATCATAATATATGTTATCACCAGCAAGTTTTATACCATTTCTGTCATAGATATCACCACGAAGAGCGAAGCTACTACCGCGTCTTTGATTAATAGCTTTTATTCTGTATTTTCTTAAGTCAAGTACTTGAATGCAGAATAGATATATAATGAACAAAATTATTACGGCAGCAAAGCCTATTTGAAGAAAAATAATTCTTTTTTGAAAAGTTTTTATTTGTGACTTTTCCTCACTGGTATTTTTACTGTCTTGCATAATTAAAATCTAACCTCTTCCCTATGTTTGATTTTACCATAATAAAAACTATAGTTAAACAAAAAAATTTTGTTATAAATCATCTTTTTGTGTGACTTGCTATAAGAAAAAAATTGTGTTATTTTAGAGTTCAGAAGGGTAAGAGAGATGAGCGAACAAGGACATTGGGTAGTAAGTCATGTGTTTTTAGGGCATACACTTCATTTTAATGTTGATACAATATTAACAATGTGGTTTGCTATGGCAATATTGTTATTATTAGCATTATTGACAACAAGAAAACTTTCAATATTTCCATCAAAATTACAGTTAGTATGGGAATCTTTTATAAATTATTTTGTTGATATAACGACACAAAGTATGGGTGCAAAATATTCAAGGAAGCATTCTCCGTTAATATTAACATTGTTTTTCTTTATATTAACAGCAAATTTAGTAGGTCAGTTGCCGTTAAGATTGTTACATCTTAAGGAAGGGGAATTTGCATCTCCAAATAACGATATAAACATGACAGCAGCAATGGCATTGGTAGTGTCAATATATTATATCTATTATGGAGTTAAAAAGAATGGTATGAAATTCTTTTTCCATGGTTGGAGTATAAATGGAATAATGATAACATTAATAGACGCCTTGGAATTGGTGGTAAGACCTTTTTCATTGGCTCTACGGCTTTTTGCAAATATATTAGCCGGAGAAATAATGATAGTAACATTTTTATCGTTATTTGCATATTTTGTACCGTTGCCATTTATGTTTTTCGAGTTATTTGTAGCGTTAATACAGGCATTAGTATTTGCACTACTGACAACAACATATATAACAATGGCAATCCAAGAAGAGGAAGAATAATAAGTATATATATTTGAAAGGAGAAATTATGGTAGAAGAAGTAGTACAACAAGGATTAGATGCAGCAAAACTTGGTGCAGGACTTGCTGTATTAGGAGTATTTGGTGGTGGTATAGGTATTGGTATAGCAACAAAAGGTGTTCTTGATGCAATTGCAAGACAACCGGCAATAAAGGGTGAAGCATTTAAAAACTTTATTATTGGTGCAGGTCTTGCAGAAGCAACATCAATTTATGCATTGTTCATAGCTTTGTTATTAATCTTCTCATAATATTATATAAAAAGGTGTCTGATGCTAGAGTTTAATACTACATTATTAGTTTGTATAGTAAGTTTTGTAATATTTTTACTAATGTTGAATGCAATATTGTATGAGCCATTAGCAAATGTAGTGCAGCGTCGAATGCGATATATAGATTCCAATTATCGCGAAGCAGAGAAAGCAAAAGACAGATTAAATAAACTAAGGGATTGGACAGAGGAACGCCGTCAGAAATCCAAAGAAGTAGCTCGCGAAGTTTATTCAAAGGTAATCACCGAGTATAAATTAAAAAAAGATACACTTATTGAGTATGAGCATAATATTTCAGCAAAAGATATGTCGGGCGTGCGTTTGAAATTGAAAAACATAGATAGAGAAGCAAAGATACGATTGAAATCATATGTTGGAGATATAGCCGGAGCTATTGCATCAAAAATTCTTGGATATGAGACAAAAGTAGAAACTGTAGATGAAAATATACTAAATAGTATATTAGAAACAAATACAGAGGAGAGTGCAGATGGATAGATATATTGAAGTCTGGAATTGGTTAATGTCAACCAACGTACTAAATTTTATAGTAATGGTTGGAATATTATACTATATCTCGAAGCGATTTGATTTTGCAGGAAAACTAGAGTCCGCAAGAGAAAAAGTAGTAGCTGAAATCCGCGCATCAGAAGAAGCAAAGCGAGAAAGCGAGAAAGAATATCAAGAGAATGCAGAAATGGCATCACACATTGATGAAGAAATCTATAATGCATTAGGGGTAGCAGAAAAAACAGCGAATGCATTAGGTAAGAAGATATTAGATGATGCCAAGGTAATAACACGAGGTATAATAACCTCTACGCAAAAACGTATTGATGCACAGGTAAATTTATTATATGCAGATTTGCTGAAGAAAACGGCATTGACCTCAGTGGAAGTAGCCAAGGAGCATATAAAGAAAGAACTATCGGAACATACAGAGCTTCATGACAAGTTCATATATGAGAGCTTAAATGCGTTAGATGAGGTGAGGCAGTAAATGAGTACGGAAAATATAAGCGGAAATGAACTTGCTGCAAGCAGATGGGCAAAATCGTTATTAGAATTATCTAACGATGAAGGAATGACGAGAGAGCTTTTATTGGAAAATCTTATAGAAGTTGTAGATACAGTTAATTCATCAGAAGATTTAAAGTTATTATTTGCAAATCCTGTAGTAACAGTAGAAGAAAAGCAAGACATAATAGAAAAAATTTTCAATGATAAAGTTCCTGCTACAGTTAAGAATTTTCTGTTTGTTTTGGCATTAAGGAAACGTTTAGAGTTATTAGACAGTATATTAGAAGAATATAAAAAAGAGCTTAATAAATGTGAAAATATAGTTAGATTGGAAGTTACTTCAGCAATAGAGATTAACGAAGACAAGAGAGAAGATTTAAAGCAAAGGATAATAGAGAAGTTATCTAAAAATGCTGAAATAAAATGGAAGGTGGATGAATCTATAATTGGCGGTTTAGTATTTGATATAGACGGCACGATTGTAGATGACAGTATAACGACCAAGTTAAATAATATGTGCAAACGAATAACGACTAAATAAAAGGGGAAATTATGGCAGTAATAAATCCAGATGAAATTAGTTCAATAATAAAAGAGAATATTAAAAATTACGAGAACAGAACCGAGATATCCAATATCGGAAGTGTATTAGAGGTCGGAGACGGTATAGCAAGAGTTTACGGTTTAAGGAATGTAATGTCCAACGAATTGGTGGAATTTGAGGATGGACGTGGCACAATTGGTATAACCTTGAACTTGGAAGAAAACAACGTAGGTGTTGTAATCTTAGGTGAATATACTCATATAAAAGAAGGAATGACAGTAAAGACAACTGGAAGAATTGCATCAGTTCCGGTTGGTCCAGAACTAATAGGTAGAATAGTTAATCCCAACGGAACCCCAATAGATGGTAAGGGAGACATTCATGCAACAAAAACAAGGGCAATAGAACGAGTAGCTCCAGGTATAGTTGCAAGAAAATCTGTATTTCAACCTTTACAAACCGGTTTGACAGCAATAGACGCATTAACTCCTATAGGTCGTGGTCAACGTGAGTTAATCATTGGAGATAGACAGACAGGAAAAACAGCAATAGCATTAGATACAATATTGAATCAAAAAGGTCAGGATGTAATCTGTATATATGTAGCAATAGGTCAAAAAGCATCAACAGTAGCTCAGTTAGCAAAAACCTTAGAGACCCATGGGGCAATGGATTATTCAATAATTGTATCAGCGACAGCAAATGAATCTGCTCCATTGCAATATATAGCTCCATTTGCAGGTGTAACAATGGCAGAAGAATTTATGGAACAAGGTAAGCACGTTCTAATAATATATGATGATTTAACGAAGCATGCTCAAGCCTATCGTGCAATGAGTTTGTTATTAAAGAGACCACCAGGACGTGAAGCATACCCAGGGGATGTATTCTATCTACATTCCAGATTATTAGAAAGAGCCGTAAAATTGAATGATGAATTAGGAGGCGGTAGTATAACGGCGTTACCGATTATTGAAACACAGGCAGGTGACGTTTCTGCGTATATTCCTACAAACGTAATTTCAATTACCGACGGTCAAATATTCTTAGAGTCAGCATTGTTTAACTCCGGTGTGCGTCCGGCTATTAACGCAGGTATATCAGTATCTCGTGTAGGTGGTGCAGCGCAAACAAAAGGTATAAAACAAGTTGCCGGTAAATTGAGATTGGATCTTGCACAATTTAGAGAATTGGAAGCGTTTGCTCAATTTGCGTCAGACTTGGATGCAGCCACAAAGAGTCAGTTGCTAAGAGGACAAAAATTGACAGAGGTGCTTAAACAACCGCAATATAAGCCATTATCAGTAGCAAGACAAATAAGTATTTTATTTGCGGCAAATGAAGGATATTTAGATGATGTAGAAAACAAAAATATTCAGAAATTTAAAGAATCTTGGTTTGAGTATTTTGATGCTAATCTTCCGGAGTTAAGTAAAAAATTAGATGAAGGAAGTGCATTATCAGATGAGGATAAAGCAAGTTTAAGAGATGCTCTAAAGAACTTTAAAGCAACAATGTAATTTGTCAGGAAAAAATAATGCCAAATTTAAAAGATATAAAAAATAGAATACAAAGTGTAGAAAATACAAAAAAAATAACTAAAGCGATGAAAATGGTTGCAGCTGCGAAAGTAAAACGCGCAGAAAATACAGTTAAGGCTTCAAGACCATATTCAACCGAACTATTATCCTTATTTAAGACAATGCTGGAAAAAGTAAATTTGTCAATAGTAGGAGAAGTTCAAACCGATAGAGCTTTAGATAATTATGTAGCATTAATGTCTCCAAGAGAAGTAAAATCAGTAGGTTTATTGGTAATAACTTCTAATAAAGGTTTAGCTGGAGCGTATAATGCAAACATAATAAGAGCCGTAAATAAAGAAATTGAAGATAATAAATCTTCAGGAAAGAATACGGTATTGTATATTGCAGGGCTAAAAGGTGTTGCTGCATTTAAAAATTCTACATCAGGAGCAAAACTAGCAGGTACATATACTTCTGTAATAGATAATCCATCAATGGGTGCATCAGATATGATTGCTCAGGATTTAGCAGAAGCATACGTGTCCGGAGAAATTGATGAGATAAAAATTATTACAACTCATTTTAATAATATGATGTCTTATTCTCTAACAGAACAAACATTGTTACCTGTTGATTTATCGGAAGTAGAAGGAAAAGAATTAGATCCGATTATGGAGTTTGAGCCGTCTGCAGAAAAAGTATTACAAACACTGGTTCCAATGTACTTTTCTAATATAATATATCAAGCGTTATTAGAGGCAAATGCAAGCGAATTAGCATCAAGAATGACGGCAATGTCAGCTGCTTCAAATAATGCAGAAGAAATGATAACAAATCTAACAATTAACTATAATAAAGCACGTCAAGGTGCAATAACGCAAGAACTTGTAGAAATTGTATCCGGCGCTAATGCGGCATCTAATAATTAGTAGTAATAATAAAAAAAAGACGGTTTTTATAAACCGTCTTTTTTAGTTATAGATAGTAATATTAGTTTTCGCTAAACTTCCTATAAAGAGCATAAGCAACGCCAGCACCAATAAATAGCAACCAAGTAGCCATATTCGAATCATCTTTTTGACCTATAGAACGGTTAACATAGGTTTTAAATTGTGAATTATTCCACGGAAGTTGAGCTTTTTGGGTTTGATCTTCAATAGGAATATATAGTTCAGTTGTTTGTTTTTGTTCATCATTAGCTTTGTTGTCAGATTTTGTAAAAACATCCATCCCTGTAGCTAACATAGAAGCAGATAAAGCTGCTGCATATAAGGTATTGGTCATGGTTTTATTAAATTTTAACCCTGAAAAATTTGTTTGATTACTAATAGCTTGTACGTTCATTTATATCTCCTTGCTTTTTTTATTAACAGTCAAAAGAAATCCAACAGCCGCAGCAATTGCACCTAAAATAAGAGTAGATTTTGTTTTTTGTTCCCCTTCTATTTTATTTTTGAGCATATTGTCTTCAACCATTTCATTTTGTTGTCTAACGTCATAAGCAAACGAATCAAAATCTTGATATTGTGCTAGAGCCGGAGCTGTCATCATAATAGGGACAATTGCTGCATATAACTTATTTAAAGAACTTTTATTGGGGTTCTTAAGTATAGAACCTTGAAAATTTTGTTTAGATATATTTTGAATTTTCATACTTCACAGAACCTTTCTAATTGTTTTTACGGACTTCGTTAACCGCGCTTCCTGCAATACCACCGATAATTAAGCCCCCGCCTATGATTTTAAGGAAGTCCCATCCGTGTAACCCAGTACCTATGTCATCACGTAATTCTTCTTCACGTTTTTCCCGTCGATATTCCATATAAGCGTCAATTTTAGCCTGTTCTTCACTCTTTCGAATAAGTTGAGTTATCCTTTCGAGTTCTTCATCGTCCATAAAAGATTGAGCCTTGATTTCGGTCTTCATATCTGAGGCTTGTTCTTTTTGTGTACTAGGAACAAAGGTGTCAACTGCCGGAATTAAAGCGGCAGAAAAAAGTGCAGAATATGCAAATTTAGTTAACTTGCTTAACTTAGGTACATTACCTTTAGAACTAATGCTACCATTAGAATTAATTTTTTGTATTTTCATTTTACCCCGCGAATATTATGAAATTATTTTATATCATTATATATATAAAGCAAGTTTTTGTAAAGATATATTTCGAAATTATAAAAAATAACATTAACGAATATATTAAAAAGCGTATAATCGGGAAATAAAAATAACAAATTTAAAGAAATATTACGAATTATAAAACAAGTTAAAAAGTAGAGTTGACATAGTAGAATGTTTATAATACTATTTGAAGTGCTATAGTATTAAAACCGAAATATAATAATTTTATAGCGTTCTAATTGGAGACACCTCTAATTAGGTTAGTGTTACAAAAGTCAGTGAAAAGGATTAAAAAATGGCAAGTCAAGAACAAGGACAAAAAATCAGAGTTTGCTTACGTTCTTATGAACATAAACTGGTAGATATATCAGCAGAAAAGATCGTAGAAGCAGCAAAGAGAACAGATGCAAAAGTTGCCGGCCCGATTCCTTTACCGACAAAACGTCGAATATATTGTGTATTACGTTCACCACACGTAGATAAGAAATCAAGAGAACATTTTGAAATCAGAACACACAAACGTATAATCGACATATATGATTCAACTCAACAAACAATGGCAGAGTTGAGCAAGATGGATTTACCGGCTGGAGTCGGCGTAGAAATGAAAGTTTTATAATATACGAAGTATATTGTAGATTGAAAATTAAATAAGCATTATGCATATAATGTGAACTACAACGTCCCAGCGGCGGAAGGTTAAATCCCTTAGAGGTAAAGGTTACAAAGGTAGCAATCGCAAGATGTAAAGGTATGCAAGGTACCGTAGGTATTGAGTATGCCGGAAAGGATAAAATGACACTAGGTGTAATAGGAAAGAAATTAGGAATGACACAAATTTTCAACGAAGAAGGTTTGGCGATTCCGGTTACTGTAATTAAGGTAGACAAGACTGTAGTAACTCAAGTTAAGACAGTAGAAAAAGATGGTTACAGTGCGATTCAAGTTGGAACAATTCCTGCGAAAGAAAAACATTTAACAAAAGCAGAAATTGGTCACTTCAAGAAGAACGGATTAGACAACTACAGACACTTACAAGAATTCAGAGTTGAAAATTCGGAAGAATATAAAGTTGGTCAAGAGATTGATTTATCAGTATTAGAAAATATTCAAAAAGTAGATGTAACAGGAACATCAATCGGAAAAGGATTCCAAGGTACAGTAAAGAGATGGAATTTTTCAAGAGGACCAATGGCACACGGTTCAAAGAACCACAGAGAACCTGGTTCAATCGGAGCAGGTACAACTCCAAGCAGAGTTATCAAGGGCAAGAGAATGGCTGGTAATATGGGAAATGAAAGAGTAACTATTACTAAGTTAAAACTTGTAAAAGTAGATAGCGAAAACGGATTAATATTAATAAAGGGATCAGTTCCTGGATGTGAAGGCAGATTGGTAACAGTAGTACCTTCAAGAACAAAATGGAACTAGTGATAAATACAAACAGAAAAGTTTAAAAAATCTCCGACTGCCATATAAAACGGTTAAAACTGAAAGGGGTAGCGGGACGGACAGAAAGAATAAGGAAAAGAAAAATGTCAAAACAAATATTAAGTACAAAAGGTGAAAAGTTAGGTGAAATTACTTTAAATGAGAAAGTATTTGGAGTAGAACCAAACTTACATGTAATGCACTTGGCATTAAGAAGACAATTAAATAATGCAAGACAAGGTTCAGCATGTGCAAAGACAAGAGCAGAAGTATCAGGCGGTGGTAAGAAGCCTTGGAAACAAAAGGGAACAGGTAGAGCAAGAGCAGGTTCATTACGTTCTCCATTGTTTGCAGGTGGTGGTGTAGTATTCGGACCAAAACCACGTAGTTATGCTTTTGACATGCCTAAGAAGGCAAGACAAGCTGCATTAAAGTCAGCATTATCATCAAGAGTAGATTCAATGGTTGTAGTAAAAGACTTCTCATTGATTGAAGCACCAAAAACAAAATTAATGACAGAAGTTTTAAAATCATTAAACGTAGCAGGCAAGGTATTAGTAGTAGCAGATATCAAGGCACCTGAAAACAAATATTTGGAATTATCAGCAAGAAACATTCCATCAGTAAAAATGATTTTACCTTCAAACATTAACGTAAAAGATATATTGGAAGCTGATTTTATTGTTATAACCGAATCAGCGGTAAATGAAATAACAGAAAGGCTGCAATAATGAGTAAGACAAGAACAAATACAGAAAAGCTATACGATATAATCAGAAGACCAATTATTACAGAAAAGTCAATGACAGCAACCGCAGAAGGCAAATATACTTTTGAAGTAAACATGAATGCAACAAAGGTAGAAATAGCAAAAGCGATAGAATTGGCATTTCCTGGAAGAAAGGTAAAGAAAGTACATACGGTATATATGCCGTCACATGCAAAGAGAATGGGTTTACACTATGGAAGAACCGCATCATATAAGAAAGCGATAGTAACTGTAGTGGGAGATCCAATAGAAGAACTAACAGCAGTGTAGTTTGTTAGGAAGAATCTCACCGAATAGATGGTGAGGAAAGCCAAAAGATATAAAAAGGAGAAAACAAGAAATGGCACTAAGAAAAATTAATCCGACATCTCCGGGACAAAGAGGTATGACAAAGAGTGATTATCAAGAAATCACTACACAAACTCCTGAAAAATCTTTATTAATGAATATAAAGAAGACAGCCGGCAGAAACAACACCGGTAGAATAACATGTCGTCATAAAGGTGGCGGTGTAAAACAAGCATACCGTATAATTGATTTCAAACGTGAAAAATTTGGAATCCCGGCAGTTGTAAAAACAATCGAATACGATCCATATAGAAATGTTCGTATATCATTAGTATTTTATGCAGATGGTGAAAAGAGATATATCTTAACACCGGAAGGTTTGAATGTAGGCGACACAATAGTAAGTGGTCCAAATGCAGAAATTCAAACAGGTAATGCATTACCATTAGACTTAATTCCGTTAGGTTCAATTGTTCACAATATTGAATTAACTCCGGGACGTGGTGGAAAGATGGTAAGAAGTGCAGGTAATTTTGCACAAGTAATGGCAAAAGAAGGTAACTATGTAACCATCAAATTACCGTCATCAGAAATGAGAATGGTAAGAAAAGAATGTATGGCAACAATCGGAACCTTAGGAAATGCAGAATACAAGAACATTTCGATAGGTAAAGCAGGTCGTCATAGATATATGGGTGTAAGACCAACAGTACGTGGTGTAACAATGAACCCATGTGATCACCCACACGGTGGTGGTGAAGGAAAGACAGGTCCAGGTGGACATCCTAAGACTCCTTGGGGTAAACCAGCACTTGGTCAAAAGACAAGAAAGACAAATAAGGCTTCAGACAAGTTAATTGTAAGAAGACGTAAAAAATAACAAGTAATCAATTAGATAAAGGAGAAATTAATGGCACGTTCATTAAAAAAAGGACCATATGTACACGAGTCACTTCAAAAGAAGATAGACAAGATGAATGAAAACAACGAGAAGAAAGTTGTTAAGACTTGGTCAAGGGCGTCTATGATAGTACCGGATATGTTAGGACATACAATAGCAGTACATAACGGGAAGTCACATGTACCAGTATATGTAACTGAACAAATGATAGGCCACAAGTTAGGTGAATTTGCACCGACAAGAATGTACAGAGGTCATGCAGGATCAGATAAGACTGCAAAGAGAAAATAGTAGCATAGAAGGCTAGAAAATAAAGGAAACGAAAAATGGAAGCTAAAGCAAGACAAACAGATATAAAAATGACAGCAAGAAAACTTCGCCGAGTAATCAACGAAGTAAGAGGCAAGTCAGTTGGTGAAGCTCAAGATATGTTACGTTTTATGCCTTATTTTGCAGCTAGTGTTGTAGAAAAGAATTTAAAGGCAGCAGTAGCTAACGCATATGAAAAATATGGTGCAAAACCGGAAGATTTAAGAATATCTGAAATCTATGCCGATGAAAGCGTTACATATAAAAGAGGTAAGCCAAGAGCGCAAGGTCGTATATATAGAAGACTCAAACGTACATCTCACCTCACAATAAAAGTTAGTGATACAGCAAAATAGGAATATAAAAAATGGGACAAAAAACACATCCGACAGGATTTAGAGTAGGAATAATCAGACCTTGGGTAAGCAAATGGTATGCAAAGGTAAAGGATTATGCCGCATTTGTAGCAGAAGATGCTAAGATTCGTAAATTTATCAAGAAAAAATTATACGCAGCAGGTGTATCAAACATTTTCATTGAAAGAAAAGATAAAGCTACAACAATAACAGTCGTAACAGCAAAACCTGGTATCGTAGTAGGTAGAGGCGGTCAAGGTATTGATGAGTTAAAACAAGAAGTATCAAAATACTTAGGCAGACCGGTTATTATTAATGTAGTAGAAGTTGCACGAGTAGATGTAGATGCGTTACTTGTTGCAGAGTCAGTAGCACAGCAATTAGAAAAACGTGTAGCGTTCAGAAGAGCAATGAAGCAAGCAATGCAAAGAACAATGCGAGCTGGAGCACAAGGTATCAAGATAATGGTATCAGGACGTTTAGGCGGAGCAGAAATTGCACGTTCTGAGTGGGCAAAAGAAGGAAGAATTCCTCTACAAACATTCAGAGCTGACGTAGATTATGGTTTTACCGAAGCAGATACAGTAATGGGTAAAATTGGTGTAAAGGTATGGATTTTCAAAGGTAATTTAATGCCTGGTGAAACAGCAGATATGAATATCAAAACAAAATCAGGTAAGGATTCTGGCGAAAGATTCCAAAGACGTGGTGCAAGACAACGTAAAGCGATAGAAACTAAGTAAAATATAATAACAGGAGTACAATACAATGTTAATGCCTAAAAAAACAAAATATCGCAAAATGATGAAAGGAAGAATGAAAGGTCATGAAACCCGTGGCGTTGATTTTGAATTTGGTCGTTATGCAATAAAGGCTTTAGAACCTGGCTGGATAACAAGCCGTCAGATAGAAGCTGCAAGACGTGCAATGACACGTGAAATTAAACGTGGCGGTAATGTTTGGATAAAGATATTTCCTGACAAACCGATTACCGCAAAACCTGCTGAAACTCGTATGGGTTCAGGAAAAGGTAACGTAGAGTATTGGGTAGCGGTTGTAAAACCGGGCAGAATACTTTTTGAACTTGATTACTTTGATAGAAGTGTTGCTATCAATGCGTTGGAATTAGCAGCACAAAAACTTCCTATCAATGTAAAAATTGTTGAAAAAGATGCTTAATAAATTAAGGAAACAAGACAATGAAATTACAAGAAATTCGTGAAAAAACAGTAGATGAATTAAAGCAAGCTGTAGAAGACTATAAGAAGCAATTATTTGATATGCGTTTAAAACATTCAATGCATAAATTAGAAAATGTTGCAGAAATAGCTAATACAAAGCGTTTAATTGCAAAGATAAAAACTGTGTTAACAGAAAAAGAAACAGAGGTAAAAAATGCCTAAGAAAGAAAAACAAGGAATTGTCATAAGTGACAAAATGGATAAAACAGTTGTGGTAAAAGTAGCATCATACGAACCACATCCAAAATACAAAAAGATTATTGAGTTTAACAAGAACTACAAGGCTCATGATGAAAAAAATGAATGCTCAATAGGCGATACTGTAAAAATCATTGAATCAAAACCAATTTCAGGTGGAAAACGCTGGGTTGTAGAGTCAATAGTAGAAAAAGCTAAATAGTAATAATCAATTAAGAATAGTCAGCCGGACGCGGAAAAATCTGAGGTGGATGGCTATAAAAAGTTAAGTAAGTACTTGAGATAAAAGGAAAGTAACAATGATACAACAAGAAACAAGATTAGCGGTAGCGGATAATACAGGTGCCAAGGAATTATTGGTAATCCGTGTTATGGGCAGCTCAAACAAAAAGTTTGCTTATGTTGGTGATGTTGTTGTTGCAACCGTTAAAGATGCGACACCGAATATGACAGTTAAGAAATCAGAAGTTGTTAAAGCGGTAATCGTAAGAACAAAACATGATATCAAACGTCAAGACGGATCAGTAATCAGATTTGACGAAAACGCAGCAGTAATCATTAACAAAGACGGAAACCCGAGAGGAACTCGTGTTTTTGGACCTGTAGCGCGTGAATTAAGAGACAAAAACTTTATGAAGATTGTTTCACTAGCGCCGGAAGTAATATAGGAGTCGAAAATGGCAGATAAGAATAAAAACAGCTTGCATGTAAAATCAGGTGACAGAGTAGTCATCCTTGCAGGCAAAGATAAAGGCAAAATGGGTAATGTTAAAAAGACCATTCCTTCAGAATCAAAAGTTGTTGTTGAAGGTTTGAACATGATAACAAAATCCCAAAAGGCACAACCTGCTTACGGAATCAACGGTGGTTTAATTAAGTTGGAAGCACCTATCGATAGCTCTAATGTTATGATAGTATGTCCTGCTTGCGAAAAACCAACCAGAGTAGCTCACAAAGAAGTTGATGGTAAAAAGGTTCGTGTTTGTAAAAAATGTGGCGAGACTTTAGATGTTTAATGTGTTAGGCATTTGCCAAAACGACATTAAGTTCATCTTAAATTAAAGGATAAGAAAAATGACAAAGACAAAAAGTTTAAGAGAAAAATATAACGAAGAAGTTAAATCAGCATTAAAAGAAAAATTTGGTTATACAAATGACATGATGATTCCAAAATTAAGCAAGATTGTTATCAACATGGGTGTTGGTGAAGCTTCTCACAATTCAAAGATTGCTGAATCTATTCAAGCTCAGTTATCTAAAATTGCAGGTCAACACGCTGTAGTTACTAAGGCAAAAAAATCTATTGCTTCTTACAAGTTAAGAGAAGGTATGCCTGTTGGTGCTATGGCAACTTTGCGTGGTGAAAGAATGTATGATTTCCTTCAAAAACTTATTTGTATTATTCTTCCTCGTATCAGAGACTTTAGAGGTATTTCAGCTAAGAGTTTCGATGGCAGAGGAAACTATACTTTAGGTTTGAAAGAACAATCTCTTTTCCCTGAAATCTCTTATGAAGAAGTTGATTTAGTAAAAGGTATGAACATATCTATTATTACAACTGCTAATACTGATGATGAAGCAAGAGAATTGTTAAGATTATTAGGAATGCCATTCAAAGGTTTAAAATAGTAGGTATTGAATTAAAAATATAAAGGAGAAAATCGTGGCAAAAAAAGCGATGATAAACAAAGAAAACAGAAGACGCGAACTTGCTGAAGCAGGTAAATATCCGAAAGTAAGATTGCACAACAGATGCAGTATTTGTGGCAGACCACACGGGTTCCACAGAGATTTCGGACTTTGCAGAATTTGTTTAAGAAAAATGGCTCATCAAGGTTTGTTGCCCGGTGTAACCAAAGCTAGCTGGTAGTACCGCTTCTTTGGCTATACTGCTAAAACAAGCTCTTGTTTGATGCATTATTTTTATTTAGTAAGTAGTAAAAAGAAAAGGAAATTTTGATATGAATACAGATCCAATAGCAGATATGCTAACTAGAATCAGAAACGCTAATATGGTTTCTCATCCAACTGTTGAACTTCCTTCTTCAAAGTTGAAATTGGAATTGGCTAAACTTCTTAAAGCTGAAGGTTTCATTTCAGATTACTCTGAAAGAGTTGAAGGCAAGTTTAAGTATTTGACTATAACTTTAAAATACGATAATAACAATAAACCGGTTATCACAAATTTACAACGTGTTTCTAAGCCAGGTTTAAGAACTTATATGAAAGCTAAAAATCTACCTCAAGTATTTGGCGGCTTAGGTATTGCTATCATTTCTACAAGCAAAGGTTTGTTAACTGATAGAAAAGCTCGCAAAGAAAACTTGGGTGGTGAAATCCTTTGCTATGTTTGGTAGTTAATTGGATTTAGTTATAAAATTAAACAGCCATATTATATGGCTGTTTTTTATTGCTTAAAAATCCTTAATAACAGGTTTACAAGTAGTTAGATTTGTGTTACTCTTTCTAAGTACGGGTGCAATTGGTAGAAAAGCCCGTAAGGTAATACTTTTAAGCCGAAATATTTTGTATTACCTAGCGTATAGATATACTATAAGGAGAAAAATTATGTCAAGAATAGGAAAGAAACCTATTGAAATCCCATCAGGTGTTGAAGTTAAGATTGAAGGTCAAACAGTTACTGCTAAAGGTTCTTTAGGAACTGAAGTTGTTAATGTTCGTTCTGAAATCTCTGTTAAAATTGAAGATAACCATGTAATTTTAACAAGAAATGTTGATACTCGTGAAGCGGATGCTTTATATGGGTTATCAAGAACTTTAGTTGCTAACGCTATTCAAGGTGTAAGCAAAGGGTTTGAAAAGAAACTTGAAATCGTCGGTGTTGGTTACCGTGCAGCTATGGAAGGTTCTAAACTTAACATGCAGCTTGGTTATTCTCATCCGGTTATTATCGAACCGCCTGCAGGAATTACTATTTCTGTTGAACAAAACACTAAAGTTACTGTTAAAGGTAGCAACAAACAATCTGTTGGTGATGTTGCAGCTTTCATAAGAAGTAAACGTCCTCCTGAAGTTTATAAAGGTAAGGGTATTAAATATGAAGGCGAATACATCAGACGTAAAGCTGGTAAAGCTGGTAAAAAATAGGTAGCAGAAAGTTAGGACAAACTTAGTTTGTTTTAATTTAGTATGTAAGAAAATGCCCATATAAACCCTTGAGGTTCTGCTAATCAAGAAGGTTTGGGTGAAAGGATTAAAAAATGATTAAATCTGAAAACAGAAAAGCAAAAGTACAAAAGAGACACAAATCTCTTCGTGTTAAATTGTCAGGAACTGGTGAATTCCCACGTTTGGCAGTTTACAGAAGTACCAAACACATTTATGCTCAATTAATTGACGATGAAAAAGGTGTTACTTTAGCATCTGCATCTTCTGTAGATAAAGATCTTAAAGAAAAACTTTCTCACGGTGGTAATATTGATGCGGCTAAGGCTGTTGGTGAAGCTATTGCTAAAAAAGCTAAGGCTGCAGGTATTGAATGTGTTGTATTTGATAGAGGCGGATTCCTTTATCACGGTAGAATTGCTGCTCTTGCAGATGCTGCTCGTGAAGCTGGTTTGATGTTCTAATCTTATACATAGGATTTTAAGGCGGACTAAAATATAGTATTTTAGTCCGCCTTTTTTATTTGCACTATTTGCCTATTTAGCTATAATTAAGTTATGTATTGGAGTGCTTTATGATTCCTATTATTTTTATTACTGATGAAAATTATGCTATGCCTACTGCTGTTGCGATTACTTCTTTATTAAAAAATAAAAATAAAGATACTCAGTATGATATTAATGTTTTGGGGGTTGGACTTTCTAAAGATAGTGTTTTAAATCTAAATAAAGCTGGTAAAGGATTTGTAAAAATTTTAGAACAATCGGATTGTTTTAGTGTGTATCTTGCATCTCATGAATATGTTTCTCCGGCAGCTCTTTTTAAATTTAAGATTCCCGAAATATTTTCTCAGTTTGATAAAGTAATTTATTTGGACTCTGATATTATTGTTCAAGATGATTTGACTGAGTTTTATAATATCAATCTAGGTGATAAATATGCAGGTGTTATTAAAGATTTTTACTCACATATACTAGAATTTGATTATTTAAGAGTTAAGAGAGAGTTTTATTTTAATAGTGGGGTTATGCTTTTAAATATTAAGAAATTAATTGAGGATAATATTTCTGAAAAATTAATTTTAGAAAAATCTTCAAGTTCTTGTTTAAAGTATATGGATCAGGATGTTTTTAATATTGTATTTAATCATAATGTAGAATTGTTATCATTTAAATTTAATTATATGCTGCGCTCTAATAGTGATAAAAAATTTTTTTCAAAAGTTTATGATGAAAACTTGCCTGTTAATCCTGTTATATTACATTGTACACCTGTTAAACCGTGGTTAGATAATGAACCTATTTATCATAAGATTTGGTATAAATATTATAAATTATCACCTTATAAAAATATTGAATTGCCTTTTAAAAAATCAAAATTTATAAAATTTAGACAAAAAATAGTAAATTCTGTTTTTGATTTTTTGGGGTATAAATTAATTAAAAAGATTTCTGCGGTGTGTGAATATAAAGCACTTTCATCGAAAACCGGATTGAAAATAGATGATAATAGCGTAAGTCTTTTAAAGAACGGAATTAGAATAAAATATGAAACGGATGAAGAACTAAAATCTATTTATGAAGTTTTAGGGTTAGAAAAATATGGTGTAAGTTTAGTTGGAGATTCTTGGCAAGTTCTTGATATTGGTGCAGGAATTGGTGATTCTCCTCTTTATTTTGCATCTAAAGTTAATGTAGAAAAGGTTTATGCTTTTGAGCCTGTAAGAAAAAATTTTGATAATTTAGTTAATAATCTTAAGTTGAACTCTAAATACAAGGAAAAGATTGAAGAATATAATTATGGGCTTGGGCGGTATAATAAAAAAGTTAAAGTAAGTTATTTGCCGCAGCAAATGCTTCAATTAAGCTCTTGTTATAATGAATATTATAATTCTTCTCAAGAGCTTGAATTAGAAATAAAGAAGGTTTCAGAGGTTTTAGAAAAAATAAGACCGGATGTCCCTGTTTTGTGCAAAATTTCTTGTAATGGTTCTGAACTTGAAATAATTGATGATTTAGTTTCAACTGGAAAGATTGATTTAGTAAAAATGTTTATTATTGAAAGTAAATGTTTTACATTAAATTTAGTAATAAAACTATTAAATAGCAAAGGTTTTTATGTCATTTATAATAAGATTGGTAATGATTCAGGAATGTTAGTTGCTACAAAATAATTCTTGTTAAATATTGGTATGTAATATATAATGACAGGGAGAAAGAGAGGAAATAATGAAAAAGAGATATATATTAACTTTTTTAATACCAATAATTTTGGCAGCTATAATTGCTTTAATACTAACTCCTTCTGCCAAAGATTCTTGTGTTAAAAATCTAACAAAGTTTAATAATTTACCTTATGTTTATTATACAGTACAAATAAATACTCCTGAAGGAGAGCAGCAAATCCAGCAATATAAGGCAGGTGACGTATATTTAGCAAAATATTATATAGGAAAAGAACCTTTAATGATTATTGATAAAAAAGGAAGTTTAAGGTTTGGTGTTAATTCATTAGCTGTAAGTTCTTCTGTTGAAGATTCTAAAGCCGCAAACAGTGTATTTTGGTTAGATAAATTGTCAGTTGACGATATTGATAAGAATTCAATTAAGCGAGTTTCAGAAAGCAATGAGAATAAATTTTCAGCAAAATTAAATAATGGTACGGATATAGAATTAATTTTTGATAAAGCAGGTATGGTCAGTAAAATAGTATATAAGAATATATCATATCTTCTTCAGTTGTATCCGCTAAATTCAGTGCAAAAAGAATCAATAGGTGATGTTGAGGTTATTATTTCAAATTATAATGTTGACGGGCAAGTAGACCCTTCATATAAATTGCCTGATGAAAAACAAGCTATTTCTTATGAAGAATTTTTACAAGCGTTGCAAGATGATAATATAGAAGAAGGGTTAGAAGAAGATTTTTCTCAACTAAAGAGTGCTTTGGGTATTGGAGAAGAATTTATAGATAATGAAGAAGATGAATATGATGAAGAAGAAAATGTTTCTAACGAAGAAGAACAAAGTTTGGATATTCCAACTGAAGATTTTCAGAATAAACTAGATATCAGTGAAGACGAATTTAACTCACAAAGGGGTAATGGTGAGAAAGAGGTTCCTCCTGATTTTGAATTAATGGAGTAAATTTATTATATCAATTAAGTTTAAAGCGTCTGGAGAAAATCTCTTAGGCGCTTTTTCTGATATCAAATTCGTTGAATAAAAGTTTTGTCTGTCATATACTAAAGTTAGCAAAAGTAAAAGGGGCTTTGGAGGTAATATGCCAGATATAGATGTTGTAACAATTGGAAGTGCAACTATGGACGTATTTGTAGAGTGCGATGATGCAAATATTGTGTCTGTATGTTCAAAGAAGAAAAATTCAGATTTTATGAGCTATCCATATGGCGCAAAGATTGATATGACAAATTTTTCAACTAATATAGGCGGTGGTGGATTAAATACTGCAATGAACTTTGCTAATTTAGGACTTAAAACATCTGCTATATTTAAAGTTGGAGATGATATATATTCTGACGGTATATTTGAGGCTCTGAATAAGACAAAAGTGAATCTTGAAGGTGTTATACAGGATAGCAGTGTTTCTACAGGGTTTTCAATTATATTAGTAAGTTTCCAAGGCGATAGAACTGTTTTGGCACATAGAGGTGCGAATGCCTCAATTAATATTAATGATATAAACTTTGATTTGATAAAAGCTGCAAAACTGTTGTATATCGCACCATTAAACGGGGCGTCAAATGAAGTTCTTGATCCGTTGGTAAAATTTGCACACGAGCATAATGTAAAGGTTTGCTTTAATGCAGGTACAACAAGTTTAAAGAAAGGGTTTGACGGAATAAAAAAACTGCTTTCGGTTGCGAATGTTGTTGTAATGAATAAAGAAGAAGCATCAATGTGCAGCGGGATAGTCGTTAGACCGGATACGAAGACAGAGAAGTTTTCGCAAGAGCTTATCCACCCTGATGTAAAGTTAATGTTAGAAAAATTAAAGGTCCAAGAGTATCAAGTAATAGTAATTACAGATGGCTCTAAAGGTGCTTATGCTTATGACGGTATGAAATATTATTATTGCCCGACGTTTGATTCTCCTGTTGTCTCAACATTGGGAGCTGGGGATGCCTTTGCATCTACTTTTTGTGCGGCACTAAGTAGAACCAAGTTAGATATAGGAAGAGCTTTAATGTATGGTTCTGTTAATTCAGCCTCTGTTGTTTCCGTATTTGGTGCAACAGAAGGATTTTTGACTTTTGAACAAATTGAGAAAAAATTATCAGATAATCCTAAATATACATATTTAACGGTTTAAACTTTATGGATATAAACAAAATTTATCTTGAAGAAATTGATTCTACAAATTTATATGTAAAACAGCATATAAATGAAATTCCTGACCGTAGTATAGTATATACTTATAATCAAACATCAGGTAGAGGTAGACTTCAACGTTCTTGGAAATTTGTTGGGCAAGATAATATTTATATGACATTTGTCTTAAAGCCATCAAATAGGTTGGAAAAATGTCATGCTAATTTAACTCAGTATTTATCGGTTGTTTTGGCTAGTGTTCTTGAAAAAGATTATGGATTGTCTCCGCAAATAAAGTGGCCAAATGATGTACTTTTAAATGGGAAAAAAGTTTCGGGAATTTTATCAGAAAGTGTTATAAGAGGAAGTGAACTTTTTGGTATTGCTCTTGGTATAGGAATTAATTTAAATTGCAAAAAAGATGTGTTTTTAGATGTAGAAAAACCAGCTACTTCACTGAATTTGGAGCTTGATAAAGATATTGATAAAGAAAAATTTTTTGAAAAACTTTATTCAAACTTTTTTTTGTATTATGATAAATTCTTGAGAGCAGGTTTTTCTTCAATTCGTGAAGAATATTTATCAAAAGCCTCTTTCTTAAACAAAGTTATCAAAGTCTCCGGCTTTGACAGTGTAGAAGAAGGGTTAGCGCAAGACGTAACTGATGAAGGAGCACTGGTTTTGAAAACAAATGATAATAACGTTATCACACTATGGATAGGAGATATATTATGAGTGGACTATTAAGCAAATTAGCTGAGATGTTTATGGCAAACATTGCAGATGCTTTAAACCTTATGGTTATTGGTATGGGAACGGTTCTTTTGTTCCTTTGTATTATGATTTGTGTAATGTTTTTTATGTCAAAAATTGTTCTTTATTTGAACAAAATTTTTCCGGAAGCAATTCCAGAAGTTGTTAAGAAACCTGCAAATAAGATCTCAGATGATGCTGATGTTGCTATTGCAGTATTATCGGCGATGTTAAAGAAATAGTTAGTACTAAAAGAGAGGATATAATAATGACAAAACAAATTAAAGTTATGGACACATCTTTCCGTGACGGTTTCCAGTCAGTATACGGAGCAAGAGTGTTTGTTGATGATTTTTTACCGGCATTAAAATCTGCAGTAGAAGCTGGTATCAGACATTTTGAGGTTGCTGGTGGTGCTAGATTCCAATCACCAATTTTCTACTGTAATGAAAATGCTTTTGAAACAATGGATAAAATCAGAGCAGCAGTTGGTCCTGATATTAACCTTCAATCTTTAGCAAGAGGAGTTAACGTTGTAGGGCTTGATTCTCAACCTAGAGATATGATTAATTTACACGCTAAGATGTTTAAAAAACACGGTGTAACTACTATTAGAAACTTTGATGCTTTAAATGATGTGAACAATCTTATCTACTCTGGTCAATGTATAGTTGATAACGGTTTGAATCATGAAGTTACTATCACAATGATGGAATTACCTATTGGATGTACAGGTGCTCACGATGTTGCTTTTTATGAAAGAGTTTTACGCTCAATATTAGATGCTGGTATTCCTTTCACTTCATTAGCATTTAAGGATGCATCTGGAACTTCTTCTCCGAGAAAAGTTTATGAAACAGTAAAACGTACAAGAGAAATCTTAGGCTCAGATGCTCACATCAGATTCCATTCTCACGAAACTGCAGGTACTGGTCTTGCTGCATATTTAGCAGCATTAGATGGTGGTGCTGACGGTATTGACTTGGCTATGAAACCGGTTTCTGGCGGTACTGCTCAACCTGATATTGTTTCTATGTGGAATGCTCTTAAGGGTACTGAATATGATTTAGGTATCGATATTAAGAAAATCTTGGAAACTGAAGAAATATTCAAGGAATGTATGAAAGATTACTTTATGCCTCCTGAAGCGTTAGCTGTTAATCCAATGATTATCCAATCACCATTACCAGGTGGTGCATTAACTGCTAATACTCAAATGTTAAGAGATAACGGTATAATGGATAAATATCCAGAAATCGTAGCAGCAATGGAAGAAGTTGTTGAAAAAGGCGGTTTCGGTACTTCTGTAACTCCTGTTTCTCAATTCTACTTCCAACAAGCATTTAATAATGTTATGTTTGGTTCTTGGAAGAAAATTGCAGAAGGTTATGGAAAGATGGTTCTAGGTTACTTCGGTAAAACTCCTTGTGAACCTGATGCTGAGGTCGTTAGAATAGCTTCTGAACAATTGAATATGCAACCAACTACTGAAAAAGTTGTTGATATCAATGACAGAGATCCGAACAAAGGTATTGAAGCAGCTAAGAAAATGCTTGCTGATGCAGGTTTGGAACAAACTGAAGAAAATATCTTTATTGCAGGTGCTTGTAAAGAAAAAGGTATTATGTTCTTACAAGGAAAAGGACAAATCGGTGTTCGTAAGAATTGTCCACAAACTGAATGTGCGCCTGTTTCTAAATCAGGTTCTGAATATACAGTTGCCGTTAACGGTAAAAAATACGCTATTAAACTTGAAGGCGACGGAAAAGCTATGGTTAATGGAAAAGAATATACTGTTAATGTTAAAGAAGGTATTGATGCAGCTCCATCATCAGGAAGTGGAGAAGGCACTCCTGTTAATGCAGCATTACCGGGTGTTATCCTAAGAACATGTGTTTCTGAAGGTGATGAAATTGCTGAAGGCGATGTAATTCTTGTTTTAGAAGCAATGAAGATGGAAACAGAAGTAAAATCACCTGTTGCAGGTGTTGTTAAATCTATCGAAGTAGCTCAAGGTGATAAAGTTATTACCGGTCAAACTTTGGCTACCATCGGTTAATGGAAGGAGTAAGAAATGAATTTGTTAGAAGGTTTTAAAAGTCTATGGAATTCAACCGGTATTGCAAACTTCGTTCTTGCACCGGATCCAAATATTACCTCCGCAGCAGAACAATTCATGCACCAATATGGTCAAGGAATTATGATATTGGTATGCTTGTTCTTGTTATGGTTAGGTATTAAAAAACAATTTGAACCGCTTTTGTTGGTTCCTATTGCATTCGGCGGTTTGTTATCAAATATCCCTGTTTGTGATATAGCTGGACCGCACGGCTTCTTAGGTATCATATATGAAGCAGGTATTCACCAAGGACTATTCCCGTTAATCATCTTTATGGGTGTTGGTGCTATGACTGACTTCGGTCCGTTAATAGCTAACCCTAAAACTGCATTATTGGGTGGTGCTGCTCAGTTTGGTATCTTTGGTGCCTTATTGTTAGCATTATGTATCTTTGGATTTACTCTGCCTCAATCAGGTGCTATAGGTATCATTGGTGGTGCTGACGGTCCGACATCAATATTTGTTACAACTAAATTGGCTCCTGAATTATTAGGTGCAATCGCAGTTGCTGCTTATTCATATATGGCTTTGGTTCCGGTTATTCAACCGCCTATTATGAAGCTGTTAACTACTGATGAAGAAAAAAGAATTCAAATGAGACAGCTAAGAGAAGTTTCTAAACGTGAAAAAATTGTTTTCCCGTTAGTTGTTCTTCTTCTTTGCGTTATCCTTTTACCGGATGCTTGTCCGTTAGTTGGTGCTTTAACTTTCGGTAACCTTTGTAAAGAATGCGGTGTTGTTGAAAGACTTTCTGATACTATGCAGAATGCTTTAATTAACATCGTTACTATTTTCTTAGGTTTATCTGTTGGTTCTAAGTTATCAGCTGAACAATTCTTGACTCTTCAAACTTTGTTTATATTGTTCCTAGGTATTATGGCATTCTCTCTTGCTACAGCAGGCGGTGTTATAATGGCTAAGATTATGAACTTGTTCTCAAAAGAGAAAATCAATCCGCTTATCGGTTCAGCAGGTGTTTCTGCTGTTCCTATGGCAGCACGTGTTTCTAACAAAGTCGGTTTGGAATACAACAATCAAAACTACTTATTGATGCACGCTATGGGACCTAACGTTGCCGGCGTTATCGGTTCTGCGGTTGCTGCAGGTGTATTGCTTGCTCTTTGTAAATAAGCAAAGTGATATTATAAGTTTAAGACCGGAATATCTTATTCCGGTCTTTTTATATTTAGAAGTAATATAAAGGCGCATATTAATGCGCCTTGCTTTCGGGGAGAAAACTAGTAATTTTCTGCTTTTACAAAGAAAAATGCTTTTGGATGTTTGCATACAGGACATATTTCAAGTGCTTTATCACCTTCATAAACATGACCACAGTTTGCACATTCCCATCTTACTTTTTCTGATTTTTCAAATACCTTGCCTGTTTTTACATTTTCAAGTAGTTTTCTGTATCTTTCTTCGTGTTCTTTTTCTATCTTTCCTACTAATTCAAATAATGCAGCTATTCTGGTAAAACCTTCCTCTTTCGCTTCTTTTGCAAATTTTGCATACATATCGGTCCATTCGTAATTCTCTCCCGCTGCTGCATCCTCTAAGTTGATTAGTGTTTCCGGTATTCCGTCACCGTGTAATAACTTAAACCAGATCTTTGCGTGTTCTTTTTCATTATTTGCTGTTTCTTCAAATAATTTGCTTATTTGAACATATCCTTCTTTTTTTGCTTGTGATGCATAATAGGTATATTTATTTCTTGCTTGTGATTCACCTGCAAATGCTTCCATTAAATTCTTTTCTGTTTTTGTCCCTTTTAAGTTTTCTTCCATAACGTATTCCTTTCTGTTTACTTATTTGAACATTCTTTGCAAATTCCTTTAAATATAATATCGTAGCTTAGTACCTTAAAATCATTTTCTATATTTAATTGTGGAATTTGTGTTGTTTCTTTCTCTATATCAAATATACGGTTGCATTTTGTGCATATTAAATGGTAATGCTCGTGTATATTGTGATCAAAGTGCGAGCTACTATCTAAGCCGTCTATTTTTTTTATTATTCCTTCCTTTGCTAAACGGTTGAGATTTCTGTATAATGTGCCTTTACTTATATTTTTGTCTTTTTCGTGCACTTTAATATACAACTCTTCCGCATTCGGATGAATAGCATATTCTTTTAATGTCTCTAAAATAAGTTCGCGTTGTCTAGAATAATTCATCTTTCACCAAAAGTAGTAATAATTCCTATTTTTATTTTAAACTATTTTTGAAATTTGTCAACCCTATTATATTGTCTTGGTATACTAGCTCGAATTATTAATAAAATCTTAAGTAATTTTTTGATTAAATAGTTTGTGATATGATATATCTAATATGAGGAGTAGACATGATTGGATTTTTATTAAAATTACTTGGGAACCCAAATGAAAAGAAAATAAAACATATGATGGGGATTGTGGATAGAATAAATTCACTTGAGCCTGAGTTTGAGAAATTATCGGATGATGAATTAAGGGCAAAGACTGATGAATTTAAATCAATTTTGGCGAAGCGCCCGACTTCAGATAATCCTAAGGCTGATAGGATTTTAGAAAAAGAAGCATTAGATTCAATATTACCGGAAGCATTTGCGGTTGTAAGGGAAGCTGGTAAACGTGTTTTAAATATGCGACATTTTGATGTACAGTTAATTGGCGGATATTTTTTGCATAATGCTCATATAGCCGAGATGAGAACAGGTGAAGGTAAAACATTAGTTGCAACATTACCTGCGTATTTAAACGCTCTTACAGGTAAAGGTGTTCACGTTATTACAGTAAATGATTACCTTGCAAAGCGTGATAGTGAATGGATGGGTAAGATATATAAATTTTTAGGACTTAGTGTTGGGGTAATATTATCTAATCATAGCTCACCTACCGAATTTGAAGATAAGAGAGCAGCGTATGCTTGTGATATAACTTATGGTACGAATAATGAATTTGGTTTTGATTATTTGCGTGATAATATGGCTTCAAGTGAGGATATGCTTGTTCAAAGACCATATAATTATGCAATTATCGATGAAGTCGACAGTATTTTGATTGATGAGGCAAGAACTCCGCTCATTATAAGTGGTAGAGTTGAGCAATCAGCTGATACATATACTTTGATGTCAAAAGTTGCTCCACAGCTTAAAAAAGATGTGGATTATGAAGTTGATGAAAAAAACAAGAATATCATTTTAACAGAAGATGGTATAGATAGAGCGCAGGAGCTTGTAGGGTGTAAGGATTTGTTTGATATAAATACTCAGTATGCCCACCATTTATTACAGGCTCTTAAGGCAAAAGAATTATTTATAAAAGATACTGATTATGTAGTAAAAGATAATCAGGTTGTAATAGTTGATGAATTTACAGGTCGTTTAATGCAGGGCAGACGTTGGTCAGATGGTTTGCATCAGGCAATTGAAGCAAAAGAAGGTGTAGAAATTCAAGATGAAACGCAAACCCTTGCAAGTATTACCTTCCAAAACTTATTCAGACTTTATCCGAAATTATCAGGTATGACTGGTACTGCAATGACTGAGGAAGCTGAATTTGGTAAAATTTATAATTTGGAGGTTACATCAATACCGACAAATAAACCGGATATAAGAATTAATTATCCAGACGTTATATTTAAGACAGAGGTCGTAAAGTATAATAAGGTTGTTGACGATATTATAAAGCAGCACGAATTAGGTCGTCCTGTTTTGGTTGGTACTATAAGTATTGAAAAATCAGAATACTTGTCATCTCTGTTGAAAAAACGAGGTATAAAGCATAACGTATTGAATGCAAAGCAGCACGAGCGAGAAGCATATATTATTGCGCAAGCAGGTCGATACGGAGCAGTGACGATTGCAACCAATATGGCAGGTCGTGGTACCGATATTTTGTTAGGTGGTAATGCTGAGTACTTGGCAAAAGAGAAACTTGAAGAAATGAAGGTTACTCCAGATACTCCTGATTATGAAAATATCAAAAAACGAGTATTAGAAGAAACGAAGAAACTGACCGAAGAGGAACACAGAAAGGTTGTTGAAGTAGGCGGTTTGCATGTCATTGGTACGGAAAGACACGAATCAAGACGTATAGATAACCAGTTAAGAGGTCGTGCGGCACGTCAGGGAGATCCTGGGTCAACAAGATTTTTCTTATCTCTGCAAGATAATTTGATGAGAATTTTTGGCGGGGATAAAATGACTGCTATTATGAATATGATGAATGCAGATGAAGATATGGAAATAGAATCGTCTATTATTACACGTCAAATTCAAGCTGCACAAAAGAAGGTTGAAACTTATCACTTTGATATAAGAAAGAGCGTATTAGAATACGACGACGTTATGAATATTCAAAGAGAAAAATTCTATGCTCAACGTAGAAAGGTTCTTAAGGGTAAAGGTTTAAGAGAAGATATTAAGTATATGATAGAACGCGAAATAGATAGACTTCTTAAATCTTATATTACACCTGAAATGAATCCTGAGGAATATGTAAAAGAGGATTTGGAAACGCTTGTAAAAGAGCTTCATTCAACAATTCCGCAACTTTCTTATATTGGGTTTGATGATATTAAAAATTATAAATATCAAAGAATTTATGATAATTTAAAAGACGCAGCACTGAAGGCTTATGATGATCATGAAGAAGAAATTATTAATTTCTATAATAGTATAATGAAACAGTATAATGGTGAGGCTTATGTAGAGCAGGTTCCATTTACTGATGATAATCTTGTTCGTTCGCTTGAAAGAGATATTTTACTAAGAGTCGTTGATAATCGTTGGATTGATCATCTTCATAATATCGATATGCTAAGAGAAGGTATTGGTCTAAGGGCTTATGGGCAAAAAGATCCTTTGATTGAGTATAAAAAAGAAGCGTATGATTTATTTAACAATATGATGTATGAAATTCAAGGTAATACCGTAAAACATTTGTTCAGAGCAAAATTCGGTATTCAGTTTGTGGATGGAACAGAGCAAGAAATGGTGTAGAATGTTTACATTTGATGAGAAGAAAAAGATTATTGATACATTAGAAAACGATGGTGTGATAGCTTTTGTTACAGATACGGTCTGGGGGCTTGGGTGCTTGCCTGAAAGCAGTAAGGCTGTAAAGAAAATATATGAAATTAAAAACAGAGAAGCAGAAAAACCGTTAATTTTAATGTCTAATGAAGTATACAATCTTCTTCCTTATGTAAAACCTGTTCCAATGGTTGCTCAACGATTGATTAAAGCTCATTTCCCTGGGGCTCTTACTGTTGTGCTTGATAAAAGTTCTTTAACCCCTGATTATATGACTTCAGGCATGAAAACAGTTGGGATAAGGGTTCCGGATAATGCAGTGTTTGCTGAGATTTGTAAAATTATTCCTAATCATGTATTAGCGACGACAAGTGCTAATATATCACACGAGCCTCCTGCATTAACATACGAGGAGGCTGTGGATTGTGTAGGAAGTAAGGTTGGTTATATTGTTAGGGATTATGGCTATAAATCTCAGGGTATTGCATCAACTGTTATTGGTATTGTTAATGATGAAGTAAAGATTTACCGCCAAGGAGTTATTGAGATTTAATTAGTTAAGCGGATGCTGCTCCTGTAGAACTATTGTTCGAACCTTTAAAGAGTTTTTGAAAAATTCTCTTTATAAAGTTGGTTTGTTCTGTGATTGTATCGTTTGCTACTGTTTGTTCAGGCTGAACCTCCGGAATTATTGAAGGTTGGGGTTCAGGGATTATTGGAGGCATTTCAGCTACTGCTTCTGCAATATCTTCTTTCATTTTAGGAGCACCAAACCTTCTGTTTGTTTTCTGGAAGTATTCTATTACATCTTCAAACATTTCTTGTGTAAGTTTTATTGCTTCAGGATCTTTGTTCGCATTTGCTGCTGCAAGTTTTTGCTGCATCATTAATTCTACTGCATTATCAATAATATGTGTTACGTCTCTGAAGGATGCTCCGACAAGTTGTTGTGAAAGAGCTTCAATAGCTTCCTGATTTTCAAGTAGTTCTTTTGCACTTGGATATTTTTCCAGATACATTTTTACAGCGCTCTTTAATGCTTCTTTATCAGGATTGTCTACAAAGATTTTTGTGCCAAATCGGCTCATTGCAGCTTCATTCATATTTCCTATTTTACCTGTTGAAGTATTGAGAGTTAAGTTTGTTGTTGCAAAGACTTTGATGTTTTTATATTTTTTGAAACTATCCATTACTTGTAAGTATGTTTTTATTACTTCTTGTCTTGATAAAGCAGTGTTGCTGTCAAGGTTTTTACTTTCTGCAAGTATTGATTCAATTTCATCAAATAACACAAAGAATTCTCGATTTGGTTCTTTTTTCGCACATTCTATTATTGCATCTGCTTTTTCTTTTAAGTTTACAGATGTTTGATACATATATGCAGAACCTTCTTGAGCCAGTGCAAATGTTGCAACATTTGCGTCAACTTCTTTTGCTGCTGATTTTACAAAGTTAGTTTTACCTGTTCCCGGAGGTCCGTGTAAGATACAAGCCATTCCCGGGTCAACGTTTTCTTTCATAAATAAATCTCTATGCTTTAGAGGATTAATTACTTTGGTTTGGAATTGCTGTTTTGCTTCTTCCATTCCAGGTAATTTGCTTAATGTTATTATAGATTCATCATTTTTATAGTTTTCAAATAATGTTTTAGGTGTGTTCTTTTTACCTAATCCGCCAAGTAAAGGCTTTAAGCTAATTGCAATAAGAATAGTAAGAACTACAGATGTGACTAAACCTGCTACTTTATAAAAATTATCCCAATTAAATTTCTTTTTGGGTTGTTGCGTATATTGTAAAGAACGAGGATTATTAACAGGTAACATAATCACGTTTGGTCTTGGTGGAGTGTTTGTTGTACCTGCCTTAGAACCATTTGGTTGATTATTAATAACCGGTTGACGCTTAAATGTATCTTGCTGTGGTTGTGCTATCATAACTACAGGCGTTCGTTTCGGTTGTGAATTGTTGGTATAATTCTCAGTTTGTGATTGAGATATTGGGCTTGCACCAAAATTGACTTTATACATAATAAACACTTCCTTAGTACATCTACACACTTATAAAAAAACTCTTAAATAATAAAAATTGATAGTTTTCTTATATTGTGTTTACAAAAATTTACAATGTTGTAATCTGTTTAAAATGCCTAAAAGATAAGAAAATTTTAGCAAATTTTTATCCTTGAAAAACTTATCTTGATTGAATTTAAAGGCGACGAGTTATTAAAATTTGATTTTTAATTTTTTTAACTATATAATTAACAAGTGTAAAAATTACAATGTATAGTTGGGAAAAAATGGCTTTAAATTTTCAAAATCTAATACTTAATTTATCAAAGTTTTGGTCAGATTACGGTTGTATAATTCAACAACCGTACGATATAGAAAAAGGAGCATCAACGATGAATCCTGCGACGTTCTTACGTTCGTTGGGACCTGAACCTTGGTCAACTGCAATGGTTGAACCTTGCCGTCGTCCGACTGATGCCAGATATGGTGAAAATCCAAATAGGCTGGGGCATTATTTCCAATATCAAGTTATTCTAAAACCTTCACCGGATAACGCTCAAGAGCTTTATTTAAAGAGCTTGGAAGCAATGGGTATAGATTTATCAAAGCACGATGTAAGATTTGTTGAAGATAACTGGGAATCTCCGACTTTAGGTGCCGCAGGTGTAGGTTGGGAAGTTTGGCTTGATGGTATGGAGATTACACAATTTACTTATTTCCAACAAGTTGGTGGTTTAGAAGTTAAGCCGGTTGCTCTTGAATTAACATACGGGCTTGAAAGAATTGCTATGTATTTGCAAAATAAAGAGTCTGTTTATGATGTTATGTGGAATGATGAATTGAAATATGGTGATATTTATCTCCAAAACGAAATTGAACAGTCTAAGTATAATTTTGAATATTCAAATTCGGAATTATTATTTAAGTTATTTGATTTGTATCAACAAGAAGTTAATAACTGTGTGAATGCTGAATTGGTTTTACCTGCATATGATTATGTATTAAAGTGTTCACATACATTTAATTTATTGGACGCTCGCGGTGTAATATCAAAAGATGAGCGAATTAATTTTATAAATCGAGTACGTACAATGGCATCTGCTGTAGCAAGTTTGTATGTAGAACAACGTAGGAAACTTGGATTTCCGTTATGTAAAGGAAATAATTAATGACAGAAAAAAACGACTATCACATTCAATCTTCTCTTATGAGAAGTCTTCTGAAACGTAAAAACCCTGACGAGATGATGGCTGATGCAGCAAAGGGTGGTCTGGAAAAAACACTTGGTGTCTGGGATTTAATAATTCTAGGCGTAGGCGCTATTATTGGTTCAGGTATCTTTGCTGTCGTTGGAACGGCTGCTGCAAATCCTGGGACCGGCGCTGGACCTGCTTTAATGCTTTCAATGGTTATTGCAGCTATTGCTTGTGTTTTTTCAGCTTTATGTTATTCGGAATTCTCATCAATGATTCCTGTTGCGGGTGGTGCTTACACTTATACTTTTGCAACTTTAGGTGAATTTGCAGCTTGGATGGTTGGTTGGATTTTAATGCTGGAGTACGCAATTGGTTATATCGCAGTTGCTTGTGCTTGGTCAAACCATTTTATGCAGTTTTTAGGTGGATTCAAGTCGATTTTGCCGCATTGTGTTACAAATCCTCCTATCTGGTTAGTTTCAGATTTTCGTTCTGCCAGTGAGTTTTTAACTGCTCAAGGTATTGACCCATCAAGTATTATTCCTAGTTTTGCAGGTATTCCACTATGTATTAATTTACCTGCTTTTGTTATCGTTGCAATTATTACTATGATTCTTATAAAAGGTACTAAAGACTCTACCAAGATGGCTGCTATTATGGTTGTTGTTAAACTTGGAGTTATTGGGCTATTTGTGCTGGCAGGTGCATTTTATGTTCGTCCTGAAAATTGGGTACCTTTTGCTCCTAACGGTTTTAATGGTATATTTATGGGAGCATTTATTATCTTCTTTGCATATATAGGTTTTGATGCTCTCGCTACTGCTGCTGAGGAGTGTAAAAATCCGCAAAAAGATTTACCTATTGGTATTATTGGATCTTTACTGGTTACAACAGTTGTTTATGTTTTAGTTGCTCTTGTTTTAACAGGTGTTATTAAAACAAATGCGGGGGCTGTTCCTCAAGAATTCCTAAAAGCACCAATGGCTTATGTTATGGAAATGGTTGGGCAAAATTGGGTTGCTGGTTTAATCTCGGTTGGTTCCCTTGCTGGTTTGACTTCTGTATTATTAGTTTTACAGTTAGCTGCTACCAGAATTCTTTTTGCGATGAGCCGTGATAATTTCTTACCAAGTATTTTTCAAAAACTTCACCCTAAGTTTAATACTCCATATATTTTAACTTGGGTTGTAGGTATTATTTGTATGATTGGTACTTTGACTCTGGATTTGAATGTGGCTTCTGAGCTTTGTAACTTTGGTACATTTACTTCATTTATAATAGTTTGCGTAGCCGTTTTGATTTTGAGGAAAATAGACCCTGACAGACCAAGACCTTTTAAAGTTCCTTTCTCACCTTGGTTCCCGCTTGCCGGAATTATACTCTGTTGCGGGCTTATGATTTTCTCTATGGTGATAAAGCATTCTCTTTCTGCTTTATTATTCCCTGTTTGGGTTATTGTAGGCATTGCTATTTATGCTTGCTATGGCTATAAGAAAAATAGATTGGTTGAAAATAATTTTGCACTGGATGAAATAGAAAAAGATGAACATAAAATTACTACTTAACAATTTGCTCAAATGCAAAAGTACTGATGAATTAATTGAAGCAACTCAAAAATCAGAGCTTAAAAAAACATTAAATGTTTTTGATTTAATTGTAATCGGTATAGGTGCAGTTGTTGGTACGGGTATTTTTACAATAATTGGTACGGCAATAGTCGGGACGCCTGATTCTGCCGGAGCAGGACCTGCTATTATACTTTCGATGGTACTTGCTGCCATTGCCTGTGTGTTTACTGCTCTTTGTTATTCTGAAATTGCTTCTATGATTCCGGTTGCCGGTAGTGCATATACTTATACTTATGCTACTATGGGTGAGTTTATGGCGTGGATGGTAGGCTGGATTTTGATGCTTGAGTACGCTATTGGCAATATTACTGTTGCAAGCGCTTGGACAGGGTATTTGGTACAATTATTAAGAGGTTTTAAACAATATTTGCCTGATTTTATTGTTCATTTCCCTCTATGGCTTAGAAATGACTATATAACAATGCTTAGAATGTGTAAGCACTACGGATGGGATATTCATGATAAAATTCCTCATTTGTTTGGAGTGATTCCTATATCTGTTAATTTACCGTCGGTGTTTATCGTTTTAGCTCTTACTCTTTTACTTATTAGAGGGGTGAAGGAGTCAACCAGAGTAGCAAGTATCATGGTTGGTTTAAACTTATTTATGATTATAAGTTTTGTTCTCGTCGGTTCTTTCTATGTTAAACCTGAGAATTGGACACCGTTTATGACAAATGGATTTGAAGGTGTATTTATGGGCGCTTTCTTAATCTTCTTTGCATATATTGGCTTTGATGCAATTTCTACTACAGCTGAAGAAACAGAAAATCCTCAAAGAGATTTGCCTATAGCAATATTGGGAACACTTATTATTTGTACTATTTTATATGTTTGTGTAGCCCTTGTTTTAACAGGAATAGTTCCGATTAATCAGATTGATACAGGTGCACCTATTGCCCATGCTATGAGCTTTATTAAAAAAGACTGGTTTGCAGGATTTATTTCTGTTGGTGCATTGGCTGCATTAACTTCAGTATTATTGATTTATCAACTTGGAACTACAAGAATTTTATATGCTATGAGCAGAGATAGATTTTTGCCGAAAGGTTGGAGACTTATTCATAAGAAATTTAGAACTCCTTATGTTATGACTTGGTTTGCCGGTATTGCAGTTATTGTGTTCTCTTTGTTTATGGATTTGAGAATCTCTGCCGAGTTGTGTAATTTTGGTACGTTTACTTCATTTATTATTATTTGTATTGCGGTTCTTATTTTAAGAAAAACTGATCCTGACAGAAAAAGACCATTTAAAGTTCCATTTTCACCATTGTTCCCTATATTAGGAATTCTGGTTTGCGGTGGATTGATGATTTATTCGCTTAAGTCTTTACATGAGTCTTCTATTTACTTCCCGCTTTGGCTTTTAGCAGGACTTCTAATTTATATATTTTACGGCTATAGACAAAAACGTATTGAAGATGCTCAAAAGGATCGTTCTAACAATTAGTTATGAAAAAATTTTTTTCTGGTTTATTAGATTTGATATACAAGCAAAAGTGCTATTGCTGCGGACGTTCCTATGAAAATAAAATTCTTTGCTCAAATTGTTATGATGAGTTAGAAAAATCGGCATTTCTGCCTTCTAAATTTGTCGCAGGTGTTGATGTGTATTGTGCCGGTAGATATAATAAGTCTTTGCAGAAAATTATCAGAGGTTTAAAATATCACAAGAAAAAAGAATTAGCATACTATATTGCACAATTTATGTATGAATATTGGTGTGGCTTAAATCTAAAAGGTGAGTTCGAAATAGTACCCGTACCTCTGCATAAATCACGCTTGAAAAAACGAAAGTATAATCAAGTAGATTTAATTGCAGATGAATTCTCTAAATTGTCAGGATATACTGTTAATAAATCTTTAATTGTAAGAACAAAAAATACTAAGCCCCAATACAAATTATCACGAATTGAACGCTTGGAAAATTTGAAAAACTCATTTGAAGTTCATAAAGAAAATTATAACGGTAAAAGGTTGTTAATAGTTGATGATATTTCTACAACCGGTTCAACTTTTGAGGTGATTGTAAATACACTAAAATATAACGGAATAAATAATATGTTATGTTTTGCAGCTGCAACACCGTTTTAATTCAAATATTTCCTAATATTGAGAGGATATAGACAAATAAAATTTACTTGATAAAATAAAAGGTAAAGAGGTTAATGATGGATAAAATTGTTAAAATAGCTTGGGATTTGAATGAAAAATCCGATAACAGATATGAATTAGTATATGAAATTGCTGAATTGGCAAAGAAACTTGTTGATGAGACTCAAATGAAAAAGGAACGTGAAGATTTTGGGTTTGAAGAAGTTTCAGACAGCTCTTATAAAAAGGAGAATCCAATTGAGCATGCAATTATGGTAAAAGCATCAGAATCTGATGATGAGGGTCTTATAGGTTAATAAACCTAATTTAATCAATAAAATACAGTGCACGTTCGTGCATGGTGTAGTGTGGTTTGATTATAGTGTAGTAGAGGTAAGTTTATGCAGGATGCCGTTTCATTTATAAAAAATAAAATCGGTGACTTTTTACCTGAAATCGGTATTATACTGGGCTCGGGATTAGGTTCTTTGGCTGATGAATATTGTGGCGTGTCTGTTCCTTATTCTGAAATCCCAGGTTTTAAAGCATCTACGGTTGCGGGGCATAAAGGTCAATTGGTTTTTGCGGAAATTTGTGGCAAAAAAGTTGTTATGATGCAAGGTCGTTTCCATTTTTATGAAGGTCATTCGATGGAAACGGTTGTTTATCCTGTTAAGGTTATGAAGCTACTTGGGGTTAAAACTCTTATTATTACTAATGCCGCAGGTGGTGTAAATCCTGAATTTAAGCCTTCTGATTTGATGATTATAACTGACCATATCAACTTTATGGGTACAAATCCGCTTATAGGTAAAAATGATGAAAATCTTGGTGTAAGATTTCCTGATATGAGTGAAGTGTATTCTAGAAATTTGGTTAATCTTGCAAATGATTGTGCAAAAAAATTAGGAATAGATGTAAAACACGGTGTATATATGGCTCTTACCGGTCCTTCGTATGAAACACCTGCAGAGGTCAGAATGGCAAGAACTCTGGGCGCGGATGCAGTTGGTATGTCAACAGTTCCTGAGGCAATTACTGCTCATTACTGTTCGATGAATGTTATGGGTATTAGCTGTATTTGTAACAAGGCGGCAGGAGTTAGTATTGTTGGGTTATCTCATGCCGAAGTTATTGAGGCTGCCGAGATGGCTAAACAAAAGTTTGTTTCACTTGTTTTAGAAGTTTTAAAAACTATTAAGTAGAGGAGTTAATATGCTTACAGGTCCTTTTCTCGATAAAAACTGGATGGGGCAAAATCCGGATTATCAAAGTTCTGATATTGTTATGATAGGTCTTCCTTTTGACGGGACTGTTACTAATCGTCCGGGGTCAAGATTTGCGCCGCAGCAAATACGTTTTGCAAGTTGGGGCTTAGAGGATTATTCACCATATTTTGATAAGCATCTCGAGGATTGTAATTTCCATGATGTCGGAGATTTAGAATTCCCTATCGGAAATACTGTGGAGTCCTTAGATTTAATAGAGAAAAATGTTGAAGAAATTTATCGTGACGGGAAGAAAGTTTTTGGTATCGGTGGGGAACACTTGGTTACGTTGCCTGAAATTAAGGCGGTGAGTAAGTTTTATAAAGATTTGGCAATTGTCCATTTTGATGCGCATACTGATTTAAGAGATGGGTATTTGGGACAAAAATTATCTCATAGTACAGTTATAAGGCATTCTGCTGAAATTGTCGGTTTTGATAATTTGAGACAAATTGGTATTCGTTCAGGGCTTAAAGAAGAATTTGATTTGATGAAAAAGCATAATACTCTTATAAAAGAATATTCCGGCTTAGATGGCTTAAAAGGAAAGCCTATATTTATTACAGTTGATTTGGATGTATTGGATACTTCAATAATGCCCGGAACAGGTACTCCTGAAAGTGGCGGGTTGACTTTTAATGAGTTACTTGGTTGGTTTAGGTATTTGAAAGATTTTAATATTGTTGGTGCTGACGTGGTAGAATTAGCTCCTGATTATGATTCAAGCGGAGCATCTACGGCTGTTGCAGCAAAAGTAATTAGAGAACTTTTGATGGTGTTGTAATGCCAAATAGAATTGATGTTTTGCGTGAAAAAATTAATCGTGCAAATTATGAGTATTATGTTCTTGATAATCCTTCTATAAGTGATTATGAATATGATAGTATGTTTGCTGAGTTAAAGTCTATAGAGGCAGAGCATCCTGAATTAATTACTCCGGACAGCCCCACTCAGCGTGTTGGCGGAATTAGTGAAAAATTTGCAGAATATAAACATAAATACAGGCTTTACAGCTTGGATAACACTTATAATGATCAAGAGCTTATAAAATGGTATGAGCGTGTTACCAAAGAGTGTGGAAGTGAGCAAGAACTGGTTTGTGAACTAAAAATTGATGGACTTGCTATGGCATTAAGTTACGAAAACGGGATTTTTGTAAGAGGCGTTACCCGTGGTGATGGTATAGTCGGTGAGGATATTACAAATAATTTAAAGACTGTAAAGGCTATCCCTTTAAAGTTGTTTGAGCCTATAAGTGTTGATGTTCGCGGCGAAGTTTATATGCCAAAAGATTCTTTTGAAAAATTAAATGAAGAAAATTTAAAAAACGGTGAAAAGCTCTTTGCTAATCCGAGAAATGCTGCAAGCGGGTCTATAAGACAGTTGGATAGTACAATTACTGCCAAACGCGATTTATCATTTTTTACTTATACTGTTATTCTTGGTGAAGGTTCTAATATTAAAACTCATTGGGAGTCTTTGCAGTATATTAAAAAGTTAGGGTTTAAAGTTAATCCGAATATAAGATTAGTAAAAGATATTTATGGAGCAATAGAGTATTGCAAAGAATGGGAAAATAAGCGCTTTGAATTAGGATATGCAACAGATGGTGTGGTTATAAAAGTTAACAGTTTATCTTGCCAACAAGAGTTGGGGTTTACTTCTCGAGCTCCAAAATGGGCCACAGCATTTAAGTTTCCTCCGGAGGAGATAACTACAACGCTTAAAGATATCGAGTGGAGTGTTGGAAAAACAGGAGCGGTTACACCTGTGGCAATTTTAGAGCCAGTTTTACTTGCAGGAAGTACCGTTTCAAGAGCAAGTTTACATAATTATGATGAAATTAAAAGACTTGATGTAAGAATTGGTGATAGAGTTTTGATTAAAAAAGCTGCTGAAATTATTCCTAAGGTAATTAAAGTAGTTGATGATGAAAATCATGCTAAATTACCTGTATATCAAATGAAAATGGTTTGCCCTGATTGTAGTTCTCCATTGGAAATAAGAGAGGGTGAAGTTAATTTATATTGCTCAAACCCGAATTGTCGTTCAGTTGTTCTTGCAAGACTAGAATATTGGGTTTCTAAAGAAGCTATGGACATAGATTTTGTCGGGCCTTCATTAATTGAGCAGTTGTATGATAAAAAAATGGTTCTTACTCCTGCTGATTTTTATAAGTTAACTCGTCAAGATTTAATGCAATTAGATTTAGTTAAAGAGAAATCTGCTGAAAATATATTTACATCTATTGAAAAAAGTAAATCCAGACCACTTGCAAGATTTATAACAGCACTTTCAATAAGGCATGTTGGAAAAGAGACAGCAGATATTTTGGTAAATGAATTCGGTACTCTTCAAAATATCAGAAACGCCTCAAAAGAAGACTTGGCAAGAGTTGATGGGGTTGGTGAAAAAATTGCAAGTACTATCTGGGAATTTTTCCAAAAAGATGATAATATAAAATTAGTAGATGAACTTTTATTTTTGGGTATTGAATTACGTGAGGGCGGAGAGAAAATTTCTAATATATTTGAAGGTAAAACATTCGTTCTTACAGGTACTCTATCAACAATGACAAGAGATGAAGCCGGTGATAAAATTAAACTATACGGTGGAAAGGTTTCTTCTTCAGTTTCTAAAAAAACTTCATTTGTTGTTGCCGGTGAAAATCCAGGTTCTAAATTAGACAAAGCTCAAAATTTAGGTGTTATAATATTAAATGAACAAGAATTTTTAAAAATGATAGGTGGATAATATGAAACCAAAAAATAAGCCAGACAAAAAAGTTCGTATGATAGAAATAAGAGGAATAGGCGGATTGTTAAAATTAGCTTTTATTGGAATATGCCTTTTAGCAGGATTCGGGATATTTCCAGGTGTTGCTCTTATGTATTTGTGGAATAGCCTGTTATCAGCTAATGCTATTATGCCCGCTATTGGGTTAGTACAAGGTCTGTTATTGTATGGAATCTTCGTTATGATTTATTTCTTGAGGAATAAACCAAAATTTTCTATTTCTTGTGGTTCATTTAGTGAGTTGTCTGACGATGAATTAGAAAAGATTATTATGAATGCAAAACTTGATGCTGAAAAAAGAATGTCTATGTCTAGTTTTGATATTTGTAAAGCTAAGTTGGATGAAATTGAAAAACAAAGAAAAGAAGAACAGCAACAAGAAGATAAAGAAAAAAAAGAAGTATAAAAGGAATGATGTTGAGTACGAGAAAGCGTAAAGAAAAAAATATAGATGAAACTTTATTAGAATGGATCCGAAGTTATAAATGCTGTTCTGATAAGAATGAGCGTGCTAAACTTAAATCTTTAATCGTTACAGCAATGATGGCAAGAGTTAGAAAAATTGCTACTACTATTGCTCGAAGAGATTATGACCCTGTAGAGGATTTGGTTCAGGCTGGTGCTATTGGTTTGATTAAAGCTATTGATAATTTTAAACCTGAATTAAAGAAAAATTTTAGAATCTATGCCGGTTATTTGATTATTGGTGAAATGCGCCATTATATTAGAGATAAGGCTAATTTGATTCGGGTGCCCAGAGAGATTCAAGAATTAGCTTTCCGTATTAACAGTTTTATAAAAGAAGTTTCTGATGATTATATTGATAATTTAACACAACAAGATATTGCTGATGCTCTTAATGTGCCTGTTAAAAAGATTAATTATGCTTTAGAAATTGATAGGCGTAAAATGACTGTTTCCCTTGATCAAATTTATGATAAGCAAAATCAGAATATTTCTTTTGAAGATGTACTTGCTACTGAAGATTACAAAGATATTTCTGATAACTATGATCAGAAAATTATTCTCAATGAAGTTATTGAAAAATTACCAGAGGATTTAAAAGAACTTATTTATCTCTATTACCATGAAGATATGACACAAAAACAAATTGCTACAAAGCTAGGTGTATCATCTATGATGATTTCAAGAAAATTAAGAAAAGCCTTTGATATGTTATATGAGTTTATAACTGAGAGACAAGGAAGTTTTTAATGCTTAGTATTGTCTGGCTTCCTATTTTGTTTGTTTTTATTGTTGGTTTATGTTTTGGCAGTTTTTATAATGTTGTCATATTAAGAGGATTGAGTGGGGAGAGTATCGTTTTCCCTGGATCTAAATGCCCTAAATGTGGTAATCCTTTAAAATGGTATCATAATATTCCACTTCTTTCATATGTGTTTCTTAGAGGGAAATGTGCGTATTGTAGAACAAGAATAAGTATTCAATATTCTATAGTTGAATTTATTACTGCAATTTTATTCATTATTTCATATTTAAGGTGGGGTTTTTCTCTACAAGTTTTATTTATGCTCTCAATATTATCTTTGTTTTTAATAACAATTGTAACGGATCTTAAAGAGCGTGTTATAATTACATCACACTCATATATATTATGTGGGTTAGGTTTGTTACTTTCTTTGGTTGCTACATTTTATCCGCAAATATTGGATTTTAATATAAATAAAATTTATATGTTTTGCCCGATTCTTTCTTCGGTATCAGGATTAATTGCAGGTGCTGCAGTAATGGAAATTATGGCAAGGTTAGGATATTTGGTTGCAGGTAAAAGAGCTTTTGGTGAAGGTGATTCTTATATTGCAGCTGCTTTAGGAGCTATTTTAGGTATAAAGTATATTTTAATAGTTTTGATTTTAGCCGGGATTATACAATTCTTAGTTTCTTTACCTCTATTTTTATTTAATACTTATAGACAAGGTAAAAAGTTTGTTGCTGTTGAATTGGTGTTATTTTTAACTCTTGCTGTTTTGTTGTTTTTGTATTCTATTAAACTTGATAAAATTGTTTATTTTTCTGGTCTTATATTGCTTGTTCTGATGGCTATGCATTTAATTAGAAATATTATTTCTGGCATGAAAACTTCTAATAACAATACATATTTACCCTTTGTTCCAGCTATGAATATTGCTGCAATTATTATTATGTTTATTATTTTTTAATTTGTAACTTTTTGTAAAAATATTCTTGTTTTCACTAAAGAAAAAAGATTTTGGGTCGTAAATTATTTTATATTGTAAGTTTTTTATTATTGTATGGTTAATTATTATTTTATGTTTACAAAACTTAATAAAAAATAAAAAACATGTTATAAAAATAAAAAATTTGCCCATATAAATATTATCACAATAAGATGTGACAAAATAATAAAGAGAGGTGACAATGAAACGACAGAATGGATTTACATTAGTAGAAATACTCATCTCATTAGCCCTAATAGGTGTATTAAGTGTAGTAGCAATTAATACACTTAGAACGAGAGATATGAGCGAAGAATTCACAGCAAAACGCGACAAAGCAGTAATGAACATTGAAGGCGTAGTTCACGAAGCAATGCTTAATAATCATTTAGAGGAAATTATATCCCTAAATGACGTTAATACTGCTTTAACTAATAAGATATATGCAGGAACAGTAAATGGCGCATCAATAATGCGAGATGGAACAGCATATAGTTTAGTAGCAAGAGAAGGTGACGACAATTATGTAGCCGAATTATTGATTGATGTAAATGGTAATATTGCTCCAAACCTTGAAGGACAAGATATTTATAATTTTCTTTTAAATAGAAAAGGTAATTTAATATTGGCATCCAATGCGGGAAATGGATCACCAGCGCCTAAAGAGGATGATATACCGACAATAGATAATCCAATTATTCCAATGCCAAATCCTAAGCCGGTGCCCCCATCTCCGCCTAACCCATATCCGAAACCGGATTTACCTTGGATAGACCCAACTCCAGATAATCCGGATCCAACACCAGAGCCGGAACCGACACCAGAGCCAACTCCAACACCAGAGCCAACTCCAACACCAGAGCCAACTCCAACACCAGAGCCAACTCCAACACCAGAGCCGACTCCAACCCCAGAGCCAACTCCAACACCAGAGCCAACTCCAACACCAGAGCCGACTCCAACTCCAGAACCGGAACCGACACCAGAGCCGACTCCAACACCTGATCCTGAACCAACTCCAGAACCGGAACCGACCCCAGAGCCGACTCCAACACCTGATCCTGAACCAACACCAGAGCCGACTCCGACCCCAGAGCCGACTCCAACTCCAGATCCTGAACCGACACCTGTACCAGACCCAACTCCAGTTCCGGATCCAACACCGACACCTGATCCGACTCCAACACCGAATAATCCAAAACCAAATAATCCATCAGGTGGGGGTGGTACTGGAAATTATTTGCCAAGTGACTATGATGATTCTGATAGTCAGCCAAATGGTTGGTGGTACAATCAATCGAAAAATCAAGGCGTTGGCGTTCCAGATAAAAATAAGACTCCAAATTCTGGAAATGATCACGCAGAAAATTTCCATTAATAAGAATAAAAAAGGAAGTGATATTGCATCACTTCCTTTTTCTCTTTTGCTTAATTAATTAAGCCTTTTTCATTTTGTTTTATAAATTCGCATTCTGCTTCAAGTCGTTTGTCTTCCATACCTTTAATGAATTGTTCTATATCTTTTATTTTACCTAATTCAAACCCTGTTTCTATTAATAAAACACAATCATTACATAGTCTATATTCATTATATTGAATGGATCCTGCAAGACATTTATAACCGCCACAAGCATCACAAACAAAAAAATCATTTATAATATCGGGGTTTTCTTCTATATCATCCAGTCGCATTTGCTCGGCTACTTGCTGCATTTCTGCTACAATTTCTTCTTGGCTTCTATCCATTATTTTATTAACTCCTTCATTTCTGTTACGGCTTGTTTTAGTCCTATAAACACTGCACGGGAAATAATACTGTGTCCGATATTTAACTCATATAAATTAGGAATTTCTTTCATTCTTTTTACGTTTTGATAGTTTAACCCGTGACCTGCGTTAACTTTTAAACCTAAATTTTGAGCAAAGACAGCGGCTCCTTTTAAATCTTCAAAAGTTTTTTGTTCATTTTCTCCGCCGAATTCTTCTGAATACCTGCCAGTGTGGAGTTCTATGAATTGTGCGCCTGTTTTTGATGCTGCGGATACTTGTGATATATCAGGGTCTATAAAGAAACTTACTTCTATTCCTGCGGCAAGTAATGGTTTTACAAATTCACAAGCTCTGTCCAATTGACCATATACATTTAGACCGCCTTCTGTTGTTAGTTCTTGTCTTTTTTCAGGTACTATACAGACTGAGTGCGGCAGTATTCTTAAAGCTATTTGTTGCATTTCATCTGTCATTGCCATCTCTAAGTTTAATACAGTATTTGGCAGCTTGCTTATTAACTCTACGTCCATATCATTTATGTGTCTTCGGTCTTCTCTTAAATGTGTTGTTATACTGTTTGCGCCGCATTCATTACATATTCTTGCAGCTCTTATTACATCCGGCTCTACTCCGCCTCTTGCGTTTCTTAATGTTGCAACGTGATCTATATTTACTCCTAGTAACATTGTTAATTCTCCTATAGTTTCTTCCAGATTTTATTTAGCTCAAGTAGTGCTGTATAAGTTGGAAGGATTGTAATATTATTTTCTGAAATATTCAACGTGTAGTCAATAGCGCTTTTAATATCAGGAATTACTGTAATTTTTTCTTGTGAAAATCCTGTATATTTTAATCTGACAGCCATATCTTCTGCTCTTATTCCAGACACTACTATCTGTTTTTCTACGTCTTTAAATCTCTCAAAATCCGCATCCCATAACCATGAAACATCTCTCCCGTCTGCATAGTTATCGTTTATTATAATTAAAATGTTTGAATTTTTATCAACACTTTTTATTACTTCGCTTGCTCCTGTTGGATTTTTTATTAGTTGGATTAAAATCTTATGTCCATTAACCTCTCTAACTTCACTTCTGCCAAAGGTCGTTTTAAAACTCTCAAGCCCTTTATTAATGTTTTTAATCCCGATTGTTTTAAGTAAAGCGATTGCGCCAAGCGCATTGTAAGCATTAAATAAGCCAACCAGAGGTATTTTGTATTCATCATCGCCTAATTTTATAAGAGAGTAATCTTTTTCAAGAACTACATCTGCTTCAAAATCAGGCGTTGGACGTTTATAGCCGCAATCACAGTAATAATGCCCCTGTTGTGCATAGAATTTTTTTGTATATTTTAGCTGTTTACCGCAGGGACAGTTAAAGATTTCCTCCGGGGTCGTTGTTGAGGTTTTGCCGCTGTTATCGGTTATTGTATTAATTCCATAATATATTGCTTTTTTGTTTTTACTTTGTAAACTTGCAACAAGCGGGTCGTCAGCGTTTAAAATAAGCTGAATATCTTCTAATTTATTTATACCCTCTTGGATTTTTTGCTTGGTTGTATCAAGTTCACCATAACGGTCTAGTTGATCTCTAAATAGGTTTGTTACCAGCAAATAGTCGGATTTTATATACTCGTGTATCTTCACTAAATATGCTTCATCGGATTCAATCACGCAGTTGTCATAATTAGTATTAGGCAAAATTCCTAGTGCAAAAGCATTAGTTATACCTGTTAACATATTTGCACCTTTTTTATTTGCTATAATCTTTCTTCCGTTCGTTTCGAGTATATGACTGATTATTCCGCAAGTCGTTGTTTTACCGTTTGTCCCTGTTACAGCTATTTTTTCACCTTTAATATATTTAGAGGCGGTTTCTAAAAAATTCGGATATAGCTTTAATACAACTTGTCCGATAAATGAAGTACCTTCTCCGGCTTTTGTTAGCTGTATTAGTTCATAAATTTTTTGAGCCAATCTTAGTGTTAATATGAACCTCAAATTATCCATAAAAATATTCTCCCTAACGGTATTTATTTTTTTTGAAAAATAAAATATAATATCATGGTAATACAAAGAAGGATAATATGATACTGTTTTTATTCACAATCGTATTTTTAGCAGAGCTTGTTATTGCAGGTTTTATTATAATAAAACTTGTAGATATAGACTTATATATAATTGATATTGATGAAAAAATAAAAGCTCAAAGAAGCATAACAAAATATTCAATGTATTATCTAAAAGAGGTAACTGCTGCATATAAGGAATTGGTTGAGGTTACGTTTGAAAATTTTGATAAAAAATACAGTAGTTATAGTTTGAAAAATCTTAAATCAACAATAGTAGCATTATTAATGCTGCTTATACCAAAAACATATCGTCGGTTTATCAATTCTACAAAGTTGGGCTACAAGGTTGTTAGGTATTTATCAAATATATAAAATATGATATAATATAAGAATAAGGAAAAGAGGAAAATATTATGAGTAAAGAAAAATCATCAATCGGATTTGGAATGGGACTAATTGCAGGTGTTGTAGGCGGTCTGATTGCAGGTATTTTATATGCCCCTAAGCCAGGAGCTGAATCTCGCAGGATTCTAAAAGAATCAATTTGTGAATTTATTGAAAAAAATTCACCGGCAGTGTCTGAAGCTAAGAAGAATGCTATTGAATCGGTTGATTTGTTAAGATATAAAATAGAGAGACAATACAAAAGAATTAATGATAAGCTGAAATCTATGAGAATGAAAAAAGCTAAACAACTTGAAACTACTGATTATGATTTTAATTAGAAAGGGAAAATATGGATTTACAGCTAGTTCACGGTTTGGTATTTTTAACTTGGTCAACTGCAATAATAATTATTCTTATAGGAATATTTGTTATAAAACTTCTTTTTGATGCATCAAGGTTGACTAACACAGTAAACTCTACTGCTAAAATAGTTAGAGATGAGCTTGAACCGACATTAAAAAATGTTAATGAAACAGTAGAAATTGTTTCTTCAAGGGTAAAAGAGGCAAATGATATAGTAACAAATGTCGAGGGTAAAGTCAAAGAGGTAGCAAAACAAAGTAAAAAAATGATAGTCGCAATAGGCGGAGGTGTTTTTGCTGTTTCAAAACTTGCTTTTAAAGGGATATCAGCATTTGTTAAATCAAAAATAAAATAATAAACATTTTATTTAGCCTTTTTGTTGAATTTATTTAAAGAACAAGGAAATTATACTGTAGAAAAGAAAAGGAGATATATTATGTCAGTAATGAAATTTTTTGCGGGATTTGCTGTAGGAGCAGCATTAGGTGCATTGGCAGGAATTCTATTAGCTCCACAGTCTGGGGCTGAAACAAGAGAAATGCTTGGTGATGTTGCGTCGGATGTTGCTAGACGTACTGAAGATACAGTTAAAGATATTCAGAGAAAAGCCGATGATATCGTTTCTGATATGCAAGCTAAAGGCGAAGAAATGATTACTAAAATTCAGGATTTGATTAAGAAACAAAAAGACGAATTAGCTCAAAACTAGTTCTGAACTGATGTTTTGTCTGTTAAAAAGCGTACAAATCACTTGTACGCTTTTTTATATTTAAAAACTATTCACATTTAGTGAATAATAAGCTATAATTTAATATATATAGAGGGAACTTATGGTTAATACAATTATAATAATGGCGGCTTTAATTTTAGCAGGTGGTGCTATTTACGTTTTGTATTCTTTGCTGCTTTATTCAGGTTCTAAAGATCCTCACGATGAATTACAATTAACTACTAAAAATATTATTGAACAAGTTGATGTTTTATATAAAAAAAAGGAATATGCGCTTTTAGAGTTATTTGCGACAAAATATCTTGAGAGAGTTCCCGGAAATTTTGCTGTTAGAGAGTATTTAGCAAAGTCCTATTATGAAACCAAGAAGATAAATAGGGCAATAAATGAATGTATTTTATTGCTAAAACACAATCCGCAAAATATAGAGGTGCGAAAAGTGCTTGGAGAGTGCTATGTCAAAAAAGAAATGTATATGGATGCTCTTACACAGTTTGAAATTTGTTACCAGCAAAATGAACAGCAACCTGATGTTGTAAAACGTCTTGCGGAACTTTATAAACAAACAGATCAAGTTTATTCAGCAATAAATGCTTATAAACTATATACAGAAATGATAGAAGAAACTCCTGAACAGGCAGAAATTTATTCTATACTGGCAGATTTAAATGAAGCAGCAGGATATTATCCGGCTGCGTTTGAGGCATACAAACACAGATTAACTATTTATCCGACTGACTTTGATACAAACAAGAAGTTGGCAAATTTATATATTAAGATTAAAAACTTACCTAAAGCACTTGAGATTTTAGAGTATATGCTTACTTTTACTACTGATAACAGGCAAAAAATAGGTATATACGATGGTGTTATTGAAATAAAAACTGAGTTAGAAGATTATGAAGGCGCTTTGGATTCGGCCAATCATTTATTGGAAATCCCTGGAGTTGATACATTTAAAACAAGAAATATTATTGCTTTATTACTTGTTAAACAGGGTAGAATGGAGGAGGGCATTCAAATATTGGAAGATTTGGTTATGCTTTCTCAAAATGCTTATGATATTACAATGGAATTAGCTATGGCGTACAGGCAGCATAAGAATTTTCGTGCTGCGTTTGATAAATACAAAATTTTACTTGATGATGCTGATCAAAAAGAAGCAAAAGAAATTAGGGCTAAAATTTGTGAACTTTATATTGATTGGGCAATGTATAAAGAGCGTGGTAAAAAATTTGATGATACAGAAGCGCTTAAATATCTTACCAATGCTATGCAATATGATGCCTTAAATCCTAAAGTATATTATAATTTTGCGATGGTTAGTATGAAAAACGGAAATTATAATGATGCCGTTATGTATCTTCAAAAAGCTATTGAATTTGAAAAAGATGAGACAGAAGCGTGTCAATATTATGTAAAATTATCTGAATGTCATCACCAATTAGGAAATGTTTTTGAGGAGAAAAAGGCATTGGCTGATTTATTGAGCATAGACGATGAAAATGCTGTTGGGCATATGAAAATGGGTATTTTGTATCACTCGCAGCAAGATATTAAAAATGCTGAGGATTCTTTATTAAAAGCAATTTCATTAGATGATACGCTTGTTGATGCAAAGTATTATCTTGCTCTTATTTATGAAACTCATGATAAAGAGAAAGCTAATAAACTTTATCAAGAAATACTTGAACAAGACCCGACTTATAAGAATGCAAGATTGGCTCTTACTGAAATTTCCGTTCAGGACAACTAATTATTCTCTATAACAATATAAATAGGATTATATGTAAGTTTGATTTTGCCGTATCTTTCTATGTATTTATTTTCTAGCTCTTTTAGTTTTCCCTTAGTTAATGTGTAATTTTTTATTGCATTTACTCCGGTTAGTTTTATATGTGTTAAAAGTTCTTTTAGTGTTTTAAATTCTACTTCTATTGTTTCTTCTTTTATGATGTTTTTAAATTTTGGATATTCTATTCCAATGTTAAATATTTCTTTTAACTCGTAAAAATTTTTTTGTCCAAAACTGGTAAGAGCTATTATTCCGTCTGTGGATAAGTGGTCAGATATTTTTTTTAATATTTCTGTTGGGGATTTGAACCATTGAAATACTGCATTTGATATAATTAGGTCATATTTTTCTTCAAGTTTTAGTGTTTGGAAATCTCCACAAAGAAATTTTATACTGTTATCGTATTTTAAAATATACTTTTCACACTCTTTTATAATGTCATTAGCAGTATATTTAACATATTTAAGTTGATTAGTACACTCTTTTGTTAAAAAACCGCTACCGCAGCCTATTTCAAGAATAGACTCATAGGGCTTATTTGAATCAATCATAGAGATTAAATTTTTAGCCATTTGTTTTTGTATCGGGGCATTATCTTCGTAGGTCGCCAGGCTTTTTTTAAATCTTGCTAAAACTAAATTTTCCGTCATATCAATTCTTCCCATTTTTTATAGTTATAAAACGGGCAATGACCGCTTGATATTAGTTCATAATCTTTCCAGTAATTAAGTTGTGATTTTGTTGGAATAATTTTGTCATCATCGCTTATTATTACTCGTGTATATTGATAATCGGTATTAGCTTGGTATTGCTTTAGAGCCGTTAATTCCGACTTTTGATTTTCTATTGTTCTATTTGGAAAAACGAAGTTTTCAGGCAATTTATCAAACATTTTCGTAATAAATTTTTTGCAAGAATCTTCGTTAAATCCTTTCTCCATAAGACTGTATATCTTAGGATTTATACCAAATTCAGCATTGATAGGGAAAAGAGTTCCGTTAATTGCGGTTGAAGTTTTCTGCCCACAATCATATAATGTGGCTACCATTACCCCCATTGACCAGCTGATTATATGAATTTGATTGTATTCTGATAAATCAGGTAATTCTGATAAGGTGTTATAATCATTTATTGCAAGAACATCATAATTAGTAGGGTCAAGATGTTTTACAACTGTTTCATCCATACCCCAACCGTTAAAAAATATTATCAGTTTATTCTGATTTTTTTTATATAGCCAATTTAAGTTCATCAAATATATTATCCAATAATGGTTTAATATCTTCAAGGGTTGTTTCTGCGGTTAGAGAAATTCTTATTCTTGAGCTTCCTTCAGGAACGGTAGGAGGTCTTATCGGAAGTACAAAGTAACCCAGACTTTGTAATTGTTCACAGACTCGTTCTGTTAGTTCGGTATCTTTTAATATGATAGGAATTATTTGTGTAACTGATGTTGTATTTATGTTTGATTGCTTTAAGTATAAATGCGTATCAGCTATGTTTTTAAACAATTTTGCCTTTTGCGCCATAATTAGTTCAGCTTTTTGGGTTAAAAGCCAATAAGTCCAAGCGATATTTATTGGAGGTATGGCTGTTGAAAAGATAAAAGAGCGTGATTTGTTAATAAGTTGAATAATAGTTTCTTCAGAAGCTGTTACAAAAGCACCAAAAGAAGCAAGAGCTTTACCAAATGTTGCTGTAACAATATCAACATCAAGTCCTTTGCTTATTCCTCCGCCAAAATCATCATCTACTGCCATAAATGCGTGTGCTTCATCTATCATTAATTTGCAGTTATATTTATTTTTTAATTCAACTAATTTCTTAATATCAGCGCAATCCCCATCCATAGAGAATACACTTTCTGATACAATTAGCGCATTTCTATAGTTGTTACGATGTTTTATAAGCAAATCTTCAAGATTTTCATAATCCAAATGGCGGTATCTGTAAAAGTCTCCGCTTGATAATCTCATTCCATCAATTATACTTGCGTGATTTAGTTTGTCAGAGAATACTACATCGCCTTTTTCGTTTAGAGCAGAGATTACTCCCAAATTACACTGATAACCTGTGTTATATAATAAAGTTCTCTCTTTATTAAAAATTTGTGAGATTAATAATTCTAAGTCATTATATACGGTCTCTGTACCGCTTAAAAGTCTTGCAGATGCTGATGAAAAGAAATAGTTTTTCCCCGTTTCAAGAAACTCATCCACCAAATCTTTTTTTGTACTTAATCCTAAATAATCATTTGATGACAGGTTTATAAGATTCTTATCGTTGTAATTTATATATTTATCAAATCTGTAGTTTATGTTCTTTATCTCTCTTGGATATTTTTTCATTATTTAACTCCAACTTCTCTATTAATTATCTTACAGGCATGATTAAAAAACAATTCTAAAAGAACGTAGAGAAAATAGATTTTTGAAAATAATTTTGCTAAAATAAAGGCATGAGGATTTGTTTTATACCAATAGATAATCGCCCTGTTTGCTGGCAGTTACCCTTAGATATTGCTTCTTGCAATTTGGATGTGGAATTTTATATTCCCCCAAGAGAATTGTTGGGAGGTTTAGTTAAGCCTGCAAATGTTGAAGGTATTTATAATTGGCTTCAATCCGTTCCGGTGGTTGACTATATGGTTGTATCGCTTGATACAATTGCTTATGGCGGGCTTGTTTCGTCCAGAAGAACAAATAAAACTTATGAACAAATTGTTCAGAATTTGGAAAAATTTAAAAATATTTTTGAAAATAAAGCAGATAAAGTTTTTGCATTCTCAAGTATAATGAGGATTTCAAATAATAATATTAATATTGAGGAAAAAGAATATTGGTCCAAGTATGGCAAAAAAATTTTTGAATATTCTTACAATCGCTCAAAAACAGGGAGTGAAGTAAATAATAATGGAATTCCGACTGATATATTGTCTGATTATTTAAGCGGAAGGGAAAGAAACTTTAAGATAAATAAATTGTATTTGGATTGGAAAAAATCAGGAATTTTTGATATTTTAATCTTTTCAAAAGATGATTGTGCTGAATATGGTTTAAACGTTGATGAGGCAAATCTTTTATATTCTTTGGGCGGGGATGTAATGACTGGTGCTGATGAAATCCCGCTTACGCTTCTTGCACGAACTCTTGAGGAGAAAATTTCTGTTTGTCCTGTTTTTACGGAAGAAAATTCAAAAAATCTTATATCAAATTATGAAGATATATCAGTGGAGCAATCTGTATTAAGACAGGCAGAGCTTGCAGGGTATGAATTGAAACCATATAATGAGGCTGATTTAATATTGGTTGTAAATAACTTCAAAAAAAATCAGGGTGAGATAGTAATGAAGGTTGATACAGAACCATACAGCGGAGAGTTTGTTACACCTAATAAACCATATTTTGTGGCAGATGTAAGATTTGCAAACGGTTCTGATAATGAGTTTGTAAAATCGATGTTTAAAAACGGTAGGGATAATAATTTTATAGGTTATGCAGCTTGGAATACTACGGCTAATACTGTTGGAAGTTTGCTTTGCTTGGTTAAATTTGTGTATTTGGCAAAAAGATTAAACCCCAAGACCTATGAAAATTTATTGGCAACAAGGTTTATAGATGATTGGGCGTATCAGGCAAATGTGCGTCAACAATGTCAAGAGGTTAAGGATATTTCGGGATTGATGCTTCCTTATATCAAGCAAATTGAAAAATATCTTGGACAAAGTGGCTTAGAATGCTCGTTTTCTTTTCCTTGGGATAGATTGTTTGAGGTAGAAGTTAGTATAAAATCAGGTGATAGGCATGGGTATAGCAGAAATTATACTTTTAACAATAGCTCTCTCGATTGATGCGTGTGTTGTATCTTTTTCTTATGGGTTGGTGATAGAGAATAAGAAAAGGTTAAGTTCTTTCTTACTGGCTCTGTTTACAGGATTTTTCCAATTCTTAATGCCTGTTTTAGGATTCTATTTTGCAAATATTTTACAAAAATATATTCAGTCTTACGCTAACATAATTGTATTTATAATTTTTGGATATTTAGGTTTCAAATTCATAAAAGAAGCATTCCAAAAAGAAAAAGAAACTCCAAAATGCCTTGGATTATCGTGTTTGTTTTTAATAGCAATAGCAACAAGTATAGATGCGTTTTCTGCAGGAATATCCCTGATGTTATGCGGAAATAAAATAATATTGCCCTCAATTCTTATAGGTTGTGTTACTTTTTGTTTTTCACTGTTTGGATTTTGGGGCGGTTATATCCTAAAGAAATTCCCAACCTTTTATCTTGAAATTTCAGCAGGTGTGATTTTAATTTCCTTGGGGGTAAAAGCCCTGATTTTTAACTGATGAAATATCTGAAATACTTTTCAAAACTTAAAAATGAGTTGACAATAAGGCATGTGCGGTGTTTAATCATGGTAACACCTTAGTCGAAATTTTCTTGCCGGATTTGACGGCTCAAGGGGGGCAAATGAGTCCCGAAAATGTTTTCCAGTCGAAAGAATTTTAGAAGTAGCAAAGATTAAAATTTAATTGATTAGCGGTTTTAAGATTGAATTTTGACGGAAGTGCTGAACAAACAGGGAACATTGCTTAGAAGTAAATAGAAAAGGTAAAAAGGAGAAATTATGCCTACAATTAACCAGCTTGTACGTTCAGAACGTAAAAAGCTAACAGACAAAACCAAATCGCCGGCTCTTATGGAATGTCCACAAAGACGCGGCGTATGTACAAGGGTGTACACAACAACACCTAAAAAACCAAACTCAGCATTGAGAAAGGTTGCCAGAGTCAGATTAACAAACGGATTTGAAGTAACTTCTTATATCCCTGGTATCGGACACAACTTACAAGAACACAGTGTTGTTTTAATCAGAGGCGGTAGGGTTAAAGACCTTCCGGGTGTTAGATATCACATCGTTAGAGGCACACTTGATACTGCAGGTGTTGCTAACAGAACACAAAGCCGTTCTAAATACGGTGCTAAAAAGGGAGGTAAGAAATAATGTCAAGACGTTCTAAACCTGAAAGACGTATCCCGGCAGCGGATCCTATTTATAATAATATTGACGTTTCTAAATTTATTAACAGAATTATGAGACGTGGTAAAAAGTCATTAGCTGAAAAAATCTTCTACGGTACTCTTCAACAAATTCAAGAAAGAACTAATGAAAATGCTTTAGAAATTTTCCAAAAAGCACTTACTAATGCAACTCCGTTATTGGAAGTAAAAGCAAGACGTATTGGTGGTTCTACTTATCAAGTACCTATTGAAGTTAAGGCTGACAGAGGATTTGCTTTGGCATCTTCTTGGATTATTACTGCAGCTAAGGCAAGAAGCGGTAAATCTTTTAAAGATAAACTTACTCTTGAACTTATCGATGCTTCAAACGGTATCGGCGCTGCTTGTAAAAAACGTGAAGATACCCACAAAATGGCTGAAGCTAACAAGGCTTTTGCTCATTACAGATACTAATTTTAAGGTATATATTATAAGGAGTATAGGAGCGGTAGAGATTTTTCTCTTACCGCTTTTATCTTTTTATTGCTTTTATGAGGGGCAAAACCGTTTACGCTAAGCGATTTTTTTCAAGCAATTATGAATTTTTTTTAACAAAATTATTGTAAAAATTTTTTAGAAATTAATAAGAGTAGCTATTACAGTAATATGTATGTTTATAGCATTTTGTAATTTTTTTTTGTAAATATTTAAGCATGAATTAAGATTTTTGCTATACATATCAAGTGTTTTGGAGTATACTTTACTTATATTTTTGGAGTTAATATAAGTATTCCAATTAAGAGGAGATTTTGAGCGGTAGTGGTAACATTACCGTTTTTTTTATGTGTTTAACTAAAATAAAAAGCTCTCAATATAATTTGAGAGCTTTTATTTTATTCAATTTATCTTTTTATTCTTCTAATAAAGAGCCTTGAGAAACATCATCAGAAGTATTCTCAACAGCCGGAGTATCTCCCTCGTCGCTATCTGTATTTACAATTTTATTACAAGAAACGACGGTGTCATTATCAGAAAGATTTTGTGCTTTAACACCTGTTGCCGGTCTGCCTTGGCAAGAAATATCTTGAGCCTTAATTCTTGAAACAACACCATTAGCTGTTACAATCATTATTTCGTCTTTTGCGTCAACAATTGTTAGTGCAACAAGTCTTGATGTACTTGATTTAAACTTAGTTGCGATTAAACCAATACCACCTCTGTTTTGTGTTCTAAATTCAGAGATTTTGGTTCTCTTTCCAAAACCGTCAGAGGTAACAACAAGTAAATCACCGTCTTTATCTCTTGGAACAATGTCACATCCTATAATGGTATCACCAACTCTTAATTTCATTGAGTTAACACCTCTTGCACTTCTTCCAAGTGGTCTTAAATCTTCAATCGGGAATCTTATTGCCATACCACAAGAAGTACCGATTATGATTTCATCATTTGGTTTAGATAACTTAACCCAGTTAAGGATATCGTCTTCTTCCAATCCGATAGCAATAATACCGCTGCGTCTAATGTTTGCAAAGTTGTCTAATTCAATTCTCTTAATATAACCTTTCTTTGTAAGCATGATAAGGTTAGTATCGTGAGAGAAGTTGCTAACAGGAACAACAGCAGTAATCTTTTCATCTTGAGAGATAGGAAGAACATTTACAATCGGAAGTCCTTTTGCTTGGCGGCCACCTTCAGGGAAGTCGTAAACATTTAAGCTGTAGCAAACACCCTTAGAGCTGAAGAATAGAACTTTATCGTGCATCATAGCAGTGAAGAAATGTTGAATGTCGTCATCTTCTTTTGTTTTTATTCCGCTCTTTCCTCTGGTTGCTCTGTTTTGACGCTCAAATGTATCAAGAGAAATTCTCTTTAAGTAGCCTTGGTGAGTAATAAATACTGCCATTGGTACGTTTGGTGTCAAATCCTCAATAGTTACTTCATCTAATTCAGGAACTATTTGAGTTTTTCTATCATCACCATATTTCTCTTTGTCTTCAAGAAGTTCGCTCTTGATGATATTTAAAACTTTTTGTCTGTTAGCAAGAATGTCTTCGTATTCAGCAATCTTTTTAATTAATTCGTCATATTCATTCTTGATTTTGTCTTGTTCTAAGCCTGTCAAACGTCTTAATTGCATTTCTAAGATTGCATTTGCTTGGTCGGCATCAAGTCCAAATCTGCTCATCAAACCAACTCTTGCATCATCAGTAGTTTTGGATTTCTTAATAAGTTCAATAACTTCATCTAAAGAACCTAAAGCGATTAATAAGCCTGCAAGTATGTGAGCTCTGATTTTTGCTTTCTTTAAGAAATAAATAGTTCTTCTTGTGACAATTTCTACTCTGTGTTCAACAAATTCATTTAAAACATCGTATAAATTCATTAATCTTGGCTGCTTACCGCATAGTGCAAGCATGTTAAAACCAAAAGTAGTAGAAAGTTGAGTATATTTGAATAAGTTATTTTTAACTACATCTGGCTTAGCATCACGCTTAAGTTCAATAACAATTCTCATACCGTCTCTGTCTGATTCATCACGAAGGTCAGAGATACCGTTGATTTTTTGTTCTTTAACAAGCTCAGCAATTTTTTCAATAAGTTGAGCCTTGTTAACCTGATAAGGGATTTCAGTAACAATGATGGCAGTTCTTGCTTGTCTGCCGCCGCCACCCGGGATTTCTTCAATGGTTGCAACAGCTCTCATCTTTATAGAGCCTCTGCCTGTTTCGTATGCTTGTTTAATGTCACCTAAGCCAACAATTGTCGCAGCGGTCGGAAAATCAGGACCTTTAATATATTCCATTAATTCAGAAACAGTAATATTAGGATTATCAATAAGTGCAATCGTTCCATCAACTATTTCACATAAGTTGTGAGGCGGAATATTTGTAGCCATACCAACAGCAATACCTGAAACTCCGTTTAAAAGTAACATAGGAAGTCTTACAGGCAGTACAGAAGGTTCTTCTAATGAACCATCAAAGTTTGGTACAAAATCAACTGTTTCGCAGTCAATATCTGCAAGCATAGAAGTAGTGATTTTATGCATTCTTGCTTCTGTATAACGCATTGCAGCAGCCCCGTCACCATCGACTGAACCAAAGTTTCCGTGACCGTCGACTGTCAGGTATCTTGTTGAAAAATCTTGCGCCATACGAACAAGTGATTCATATACGGCTGTATCACCGTGTGGGTGGTATTTACCTAATACTTCACCTACTATACGGGCACATTTCTTAAATGGTTTATCAGGGGTCATGCCAAGCTCATTCATTGCAAATAGTATTCTTCTATGAACAGGCTTTAATCCATCCCTTACATCCGGTAACGCTCTACCTACGATTACACTCATTGCGTAATCTATATATGAACGCTTCATTTCTTCTCTTATATTTACAGGAACTATTTTCCCGTCCGAAAACATATTTTGCTGGCTCAAAACTTCCTCCTTATATCCCAATTTATCTTAATTGTATCACAAAAAAACGCACTGTAAAGCAAACATAACCTTTACAATGCGTTATATTTGTATTTGGGTAAATGCGTCAAAAACAGCTGTATTTATATTACAGCTGGATATTTTTGAGCCATATAATATTTATTGGTTTGCTTCTGCTTGATACTTGTTTAATGCTTCAGCTGATATTTGAGCAACATCTTCTATTATATTGCCTGCTACAGCCATACTTTCTTGTGTTGCCTTAAAGCATTTTACAGCAAACATTGTTTGTATTAACGACGGGTCTAAACTGCTTACTTCACTTATATCCATAGAAACTTCCTCTTCGTGATAGGGATACTATTATTATAGCATTTTTTATATCCTTTTCAATATATTTATTAAATATTATGTAGATATTGTAATATTTATGTTAATGGATTCAATATGTAAAATTCTTGTATTTGTTGATTTTAATGCTTGTTGACAAAAAAATTTAAACAAATTAATATTAAGAAAGATTAAGAAAACAACTTGGGGTTAGAGAGCGATGGGTTTAAAAATAAGTAGAAAACAAGCTGCTGTTATTATAATTTTGATAATAGTGGTACCGATTTTATATAACAAGATATGGGGCGCAATATCGGGTTTTATACAAAAGCAGGCACTGTTGGCACCAAAAGAGGTCGTAGTTGATAATCCTCATATAGAAGAGGTGAATGTAACGGCAGAGGCGACGGGCAGAGTTGAGGCAAAGTATTCAGTTGATGTAGTAGCAAGGGTTTCTGGTTTTCTAATTAAAAAGTATTTTAAAGAAGGGGATTTTGTAAAAAAAGGTCAGTTATTATTTCAAATTGACCCAAGAGAGTATCAAATTGAGGTAAATAATGCAAAAGCATCTGTTAATCAGTATAATGCTTTATTAGTGAACGCTCAACAGGAGTTAAACAGGGCTAATGCGCTTATAAAAGAGGATTTGATAAGTCGTTCGGATGTTGATCAAAGTTTGGCTAACCGAAATCAAAACAAGGCATTATTGGATGCTGCAAAGCAACAATATGAACTCGCGAGGGTAAATTTAGGATATACATCAATAAAATCACCAATAGACGGGCGTATTGGTAAGGTTAATATTACGGAAGGTAATTATGTAACGGCGACTTCCGGTTCGCTTGTTAATATTGCAAGTGTTAATCCTGTTTATGTATCATTTAGCTTAAAAACGGATGAATTTGTCCAATTGTTAAAGGCCAGTGATAGATTTAAAGATGTTGAAGTCAGGGTTCAATTTGGTGGTGACGGAAGCTGGTATGATAAAGTTGGCACAATAGATTTTGTCGATAACAAAATTGATAAGGATTCCGGTTCTGTTACAATGCGTGCGGTATTTGATAATTCGAGGTACTGGTTGGTTCCAGGGGCTTATATGAAGGTTAAACTTGTTGCGGCACAAAAGGTAAAATATACTACCGTTCCTCAATCTTGTACAAAAGGTGATGCAATGAGTGGATATTATGTTTGGGCAGTTGAGGATGGAAAAGCCGTTAGAAAAGATATTAAAGTGTCGGATGTTATAAATAATAACTGGATCATTGAGGATGGTTTGTCATTATCTGATGTTATTGTAGTGTCGGGTATTCAAAGTATTGCTGTTGAGGGGCAAAAACTTAAGACGGTTAATAACGCTGATTATCAAGCTAAAATTGCAGGAAAGAATTAATGAAAAGAATATTTGATAGAGAAAAACTTTTCTTTTTTATAAGAAAGCCAAGATTTGCATTAGTTATATCAGTTTGTATAGTAATATTGGGTATAATTTCTATATTAGGTTTAAAGCAAGAAAGCTATCCGGATGTAACACCGCCGCAGGTAAGGGTTTCGGCATCATATCAGGGGGCAAGCGCTGAAGTTATAGAGTCTTCTGTTGCGACTGTTTTAGAAAATAAATTAAACGGTGTTGAAGATTTGACGTATATGAGTTCAACTTCTTATGATGGAAGTTATTCATTAACTTTATATTTTAAAGTTGGTTCTGATAAGGATATTAACTTAATGAATGTTCAAAACAGAATACAACAAGTTTTATCACAATTACCGGAGGATGTTCAACGTACAGGGGTTACTGCAATTAGCAGAACGTCAGGTTCCGGTGCTATTATTTTAACTTTGTATCCTGAAAAAGGTGACTGGACACAATTGGATTTAACCAATTACGGGTCAATATACATAAAAGACGAGTTGAAGCGTGTTGATGGGGTTGCGGATGTAAGTGTTTTTGGTTCGGGCGACTATTCAATGAGAATATGGCTTGATCCTCAAAAAATGGCAGGTTATAACGTTTCAATAAGTGAAGTAAAATCTGCTATTACAAATCAGAATACTCAAGTTACAGCAGGTGCTTTGGGACAGTTACCTACAGATGAAAAAAATGCGTTACAGCTTACTTTAAAGACTAAAGGGCGTTTGGATAATGTTAAGGATTTTGAAAATATAATTATTCGATCTAATATTGATGGTTCTAATATTAGAATAAAAGATATCGCAAGGGTTGAATTAGGGGCTTCATCATATTCTAATTTAGGTCTTGTTAATGGTAAGCCTTCTGCTGTTGTTGTTATTTCTCAGTTGCCGGATGCAAATATTATTAACTTATCAAAGGCTGTTTCTAAAAAGGTTGATGAGTTAAATGCAAGAATGAATAATGGTATAAAAATTTTATATGTTAAGGATGATTCTACATTTATTCATGAATCAATGAAAGAAGTAGAATTTACTATTTTGCTTACGGCAGTAATTGTTGTTATAATAATCTTCTTGTTTTTAGGCGATTTTATGGCAACGTTGGTTCCGTGTATAACTATTCCTGTATCATTAATTGGTACATTTTTTGCGTTGAATGTTATGGGAATGTCTATTAATTTGTTATCGTTATTTGCTCTAGTTCTTGCTGTTGGGGTAGTAGTAGATGACGCTATTGTTGTAATCGAAAACGTAAAACGTCACATGGAGGAAGGTAAATCCGCTATAATTGCGACCCAGCTTACAATGGAGGAAGTCGGGGCTTCACTTGTTGCTATGGCAATGGTTTTGATGGCTGTTTTTGTGCCTATTATTTTTATGGGCGGAATGACCGGTATTATGTATAAACAGTTTGCTGTTTGTATTGCTGTATCGATTGCTATATCCGCTATTTGCGCTTTATCTCTTTCTCCTGCTATGTGTTCACACTTCCTTGGGCATCATAAAAAGAATGATGATGGAAAGAAAAAATCGGAATTTGCTATTTATTGTTCTGATTTAAAAGCCAAATTTTTAGAAAAAGCAAATATTGTTGTAGTTAAGTTTAATGAGTTCTTTTCTAAGGTTGAGGATTTTTATATTGAATACGTTAAGAAGTTTGTATATGACAAGAAGTTAGTTTTAATTTTCTATGTTTCAATAGTTTTGCTTGTAGGAATATGTTTTAAAACAATATCAACAGGATTTATTCCTGATGAAGATCAGGGGATTTTACTTGCAAGTATAACTTTACCGGATGGAGCGTCATTATCAAGAACAGAGGAGGTTTCTACCAAGTTTGTTGATGGAATTAGAAATATAGATGGAATTAATGAAGAAAAATTAACAGTATTTGGCGGTGATGGTTCTGTTAACCAGTCTACTGTTATTATTCAGCTAGATAGTTATGAAGACAGAAATATTGGAGTTGTAGATTGGGTAAAAAGAAAAATAAAAGGTCAGGCAACGGATTTATCACATACTGCAATCTTAAATAAAGTAAGAGCGGTTGCATCTAATATAAAAGAGGCTTCAATAGTTGCATTTTCACCACCGGCTATAAGCGGTATGAGTATGATGGGCGGGTTTGAATTCCAGATGTTATCTCAAGGTGAATACACTCCGCAGGAGCTTGAAACCTGGGCGAATAAACTTATAGCAGAAGCAAATCAAAATCCTTCTCTTACAAGTGTTTATACCTCATTCCAAGCGAATGTTCCGCAGTATACAGTTGAAATTGATTATGAAAAGGCTTTAACTCAAAAGGTTGATTTACAAGAGTTGTACTCTACTCTTTCATCAATGTTAGGAACGTATTATGTAAACGATTTTAATAAGTATGATAGGGTATTTAAAGTTCAACTGCAGGCAGAAAGCAGGTTTAGAGATAAAGCTACTGACCTGTCTGGAATTTATGTTAAAAATACAAACGGTGTAATGGTACCTGTTTTATCAATAATAAAACTAAAACAAACAATAGGTACAGCTGCAATAACTCGTTATAACCAGTATAAATCGGTTCAAATTCAAGGTCAGCAAGCTGCCGGCAAAAGCTCTGGTGATGCTATGAATGCTATGGAAGAGGTTGCTAAGAAAGTTCTTCCAAGTGATATATCTTTCGATTGGTCAGGTACTTCTGCTCAGGAGAGAGAAGCCTCAGGACAAACTGCTATGATTGTGGGGATGGCGTTAGTCTTTGTTTACCTGTTCTTGGTTGCCTTGTATGAAAGTTATACAATTCCTATTGCTGTATTATTAATTTCACCGATTGCAGCATTAGGTGCTTTGTTATTCCAGATGATGATTAATCAATCTTTTGATATTTATTCTCAAATAGGTATGATTACACTTGTCGGACTTGCTGCAAAGCAATCTATATTGATTGTTGAGTTCGCGAAGGAAGAACACGAAAAGCACGGCTTGCCTGTAAAAGAAGCTGCTGTTAGGGCTGCTAAATTGAGATTTAGAGCTATTATGATGACAGAATTAGCTTTTATTATTGGTGTTATGCCAATGTTATTTGCACATGGTGCTGGGGCAAATTCAAGAATTTCTGTTGGTTCAACTGTTTTTGGCGGTATGATTGCTGCTTGTACTCTTGGGGCGGTGCTTACTCCTGCTTTCTATGTAATTGTGCAGGAATTTGTTGACTTGTTCCCTAAAAAAGAAATTACTGATGAAGATTTGGAGTGGTAGTTTATAAATGAAAAAGTTTGTTAATTCAATTTTAATATGTTCGGTTTTAGTCGCCTCGAATGGTTTGGCAAATGCGGCTTTCTGGAATAAAAACGATGATAAGAATGTTAAGCCAGTTCATATTGTTCAGCCTGAAAAAAAAGTCAGATTTAATAAAAAACTTGAACGTAAGAAAAATGAAGAAAATCAAAAATCAAAAATCGAATCTTCCAGAGAAGCGGAAGGGATGTATGAAACCAAATTCCCTACTATAAACAGCCAGATTGAATATGAAGATTTTAATGGCGAAGTAACTCTTGAAGATTGTATTAAACTTGCAATTTCTCATCATCCTTCAATTATGTCAGCAATTAGTAATGCCGAAATTTATAAAACTAAAATTGGGCAGGCTTGGTCAAATTATTTCCCGACACTAAGTGCTGGTACGAGTTATTCAAGAAATGATACACTGATGACGATGCCGACGAGTGCTTTTTCAAGTATGATGAACAGAAAATATAATATGTTTTATGTTCCAACTGTTTCTGCTGATATGCTTTTATTTGATTTTGGAAAAACTAAAGCCTATGCTGATATGGCAAAGCGTACTTATGAGTCTACAAGATATGATGCAGAAACCAGTATTGAAAATGTTATTTATAATGTTAAGGTTGCATACTATAATGTTTTGTTCGCTCAAGAGCAAAAGATTGTGTATGAAGATACTGTAAAAGATTTTGAGCTCCAATGGAAACAGGCAAAAGCGTACTATGAAATAGGTAAAAAGGCTAAAATTGACGTTACAACTGCTGAATATAACCTTGGGAATGCAAAAGTTAATTTGATTAAAGCTAAAAATACACTTGAATTAGCTTATGCTGAATTAGCTAACGCTGTTGGTATTCCTGAATTGGAAAATGTTATTCTAAAAAGTCAGTTAAATACAAAAGTTTATGATGTAGATTTTAAAAATCTTTTATCCACAGCAGAACAAGCGAGACCATCTTTGTTATCTGCTAAAAAAAGACTGGATGCAGCTGAACTTAATGTTAGGAGTGCAAAGAGGGCATTTACACCTGATATAAGCGCTTTTGGGTCTTACAGTCGAGGAGGAAGACAAATTGATACTGATACCGGTTATCAGTTTGGGGTTCAGTTGAATTATACGGCTTTGAACCTTATGCTGCTTAAAAAACAAGTTGATGAGGCTAAAGCTAATTACAAAAAACTTGTTGCAGATTATGAGTTAGAAAAGCAAGGGGTATATTTGGAAGTTAAGAGCGCATATATTAATTTGATGAACTCATTTGATAGTTTGACAGTATCAAAACTTGCATTGCAACAAGCAAAAGAACAACAATATCAAGCATTTAGAAGATATGAAGTTGGATTGGGTAATGCTATTGAGTTTAAAGATGCTGAAAATACATATTTAAACGCTCAGCTTAGTTATTATTCTAATCTTTTGGATTATAATGTTAATGCAGCCGAACTCGAAAGAGTTATTGGTGCTCCAATTAAAGAGTCTGAACAGGAATTGTAAATGAAAATCGTAGGTTTAAAAAATATAAAAAATAATTATATTAATTTAGAAAAAGCATATTCCAGAAAAAGAGCGGATGGTTCGTTGTTTAATGGTGCAAAACTTATTATTAAAAAAAATCCAAAAGAAATGCTTGGGATTACACCTAAAGGTACTAAATTTTATAGATGCGAGAAGCCTGATGGAGAATTAGATTTATATTTGCTAACTAATAATAGCGAAGAAATTATCTCTAAAAAAACTTCTCAAGGTATTAGTATTGTTAGAGCTCAAGATAGTAAACTAATTTCTCAAAAAACAAAAGGTAATATTCCCGCAAATAAGAATACAGGCTTACCAAAGTTTGTGAAAAAAATTTTTAGTATGATTAGATGAGGATGCGGAAAAATCCAAAAATTGACAAATTTTTGAGATTTTTCAAATCCGACCATAGGTGTGTGAGCATCAGGTCGTGTGCGGGATAGCACACAACCTGATGCGAAACCGTTCCCTTTAGTTTGCGAGAAAAATGTCAATTTTTCAGCAAACTCAGAGGGATAATTTTTATTATTTACTCATACTTGCAGATTTTTCTGCTGTTTTAGTTACGGTCTCAAGCAAGATTTCTCCAATATTGCTTTCATTAAGAACTTTGTTTCCTTCAGCTGTTGTTCCGCCAGGAGTTGTTACAGCAGTAATTAATTCTTCAGGAGTGTTGCCTGTCTCCATAATCATTTTTGCTGCCCCAAGTGCAGTTTGAGCAGAAAGGGTTAAGGCTGTTTGATAATCAAGTCCAAGACTTTCTCCTGCTTTTGCTATTTTATCAATTATATAATAGTAAAATGCAGGGCCTGAGCCTGATACACCTGTTACGGCATCTATATCTTTTTCTTCGCAAGTTATTACTTTACCTATCTTAGAAAAAATATTTTTAACAAGCTCTAAATCTTCATCTTTTGCATTTTCGTTTTTACAAATTGCACTCATGCCGCAGCCGAGTAGCGCAGGAGTATTGGGCATTACTCGGATTGCTCGTTTGTCTTTGCCAAGCGCCTTTTCTATTTTTTCAAAGGTGATTCCTGCTGCGATTGATATGATAACTTGATTTTTATTAATATCGTTTTTTATATTTTCTAATAATTCGGGAACTACAAAAGGTTTGGTTGCAATAAGTATTATATCGGCTTCTTTTACTGCTTCTTGAGGTGTTGAAGTCGTTTTTATTCCAAAATTTTCCCTTGCTCTTTTGGCTGCCTCATCATTGATTTCTGCTGCTGTTATATTTTCTTTTTTAAAGGTGTTTGTTGTTATAAGCCCCTTGATAATAGCGCTTGCCATTTTTCCTGCACCTATAAAACTTATTTTTTTATTTTCCATATAACCGCTCCTTTTGTTTAAAATTAATATCTTAATAAAAAAGCCCTCTTTTAAGAGGGCTTTTTTATTGGCTGGGGCGAAAGGATTCGAACCTCTGAATGGCTGGACCAAAACCAGCTGCCTTACCACTTGGCGACGCCCCATTGCGTCCACTTCTTTAGTGTATTATATCAAACTTGGATGTCAAGTAGTTTTTGTAATTTTTAGTATATGAGTTGGACGTGTTTTAGTTTTTATTTCTTCACTAATTCCCCAATATGGGATCCATAATATTTTTTCTGATTTTGCAAGTACAGGTGTTTCTTTTCTGGTATATTGCGGAACCTTTTTTCCGCTCATATATTTTTTTAGAATCATTGTTCCTTGCATTCCCATTGGCTGAAAGACATCTCTGCTCTTCCCGTAACGAAGTGTTAGCGGAAATTCATCTTCTCTTAATTCAACATAGGCTATTCCGCTTTTATCGCTTGGAAATTTTTCAGGCTTTTCATTTGTTTGGGTTAGTTCTATTTTGTATTCTCCAAATTCATATTCTCCGCATTTTGTTATTTCTATTGGTATATTTTTTATTGTTTTCTCTTTATATATAGTTGCTTTTTGGTTATTTACATATAGCCATAAGCCTTTTGTCAGGGATTTGCGCTTCTCTTCCTTTGAGTTACTATTTTGTTTGATGAACTCTAAAATCTCTGTTATTTTTTTTAAATCGTATTCTTCAAGATATTTTGAAATTGTTGTATAAATTATTTTTTGCTGTATTGCATCAGATAAGGTTATGAATTTAGCTATATCGATTTTATCTTCATTTACAACATTTTTAATTATTGGGTTGAGATATTCTAATATTATTTCATTCTCAAGTTTCGCCAGTTTGGATAAGTTGTTTATTGATTTTTTTACATTTGGGTTTATTGTATCCAACTTTGGTAAGATTTCATATCGTATAAAATTACGTTTGTAGTTGGTATTTGTATTTGAAGAATCAATATTAGGTTTTAAATTATTAATTCTACAATATTCTTCAATTTCATTTCTTGTACAGTCTAATAACGGCCTAAAAATATTATCTCGAACTTCTTGAACTCCCTCAAGACCTTTTATTCCGGTACCTTTAGTTATTCTATAGAGTATTGTTTCGGCGTTATCATCATTGTTATGTGCTGTAAATATTCCATCAGCATTATATTTTTTCAGTGCTTCATTAAAAAAAAGGTACCTTGCTTCTCTTGCTGCAGTTTCAGTTTTTTTTAAGTGAGAAGGTGCTTTCTGAGAATAAAAAGTTATTTCTCTTTTTTCGCAAAATTCTTTGCAGCGCTCTTCTTCTTCATCAGCTTCTTTTCCTCTCCAACCGTGATTATAGTGAGCTGCGATTAATTTTATATCTTGTTTTGATAAGATATCAAGCAAACACATTGAATCAAAGCCGCCTGAAAATCCTACAACAAAAGTTTTTTTAAGCAGGTTATATTTTTCAAGGAATGTTTTAACTTTTAAAACTATTGATTTTTGCTGCATTCATTTAAAATTCCGTATTTGATTTCTACAGCATCTACTCCCAGTTGTGCAAGTACTTTCATTGCAAGAGATGATGGTTCTTCAATAATTGCTGATAACAAATCTTCAGAGCCAATTCTTGTTTTGTTTTGTTTTTTAGCAAGCAGCCAGGCTCTTTCTAATACTCGTTTAGCACGTTTTGTGTAGATAATTTCTTTATCAAAATATTCGTTTCCAAAACCAACAAGGTTTTCTACCTCTACTCGCATATCCTTAAGAGTTATCTCTAATTCTTTAAGTACTCTTGCTCCAACCCCTGTGCCTTCAGATAAAATTCCAAGCAGGAACATTTCTGTTCCAACAATGTTTCTGCCTATACGTCTTGCTTCTTCTTTTGCAAGTCTTAAAATCCTTAAGGTTTCAGGCATTTGTTTTTCTATTGGTTTTACAATGTCATGTATTAGTTTTTCTTCATCAATATTTAAATCTTTTAGTACATCGTACGCAAGTCCTTTTTTTGCAGTAAGAATGCTTAAAACAACGTGTTCCGGTCGAACAACAGATGAACCGTATTCTTTTGCTGTTTGGACTGCTAAATTCATTACTCCAAATGCGTTTGGTGTAAATATTATTTTTCTATCCTCAAATTCAGCTTGTCTTGATTGTTGCTTTGCAAGCGAATTTGTGAATTTATCTAGGGTTATTCCGTTTTCTTCAAAAATTTTGCTTAAATCAGAGTTTTGTTCTTCTATTATTGCTCCAAAAATTTGTTCTGTTCCTAAAATTTCATAATGTGAAGCAGAAAGTTTGGCGGCTGCATTATCCAAAATCTGAGAAAGTTCCGACCCTTCATAGATTGACTCAAAACAAGATTTACCTTTATCTTCTTCATCTTCGGCGGCTTCGGGGTGGCTTAATTTCTTTGTTTTGCGTTGGACTAATTTAGCTAAAATTTCTCGTGCTTGATAAAAATCAAACCCAAAAGAGGATAAAAGTTCTTCTATTGTTGAATTTTTGTCCGTTATTATTACAAAGAATAAATGTTCGAAAAGAATATTCTCGTTTCCTGTTTTCTTCGCAAAATCCATTGTTCGTTTAAGGAATTCTTTGCATTCTTTTCCAAATGGGACTTCTCGATCTCTTGCAGTCATTGAATATTCGATACCTAGTTTGTCAAGTATTCCTTCTTCTGTTATATTATACATTTTAAACAATTTTAGCGAAATTCCTTTAGCTTGTTTTACAAGCGCAAGTAAAATATGTTCAGGCTTTACTTCACTACTATTAAGTTTAGAAGCTAGAAGCCTTGCTTCTATTATTACATTTACCGCTTTTTCTGTGAACTTTTCTAACACGTTTATTCCTCATCATCTGGTATGTTTTCGATATATTCGGCTACTTCTTGAAATTCGTCATCCTCTAAGTTTATAAATGTAATGTCTTCGCCTTCTTCTACTATTTTCATTAGTACAAATTCTGCTTCTTCATCATTTTTTTGATCTTTAGGTAATAAAAGAGCATATTCATTGTTCTTATATTCTACTATATTAAACAGTTCACAATATATGGTTTGTCCATTTTCGTCAACAATTTCTATAGTAGTGTTTTCAGGTTCTTGGTTTGTCATTATTATCCTTCCTTAATTTAGTCTTGCCAGGTATTGTTCAAGTATAATACAAGCACTTTCCATGTCAACAAGACCTTTGTTTTTTCTAAAGTCGACTTTGCGTTCCCGTAATCGTTCTTCTGCATATTCTGATGTTAGACGTTCATCTTCAAATATTATATCAAATTCAGAAAAATTTTTTGAAAAATTTTCGCAATCAGCTGCTTGAGAGCCTTTTGAACCATCCATATTTATTGGTAGCCCAATTATTATTTGTTTTACATGATTATCTTTTGCCAGTTTTTTTATTGTTTCTACGGCTTTTTGTTCAGGCTCCCTTTCAACACATAAAGCAGGAGTTGATGTGATATGCAAAAAGTCACTTAAAGCGACTCCAATACGTTTTGTTCCTACATCAAGCCCCATTAGTTTAAACATTTTCTACCCATTCTGACTCAATTCCAGAGATGATTAAGTCCAATTCAAGTCGCTTAAATTCACCGACTTGTGCTTTTTTCATTTTTTTTGTGAATACATTCTGGGTCTTTGCTTCGTTTTCCAGTTGCCAACGTTTTCCAATATAGTATTCATAGATGCTTTTTCTTAAAATGTTTTTGTAAAAATCATTATTTCCTGCAAGGGATGCAATCTTATTTGCTAAATCAGTATTACCTTCCAGTTTTTTTAAATACGCTGAGAGTTTTATTTTTTCTTCTTGTGCGATTTTTTCAGCATCTGTAAAAATATTGTTGTATTCATCTTCTACAAATTTATTAAAGTCAGTGCTAAACTGGTTTGCCCTTAGTTTGGCGTTTAATTTTCTTATTATTTCGGCAAACTCATCTGATGTGTAACTATCAAAAAACCAGCGTTCAATAAAATCTAAATGACTTAATTCCTCTAACTCTTTATCACTCAGTTCTGATTTATTAAAGTTAAAGTCAGGCGCTACTTCTTCTACATCAGAAAGAATAGTTCTCCAACAAATGTACTCATAAGGAATAATTTCATTATTTTTCCTTGAAGTCTTTTCTGCACTGTTAAGAAGATATTTTACAAATTCAGGTGAAATCTCAACACATCTGCTTCCTGATACAAATCTGTCTTTTATCATTAAATAATCATCTTCTGTAATAGAGTTAAATCCAAAGCTGTCAAGCATTCCGTATTGATTATTAATTACAATGGCAAGAAGTTGTATTGTATTATCTTCTAATCTTTTTCTTGTAAAAATTATTGCACAATTTCCGTGCCCGTCAGGATATGATATGATTGATTTATAAGGCTTTGAAACAGATAATACTTTTTTGTAAAATTCTAATGTTTCATCCACTCTTATTCCTGATAATTTCAATTTTGTCATATTTTTGTTAACAATGGATTTTAATTCATCATCAACGAAGTCTAAAGATTTTTCCAATTCGTGATAAGCAAGTTGAGATTTTGTATCACCTAATATGTTTAGCGCAGCTAAACCTTCTTTGCTGTTTGGTGAGTATAAAAACACTGGTATTACAATGTTAGCAAGTGCATCACCCTCATAGTCCTCTTTTAAAGAATCCAAAAGTGCGACCTTATCATCCTCTCCTAAAGATTTCATAAAGTCCATAAAATCAATTTGTGCCTCAGGGTTCATTAATGCAGAGGCTAAAACTTCTTTGGTCTCATCTTCTATAATTTCTTCAATATCAGATATGTAATCTTTAACAGAAAGATAATTACAATTTGGATTAAGATGACTTAATATGTTAAAAGCTGCGATTTTAAGCGAGTCAGGGTATTCATTATCTTTGATGTATTCCCAAAGATAGTCTTCTAATTTGTTTTTATTAACAACCTGTTCCAGAATGAAGATAATCTGTTCAAGTTTTTTATCATCATTGGAAACTGCTTCTTTAAGCGCTAACTCTGTTAAATATTTATCCTCATTAGTATTTTTAAGTATATTAATGCTATCCAAAAAATCAGAACTATTTAAATTAAACTTTGATAGCAGCATTAAGAATTCCGCTTTTATTTGGATTTTATTCATATTAACTCCGCAGATAATTTATTATTTAGCTTTACCCCAGAATGCATCAAGAATCATTTGAGCTTCAGCAGACGGTAATCTGTCATTAAGTATTAGATATTGAACGGCAATCATAGTACATTCGGCACAGATATTGACCCCAGGACCTTTAACCATTTTTATTGTTTCAGCAGAAGATCTTCCGCAGAAACTACAGTTGATAAGTTCCCTTGAAGGAACAAATTCATTTGAATTGTGTTCCGTTTTAGGTTGTTTCTTTTCATGCTTTTCTCGTTTTGAGCCGAGTTTAACAATTTTTTCTTCTGACATAGTTACCTACTTATTTGCTTGAATGAATAAGCTGATTAAGTCATTCAATGCAGCATACTGTTTTTGATAATTTTGGGATTGTTTTTCAAGGGAAACAATCTGTTTTTTGTATTCTTGAATATAAGATTGGCATTCTTTTGCTGAATTCTTAAGATTTTCTTGAACTTGTTGAGCATCTTGAAGAACACTTCTCATCGAAATTCCAAGAGCTTCCATTGTTTGTTTGATAATTTGAGCTCCGGTGTGTCTAGAAACTCCGCTTGGCAATTGTGAAATGAGTTTCTTTAAAACAACAATATTAGAAGGCATTTCAAAAGTTGCCGGCTCACTAATAGCGTTGAAAGGTTGCTGCATTGGTTCTCCAAAACCGGATAGGTTTTCAAAAGAATCTTCTAATATATTAGAAGGTCTTGATTGAGAAATCGGGCTTGTAGTAGTTTGTGGCTCTTGCGAATCGCTAAATATATCACCAAAAACATTAGGCTCTTGTTGAATTGGTTCTGCGACCACTGTTTTATTTACTAGTTCTTGTGGTTGCTCTGAAGCAACTTTATTGTTTATTTGAAATGAAGAACTATTCATTGCAGAAGTTGACATATCTGCTTCTGCTTGTCTTTTCAATGCTTCTACTATCTTCTTACCAACACTTTCATTCATATTATCCATACGCTTATCCTATGTTTACTACAATAATTTATATATTCATTATAAATAAAAATTATTTTTTTACAAAGAATTTGAAAAATTTGTGAATTTTCATTAACAAATATTAAGTAGAAAATTGATTTAGGTTTTTTTCTATTTTAAAATACTGTGGATATGTATTACAAAACCGGGTCGGAATTAAAAACCTTACCGGTAGAATAAATTAAGGAGAAAAAAATGACATCAAAGAAATTTTTATTTACTTCTGAATCAGTAACAGAAGGTCACCCCGACAAAGTATGCGATCAGATTTCTGATGCAATATTGGATGAATTTTTAACAAAGTCACCAAGCTCAAGAGTTGCAGCAGAAACAACTGCAACAACAGGCATGGTACTTGTATGCGGCGAGATTACATCTGATTGCTATGTAGATATTCCTCAAATTGTAAGAAACACCATTCGAAATATTGGATATCACGGTATTCAAGGTGGTGGATTTGATTGTGATACTTGCGCAGTGTTAACAAGTATTGATGAACAATCCGTTGATATTGCAGGCGGTGTAAATAAGGCTTATGAAACAAGGAGTGAAAATGCTGATACAGCGGTTTCTGAAACTCAGAACATTGGAGCTGGTGACCAAGGTATTATGTTTGGTTATGCTTGTAATGAGACTCCTGAACTTATGCCATTACCAATAAGTTTAGCTCATAAACTTGCATATAGGCTTGCACAAGTTAGAAAACAAGGAATTTTAAATTATCTTAGACCTGATGGTAAATCTCAAGTTACTGTTGAATATGTTGATGGTAAACCTTCAAGAATTGATACCATTCTTTTGTCAACTCAGCATAGTCCTGAAATTGAAGGAATTACAGATAATTCTAAAATTCAATCAATTATCTATAATGATTTAAAAAAATGCGTAATAGATTATGTATTTGAAAACCAAGCAGTTAAGCCTGATGAATCTACTAAAATTTTAATTAATCCATCAGGAAGATTTGTAATTGGTGGACCACAAGGCGATAGCGGATTAACAGGTAGAAAGATTATTGTAGATACATATGGCGGCTATTCTCGTCACGGTGGTGGTGCATTTAGCGGAAAGGATCCTACAAAGGTTGACAGATCTGCTGCTTATGCTGCAAGATATGTTGCAAAAAATATTGTTGCAGCCGGACTTGCAGATAAATGCGAGGTTGAATTAGCTTATGCTATCGGCGTTGCTGAACCTGTTTCAATCTTCATTGACACATTCTCTACTGGAAAGATCTCTGATGATGAAATAAGTGAATTAGTTAAGAAAAATTTTGACTTAAGACCTGCTTCTATCATTAAAGATTTTGATTTGAGAAATCTTCCTGCTAAAAATGGAGGAAAATTCTATCAGCTTCTTGCTTCTTATGGACATTTGGGTAGAACTGATTTGGATATTCCTTGGGAAAAAACTGATAAAGCAGATGTTTTAAAATCTCAAGTTAAGCAACTTTGCGCTTGTTAGATTTTTATAGTTTATTGGAGAAAGAAGCTCGATTTTCGAGCTTCTTTTTTTTCTTGAAAATTGGTTTTTATGTTTGTTTTTGGTATTATTTAATTTATGATTAACAAATATTAACTTCTTTGATATTATGTTAAGTTTTGGTACCATGTTTATGGTATTATAGCTATGTAGTTATTTAATGGGATATTTTTGATGAGTGAGATAAACAATCTTTCGGATATAAAAGAGAACTTTGATACGATAAAATCGCTTTTAAATTCAATAAGAGCGCAGGATGTGTTAAATGCAGGTGATATAAGTAAAGTACTTACCGCTATTAATAGTAAGTTGGATCGTATTGATCAAGATGATAATTTAGAATTAATGAATAATGCTATTTCTTCAATGAAACAATCACTGGATGAAAGGCATAGTGTTTTGGTTTCTAAGTTCTCAACAATTGAATCTTTGTTTAGCAACATTCTTAAAAATAGCGTCGATTCTTTAAAATCATCAGAAATAAAAGAGCTTTTTGATATTATAGCTACAAATTTATCTGTTTTCTCAAGAGAAGTAGTGTCGCAAAAAGACACACTTACAGATATAATTTTACGAATTGAAGCCTTGAGGGCTGACGATAGTTCAAGCTCCACTATAATTTCTAATCTTGATGTTTTAAAACGTGAGTTGGAACGATTTAACAATGGGTTTGAAAGTATTATTGTTAATCTCGGTGATAATTTTAGTACGGTAGTACGTTCTTTAGATGATATTAGGACAAAGTGTTCAGATAATCATTATGATAAAGATTTTGAAAATCTTTATATGACTTCAAATTCTATTTTGTCTTCCATTCAAGTGTTAGATAAGAAATCTGTGCAAATGGAAGAAACTTTAGCAAATATCCTTGCTAAATGTGAAAGTAAGACAACTGATGAAAAAATTTCTGAATTATTTTTACAAAATAAAGAAATTTATAATTCCATAGGCGATTTGGCCGTTAACTGTAATGTAGAACCTCTTTATCAAAAAATCGACAATGCATCTGCATTAATAAACAGTTTGAAAGATATATTACAAAATGTAGATAGTGATGCAACAAGCGATTATATTTCACGGTTATCTAAAATAGAAACCGCAATAAATAAAGTTCTTGATGAGAGTGATTTTGGTAATGTAAGAAAAGATTTAGAAAATGCGTTAAATCAAATTGCTAATACGGTTAGCATTTCTCAGAATGACTTATATGTGATAAAAAATGACCTAGAGACAGTTTCTTCAAATATTAGGGCACTAGATATCCATGTAAATTTCCAAAATATTCAAAGTTCATTAACAAAAAGTGAAGTTAATATAAAAACATATATAAGTGATCTGTCAAATAAGTTTTCTCAATTATCAGAATTGACATTTCAGCGTACAGTTGAGGATATAAAACAAAAAGTCGATTTGTTAGCGACAGAAATAAAAGATACTGCTAGTGAAAATTTAGAGGCGTTATCAGGGTCTTTAATAGGCTTAAAATCAAGTATAGAAGATATTGATTCTGCGGCTCAAAATACAAATAACCAACTCTATAAAAACGTATCGGAGAGGTTGGCTGCGTTAGAAAATACTCTTGCCGGGCTTTTGAATAACCAATCTGTTTCTATTACTAATACCGGAAAACAAATGACAGAGTTATCAAGTAATTTTAATTTAAAACTTGATTCAATTTCTGCTGAGTTTGGTTTAACAAAAGAGAGTCTTGATTCTTTGCAATCACGAATAAGCTCTTTGATTAACTCCGATTATACAGAGTTGCTTACTGACATAAAATCAGGAATTTCAAATGCTCAGTCGGAATTAATAAGCGAACTTAATTTAGCATCGCAAAAATTATCTGATGCGCAGTCTGATAGTATAAATGAAAAATTTGAAAATGTGAAGCAACAACTTGAAACTTGTCAAGTTACTCTTAATGGGGTATATAATGATGGACTTGCCGAGCTTAGAACTTTGCTAAACAGTATTACGTCTTCTTTAATAGATATTGTTTCGTATGTAAGTGTTAAAGAGGCAGATGATAAAAATATTGAATTTGAAAAAAGATTTACTGATATAGAATATGCGCTTAAGGATTATTCTGCGGATTCAGTAGAAAAAGTGAATGCTTTTATAAATGAAAGTATTGAGAAAATTAATACTAAGTTAACAAATTATGATGCAACTTCTCAATCGAATTTCCAGAATCTTGCTACAAAAATAGAAAGCAACAGTACCTTTATTCGTGAGGATATAAAAAAATCATATGATCAGTTAGCAGCATTAAAAAATGAAATTCTTGATTTTAAAGAATATGTTATTGAGGATTTAAACAATAATCCTCTAAAAGTTGAGCTTGTTGATCGAGTAAATGGTGTTAAAAATTCAATCATAGAAAAGTTGAATGATTTTGAAAAACAATTTGTTAATGATAGCCTTGCGCATTGGGAAGAACTACAAGAGATTAATAATAAAGTTATAAATAAGATAGAAAGTATACCGGAAATAAATCGCAGTGTTCTGGAAGATGTAAGGGCAGAACTTGTTAATGGTATTAATATAGCCGTAGAGGATTGCATAGATAAGGCTTTATCGGAGATAAAAAGTTTTGTTGAAATAACTTCAGGAGCGCACAGTTCAGAATTGTTAGATTTCAGTTTGCAGTGCCAAAAAATTCTTGATGATTTTAAGTCAGAAATCCCTAATATAGCTGAAAGTATAAGTATTGATGACAAGTTAGAAAGTTTGCAAGACAAAATTTGCGATTTTGTTTCCGGAGAGATCAATAAGACATATTCATCAATTAATACACTGCTACAGTCTAAAATGCAATTAGTAGCGGAAGGTGAAGACAAAGAAGAAATGTTGGATATGTTGTTCCAACAAGAGAAAAAGGTAAAGACAGAATTAACCGGAGAAATAAAGCAGTTATCAGAATCCATAAAAGAGTTGTTGAATAATGCAAATGCTAATAAGTCAGAAATTATTAATCGTGTCAGTGCATTAGAGTCAGTTATTACAAGAGATTTTGAACGTTCTGAATTGAGCCAAGCGGAAATAGTTGAAAAACTGGAAATGTTTGGAAATCTGTTGTTCAAGTTAGCAGGAAACGGTTCAGTTTCAATTTCAGATGCAATAAATAAGATAGAATCTATGTTGTCGGGCTTAGAAGGATTAAAAACGACTGATAATAGATCTAGTGAAGAGGTTATTAATAAAATTGAAGAGCTAAATCTCGAAATTGCAAAGATTATTAATGATAAGTCTTCTGAGAAGTTAAATGAGGAAGTCATTGATAAAATAGACGGATTGGGTGCTGAAATCTCTAAATTGGTTGCAAATGACTCATCTGCCAATTTAAAAACTGAAATAATTGATAAAATAGAGGAGTTAAATCTTGAGCTTTCAAGGCTTATTGATGATAAGTCTTATGAGATTTCAAGTAATGAAATTATTAGTAAATTAGAAGGATTAAGTTTTGAAATTTCTAATTTGGTAACAAGTGAAGCTGTAATTAATTCAAAGGCTGAAATAGTCGACAAAATTGATAACTTAAAACTTGAAATTTCTCAGATGATTGCGAATGAATCTTCTATTAAATCAAGTGAAGTTTTAACTGAATTGCTTGAAAAAACAGAAAATTCTTCAAAATCTATATTTGAAGGTTTACAAAACCTAAGTATAGATAATTCTAAATTCGCTTCTGAAATAAAAAATACATTATCCGTAATCAGTGATGATTTGATTGATATATCTAAAAATGCTCAAAATAAGATTTTTAGCGAGATTGTAGCTGCGAAAAATTTATTGGATTCTCAGTTAGAATCTGTTGAAAAGTTAAATATTTTGTGTTCAGAGCTTAACAGTCCAAAAGACAAGGAAGGAATTATCAATTTATTAATGGATTTTAAATCCGAAATCATTACACAAATGATAGCGATTTTTAATCAAATTACTTTTTCAACAGAACAAGAAGAAATTATCAATTTCATAAAGATTCAGCAGGAAGATTTGAAATCTGCTGTTAATAGGGTAGTTAATTCTGTTGATAATAATTCAAGAATCAGTGATGAAATCACTAATGAAATTGATATAAGAGCAAAAGATATATCTGCACAAATTAGTGATATTAAAGACAGTATTAGTTTGATATCCGAAAACGATAAAAAATTATCAGAGATTGATCTGAATACTAAGGATTTATCAGAACGGTTAGATGAAATTAAAACTGGTATTGATGTATTATCTTCAAAAGATGAAAAGTTAACTGAGATTAATTCGAATACAAAAGGCTTATCTGCGCAGATTAATGAAATAAAAGATAGTATAAACTTTATATCAGGCACAGATAATAATCAAAGATATACACTTTTGAATTTGGAAGCTGATATTTCAGAAATAGAATCAAGTTTAAATCGTATAAAAGAAGTCTTTGCAACTTCAAGTGATTTAAGTGAGGTCAGTAAGTTAGTTCAAGGAGTGAATGATTCGATTATTGGACTAAAGGCTTATTTACCGAAGGAAAGTATAGATTATATTAAAGCAAAAGTTGATAATATTGAGGAAGGTGTAAAGTCTAATGATGTAATTTTATCGACTATATATAATTTAAAAGAGCGTATAGAATTAATTGATAAAGCAAGGGAATCTTTTAGAGCTGATGTAGAGTCTGCATTTGATAAAGTTATAAACACCATTCAAAGCTCAAATAATACTAATGAGTTAAAGAAATATATACAATCACAAATAGATAGTTTTTATAATGGAATTTCTGAAAAATTAGAGCTATTGGGTAGTAATTCGGAAGTAAGTTCTTTGCTAACTGCCGTGATGGCAAAGCAAGATGCAAATTTAGCTCATATAGTTGCTCATATCGGAACTTTAAATAATTCTGATGTAATAGCTCAATTAGAGGTTTTAAAGACAGATGTTATAACACAACTGGTTGGCGCATTTAATCAGATATCGTTTGAAGCAGAGGCTATTGATATAAAATCATTAGTGGAAGAAAAGTATGATGATTTAAGCGGCAAAGTAAGTGATTTAGCATCGAATGTAGAAAAAGTTGCTTTAACTCAAGCAGATATAATAGAAGATTATAATAATTCTTTAAGCAGAGTGGAAGATAAACTTTCTACTGAAATAGAAAATAAAAAGAATGAACTAGTAAATCTACAGACTATAGCATTAAATAAACTGGAAAATGATATTGTTACTGAAATATCAAGCAAAAGTAGCGAATTATCAGATATCCAGACTGTTACATTAAATAAATTAGAGAATAAACTTATTACTGAAATTGATAATAAGAATAAAGAGCTTGTAGATATTAGTAAGGATATAGAGAATAAAGTTGTTTCTGAGATATCTGTAAAGAAAGATGAAATAGAAGAATCATTAAACGATAAATTTAAGCAAGTTGAAGCACAATTAAAGTCATTACAAGACTCAGATGATAACTCGCATTATTCACTTTCTGATATAGAAGAAGATTTAGCTAAACTGAGATTAATAGTTTCAGATATAAAATCTAATCAAAACAAGCGTGAATTAGAAACAGTTACAAATGCAATAGATACAGTTATATCGCAGCTACAGGATTTAAAAGAATTTATCCCAGTAGAAAAAATAGATGATATAAATGAAAATTCTAACGAAGTATTAGATTTGTTAGAAGGTCTAGCACTGGATATAAAAAATATTCATACTTCGCAAGATGATATTATTGGATATGTAAGAGATGGTGAAAATTCTGTTATTTCAGAAGTTAAGTCATCTGAAAATCAGTTGAAATCAGATATCCAAATGTCATTAGAAGATTTTGCTAATGAAATAAAAGAATTTGAAAATGACACACTTACATCAAAACTGGCATCAGTAAGAAATGATATAATAACCCAAATTTTAGGGGTAGTAAGTCAAATATCATTTGTAGAAGAACAAGAAGAAATTATTTCACAGATAGATACTGTAAAAGCACAGTTAAATGTAATAAGTACAGGCGATCCTGATACTATTGGTACATATAGTTTACAGGATATCGAAACAGATGTTGCCAAATTAAGGGTTGCTTTAGATGAAATAAGATCTCAAGGTAGAGGCGAAGAAATAGATGATTTAATTAAAAATCTATCTCAAGCGGCAGAGACATTAGAATATATAAAGACAGAAATTCCAAATCACGAAATAAGTGAAGTAAGAGATGAATTAGAAAAAATAGCAAATGATATTATAAGTATAAGTATAAGAACAAATAAACTTTTAATATCATCAGATGAGTCATATAAGGATTTAAAAGATAATATAGATCATTTCCGTAGTATTATGGGTGATGTAGATGAGAGAACAAAGAACCTATACGAAGAAGTCGGTATGGATAAATTGGAATCTCAGGTAAAATCGATTCGTAATATAGTAGGTCGTCAAGAAATAACAAATCAAGTATTCCATGAGGTATTTGAATATTTAGCAGAATGGATAGATTCAACTGGTGAAAAAATTGGTTATATTACGGATAAATTAAATAACAAAGAAGATATAAACGAAATAAAATTATCGTTGGAAGAACTAAGAAGCTCAACATCTGTAAAATTTGAAATAGACGCTCAATCAGAAAAAATAGATGCAATGGAATCTAAGTTAAACGTTATAATAGAGTCCTTGGAGCCAACCTTCCAAAATCAACAAGAAAGAATGCAGGCATTGGAAAGAAAAGTTAATAGAATAGTGGATTTCTTTGAGCCGGCATTTACCCAACAGCAAGAGCGAATAAATAAACTCGAAGGATTGTTGGATAAAATTCTTGATGTGGTATCATCAAATAGCGGATACGGTGAAGCAGTAAGTAAACTTGACAAGATATCCGAAATAGTTGCAGCAAAAGATGATACTCAGTTAGTTAAAAAGATAAATAGTTTTGAAAAACAAATAACTAAGCTGAACAAAAGTGTCGAGAAATTAACGTTATATGTTGACGAAAAGTAAAAATATAGATGGATTGAAAAAGATACTCGCAGCAGAGAATATATTAACATCCGCTGAAGAGAAGTATGTATATGCTCAAGATGCAACAAATACAAGAAAATCCAAAAGATTGCCTGATGCAGTTGTTTTCCCTGAAACAATAGAAGAAGTTCAAGCAATAGTAAGGTATGCGGATAAAAACAGAATACCGCTTATATGCAGAGGAGCAGGAACAAACCTTGTTGGAGCGTGTTTCTGTGATCAAGGCGGAATTATAATGTGTTTTTCTAAAATGAACAAAATCCTTAATGTAAATCGCATAGATATGACAGCAACGGTTCAGCCTGGAGTAGTTGTTGGGGATTTGCAAAAAACAGTAGAAGATATGGGATTATTTTTTCCGCCAGATCCTTCTAATCTGAGAGTTTCTACTATCGGTGGGGCAATTGCTCAATCTGCAGGTGGGGCAAGAACTTTTAAATATGGTGGAATAAAAGATTATATTTTAGATTTAAAAGTAGTGTTGTCTGACGGTTCAATTATTCAGACGGGGTCTAATACTATTAAAAATGCTACTGGATATAACCTCGGACAGTTGTTTGTTGGTAGTGAAGGAACTTTAGGGATTGTTGTCGAGGCATTATTAAAACTTATTCCAAAACCCGAGGCTTCTCAAGTTCTAATGGCATATTTTGATTCTGTTAAAGAAGCGGCTAATTCTGTTAACACAATTTTGCAAAATAGATTTATGCCTTCAACTTTAGATTTTATGGATGGTAATGCTATTAAAACAGTGGAAAGATTTTTTAATATTGGATTAAATACTGAAAAAGATGCACTTTTGATTATTGAGATAGATGGTTTCGCTTGTTCGATTGATTATCAAAGAGAAAGTATAATTAAAATTCTTAATCAAACCGGAGCAAGCGGAATAAGATTTTCAACTACAGAAGAGGAAGCAAAGAAGATATGGCAGGGGCGAAGAGCATCTTTTGCTGCTACTGCTAAATTAAAACCGGATGTATTAACTGACGATGTTATAGTTTCTCGTTCAAATTTAGGTACTTTGGTTAAGGGAATAAAAAATATTTGTGATAAGTATAATTTATTGGTAAGTATTGTTGGACATGTCGGAGATGGAAATGTCCATCCGCAAATTGCGCTTAATCTTGATGATAAAAATGAATATAATAACTATAAATTAGCAAAACAAGAAATTTACAAATTGACGGCTTCTTTAGGTGGAATTATATCAGCTGAACACGGTATAGGCGTTGAAAAGAAAGAGTTTTTACCTAAGGTCGTTCATGGATTATCAATTGATTTTATGCGTAAAGTAAAAAAAGTATTTGATCCTAAGGGTATACTTAATCCAGGGAAAATATTTGACTAGATAGGAGGTTTTATGGATATTGTTGTAATTTATTGTACTGTTCCTAATAAGTCCCAGGCTGAAAAAATAGCTAAATCTCTTGTTAAACATAAACTTGCGGCTTGCGTGAGTATGGTTGATAATGTTGTTTCTCATTTTTCGTGGGAAGGTGAGATGTGTAAAGAAAAAGAAGTTTTATTAATTATTAAAACTCGAAGGGATTATTATTCAAAGATTAAAGTACTTATCGAAAAGTTGCATGATTACAATGTACCGGAAATAATATCATTGCCTATTATTGATTGCAGTGAAGAGTATTTGAAATGGTTAGTAAACGAAACGGAACAGTCTTAAAAGTTATAGATTATTGTAAAGATTGCGGTATTGAAGTAAAAACTTCTACTAAAGCTCGCGGACATCAAGGTGTATTTTTATATAATTCAAAGGATTTGAAGCGTATAGATATTTCTAAAAAACTTGATGAAGATAAAATTGTTCCTGTTGTTGTTCACGAATTTACTCATTTTTTTCATCAAAACTTGGATGAAAACTTTGAGTCGCTTGAGAAAATTTTTGGTGTTAAATCTGAAATCCTTTTTGATGAGCTTTATGCTGTTACTGCTTTTGCCGCGTCAAATTCTGTTGAATTAAAAATACGAAAAGAAATTATTGATATTAAATCAAAAATTAAAGAACAAGAAGATATTATTAAGATAAAATATCCTAATTTTAAGCGAAGTAAAAAATTTGTTGAGTTTGAGAAATATATCAAAAATTCTGATGCAAAGTATTTGTTAAAATATGATAGAGTAAAAGTTTTTAGCTGGTTTAAATATATAGTATATTCTGTAGATACTGTTCTGAAAGATTTTCCACAAATGCCCAAAGAGTTTGCGGCATACATAAATTTACGTTCACTTCAACGTAGGCAGGCAAGGTATAGTAATAAGTATAGAAAACTAAGAAAGTATTATGAAAAACCATCAGAACTTTTTGCACGATTTGTTGAAGGATTGGTTATTGATAAAGATAAGGTTAAAGATTTGGCTCCTGTTTCTTATGCTGCATTTATGGAGCGTTTAGAGTTCCGCTCTTTTCAAAAATTAAGAGGAATTCTTGATTTGGTTTGGGATAAGGAGGCTTAAATTTGTTAATTTTTGCAAATTTTATAGCAAATTCTATTATTTTTATGTTTTAATATTACCACACAAGTTCGGAGTTAATCGAAATGACAGTAAATAAAGTAGATATGGTTAGTTATAGATCTTTGAAAAGCCAAAGTGTATTAAATTTAGTAAATAAAAGTGTTACTCAAAATTTAAAAAAAGAAACATCAGAACTGCCCGAAAAAATCAAAACAATTGAAACTCTTGTAAAAGACACATTTAGTCCCAATTCCGGTCAACAAGAAATTAAGTTTGTTGGTAGATTGCAAACTCTTGATGAATTTATGAAAGATTTCTTTAATAAAAAGTAAGACTTTATTGAATAGATTATAAGATTATTTTGTTAATAATAGGAGCAATTTGTTTGATCTCTTTATATAATTTTTCATATTCATTCGGATAAAGAGATTGTGCTCCGTCACAAAGTGCATTATCAGCATCATAATGTACTTCAATAATAAGCCCATCACATCCTGCTGCAACGGCAGCTCTTGACATTGGGGCAACCTTATCTCTTAACCCAGTGCCGTGAGATGGGTCGATTATTATTGGTAAGTGACTCAACTTTTTAATAACAGGAATTGATGATAAATCAAGGGTATTTCTTGTGTACCTTTCAAATGTTCTTATTCCTCTTTCACATAGTATAACTTGTCTGTTGCCGCCCGCCATTATATATTCTGCGGACATTAACCATTCTTCAAATGTAGAAGATAGACCTCTTTTTAATAGTACAGGTTTATTTAGCAAACCGACTTCTTTTAGCAAATTGTAATTTTGCATATTTCTTGCGCCAATTTGCAAAATATCAACATATTTAAGAAACATAGGAATTTGAGAAATTTCCATAATCTCAGATGTAACAGCCATTCCGTGGTTATCGGCAACACTTCTTAAAATTTTTAGACCTTCTTCTCCTAAGCCCTGAAACGCATAAGGTGATGTTCTGGGTTTAAATGCTCCGCCACGTAAAATTTTGACGTTGGATTTTTGTAATGCTTCTGCGGTTTTATCCATTTGTTCATAAGACTCAACTGTGCAAGGTCCTGCAATAAGTCCTGTATTTTCTCCGCCAAATTTTACTCCGTTTACTTCTATTATGGTATCTTCTTCTTGAAATACTCGGCTTGTAAGTTTGAAGCCAGTTGAAATTCTTATTACTTCTTCAACATCTTCGAGCAGTTCAATATCACGCTTATCTATAATTTTGTTTCCAACAGCTCCAATAACCGTGTGTAATTCACCATTTGAGATATGTGCTTCAAAACCACGTTTCTTAATGTAATTTACTACATTGTCTATACTAGTTTGCGGCGCTTGTTGCTTCATTATGATAAGCATAGTTATTTTCTCCAATCATTCTTAACGGCTAAATTTTAACTCAAATATAAATAATTTACAAACAAGGAAAAATATTGTACAATAACTGTAATGAGACTTTAGATTGTTTTGAGGAGGTTGTATGACCGAAAAAGAAGAAAGAGATACCAGACGTTGGTATGATAGAGATCCGGTTTTATCTCAGGCTATGAAAACATTGAAAGAAACTGATGATGAATCGCAAATTAAGATTGCACTTAATTTGATTAAAATTATTACGGAGCACAACCTCTCTGATAGTGAATTTTCATCTGTTGATGAAATTATATCCGCAACTGAAGATGGCTTAAAACGTACTAAACACGAACGTTGGTACGATATTGATGCTACTCTTAGAACTGCTATCAGTTTACTTCAAAATTGTCCTGAGAATACGCGCTCTATTATTGCTAAAGAAATGGCTCAGATGGTTTTAGAACGATTCGATGACAATAGTGAAGAAGATATTGATGATGAAGATATGGTACTTGATGAGAGTTCTATAATGAACGCTCCTAATACGATTTAGTCCCAAGCTCCATACTTTTCTGCTATGTATTCTTCAGATTTACTATAGGCTTCTTTTTCAATGAAGTTTTCTGTATATTCTTGCGAGGTAACATTAGGATAGTTTCTAACTGCTTCTAGACATTTCTGTGCGTATTCATATTCCGGGCTGTCTTCTTTATATTTAATTTCTTCTGTCGGTGTTTTTGACCAATAAGAGCCTTTAAACTTGTTATTTATTCTTTGTTCTATTATAAAATTATTGCTATCTTTTGGGAGATGCTCCCAGGCTTTTATTACGTTTTTACTTCCGATTCCTTCTGTTTGACGCATTATCATGTGTTGGCGGGCATGGATTAATTCGTGATAAATTTTTAGTAAGACCAATTTCCGCTGTTCATCATCATTAAGTGGTTCGGCGATTAGCTTATCATATCCTTTTGTTTTTGCTATATTAGGATTATTTATTATTAAGCTTGCCAGTTGTTTATTTATAATTAATGGCAATCTGCTATTTTCAGAGAATAGTAATTTTTTTTCTCCATTTTTTACACCAATAATTTTTGTATCAGAATCAAGAACATCAGTAAGATTGAGGGTAATTAAATTCTTTGAAAAAGTGTATCCGCCACCTGTAGTATCGTTATATGAATAATAATATGCAAGTTTTGGAGGATAATCAAGCTCAAGCTCCCTGCACATAGAGTTATAAATATCATTCAATTCTCCATGTGGGAAAAGCCGTTCTAATTTTTCAATGTACTTTGCTTGCGGATTCGTACGTTCAAACTTATCAGGAGGTGTTGAGCCGACAGACTTCCTTGCCTCTGATTGTTTGTTTTGGATGTTGTAAAATCGAGGTTGAGTTATATTTGCATTAAAATTAATTCCCATATAATTATAAAGTGTTTTTATGAGAAAAAATTGACTTTAAGCTACATTTTACCTTTAAAAAGATTTCTGAAAAAGTACATTATATTACCCGAATTCTCAACTTTTTCTTTAAATTTTTCAAGGTTAAGAGCTACATATTGATTCTTTGGATCTATTTGGGCAAGCCTTTCCATATATTCGACAGCTCCTTCATAGTCCCCAATGTAATCTCTGAATTTTGCTAATTTTTCCAGTGCTGTTTTATTCTTTGGTTCAAGGTCAAGTAGTTTTTCAAAAAATTCACTCGCTTTGTTTTTATCATTTGTTTCGTCATATAAAAATGCTAATGATTCCACTACCTGTATATTTTTATCATTAATTTGAAATGCATTTAGGTATTCACTTATAGCAACATCTTTTTCCCCTTTTGCAATGTTATATTTTGCCCAGTTGACGTGTTCGTGAAAATAATCTTCTTGTTTTTCATAAATTAAAGCTCGCATTTGATATACAAGAGGTGAGTTGTAGTTAATTTTTTCGTACTTATTAACAGTTTCTAATGCTTCTTCATACATCCCTTTTTGAAAATAATATTGAGCAAGTAATGCAAAATATTGAGGTGTATTTTTAGATTTTTCGTCTAATGAATTTAAAAGTTCAAATGCCTTTTCATTTTCCTCTAAATCCATGTATGCACGAATTTTAGTTAAAGTGTCCTTTGTAACTTCAAGAGCTTTTTCAGGCATAGATGCTTTGATGTAGTAACCTGCAAGCGGTTCATCAATCCCTTCTATTCCTTGCTCTTTTGCTTTCTCTAATGTACTTATTGCTCCTGATATATAATCTGTTTTGATATATAGTTCTGCCAGTTTTAGGAATATATATAAGTCTTTTGCCCCGTGATCTATTACTTGGATGTACTCATCTATTGCTTTGTCTTTTTTATCAATCTGTTCATAAATGCTTCCTAATACCATCCTAGCTGCTATTATTTTATCTTCATCTCCGCCTACTGCATCAACAGCTTTTTTATAATCGTTTATTGCGTAAGTGTAGTGTTCTTGAAGTATGTTTAAATTCCCTCTATAAATATAATACTTAAATCGGTCAGAGTGCTCAAATATACTCATTAATTGCTCATGAGCCATAGTATTTGTTTTATCTAATGTAATTATTTTTGTATAATATGAAATTGCATCCTCTGTTTTGTCAAGCATTAGAGCTAAGTGCCCAAGATGTGATAATAATTCTATATCGTTTGCGTTGTGTGATAGTTGTTTTTTGTATTCTAAATATGCTTCTGCATATTTTTCTTCTGCTTCTAATTGTTCTGCAATACTCATATATTCTCCTAATTAATTATAAACATTTTGTGTTTTTGCAATCCCATTCTTAAAATAGTATTCTATGGATTCAACTGATTTGTCAAGTACCGGCTTTAGTAGTTTAAGCTCGTCTTCACTAAATTTTTGAAGAACAAAAACTTCCGAAGGTAAATTAGGCTGAGGACCAATTCCGATTTTCAATCTTGAAAAATCTTTAGTCCCTAGATTTTTAATTATTGATTTTATCCCGTTATGACCGCCATCACTTCCGTTTGCACGATACCTTATTGTCCCCAAATTTAGCGAGATATCATCATATATTACTAATAAGTCACTTACGGAAATTTTATAATAGTTCATAACAAGCTGTATGGCTTCTCCTGATAAATTCATATATGTCGTAGGCTTCATTACTATATAATCTTCTGTACTCCGAACAGTTGCTATTAGCGATCGTAACTTGGTTACTTCTTTAAATGTAGAATTATTCTCCAGAACAAATTTATCTGCTACCATAAAACCTGCATTATGGCGTGTAAATGTGTAGTTTGCTCCTATGTTCCCTAATCCTGCTATAAGTTTCATTTTATAATCGTCCTTATATATATTATTTTACTACAAATAAATATTACCGTATTGGCTCTCCGAGTTGTGGTTATAAAAAAAGCTGAATAATTTTATTTTATAGCAGGAGAGGTTAATTATGAAAGAAACAACAAAACAAAAAAGCTCACATAAGGTTGCTAATTTTTTAGAAGAAAAATCGTTACATAAAAAAGATTTTGCAGAAATGATTGGTGTAACATTATCCTATGTCTATAATTTGATAGATGAAACAATTCCATTTTCAACCAGAAGTACTACCCTAGAACGTATTGCGACTGTTATGGGAATATCTCCGGAAGAATTTATTGAATATAAAATTCCTCAAGAACCAATACTAGTGGATGAAACAACAGAAATGCTCAGAAATGCTATTGTTGAAAAACAAATGGATATTGTTACATTTTTAAAATCATTCCCAAGAAAGAAAAGAATTTATATTGTTGATATTTTAAGAGGAGCCCTACCAATACCTATAGACTATAAGGAATTAAAAATGATAGGCTCAACGCTCGGTTTGTCAGATGATGAAGTGTATGATATGTGGGAAAAGCGAATGAAACAAGTACTTGAAAGTTCCGGCATGAATATATATTCAAACTCGGAACTTATCAATGAAATGTTTAATTGTGCCAAACGATATTTATTATAGATCGTGAACGGTAGGAGTAAACTTGATATCGTGATGGAATCTTCCGTCATCCTCTAACGCCGGATCTAAATAAATAAATACGTTACGTACTGCTTTAATAACAGGATTGTGATAATATGCTTTATCTTCAATGTTAGTAGTAGGTACGCCGTTTGCACGGGATTGTAGAGTTACAATATCAGAAGCTGTTGTTATAGAATAACCGTTATTCATAACAAAATTTGGATCAACTAACTCATCAGGAGTAACTTCTGCTCTAACAAGACCTGAACTTAATAATGCGAAAATCGCGAGTAAAAAATATTTTTTCATAACACCCATTCTTATTTTCAAAAACTATCTCTACTTATTATATGATTCCATTATAATATTTTCTAACGTATTAATCAAGTCTTTTTCATCAACTCTTGCAACAATTTCTCCTTTACGGAAAACGTAACCTTCTCCGATTGCTCCAGCGATTCCGAAATCAGCGTGTTTTGCTTCTCCAGGACCATTAACAGGACAACCCATTGTTGCGATAGTTATAGGTAGGTCTAAATTTTTAAATCTTTCTTCTACTTGTTTAGCAAGTTTTATTAAATCTATTTGTGTTCTACCACAGGTAGGGCAGGATATAAAATTTACTCCTCGCTGTCTTAACCCAAGGGATTTTAGAATTCCCCATCCTGCTTCAACTTCTTCAATCGGGTTTTCTGTTAGCGAGACTCTTATAGTGTCGCCTATACCATCAAATAATAGACTTCCAAGCCCGATAGAGGATTTTATTAACCCGGATTTAAGTGTTCCGGCTTCGGTAACTCCAAGGTGCAGAGGATAATCACATGATTGAGCCATTAATCTATATGCTCTAATTGTTGTTGGTACATCTGAAGATTTTAGAGATACCTTTATAAGGTCGAAATCCAAATCTTCGAGAATTTTAATATGACCTAAAGCGCTTTTAACCATTTTTTCTTCTAATGGTATGTTTTCTGATTCAAGTTGTTTTTCTAAAGAGCCGCCATTTATACCTATACGAATTGGTATATTATTGGTTTTTGCAAGTTTTACTACCTTCTCAACATTTTCTCGTTTCCCAATATTTCCGGGGTTTATTCTTAAGGCTGAAATACCATTTTCTATACATTGTAGTGCTAATCTGTAATCAAAATGAATATCTGCTATTACAGGTATTTTACTGTGTTTTACTATTTCTTTAATACTTGCCGCAGCATCTTTATTTAGTACCGCTAAACGGACTAATTCGCATCCGCGTTCGCTTAATTCATCAATCTGTTTTAAGGTAGATTTTACATCTCGTGTATCTGTATTACACATTGATTGTACAGATATGGGAGCATCTGAACCTATTTTAATATTTCCAATTGTTAATTGTTTTGTTTTTCGTCTTTTTATCATATAATTATTATATTACAAAATAAAAGAGAGAGAAATATATGAAAATTGCAGTTATCTCAGATGTTCACGGAAATATGCAAGCCCTGCATTCTGTTATTAAACATATTAAACTTAACAAATGCGACAAGGTTATTGGTCTTGGTGATTATGCAATGGCAGGTCCTCAGCCTGTAGAAACAGTTGATTGGTTTATTGAAGCAAAAGAAGAAAAAGGGTTTATCCTTATTCAAGGAAATACTGATAAATTAATTGCTGAGTATGATGATGGCGTTTATGATGTTATGAAATCCAAATATCCGGTCATGGCAAACGCATTAAAAAATGACGTAGAACTTCTTAATTGGCGTCAGAAGGATTTCTTGCGCTCTCTACCTAATCAGTTAAACTTAAACTTTGAAGGGGTAAATATTTTATTGGTTCACGGCTCGCCTCGTAAAAATAATGAAGATATTTTGCCTGATACCCCGTTGGATGTTCTTGAAGAAATGATTAAGGATGTTGAGGCAGATATAATTTTATGTGGTCATACCCATATTCCATGTGGTTTTCAAACGGTATCAAAGAAAACAGTTATTAATGTCGGGTCTGTTGGTAGACCATTTACTGAAAGACCACAGGCTTGCTATTTATTATTAACTTTAGAAAATGGTAAATTTATGGTACAGCACAATTTTGTTAAATATGATAATGAAAAAGCTGCTGAAATTATGCGAACAAGAAGTTTTGAAGGCGCAGACAAAATAGCCGATATTCTTATAACTCCTGAAACAAGGCATATCTAATTTCTTTGCTGTGTAGACTGGATCTTTCCGCGCTCTTTATATAGTACTTCAAAATTGTATTGTGAACGCTTATAGTTACTTATAGTTGCTTCCATACATTTATTTACAAGAAAATAAAGTAGTGGAACACATACTACGAATGATATAACACCGATTAGTACATGGGTAATAAGTTTTTTCCTGCGAGCATCTTCTCTTTTCGCTATTCTTATATCATCTTGTTCTCTTAATATACTATTTATTATATCTTTTCGTTCTTGAATTGAAAGAGAATTCATGTAATCTAAGTTCTCTTCATCAATATAGATTACGTATTTTTTGTATCGTTTATCTCCTTCTAAATAGTCAAGAGTTTGCATATATTCTGTATCAAAATTGTTGACAGGATATTCGCAAATTTGTTCTGTCACTATAGTTTTTTCATTTTCTTGATTAATGGTTTCTTCTTCTGCTAATTCTTCATTTGCTTCAAGTCGATTAATGTTTTCTTCGCTTTCATCAACTTGTTCTATTTCGTTAATTTCTGTTTCTATTTCAGATTCAACTTCGGTTTCTTCTTTTGTAGTATTTTCTTCTTGAGTCCCCATTTCAGCAGTTATTTTGTTGGTAAGCTGTTCAAGTAAATCCAATGAAACTTCATTGTTGCTCATATCCATAAATTCATTTACATCTAATGAGTCATTTTTACTGCTTATTTGGCTTTGAGCTCTTGGGGTTGAGCCTTTTAATAATGGAGGAATAATTGTAGTCGCTCCATTTCCTTCAGAATTTTTTGTTTCTGGTACAGAATTTCCTTCATTAGAGTTTTCGTTTTGGGTATCTTCTTGTGTATCTTTTTTCTTCTTCGCAGATTTTGATGATGAAAGTTGGGTTGATACATTAGTTATCTGGCGTTGAATTAGCCGGATATCTATATCATCATCATCTATCGCATAAGATTCTTTTTTTTCTTTGTCGTTATTTGACACTAAAAACTTCCCTCTATATTATTTTTATTATAGAATAATTATATAGTATATTTAGATTTTAGGCAATGACGATGGAAATATCAAGAGAGAAATTAATTGAAAATATTAAAGCATTAAGCGAGAAAAGTGTATTAGTAGTTGGAGATTTAGCTCTAGACGAAATGATATATGGTGATACAGAGCGAATATCACGAGAGGCACCGGTTCTTATTTTAAGGCATACATATACGAAATATATTCTGGGTGGAGCTTCTAATGCTGCCAATAACGCTTCTAGTATAAATTCGGGAAAAGTTAGTGTTATTGGTGTTATTGGTGATGATTACCACGGTGCTGATATTAAAAAGGCGTTTCAAGATGCTGGTATATCTTGCAAATACATTGTTGAGGCAAAAGGACGTAAAACAATTACCAAGTCTAGAATTTCAGGCTCTTGTTCTCATTCGATTACTCAACAGATTGTCAGGATTGATTCACAATCTGATGAACCTTTGCCGACAAATGTTGAAAAGCAAATTCTTAAAAATCTTGAATTGGCGGTACCTGAGCATGACGCGATTATTCTTTCTGATTATCATATTGGAACATTGACCCAAAAAGTTATTGATAAAGCAATAAAACTTGCTAATAAATATAAAAAGATTATAGTTGTAGATGCTCAAAAGGATTTGGATAATTATAAAAATATAACTTCTATGACTCCAAATTTACCTGATACTCAAAAACATGTTGGTAGACGTCTAGAAACAAGAGACGATTTTGTTGTTGCTGGAAAATATTTGATTTCCGATAGTAAGGCTAAGTTTGTTCTTATCACTTGCGGCGGAGATGGTATGATGCTTGTTTCACCAAAAGAAAGTTATCATATTCCTGTATTTAATAAATCTAAAGTTTTTGATGTAACAGGGGCCGGAGATACAGTTACTGCCGTTTATACATTGGCTCTTGCAGCTGGAGCTGAGCCTGTTTATGCCGCTATTATTGGTAATATTGCTGCCAGTATTGTTATTAGAGAATTTGGTTGTGCTACAACTAATATTGATACGATTATTAAATATATACCTGCAAAAATTAAAATTGATTAGTAAATAGGAGACATTATGGAAAAACTTAAAAAAATATTTAAGAAAATAGGTTTGGTTGATATTATTATTTTGCTAACTATAATAATTGCACTTCTTGTAGGGTATATAACTTATAAACAAATTAGACAAACTTCTGAAAAGCAAATTATTTCAACTTCAAAAGTGGATTTTCATGTTTTTGTGAGAGGGGTTTCTTATACTGGAAATATTTTACCTGTAAAACCCGGAGATAAGACATTTATTACAATAAGAAATGTTCCTTATACTGAACTCGAGGTAAAAAATGTTATTGCTCAAACCCGTAAGGTTGCTGTTGGTGTAAATAATGACATTAAAGTTATTGACGATCCGGCATATCCAAATCTTTATGATATGGTAGTTGTTGTATCTGATGATGCTAAAATTACTAAGGACGGTCCTGTTGTTGGTGGTAATAAACTTAAATCAGGCTTGCCGATTACTATTGAAGGGGCTACTTATAAATTTAACGGTACTGTTTCGGATGTTATTATAATGAACCCTGAGGGCTAATTTTTATTATGATTATTAATAGAATTTTGTCAGATTTACAAACGATTTTTTGTCCTTTGGTAGAGAAAAGTTTAGTACTAAAATCTTTGGATTTTTGTATATTCATAATGATTGGCTGTGTTATATTAACATCATTATGTTTCCCCTCGGATACGATTGGATATTTTGCTTTGATATCAATATTTTTAACACTGTTAAAAGCTGTTGTTACAAAAGATTTTAAATTCGATTATACAAAGTTTGAATTGTGCCTAATAATATATTTAGCATTTGTGCTTATTAGTGCTGCTGGTGCATCTTTGTTTTTATTAAGTTTAAAAGGTTTGATGAAAACGCTTATTTATCTTGGTTATTATGTTTCTTGCGTTGTGTATTTAAGAGATAATAAAAAAGATGTTATAAAAATATTAGGCTTATTTGCTTTTTGTGCGTGTTATGAAAGTATTGTAGGTTTATTACAAAATTCGTCGCATGTAAACGCATTAGCAGGCTGGCAGGATGTTGCAAATCTTAATCCGGAAGAAGTTATGACTAGAGTATTTGGTACTTTAAAGCCTCTTAATCCGAATCTTTTTGGCGGATATATGCTTGCCGTTATTCCTGTTTTATATGGTATAACAGCATTATTAGCAGTTTCAGGTAACTTAGTATTTTGTATAGTAGGAATACTTTTCTCGTTGCTTGCAACTATGGTTATGATTATGAGCGGGTGCAGAGGTGTTTTCCTAGCGTATCCTGTTATGATGCTGGTTCCTGCTTTTGTACTTTTTGTTAGAATAAAAGAGTCTTTAAAAGGTCTGCTTTGCAAGATTTACGCTGCTGTTTGCGTATGTTGCATAGGTGTTATTATTGCATCAACATCTTTAAGAGCAAGAATTTTGAGTATATTTGCAATGAGGGGTGACAGTTCTACTTCGTTTAGATTTAATGTTTATCAGTCATCTTTGCAGATGTTTAAAGATAATCCGTTTTTAGGAATCGGTGTTGGTAATCAAAATTTCAGAGAAACTTATGGTTTATATATGAAAACAGGCTATGATGCATTAAGTGCATATAATATCTATCTTGAAACGGCTGTTGAAAGTGGTATTTTTGCTCTGATTTCGTTTATTTCTTTTTTAGTATTTTTGATTTCTGGTGCTGTAAAGACTATATTAAATTCGTCTAATATTAAAAAAGTTATTATTTTGACAACAGCCCTTGCGTCTATTGTTGGGATGCTATTCCACGGTATGGTTGATACAATATATTTCAGACCGCAATTACAGTTTGTATTTTGGATGATGGTGGCAATAATTAGAACTTTTGCCAAGTTTGAAATTTTTGAATCTTGATAATATTAAACAATTGCCGCCAAAATCTGGCGGCAATTGTTTTTTTTGTTAAATCCTCAAATTAGAATAATGCAGCAATAGATTTTTTATAATCAGGTTTTATTATTCCTTTTTCAGTGATAATCCCTGTTATTAATTCGTGAGGAGTTACATCAAATCCGGGGTTTATTATATTTACGCCTTCTGCACAAATTCTTTGTCCGTTGATATGTGTAACTTCTTCTGAGGAACGTTCCTCTATCGGGATTTCATCTCCTGATTTTATGGATGTATCTATGGTAGAGAGAGGTGCTGCAATATAGAATGGGATATTATGGTATTTTGCAGCAATTGCAACGGTGTATGTCCCAATTTTATTTGCTGTATCTCCATTTGCTGCTATTCTGTCTGCCCCAACAACTACTAAATCAATCATACCCTTTTTCATAAAATAAGAGCACATTCCGTCTGTAATAAGAGTTACAGGAATATTGTCCATTACAAGTTCAAATGTCGTAATTTTTGCACCTTGCTGTCTTGGTCTTGTTTCGTCTGCAAAAACTTGAACAGTGTTGTCATTTGCGTATGCTGAACGAACAACCCCAAGAGCGGTACCGTAGCCTACAGTCGCTAATGCTCCTGCATTACAGTGAGTAAGAATCCTTCCGCCTTTTGGTACTACCTCTGCACCGTAATCTCCGATTTTTTTATTGATTTCTATATCTTCATTTTCAAGTTTAATACTATTAGAGATTAACTCTTTTATTATTCCGTTTATATCAGACTTTGAATTTTTAATAACTTCTTTTTGTTTTTCAACAGCCCACATAAGATTTACCGCCGTTGGGCGAGATGTCTTCATATAATCAGCTTTTTTCAGTAATTCTTTTATGAAATCTTCTCTTGAAAGATTTTTCTTTTCAAGCTCTTGTGCATATAGATTAATCCCGTGAGCACCTGCTATTCCGATTGCAGGCGCACCTCTTACTATCATTGTTCTGATTGCTGAGAACATTTCATCTCCGCTTGTTATATTTATGAAAGAATATTCATAAGGGATTTTGGTTTGATCAACCATTTTTGAATAGTTATCTACCCATTCAATGGTTTTTATTTTTGATTTGAATTCCATTTTTCGCTCCTTATAGTGTAAAATCTATTTTATTTGAAAATTAATATTTTCGTTGTCACCTTTTTTTATTCCGGTTACAAATTCATATAACCATACCGCTGCAAGTCCTGCAAAGCTATTAAGAAGTGCACTCATTAATGCGCAGAAAAATACCATAAACAGGCCTATTATTATTCCGCCAAAAGATGTGAAGAACATTGAAAAGAATCCGCCTGTGTATTTGTGAAATATTAAACCAATTAGAGAGCTTATTGGTAAGTAGGTAACGCATAATCCTAAAAAGGAAGCAAATCCTGCTATTGCACCTATTAAAGCTCCTTCTTTTATATTTATTAGTCCGATTAGGTTAAATTTCTTTAGAAATATAACCATTGCACCCCCCATTACAAACATTGCAAATAAGAATGCTATTAAGTTTAATCCAGGTAAAAGAGTTATAAGCCCAAGAGCCAGACCAAATATAAAACTTAAAATACTTACTTGTTTAACTATTATAAAATTCATATATTTCTCCCTTTATCAAGTATAATTTTGACATAATTAATTCAAACTTACAAGAGATTAAGTATTGTAAAAAAATAGTATTTTTAGTCAAAAAATATTTGTTTGGTGTTATCAATAAGTGTAATGCTAATTCAACAGATAAATAGTTATAAATATTATAATAGTGATTTAAAAAAAGCTAATAAACCGGTAAGTAATAAAACGTTTACCGGAAAACCTGTTATGGGTGATGTTTTTATTAAACAGGCTAACAGTGATGAATTTTTAAAAAACATTGATAAAATTAAAGAAATAGCATTAAATGCCAAAATTCCATATAGTAATATTTCATCAATGTTAAAATCGTTGAATGAGATTAATTGTAAAGCCTTTCTAAATATGCTGGTTTATTCAGTTACTTTTGGTGAGGCTGGGGAGATATTCGATTCTAAAAATTCCAAAAATTATAAGGCCCAAAGAATTATAAACTCGGTAAATACTGAAAATAAAGAATTTGTAGAAAAATATGTAGAACTGGGGGGATGGTCTGAAAAACATATAAAGGAATGGCAATCTTATGCCGGCGTTGTAGATGCGTTGTATCCGAGAGATTTTTTCCCAACTACAATGGATGATTTGCTTGATTGGGTTTCGCCTATAAATAAAGATTTAATTATAAAAACAATAGATAAATTCGAGTTTCCGGAACATGTACTAATTCTATATTTTAATTCGTTATATGATTATACAGGAGCTGAAATTTCTAATTTTGATGTAAATCTTGAAAAAGGTTTAGCAGATTACCTTAATGAGATAATGGCAAATCGAAATCATCCGTTTAGAAAAAACTTAAATACAATAGATTTTATTAATAAATCTCCGGAGTCTGTTAATCAAATAAATAATATGATTAATAATCGGATTAAGTTTATTGATTTGTTGAAATTTCCATTTGAAGATAAAAAACATTTTGATAAGGTATTAAGAGATGCTTGTTCATTAATGGGAAAAGTATATGAGAATGAAATAAACCAAGCGGTTGATGAATATCAAGCAAGGCGTGATTTAGATGTGTTTTTTTCTGAAAAATTAAATTCTGTAATAGGTATGATAGCTTTTACAGATAAAGAAACGGTGTTACATATATTTGATAAAGGGTTAGAGAATACTGACAAATTTATCAATACGCAAAACCGATTAACATATGATGATTTTCAAATTTTATCTGATGTAGTACGAAAAGGAAAAGTGAAAAATAAAAATGGAGAGTATGTTCCAATTTCAGCGAAAGATAAGGTTTATATTTATAATCTAGTAAATATTAATAGAACAGTTTTTGCTCGTAGTAACGATGATATAGATTTTAAATCAGCAATAACGAGGTCTGATAATAATCAAGACGTATACATTGACTTTAAGCAAATAGAAGAACAAATACACAAAAAAGTATTAAAGAAATATGGTTTTACGGAAGAAGAATTACAAAAATTGAATCCCAAGGACTTAGATTGGGATTCTCGATATATTCATTTATTAGCCTCCAAAGCACATGATGATGAAGCCTTGGATATTATTGTTAAAGAGGCATCAAAAGGGAATTTCGTGAACTATATAAATGATACTTCTAACGATTATGGAGCAGTTAACCAAAAAACAAAAGAGATTTTTAATGATAACGGATTAAATTTTGAAGCGTGGGAGAACGGAATATCAGAAGGTGAATTTAAGGTAAAAGATGAAAAACTTAAGATATCTTTATGGAAACGTCGTCCGCAGAGTTCACTGTTTAATGGTTCATATACTACTTGCTGTACATCGTTAGATGGTGCACAGTGGAAATCAATGCCTGAATATATACTTAATAAAGTGTTTAATATTATGGAAGTAAAAAATGAACAAGGAGATACTATTGCGCAATCAAGAATGTATATGATAAATAAAAGTATTCCGGCTCTAATTGTTGACAATATAGAGGTTAATAATACATTTAAGAAAAAATTAGCAACGGATAAATTAAAAGATGAATTTATAGAAAATATTTTTTCATATATAAGAAAATATGCAAAGACACTTGCCCCTTGGGAAATCCCTGTATATTTTTCTACAGAGAATAATAAAATATATACCTCAAGGGATTTAACCGGATATCCTAAATTGAGAGTATATATTGATTCTATAGTCGGTGAGTTGAACAGTGATACAGTATATTGTAATGCAAATTCTGATTGCTTTTCCGATTTATTATACTCAACAGCAATTTTTTATAATATCTCAAAACCTCCCAAGGATAAAGCGAGTGGGTATAATCTCCTATTAATGAATGATTTTTAGAAAAAATAGTATAAAAAAATATAGTTTTCTCGTTATAATAAGTTGACAAATAGTATAAAATAATTAAACAAGAACCAATCAACAATTATAAGGAGATACAGCTATGGGAATGGCAGCATCACAGGCACGTTATATACAATTGACTGCTCGTAAAGCAAACTGCGAATATGAAGGACAGCAAATAAACCAGGCAAGAACAAACCTTGCTAATGAAGTTGCAGGCTTATTTAACAGAATGCTTGATTTGGAGTTACCGGAAGTCCCAAGTACGGCTGATTATACGACTGAGCAGTATTCTTATTCAGATGGTGATACTGATTATTATATTGACAGTTGGTCCCAAACCTCGTCTTATGATAATAATTATAATTATGTAGTTACCAGCCATTATTACAGAGATATTTTTAAAGGATCAGAGAAGAAACTTGCCGATCCGCAAGTTCAGGTAGCAAAAACCTATAGTGGTTATGTAAATACAGTTGACAGTGTTCAAAAAAATGCTGATAACTCATATACCGTAAATAATAAAGATGGTTCGAGTGTTAGTTATAACCAAGTAGCAGGAGTAGAAGACGAAGAATTAAAAGCCCAGCTTGAAAAATTTAAGTCAGCAATCGGAAATCCTGATTTAACAGATGAAAATATCGTAGGGTATCAGGAAGGTGATACTTGGCATTTCGCATTAACTCAGGAATTGGAAAATATTTCAGGTGGAGTTAGTGATTCATACAGCGATTACGCAGAAACCGGATTCCCTACCTACGTCGGTAATAACAGATTAACAGAGCTGACAAATTTAACCGAAGATCAAGCGACAGAATTATCTCAAATTGTACAAGATTTGTCGGGTACCAATATTTCTAATTACTTTACATTAAATGATGATGGAAGTTATACTTATTCAGGTTCCGGAATTTACACTTTTTCATTAAATGGGCAAACATATTTTACTACTTATGATGATTTGATGAATAGTTATAATAATCCTTATTTGCCGGATTCTCCAATAGATAATCAATCATCATTGTTATATTATGGTGCATCTTATGTGCCAACGAAAGTTTCTAGCACCGGTAACGCTGTTTTGGAAACAGATGAGAGTGGTAGATTTTCTTCTGTAAGATTTGATAATGATTCAAATGTTTATAGTTTGAATTATGAAATAGTAACAGATGATGCCGCATATGAGGATGCTATGAATGAGTACAGGCATGCTGTAGAAGTTTATGAAAAGACGATTAATGATATAAATGCCTTAACTTCAACGATTCAAAAGCAAGACCAACAGTTAGAATTAGAGCTTGAACAGCTTGATACTGAACAAGCAGCAATTTCAACAGAAATGGAATCAGTTAAGAAAGTTATTGATGATTCTGTTGAAAAGATATTTAATACATTCCAAAGCTAAACTTTTGGTATTCAATGAAAACATAAAAAGTGTTATAATATTTTTATGTCAAAGCAAGAAGATTTTGTTGCAACCGTATCCCATGAGTTAAGGACACCTTTAACCAGTATAAGGGGTTTTGCTCAAACAATGTTGGCATCATGGGATAAGTTGAATGATGAAGATAAAAAGAAGTTTATAAAAATTATCGAAGAACAATCAAACCGACTGATAGGTTTGGTTGAAAATATTCTTTCGGTCTCATCCGGTGCCTCTGATAAATTAGTTTTAAAGAAGGTAAATCTTAAACAAGCAATAGAACCGGTGATAAAAGTTATTTCTCAACGTTATCCTGATTATTCAATTAATTTCCAGCTTAATCCTAAATTGCCGGAAGGTATTCTTGATAATGAACGCTTTCAGCAAATTGTTATGAATTTACTAGAGAATGCATGTAAATATTCTCCAAATGCATCAAGTGTTTTTATAACCTGTGATTTCTCTGATAAAGAGGGTTATTTTTCTCTCAAGATAAAAGATGAGGGTGTAGGTATAAGTTTGGAGAACAAAGATAGAATTTTTCAGAAATTTTCAAGAATAGACAGTCCTTTGACAAGGTCTGTACAAGGAAATGGATTAGGACTTTATATTACTAAAAATCTTGTAGAAATGATGAAAGGTAGTATCAGTTTTGAAAATAATTCTGATAAAGGTACGACTTTTGAGGTAAAACTTCCATTATATAATCCGGAGGAACAAGTTTGTTCTGCAGCGTATTAATAATTGATAAACGGAAAGAACTTCCGTTTAAATATAAAAAAAGTATTGAAAATCCTTTTGTAACAGTAAATGTTGCAAAAACAATAAGTGATGGCTTTGAGTATTTGGAAAAATATGAGTCAGATTTGATAATTATATCTGATAGTTTAGGCGGAAATATTTCAGAATTATGTGAGCGTTTGAGAGTTTTAACATATAAAACAAGACCAATTATAATAGTGCTTTCAAAATCCTCGGATATTACTGACAAAGTCCAATATTTAAAAAATGGAGCCGATGATTTTATAAGCGAACCGGTAAATATAGAAGAGTTTAAAATGCGAATCAAAGCGCATCTCCGCCGAGATATTGAATTAAGTTTAGATACAAAGACCTTATTGCCGGATAAAAGGCTTATATTACGTGCACTAAAACGAATTATTAATGATAAACTTGAGCGAGCATTACTTTTGGTGAGTGTAGAAAATTATTTTATCTATAAATCAATATATAGTGAATTAGCAGCAGATAAGTTAATTCAATCATTTGTAACTATTATTAAATCAGCACTAACAGAAAATGATTATCTAGGAAGATTATCAGAAAATGAATTTGTAATAATAACAACAAGTAATGTAGTTGAAAAATTAGCGGGTTTTTTGACATTTGCCTTTGATACGGTTGCACCCAAATTTTATTCAAAACAAGATATTAAACAAGGTTTTTCTTTAATAAAAGGTGAAAAATACGCAGAACGTCGTGTGGAATATGTTTATATTTTGGCAGGAGGTTTTGAATTGGATTATTCAAAAATCACTACCCCAAGTGAATTATTAGAACATTCCAGAGTAATAAAGAACATGGCCAAATTACCAACAGGATCAAATTATGCAATAGAAAGATTACAGTTAACAGGTCAGGGGTCTGTTATCTCAAAAGAATTTAATAAAAAGATATATATTTTTGAAGATGACGAAGCCTTAAAGTTATTGTTAAGAACGGCTTTGGAACTTCAAGGTTATGATATAACAGAAGATTTAGATGTGGATTTGCCAGCAATTGTTATTTTTGACGCGGGAGATAAGCTGGAATACTTGGAGGCGATAAAAAAAATAAAATCTGATAAAAATTTTGTTAACTCAAAATTAATAGTTACTTCTGCAAAACACAACAAATCCGCTATTCTAAATGCTAAAGCCGATTTGTATTTGCCTAAACCTTATGAAATAGCGGATTTATTATATTGGGTTGACACTTTTATGAAAGAAGTCAATTACTAGTCATCAAGTAAAGAAGAAAGAACTTCAGCGTTTTCTTCTGCATTCTTAATGTTGCTCATTTTGTTTTTTCTAAGATATGAGCGTAAGGCTTCTCTAATTAATTCACTTCTTGTTCTTTGTTCAGAGTTTGCGATACTATCTACTCTGTTAAGAAACTCATCTGACATAGATATTAAAACTCTAGCCATATTTCCCTCCTTCAACCATATCATTATAGCATATAAAAAGTATATTTCAATCTTATAATAAGTATTTATGTTAATTTTTGTAAATCTGATTAGATATAAACAACTGCGAAATAATATTTTTAGGAGATATCTTCATCAATATTAGTAAGAATAGAACTTTCATTAGAGTTGTCATAAAGTAGTTTATTCAAGTCAGAAAGTAAGTCATTAAAATTATTTCTTGCAGTAGGATTTGCATTTCTATTTATTAAATATTCATTAACAGCAGTAAGAATTTCAATGAATGTTGCTTTAGTAATGTTGCCATCTTTATAGTCTTCAAAAATTTCAAGAAGGTAAGCGTAAGTATCATTACCTTTATTGAGTTTTATTTCAATAAATTTATTTTTAATATCTTCATCCGGCATATCGACGTTTAAAATAGAGTTATATGTAATAGCCGATTCATGCATTTCTTCAACAGCTTTTGCAACGCTTTTATATTTTTTAATTCTGTTAATGTAGTCTTTCAAAACGATATAATAGCTGTTATAAGGGATTTTATTAGTAGTATACTTAGTAATGAGAAAATCTTTTAGGAACATCATGAGATAATCTTTGTTATTAAAGAATAGTTGTTCAATTTCGCTCCACTCATAACCGGCATCAAGCTCTTTCAGAAAATCTTTTATCAGAGCAATTTGATTGAGCTTTTGACTATCGATATTAAGCGAATAATACAAATCTCTTATTTGCTCAGAATCCTGCTCAGCAAGACTTGAGTGGTATAAGTAGATATTATTCAGTTTATCCATAATATCTTTAAGTTCATAATTGCCGAGTTTAAGTTTAGTCCAATATTCGTGATAAGTACAAAAAATAACAGTTTTTTTATTCTTTCCTGAAATTCTTTCACCTAACAAAAGAGATTCGTAAATATCTTTATTGATACCTTTGAGAATAATTTTAGGTCTGTCATTTCTTAATAAATAGTTGGCTTTAATTTTTTTTATAAGTAAATCGTTTCTTTCAGTTGTATTTTTCCAACATTCGCATATTGCAAAAAGAAAAAGAGATAACCCAACTAATCTGCTAACACCATCAACAAGAAATTGTTCTCCAATTTTAATAGGTTTTGTATAGATTACACCTAAGTTAGTTTTTTCAGAAATATCAAACAAATCAAACATAAAGTTTGATAATTTAGCGCTATATAGATATTTTTTTGAATAATCTAACGCATACAAATGTCCGGTATTTTCTAAAAATTCCAGTGCTTTAAATAAATCCATAACCTCGCCAATCTTAGGCAGTGAAGATAAATCCGCCACCTTGACAATTTTGTAAATTATTGCCTTCTATTTTTGCTCTCAAGTTTTTAATATATTTATAAATGTAATCTCTAGGCAATCCAAGGAGTTCAGCTAAGTCTTTAGCATAAACCGTTTGATTGACATGAGAAATTAAATAATCAAGAACAGTTTGTTCTCTGTCAGTAAGAGATTTTTTTAATTTGATATTAACATCAGACGGTTTAACTTCTGATTTAATATTTGCTTTCTTTTCTTGCTTAACAGTTTTATTTTCTTGTTTTGGTCTGCTAATAGAGAACGGAGTATGTGAAATTTGGCGTTCACGTTCAAAAGCTCTTTGTGCGATAGCCGAAAATTTATCTTGTTTATCGATGTTAGAATGGTTTTCTGTTGTTACTTTTTGTTCATTCATAACCATGTCTACAACATCATTAGTTGGCTTAGCTTCTTCAATTAACTTACCTAAACGAGCTGCAAATTCTTCTAAAGTGATTTTTTCCAATGAGCTTCTCCACTGCTTAATTTCCTCTTTGGTCAAATACTCCGCCATTATTGTCTCCTATAATTCCAATGTGATAATCAGATAAAAATTTATCATATTTTTAATTTATCATAAAATTTTGGATTTGAATCAAAATGTTTCTTGATGTAAATTTTTTTGTCAAATTATTTACAAAGTTTACAAAATTAAAAGTGCATAAAGCCTTGTAAAACTAGCTAAAATCAGGTAAACTAGCCTAAAGGGTTGATTTTTTAAAATGTTTAGTCTATAATGCTAAGGACAATCACATAATTTGCGATGAAGATTTTGTAGTTTTAGAATTTTATGAGGATTTTAAAGTTACTTGTGGAATCTTACAGCAAACTCCAATGTACAAACGGAGAGAGGATTATGATTAAAAAATTATCACTTTTATTAACGGCGATTACTATTTGCAGTTTTAATTGTGTGTTTGCAAATGAGATAAATGCCAATTCCGTAAAAGAGAGTATTATCAGACATTCTCTGGAAATGAATGTTGATCCTGCATTAGCATTGAGCTTAGCGAAGAAGGAATCAAACTACAATCATGAATTAAAAAGCAGACATGGAGCAGTAGGTGTATATCAATTAATGCCGTCTACAGCACAAAAATTAGGTGTAAATCCTTATTATTTAAATGAAAATATAAAAGGAGGCCTAACCTATTACAAAATGATGTATGATATGTTTGGTTCTACCGAGCTTGCATTGGCAGCCTACAATGCAGGTCCTGGAAATGTAAAGAAATACAATGCAATTCCGCCTTTTGCTGAAACCAAGCATTTTGTTTCTAAGATTATGGCCGATTATCATGCATTGAAAAAACATCCTGATCCAATCTTAATAAAGATACTGGATGAGCAGAAAAAGACACTTGAGTTGGAAAAAATTCCGCCAACAGAATTGTCGGCAAAGGATGAAACTCCAGAGCTTCCAAAGATGAATGAAATTCCGGAAGTAAGAGAGCCTTCTGTTGAGATGCAGGCATTGTAGTAAATTTGTTAACCAAAGGACCCGACTTATATAAGTCGGGTCCTTTGGTATTGTTACAAATTGTAATCTCTGCATAAGTTGAAAAAAAAATATATGGATGATAAACTAGGAAAAAATAAGGAGAGTATTATTATGATGGGTGGGACTATGTTAAATACAGAGAGCAAATTAGTAAAAGAAGCATTAAAGGTATTAGGCAAAGATAATTTTGCATTGATTGTACATGGCGGGAGTTTTCCATCAAAGAATGGTGAAGATACAGGCTTTGGGTCATACAATACAGATGCAGGGCATGCTCTGATTGAGTATGCAGAAAATTATTTTAATGCGATACAATTAGGTCCGAATGGTAAAACCAAATCAACAGATGCTTCTCCATATTGTGGAACGATATTTTCAGGCAACCCATTATTTATAGATTTAAAACAACTAACGACTAAGGATTGGGAGTGTATTTTACCAATATCAGTTTATGAAGATGTAGTGAAGAACAATCCTAATGCTGATAAGGGAAGAACGTCTTATTCCTATATATCAAAGGCGCAGAATGATGCATTAAAAGTTGCGTGGGGCAATTTTAAGAAAACATCTAAATTTAGCAAGACATTTGATGAATTTAAAAAGGAAAATGATTTTTGGTTATCAAAAGATGCTTTATATGAAGCATTATCAATAGAAAACGGTAGTGATTATTGGTATGGCTGGAAAAATAAAGATGATAAAAACTTATTAAATCCAACCAATGTAGAGGAAGAAAAGCGTTACCAAGCAAGAATATCTGAAATTGAGAAAAAATATTCAGATGAAATAGAATTCTATAAGTTCTGTCAATTTGTATTAGAAGAGCAGTCATTAAAGACGAAGGAATTTGCTCTAAAGCATAATATAAAAATGATAGCAGACAGACAAGTTGCATTTTCTGACAGAGATGCTTGGGCATACCAATCATTATTCTTAGACGGATATTCATTAGGTTGTCCACCTGATTATTTTTCAAAGGATGGTCAGGCTTGGGGATTTCCTGCAATGAATCCTGAAAAGTTATTTGATAGAGAAGGAAATTTAGGAGAAGGCGGCGAATTAATGAAACGTCTTTATAAGAAGATGTTTACGGAAAACCCGGGAGGTGTAAGAATAGACCATATAGTTGGTTTAATCGATCCTTGGGTATATCAATCAGATAAGACTCCAAAGTGTGAAGACGGTGCAGGTCGTTTATTTTCTTCTCCGGAGCATCCGTTTTTATCAAGATTTGCGGTTGCAGGTTTAAACGATTTGGATTATACGTTAGAAGCTGATAAAGAAAAAAGAGTTAAAACATTAAATGATGAGCAAATCAGATTATACGGCAGATTTATAGAGAAGATTGTAATAGCAGCGGCAAAAGAATGCGGACTTGATAAAAACGCAATAGTATGTGAGGATTTAGGTACATTAACTAATCCTGTAGAAGCGGTTATGAAAAAATATCAGCTCCAAGGTATGCGTTTGACCCAGTTTGTAGTTCCTGAAAAGCCAATGCATCCATACAGATGTAAAAATATAGAAGAAAATGTTTGGAATATGGTAGGAACTCACGATAACTTACCAGTATCATTCTGGGCGAAATCAATGATAAATACTCATGAAGGATATCTGCACGCAAAAAATTTAGTAGAAGATTTATTTGCAGAAGTTGAGAATAAGGATGATATAATTGTTCGTTTGACACAAGATGCGGATTATTTAAAGTTTATTAAGCTAGTAGAAATATTTGCATCAAAAGCAAGAAATGTTCAAATTTTCTTTACTGACTTTTTCCAAATAGAGGATGTATATAATCGTCCGGGAACATCAGGAGATGCTAATTGGTCATTAAGATTGCCAAATAATTTTAAAGAATTGGAAACAATCAACCTTCCAAAAATATTAAAGGCTGCAATAATAGCAAGGGGAAAAGAGTTTTCGGATAAGCATAAGGATTTACTGGCAAAATTAGGATAAAAATGATAAAAAAAATAATGATTATGATAGCAGTAATATCAAGTTTGGCATTAGTATTGCCAGGCTTGTCTGCTGCATCTGAGGCAATTCCGTTAGATGCAAAGTTAGAGTATAATCAAGGCGTAGATTACTATAAACTTGGTTTATATGATAAAGCGATAAAATCTTTTAGGACGGCGATAAAGGTTTATCCTGATTATATAGATGCTTATTATAATTTAGCTGTAATATTGGATTATACAAATCAGCATGCGGAGGCCTTGTCAGTATTCAAGCAAATATTATTAAGAAATCCGAATGATTATGAATCGGTTTATAAAGCAGCTTTAATATGTGAAAAATTGGGCGATTACAACAATTTAAAAACGTATGTGAATATAATTCCGCCAACAAGCGGTTATTATAAACCAGCACAGGCATTAGTAGAAAAATTGGCAATTAAAACAACAACGCCAGAGCCAGCAGCTAATCCTCAATCAAATGTAGCAAAGACATCCGGTATATATGAAAATATCGTAAGTCCTACGGGTATAACGTCTGATGTATTTGGAAATTTATATATAGCAACATTTACGGATAACACAATATTAAAAATTACTCCGGATGGAAAACGCATAGTATTTGTAAAAAGTCCTAAGCTAAACGGTCCGATAAGTTTGGCAAGGGATAGTGTTGGAAATATATATGTAGCAAATTATAATGCTAATAACATATTAAAGGTGACCCCCGAAGGAAATATATCAGTTTTATTAGATAATATAAGTAAGCCTTATGGTTTGCATGTAAACAATAATTTATTGTTTATTTCTTCACAAGGAACGAATTCAATTTATAGACATAGAATTGTCAAATAGGTATGTATCAATTGATTATAACAAGCATAAACTTAAATTCTTAATTTTTCATTAAGAAAATTAATTTTTGTTCTAAAGAGTTGTATAAATAGAATATAGGAAAAAGGAGGATATTAAATATGTCAATTAAACCGTTAGCAGACAGAATAGTAATTAAGGTAATAGAAGATACAGAACAAACATCAGGCGGAATATTTATACCTGATAGTGCAAAAGAAAAGCCCCAAAAAGGTGAAGTTGTAGCAGTAGGTTTAGGTAAAGTTGGCGAAAACGGAGAAAGAGAGCCAATGGATGTAAAAGTTGGTGATGTAATATTATACGCAAAATATTCAGGAACCGACGTAAAGGTAGATGGTACAGAATATAAAATACTTTCAGTAAAAGATGCATTAGCAATTCTTGAGTAATAAAAACAAATAATTGATATTAAAAGGAGAAATAAAATGGCAAAACGTATAGTTTTTGAAGAAGAAGCAAGAAAGGCTCTTCTAAAAGGAATAGATGCAGTAGCCGAAGCTGTAAAAGTAACATTAGGGCCAAAAGGCAGAAATGTAATTTTACAAAAGAAATTCGGAGCACCTCAAATAGTCAATGATGGTGTAACTATTGCAAAAGAAATTGAGTTACAAGACGGTTTAGAAAATGCAGGTGCTCAATTATTAAAAGAAGTATCATCAAAGACAAATGATGTAGCTGGTGATGGTACAACAACAGCATCAGTATTAGCACAAGCAATAGTAAAAGAAGGCTTGAAGAATTTAACAGCAGGAGCAAATCCAATCTCAATAAAAAGAGGTATTGATAGAGCTGTAGAAATTTCAATAAACAAGATAAAAGATTTATCAAAACCTGTAAATACAAAAGAAGAAATAGCACAAGTTGCAGGAATATCTGCAGGTAACAATTCAGAAATAGGTGAATTGATAGCAGAAGCAATGGAAAAAGTTGGTAATGATGGTGTAATAACAGTGGAAGAATCAAAATCATTCGGTACTAACTTGAAGGTTGTTGAAGGTATGCAATTTGATAAAGGTTACATATCACCATATTTTGTAACAGATGCAGAAAGAATGGAAGCAGTATTGGAAGATGCTTACGTTTTATGTATAAACAAGAAAATTAATTTAATAGCAGATCTAGTTCCAATCTTGGAACAAGTGGCTCGTGACGGTCGTTCATTGTTGTTAATAGCAGAAGATGTTGAAGGTGAAGCACTTGCAACATTGGTTGTAAACACAATGAGAAAAGTATTAAGAGCAGTTGCCGTAAAAGCCCCGGGCTTTGGAGACAGAAGAAAAGCAATGTTGGAAGATATTGCGATATTGACAGGTGGTCAAATGTTTACAGAAGAACTTGGAATCAAGTTAGAAAATGTAACAACAGATATGATGGGCTTGGCAAAACGTGTAACTGTAACCAAAGACGAAACAACAATAGTAGTAGGTAACGAAACCAGAGAAGCTGTAAAAGAAAGAGTAAACTTAATCAAGAAACAAATCGAAGCATCTGATAGTGAATATGATAAAGAAAAATTACAAGAACGTATGGCAAAACTATCAGGCGGAGTTGCTGTAATAGAAGTAGGTGCAGCTTCAGAAGTTGAGTTGAAGGAAAGAAAATTAAGGATAGAAGATGCCTTGAATGCAACAAGAGCAGCAAATGAAGAAGGTATAGTTCCAGGTGGTGGTGTTGCATTAGTAAGAGTTCAACAAGAACTTGAAAGTAAATTAGCAACATTAGCATTTGAATCAGATGATGAAAAGAGCGGCTTTAAGATTTTAACAGCAGCATTGGATATACCATTAAGAGCAATAGCAAACAATGCAGGCGCAAAATCAGATGTAGTAATTGAAAATGTACGTTCAGAAAAAGGTGCATACGGTTACGATGCATTATTGGACAGATATACAGATATGTTTGCAGCAGGAATCGTAGACCCTGCGAAGGTTACTCGTTCAGCATTGGAAAATGCCGCATCAGTAGCATCAATGTTGTTAACAACAGAGGCAGCAGTAGTTGATATTCCAGAAGAATCAAAAGCCCCAGAAATGCCAATGGGTGGAATGGGTGGTATGGGCGGAATGATGTAATTCCACTTATACGAAACTTCAATTAAGACTAGTGATCGAGTTTGAAAATATTTTCAAACTCGATCATTTTATTTTGTGCTTTAGAATTGAGTATTCTATAATGTCCCCCCTGTAGAGAATAGGCTTTGTTTTTCGGTTAATTTAAGATTCTTATAGTAATAAGGAGAGTAAAATGAGAGTAGAAAATATAACAACGCCGAAAAGCTCTATATATAATACCGAAGGTTTAAAAAAAGAAGAAGAAATAAAAATTATGGGGAATAGGACAGCCTTAGTATTGTTATCTTTATCAGGACTGGCAACCTTAGGCTTAATAGGAGCGAGCTTTTTCCATAGTAAAAACATAAAGATTAAAAATTTAGAAGAAACAGTAAAAAGTATGGATATGGTAATAAATAACGGATTATTATTAAGAGGAGGAAAAGGATATAGCGGAAAACTTGAATACTACTCCAAAAGTGGTTTATCCAAAACTCGAATTTATGCAGATGGATTAGTAAAGAGTTTAGAAACCAATAGGGATAAGTATACTTCAAAACTCGTTATAAATAGAGATACAAAAGGTAAAATAATTTCTTATGATTTATATAGATACGAGTTGGGTAAAAATCCCCAAAAAGAAATATCTAGACAAACTGCGGTTTAATAAGAAATTTAACGGCGTTACCTTGAATATGCTGTTGCATAGCGTACTCAAGTTTATTAAGCGGGAGTGTAGCCGTAATAAGTTTTTCAACTTCAACGTCGCCGGATGCAATTAAATCAAGAGCCATTCTGAAATATTTAGGTGTATGGTGGAAAACACTCATTAATTTAATATCACTATAGTGAAGTCTAGTAGTATCAAAAGAAACTTTTGAACCGGATTTGCACCCCCCAAAGAAGTGAACAGTTCCCCCAGGTCTGACGCATTCAAAAATCCTTTCCCAAATTTCAGGAAGTCCAACACATTCTACTGCGATATCGAGTCCTTTCCCTTCTTCGGTAAAAGATTTGAATATCTTTTCAGGATTAGGATACTTTTTTAAGTCAACAACTTCATCTGCATAAGCAAAATCTTCGGCAAGTTTTAGTTTAATCGGATTTCTTCCTGCGGCAATAACTCTGGCACCTTTGAGTTTAGCAAGTCTTGCAAACATAAGTCCAATAGGACCTATCCCAATAATGCCAACCGTTTGTCCGGGCTTGATGTCGGTTCTTTCAACTCCGTGAACAACATTTGCAAGCGGTTCACAAAAAGCCGCTTTATCAAAAGAAAGATTATCAGGGAGAATAAGAGTATTTTTCTTGACAATTCTCTCAGGAATAACGATATATTCAGCGTATGCTCCATTTAATAAGTCAAGGTTTTCACATAGGTTAAATTCTTCTCTTTTACAAAAGAAACATTCTCCACATGGAGCAGAGTTCGCAGCAACAACTCTATCCCCAATCTTAAAATTGGTAACGCCTTTCCCAAGTTTTGCGACTGTCCCTGCAAATTCGTGCCCAAATCCTGATGGAACAGATTTGATTAAAACAGGATGTCCTCTTCTGTATGTTTTAACATCAGTTCCACAAGTAAGAGCGGATTCCACTTTTACCAGAATTTCTCCTTCAGCAAGCGGTTTTATCATCGTTTCTTCATACTTGATATTCTCAGGTCCGTAATATAATACAGCTTTCATTCTTACTCCGAAATTTTTATATATGCTTTCATTATTTTGTTAGCAATGGTGTCATTAACAGCATCTTGAATATTATCAAGCGGATAATCGGTTACCAAATTGCTGACAATAATTTTTCCAGAAGTGATCATATTGAATGAATCTTTTAAGTCTTCAGGAGAAGGAGAGTAACTACCAAGTACAGTTAATTCTCTATAGTATATAGCATTATTTTTATACCCTTCGTTTTGTGGTGTGCTTGAAAAAACGTTAATTTTTCCACCGTTACGGACAAGAGCAAAGGCAACATCAATAGCTTTATCAGCACCAGATGTCATAAAAACAGCATCAACGCCCAAATTATCAGTGTTTGATAAAATAAAATCTTTAGCTTTGTTAATATCAGAGGAATTAAATCCTATAATTCCAAGGCTTTCAGCAAGCTCAATTCTTTCCTCAATAAGGTCACATCCAAAAACACTCATTCCGTAATTGACAAGAGCTTGTCCCATTAATAAACCAATAGACCCCAACCCAACCACAAGAACGTTAGAATTTTTTTCAAGCTGAGTTCTTTTTATTGCTCTGATACAACATCCTAACGGTTCATAGAAAGAAATAACTTCATTTGGTATGTTTTCAGGAACTTTGTATGCAACATTTTTAAGATGTTCTTCACTAATATAAACTCTTTCAGAAAAACCTCCCGGAACAAGATTTGTTTCTTTAAAATGAGAACACATTGAATAGTTTCCAGATTGGCAGTATTTACAATTAAAGCAGGGTATATGGTGAGAAGAAACGATTTTGTCCTTGTATTGGAAATCAGTGTCAGAATTAATTTCAATAATTTCTCCAACAATTTCGTGTCCAAGAACAGTACCATTTGGTACAAGGTTTTGTCGATATTTAACAATATCAGATCCGCAAAGTCCGCAGCCAAGTACCTTAACTATAGCTCCTTTATTAACGCCAAGTGTAATATTTTCTTCTTCCTTAATTATAAATTTACCATTTTGTATTTCTGCGCATTTCATAATAAAGAGATTGTAACACAAAATAAAGAGCAACAAAAACAAATTAAGTATGTAAAGAAATGTAAACAAAAATTAAAAATAAGTCAAATAGTTAAATAATAAATACTTTATATATATGTAAACACAAGGAAAAAAAGATTTATTATTCATACTACACTTCACACAAAAGTATTAGAGTCTTAAAAAAGACTCTTTTTTTTATATTGAACAGAAAAAGAGGTTGTGATAGAATTTAGACAGGTGGACAGTCCGTATTATTTGCGAGTCAGAACGGAGTTCAGCGAGCCGTATAAAGAAAATACCGATGGAGCCACAAAGAGAATTGAAAATTGAATAAAAAATAAGTGTCGATGTGGCAAGGACTCCGAGAAAGTTGACTAAATGTCAAGTTTCGCAGGAGGTAGGCGAGTCAGAACGGAGTTCAGCGAGCCGTATAGAGAAAAATACCGATGAAGCCACATTGGAAATTGAAAATTGAATAAAAATAAATGTCGATGTGGC